>JANNNX010000071.1:0-116087 GCA_031398745.1 Actinomycetes bacterium
GTCCATCTCGTTGAAGAAGACGATGACCGGCACCCCCTCCTCCGACTTCTCCCGGGCTCGCTCGAACACCAGTCGGATCTGGCGCTCGGTCTCCCCCACGTACTTGTTCAGCAGCTCCGGGCCCTTGATGTTGAGGAAGTAGCTCCGGGCCGCGGGTTGTCCGGTGACCTCACTGACCTTTTTCGACAGGGAGTTGGCCACCGCCTTGGCGATCAGCGTCTTGCCGCACCCCGGCGGGCCGTACAGCAAGATGCCCTTCGGCGCCGGCAGGCGGTACTCCTCGTACAGGTCTCGGTGCAGGAACGGCAGCTCGACGGCATCGGTGATCTGTTCGATCTGGGCGTCGAGGCCGCCGATGTCGCGGTAGGTGATGTCCGGGACCTCCTCGAGCACCAGGTCCTCGACCTCTTGGCGGGCGAGGCGCTCGAGCAGCAGCCCTGAACGGGGATCCATGAGCACGGAATCCCCCGCCCGCAGCGGCTGGTCGAGAAGATGGTCGGCCAGCTCGGCAACCCGCTCGTCGTCGGCCCGGCCGATGACGATCGCCCGTCGGCGGTCCTCCAGGACCTCCTTGATCGCCACGACCTCCCCGGCGACGTCGTGACCCCGGGCCATCACCACCGAGAGTGCCTCGTTGAGGACGACCTCGGTGCCCCGGGTCAGTTGCGCCTCGTCGACCTCGGGCGATACCGCCACCCGCAGCTTGCGGCCGCCGGAGTGGACGTCAATCGTCCCGTCGTCGTTGGTGCCGGTCACCGTGCCGTAGGCGGAGGGCGGTTGGGTGAGCTTCTCGACCTCCTCCCGCAGGGCGGCGATGTGGTCGCGGGCCTCTCGCAGGGTGTAGGTCAGCTTCTCGTTCTGGGAGACCGCCTGGCTCAGCTGGCCCTTGGTCTCGAGCAGGCGCTCCTCGAGCGTCCGTACCCGTTTGGGTGCGTCGTGGAGCCGCTGGCGAAGGCCTGCCAGCTCGTCCTCGAGCTCGAGCGCGTGACGGCGGAGCTGGTCGAACTCGGCGCTGCTGTCGTCGGCCATGGGCACACCTCCTGCGCCCGGGCGACGATACCGCGGTGGCTGCGGGCACCGGCCGATGCGCCGGGGTTCTCCGACGCCGGCCACTGGCAGGTAGATTCGACAGGCCCTCTGCACGCCGAGACAGGAGCTCCTCCCCCATGAAGGTCTGGATCGACCAGGATCTCTGCACCGGTGACGGTCTCTGCGAGGAGATCGCTCCCGACGTCTTCACCCTCCTCGACGACGGCCTGGCCTACGTGAAGGAGGGGACCAAGGTGTTCTCCGACCCGGGTGGCGCCGAAGGCCTGGCCAGCGTGCCTGCGGGGATGGAGGACGCGGTGATCGAGTCGGCCGAGGAGTGCCCCGGGGAGTGCATCTTCATCGAGGTCGAGTGACGCTCAGCTGACGCAGGGCCCCGCTCGGCCGCCGGCCCGCCGCGGTTCGTCGAGCGCAGCCCGGATCTCGTCGGTGCTGAGGGCGTACGCGGTCCCGGCGTCGTCCGGGGCGATGGCGAAGGCAACCCCGAGGACCGACCCGCTGGGGGCGACGAGGGGGCCGCCGGAGTCTCCCGGGGCCAGGTCGCTGGCCAGCACGACCACGTCACGGCGGGTGTCGTGCCGGTCGTAGAGATCACGGCCGAGCGCGTCGATCCGCTCCGCGACCTGGAACGGTGACACCTCGAGGGGGCCGCCGCCGGGGTGGCCCAGGACGCTGCCGATGTCGCCCACGGTGGCGTCGGCCAGGGGCAGAGCGGCGGCGCCGAGCCCGGGCACTCGCAGTAGGGCGATGTCGCGGTCGGGGTCGAAGGCCACGACCTCCGCGTCTCGAATCCCCTCGAAGGCCCCGTCGACGGTGACCCCCTCGGTGCCGGCGACGACGTGGGCGTTGGTCAACACCACCTCGGGCTCGACCACGAAACCGGTGCCGTCCTGAAGGCCGCCGCAGCCGCGGCTCTCGATGCGCACGGTGGACCGAGCGGCGAGGGCCAGCACGGGCTCGGAGAGGGCCGAGTTCGTCGGGGGCTCTCCCACCGAGGGCGCCCGGTCGAGTGGGCCGAGGACGTCCGGGAAGACGGCACCGCCGACCAGGCGGTCGAGCGAACGCAGGCTGGACGGCGGGGGCGGAGTGATCGATTCCACCACGTCGGCGACCACCGACCCCCGGGCCAGGCGCGCCGCCTCGCCCCGGGAGTCGGCCAGGAGGGGCAGTATCACCCAGGCCAGGGCCAGGACGGCGGCCAGGCTCACACCGACACCGGCCATCCGGTCGACACCCCGGGCCGAGGTGCCGAGGTGGCCCCGGAGCCGTGCCCCGGCCAACGCCCCGACCGCCTGGCCGATCGATCCGCCGACCACCAGCACGATGCCGAGTAGGAGCAGCTCGGCGACCGGGTCGTCGCCGGCAATCGAGGCCGAGAGGTCGGGGCCGATCCGGGCGAAGAGGGCCAGGGCGAGGACCCAGCCCGCCCACGACAGGACCCGGGTCAGGGCCCCGATGCGATACCCCCCCACCGCGGCCAGGGCGGCGAGGACGAGCACCACCCCATCGAGGAGGTTCATCGGACCAGGCGCGCCGGGCGCAGCCCGCCGGGAATCGGCCCGAGCAGCCGGGCCGAGGTCAAGAACGCGGTGTGGGCGACCATGCGATGGTCGGGACGGACCGCCTGGCCCTCCACGTGCCAGGTGCGGTGCAGCACCTCGAGCGTCTCCACCAGCTCGAAGGCACTCTCGTCGAGACAGGCTCGCAGGGTCGCCACCTGGGTGATCGACGGGGTGTACGCGACCAGCGCGCCGCCCCGACGGAGAGCCTTCTCGGCGTGGGGGACGACCCGCCAGGGCTCGGGGAGGTCGAGGATCACCGCATCGAGGTCGGACTCGCTGATGCCGTCGTAGACGTCCCGTAGCTCGACCCGGTACCGGTCCTCGGCCCTCTCGGCGCCGACGTAGGCGGCCACGTTCTGGACAGCCCGGTCGGCGAAGTCGTCGCGCAGCTCGTAGCCGACCACCTCGGCTCCGGCCCGAACCAGGGCCATGGACAGGGCCCCGGAGCCGACACCGGCTTCGAGGACCCGCGACCCCGGCCCGATGTCGGCGGCCAGCAGGATCGGGCCGATGTCCTTCGGGTAGATGACCTGAGCGCCCCGGGGCATCCGCAAGACGGTGTCGATCAGCCGGGGCCGCAGCGCGGTGTAGCGCGCGCCGGTGGTGGAGCGGACGGTGATCCCCTCGTCCTCGCCGATGAGCTCGGCGTGGTCGACGACGCCGGTGTGGGTGTGGAAGGTGCCCCCGTCGGCCAGCTCGACCAGGTACTGGCGACCCCGGCTGTCCACCAGTAGCACCCGCTCCCCCGGTCGTAACCCCCGGGCGCCCGCCTCAGCGCCCGTCGGAGGACGTCCCCGCCGGGAGGTGGCGCACGAGCAAGGTCTCCCCTGGCTCGAGCACCTCCTGGACGACTCGCACCCGCTCTCGTCCCAGCCAGCGCAGGACCCGTACGGCCAGCGCCAGGCCCCAGACCAGGGTCCAGACCCGGGAACCGCCGGTCGGTCCCCGCTGGCGGCTCAGCCGGTAGATCCAGCCCAGCATCAGACCCGCCGGATCTCGACGACGGTCCGGTGCTTGCGGCCGCGCCGGCGTCCCCACAGGAATGCCCCGCCGAGGACGGTCACCACCCCCACGGTGGCGGACACCAGCCCAGCTTGGCGAACCTGACCCCGGGCCTCGGTCATCGGGCCGGTCACGGCTCGGAGGGCCTGGGCGAGGTCGTCGGTGCTGACGCGGTCGTCGGAGGAGCGAGAACTCACGATCGGTCGTCCTTTCGTCGCACGAGGCTGAGCGTGCCGCCGGAAGCGATGCTCACCACCAGGAGAGTGACGAGGTACGGCACGAAGGACCAGTTGCCGTCGAGCGCCTCGCCGGTCTCGGTCTGCAGGGCCCGTAGCAGCGCCAGCGTGAGCAGGATCCCGCCGAGGCCGACGAGCAGCCCACCGACCAGACCGAACGCGAGGCGTCGGCCCGCACCCTGGAGGGGCTCGACCAGCTGCTGGCGGACATAGGTCTCGAGCGTCCGGCGGAGGTCGCCCAGCTGGTCGCCGACCGAGGGCGCCCGGCGGATCCGACCGATCACGCTGCTCCTCCCGACGGGCCGAACCCTGCGCTCGTGGTGTTGGTCTGGCCGGCGATGGTCACTCGGGGGTCACGGTCCTCACGGCCCGGTCCCCCGGCTCTCGCCGAGGCGAGCCCGCAGCACCGTGGCCTGGTCGTCCAACAGGGCGTTCAGGAGGTCGAGGCGCTCGTCGACCGTCGGGGCCGAGAGCACCGCCAGCCTATCGAGCGGGCCCAGGGGGGCCATCGCGGCGGCCACGTACGCCCCCGTGCCGGGGTCGCGCGGGAGGTCGACCCTCGGAGGTGGCCGTTCCCGGTTGAGCGTCGCACGCAGTCCGAGCACCGCCCGGAGGCGGCCGATCACGCCGTCGTAGCTGGCGCTCGTGGTACCGGCGGGGTCGGCCGGGTCGGGGTCGGGCCACGGCACGACGGCGGCCCGCGGGTACGGGTCCTCGTCCAGCCACTGCGCGATCTTCACCCGCTCGGTGCCGGCGACGACCACCAGCCACCGGCCGTCGTCGAAGCGCTCGGCGCTGGCAATCCGGGCCCGGCAGGCGACCCCGAAGCGAGTGTCGCCCCCACCGACCTCGTGCCCGCGCTCGATGAGGACGACACCCAGAGGGCGGTCGCCGGCCAGGCAGTCCTCCACGAGTGCCCGGTACCGGGGCTCGAACACGTGCAGGGGCAGGGCGAGACCGGGCAGGAGCACCGTCCCTAGGGGGAACATGGCCAGCACCTCGGCGCCCGACCCCGGCGGTGGCGACTCATCCACCGGGGGCCGACCAACCGCTCGGACCGAGCGTGTCGATGTCGATTCCGGGGTAGTCGACCAGCGCGAGCGCCAGCCGGTCCCACAGCACCCGGCTGGCCTCGACGCCCCGGATGTCGTTCTGGATGTAGGCGAACCACAGCGAGCCGCCAGGCGTGTCGACCCACCCGGCCAGGGTGGACACGTCATTCAGGCTCCCGGTCTTGGCCCGCACCGCCCCCTCGGCCGGGGTCGCCACCAGCCGGTCGGCGAGGGTGCCGCTCTCCCCTGCCACCGCCAACCCGTCAGCCACCGTGGCCTCGTCACCCTCGGCCCGCAGCACCGCGGCCAGGAGCCGGCAGGTCACGCGGTCGGCGGGTGACAAGCCGGAGCCGTCACGGACCTCAACGCCCTCGGTGGGCAGCTCGCGGGCGGCCAGCCACTCGACGATCACCGCAGTGCCGGCGGTGGTCGACCCCTCGCCCCGCACCCGCAGGCCGAGTTCCTTGGTCAACAACTCGGCGGTCTCGTTGTCGCTGACCCGCAGCATCGACTGCACCAGCTCGCCGATGGTGGGCGAATCGACGTGGGCGAGCTCGGTCCGGGCCGCCGGCGCCCGCCCCGACGAGGCACCACCGAGGACCGTGACTCCCCGCTCTCGGAGGAGGTCGGCGAACGTCGCGGCCGCGTCGAGCGCCGGATCGTCGCTGGGGCGGGGCGACGGCCGATCCCGGGTGTAGCCGTCGTCGACGGTCAGGGCGCCGAGCGATCCGACGGCCCCGATCTCCCGATACCGGGTCGGCCAGTCGGCGACCACTCGCCGGTCGTCGTAGCGGGCGTCGTCGCCCACCACCCCACCCCGCACCTCGCGCACCCCGGAGGCCACGACGGCATCGGCCAGACCCTCGATCGAGGTGTAGGTCGCCGGCTGGTGTTGCTGGTCGGCTGCCCAGGCCGAGGTCCCGAGCACCGAGTCGCCGCCCCCGACGAGGTAGAGGGCGCCGTCGACCACGCCATCGACGGGCTCCTGCTCGCTCACCACCGCGGTCCGCAACCGTTCGTCCTCGTCGAGGTACTCGAGCACCGCGCTCGCGGTGAGCAGCTTCATCCCCGAGGCCGGCACGAGCCCGTCGTCCACGCCGTCGGTGGCCAGGACGGTTGAGCCTCGGCCCACGATCAAGCAGTGGCGGGAGGGTGAGGCGGCACCCACACTGTCGACCGCCTCGACCACCACCCGGGTCCCGACCTGTTCCGCCAGTGCGGCCGGGGCCCGCCGGGCGCTGAGCACGGGGGCGCCCGTGCCGGGAGCGCCACCGCCGGCGGTGGCCACATCGGGCGAGACGGCCGCGGCCCCGCCCAGGCACACCGCCCCCAGGAGGGCGAGGAGGGCGACGACCCGGCGCCGGCGACGACCGTGCGCGGCGGGCCTCAGGGCGCCAGCGCCGCCCGGAAGAAGGCCAGCACGTGCTGCTGGCGGCGGGCCAGGGCCGCGACGGTCAGCGGATCCTGCTCCAACAGGCCGGCGAGAAAGGGAAGGTCGCTGAAGTAGGTGAGCAGGGCGCCGTAGCCGGTGAGGAGGAGCTGCTCGGGGTCGTGGCGGCGGAAGCGTCCGGCCGCCATCTCCCGCTCGAGGAAGGCCGTGGCCCGCAGGAAGTGCGGTCGTAGGAGGGTCCCGAGGTCGACCACCAGGTGCTCTCCCCCCTCGATCGCCTCCCGGCGCACCAGCCGGACGAACTCCGGGTTCTCCACGAAGAAGGAGAAGCCGGCGTCGAGCACGTGGTCGACCTGCTGCCAGCCCTCACGCGGGGCCCGGACGGCCTCCTCGACCCGCTCGGCCCAGTCGGTGAGCGCCCGGTTGAAGACCTCCTGGTAGAGGGCGTCCTTCGACGCGAAGTGGTGCAGGAGGCTCGGGCGTCGGATCCCGACGGCGTCGGCAATGTCGGTGAGCGAGGTGCCGTCATACCCGTGCTCGGCGAACGCTCGAGTGGCCGCCACCACCACCGCCTCCCGGGTGGAGGACGTGGTCTCGGCCGTGGCCATCGCCGCCACGCTACCGGAGAGGTCCGGAGCACTCCGGGCTACGGTCAGCCGGTGCAGATCGTTTCGGCCCTCTTCAGCGAGGGGTTCGACGTGCGAGCCGTCCCCGGCCCGTCGACCCGCATCGACCTGACCGGTGTCTACTTCTCCACGGTCGCGCCGTCGCCGGTGCCGGTGACCGTGTCGCCCCATCTGATCGTCTTCATGCGCTGCCCGGCCGACGAGGCCGGGACCGGCGTGCTCGAGGTCGAGTTCTACCGGGCCGACGAGCGACTGGTGCGCAACGTGCAACCGGTGACCATCGATCCGGGAAGGTTCGGCTACCGGCTGGTCCGAGCGGAGCTGACCTTCGACGAGTACTCGACGGTCGAGGCCCGGTGCCGGGTCGACGACGGACCGCTGACCGTCGTGCCGCTGACCTTGCTCCCACCTCTCCCCTGATCGCGGCGTCCGGCGCCGGGTCGATGTCCGGGGCGACTTGGCCCCCGGAGGTGGCCCGGTAGGGTCGGGTCGTGGGCGACGAGGACCTCGAGGATCTGGCGGTCAGGGTCATCCGGGGCCTGGCCATGGATGGCCCACAGGCCGCCGGCAACGGACATCCGGGCACGGCCATGGCCCTGGCGCCGCTGGCGCACGTGCTCTGGCACCGGATCCTGCGCTACGACCCAGCCGATCCCCACTGGCCCGACCGCGACCGCTTCGTGCTGTCGGCCGGGCACGCCTCGATCTTGCTGTACTCCCTGCTCCACCTGACCGGCCAGGGTCTCACCATCGACGATCTCCGCGCCTTCCGGCAGTGGGGCTCACGCACCCCAGGCCACCCGGAGAGACTCCACACGGCCGGGGTCGAGGTCACCACCGGGCCGCTCGGTCAGGGGTTCGCCAACGCGGTCGGTATGGGCATCGCCGAAGCGTGGCTCCGCGCTCGCTTCGGGCCCGAGGTGGTCGACCACCACACCTATGTCATCTGCAGCGACGGTGACCTGTCCGAGGGCATCAGCCACGAGGCGGCCTCCCTGGCCGGGCACCTCGGTCTCGGCCGGTTGGTCTACGTCTACGACGACAATCACATCACCATCGATGGCCCCACCGAGCTGTCCCTCTCCGACGACGTGGTCGGACGCTTCGAGGCCTACGGCTGGCACGTGGAGCAGCTGGGTGAGGCGGCCGACGATCGCGACGCGCTCGAGAGCGCACTGCGGCGAGCAGCCGCGACCGAGGACGCTCCCTCGCTGCTGGTGCTTCGCAGCCACATCGGCTCGCCTTCCCCCGGCCGGACCGACACCTCGGCGGCCCACGGCGAGCCCCTCGGCGCCGCCGAAGTGGCCGAGACGAAGGCGATCCTCGGCCTCCCCGTCGACGAGACGTTCTGGGTGCCGCCCGAGGTGCTCGAGCTCTACCGCTCGACGTCGCCTCGGCGCCGCGCCGAGCGGGCGGCGTGGGACGAGCGGGTGGCGGGCTATCGGGGGGAGCGGGAGCTGCTCGACGCCTGCCTCGAGGGCCGAGCCCTCCCGGGCTGGGAAGCCAAGCTCCCGGTGTGGGAGGCGGGCACGTCGGTGGCCACCCGCAAGGCCAGTGGCGCGGTGCTCGAGGCCATCGCCGATCTCGTGCCCGGGTTGGTGGCCGGCGGCGCGGACCTGACCGCCAACACCGGCACCGCGCTGGGGACCGCGAGCGTGCTCTCGAAGCACGAGCCCGGTGGTCGCCAGATCCACTTCGGCATCCGTGAGCACGCCATGGCCGCGTCGATGAACGGCATGGCGGCCCACGGCGGGCTCCTGCCCGTGGGGGGCACCTTCTTCATCTTCTCCGACTACATGCGCCCCGCGGTGCGACTGGCCGCCCTGTCCCGGCTCCACGTCATCCACTCCTGGACCCACGACTCGGTGGGCCTTGGCCCCGACGGCCCGACCCACCAGCCGATCGAGCAGCTGGCGGCGATGCGAGCCACCCCGGGGCTGCGAGTGATCCGGCCGGCCGACGCCAACGAGACGGCGATGGCATGGCGGGCGGCGATCGATGCCGAGGGGCCTGTCGGGCTGGTGCTGTCGCGCCAGGACCTGCCCGTCCTGGCGGGCACCGCCGGCAACGAGGGCGTGCTGCGGGGGGCCTACGTGCTGGCCGATCCCCCCGACGGCGCGGTCCCGGCGGTCGTCCTGATCGGCACCGGCAGCGAGGTCCATCTGTGCCTCGAGGCCGCGGTGGCTCTCGGCGCGGAGGGCACGCCGGTGCGGGTCGTATCGATGCCGTCGTGGGACCTCTTCGAGGTGCAACCAGCCGACTACCGCTACTCGGTGCTGCCTCCGGCGGTGCCGACGCTGGCGGTCGAGGCCGCCTCCTCCTTCGGGTGGGACCGTTACGCCGACGCCACCGTCTCGATCGACCGGTTCGGCGCGTCGGCCCCAGGCGACGTCGTGCTCGCCGAACTCGGTTTCCGCCCCGACCACGTCGCCGCCCGCGCTCGCCGTCTCCTCACCGAAGGGTCCTGACCGTGATCGACCTCCCGGACCTCCACGACCGATTCGGGCAGAGCCCGTGGCTCGACAACCTCCGTCGCGACTGGCTCCGAGACGGAACCCTGGCCCGCTGGGTGGGCGACGGGGTGCGGGGGGTCACCTCGAACCCGTCGATCTTCCAGAAGGCCATGGGTTCGGGCGACGCCTACGACGCCCAGCTGGCCCAGCTGCTCGAGGCCGGGTCGTCGGTCGAGGACGCCTACTGGACGATGGCCAAGGACGACATCGCCGGTGCCCTCGACATCCTGGCCCCCGTGCACGAGCAGAGCGGCGGCGCCGACGGATTCGTGTCGCTCGAACTCGGCCCCGATGTGGCCCACGACGCCGAGCGCAGCATCGTCGGGGCGCGGGGCCTCCACGCCGAGATCGACCGGCCCAACCTGATGGTGAAGGTTCCCGGCACGGCGGAGGGCGTGGTCGCCGTCCGGCAGCTCACCGCCGACGGTCTCTCGATCAACGTCACCCTCATCTTCGGACTGACCCGCTACGCGGAGGTGATGGAGGCCTACCTGGCCGGTCTCGAGGAGCGGGCGGCCACCGACCCCAGCGCCGACCTCTCGACGGTGCACGGCGTGGCCAGCTTCTTCGTGAGCCGGGTCGACTCGGAGGTCGATGCCCGACTCGAGGCGCTGGGCTCGGACGAGGCTCGGCGATGGCGGGGACAGACCGCCGTGGCCCAGGCCCAGGCGGCCTACCAGCAATTCCGGGAGACGTTCCGCGGGCCTCGTTGGGATGCGCTGGCCGCCCGCGGTGCCCAGGTCCAGCGCCCGCTGTGGGCGTCCACGTCGACCAAGAACCCGGCCTACCGATCGACGCTCTACGTCGACGAGCTGATCGGGCCGGACACCGTCAACACCATGCCCGAGGCCACGCTCGAAGCGTTCCGGACGGCGGGCACCCTGGCCCGCACGATCGATGCCGATCCGGCAGCCGCCCGAGCCGTGCTAGCCGGGGTGGGATCCGCCGGCGTGGACCTGGAGGACGTGGCCGCCACGCTGGAGGCCCAGGGCGTCGAGCTGTTCGCCAAGGCCCACCGCGAACTGCTGGCCACCCTCCGCGACTCGGCCGTCGCATTGGGTCTGACGCCGGCCTGAGCCGGAGCGGCCGGCGCCCGACCTGGCGTTTCCTTTCGGTCCCGACAGTATTTGGTGTAGTCCAACTGTCGGATGTACGGTCGACCGTCCGACTGACCGATCAAGGGGGACCGTCATGGCCGTCGACCGCAAGGGCGTCCGTTTCCTGTTGAACCTCTCGCCCGTCCACTACGACCGCGACGGGTACCGCGCCATCCTCGACGACATGCGTCGGGCCGACCAGACGGCGATCGACGAGATCACCTTCTCGGAGCACGTGGTGATGACCGGCCGGGACCAGATCCCGCCGCCCGACTCGGAGTGGCCCGAGACCCTGGCCCTCATCGCCGCCGGGGTATCGGTCACCGAGCGGATCCACTTCTCCACCGGCATCATGATCGCCCCCCTGCGGCCGGCCCCGCTGCTGGCCAAGCAGATCGCCACCATCGATCACCTGGCCGAGGGTCGGGTGAACTTCGGTGTCGGCGCCAGCTACTCGGAGGGCGAGTACCAGGCCTTCCAGCTCGACTTCGCCGACCGGGGGCGGCTCCTGACCGAGACCATCGCCGCCTGCCGGGAGATGTGGACGAACCCCAAGGGGGCGACCTTCCACGGCGAGGTCATCCACTTCGATGACGTGTACCTGGTCCCCGGGCCCTACCAGGTGGGTGGTCCTCCGATCCTCTTCGCAGGAAAGTGGACGCCCCGGAACCTCAAGCGCATCGTCGCCTACGGCGACGGGTGGCTTCCCGCCGGTCCGTCGGAGGATGCCTTCAAGACCGAGATGGGTGAGTTGAAGGAGGCCTTCGCGGCCGCCGGTAGGGACCCCGGCGCCCTGCGTCTCCAGGGGATGCCCCCGGCCCTGACTGCGGACGGCGAGCGCCCGCAGTTCCACGGCGCCAAGGCCGTGATCGCCAAGAGCTTCGAGGCTCTCGACGACCTGCTGGAGAACAACCCCCACATCAACCAGATCGGCATCGGCTCGCGATTCTTCGTCAACGACGACCACGCCGAGGACGTCCCGGCCTTCATCGACGAGCTGGGCGCCCTGATCGCCGACTGGCGCGGCTGACCCCTCGGGTCCGCTGCTTATCGAACGCCCCCCCTTCCCCCCACTCGAGGAGTACCTGCCATGTTCCGGTCCACCTTCCGACGCGGCCTGTTGGCCGCCTTCGTCCTGCTCGCCCTCGTAGCCGCCGGATGCTCCGGCGACGACGAGCCAGACGAGCCGGTGGGCTCCGAGGAGCCGTCGGGGCCGACGGGGACACTCCGCTACGGCTTCGGAGCCGAGAACCAGGGCTTCGACCCGCTGCTCGCGGCGGATGTGAACAGCGGCGTCTACCGCCAGCCGGTGTACGAGGGGCTGCTCCGCCAGCTTCCGCCCGAGAACGAGCTCGAGGCAGGCCTGGCCACGGAGTGGGAGGTGCGGGACGCAGACGGCGACGGCACCCAGGACACCATCTCGGTCACCTTGCGTGAAGGCGTCACCTTCTCCGACGGCGAGGTGTGGGACGCCGAGGCACTCAAGGCCAACTTGAGTCGCCCCAGTCCCCCGAGCGCCATTGTTCGCCCCGGTGAACCGGTGTTCTCCGAGGTCGTCGTCATCGACGCGACCCACGCCGACATCGTCTACGACAAGGTCACCTTCGCCCTCCTCACCCAGTTCGCCGATGGCGACATGATCAGCCCCAAGGCCATCGCGGATCCGTCCATCGACCTGAACACCACCCCCGTCGGGACAGGCCCGTGGGTGTACGACGCCGGCGCCTCCACCGCGGGGGTCGAGTACACCTACAACGCCCGCGAGGGCTACTGGGACCCGGAGGCCCAGCAGGTCGAGACCATCGTCATCCTGACGCTGACGGGTGACGCGGCTCTCAACGCCCTGCGGGCCGGGGAGATCGACGCCGCCTCACTCAACGCCAACACCGGCTTCCAGGCCGAGTCCGCCGGCTTCGGCGTCGCCACCTCGTCGACCTCGTGGAACGGGCTGCTCATCCTCGACCAGACCGGCGCGCAGGTCGAGGCGTTGGGCGACGTCAAGGTCCGCCAGGCGATGGCCTACGCCCTCGACCGGGAGGAGTACGTCGACGCACTCCTGTTCGGTTTCGGGGCACCGTCGGCCCAGCCCTACGGCGAGGGGTCGGAAGGTTACGCCCCCGAGCTGGATGAGGCCTTCGGGTACGACCTCGACCGAGCCAAGGAGCTCATGGCCGAGGCGGGCTACGCCGACGGCTTCTCCTTCACTGCGGCGGCCATCAGCGGCAGCAGTGACGGGCCCCAGGCCATCGCCGGATTCCTGGCCGAGATCGGGATCGACATGGAGCTGCGTCTGATCTCCGGATCGGAGCTCACCTCGACCCTGGAGTCCGGCGAGGTCCAGGCCTTCGCGGCCAACCTTCCGCAGTCCGGCCCCGCCGACCTCTACAGCCTGCTTCTCGACCCCGAAGGCCTGTTCAATCCGAGCAAGGCCGACCCCAGTGCCGAGGTGCGTTCGACCAACGACCAGTTGGCCGCCGCCTTCGAGCCGGCTGAGCGCAACGAACTGGCGGCCAGCATGACCACGGCCATGGTCGAGAACGTCAACGTCCTCGTGGTGGCGACGTCGGGCGAAGTTCTCGGCTACGACGACGACAGCGTCTCGGAGGTCTACGTCCGGGCCGGGACGACCGCGATCGACTTTCGGGGTGTTCGGGTCTCGTCGTGACCCGGGCTCGGGCGGGGAAAGCGCCGGGTAAGGTCGCCCCGATGCTCGATCATCCGCTGCTCTCGCTGCCGCTCGACGACCAGCTGGCCCAGGCCGTCGAGCGGCGCGACCGGTCCTTCGGGACCCGGGTGACCTACTCGCCCAAGGTCTTCATCCCTCTCACCCACCTCTGTCGGGATCGCTGCGAGTACTGCACCTTCGCCCAGCCACCGGCCCGGCTGCTGGCCCCCTACCTCTCCCCCGACGAGGTCCTGGCCATCGCCACCAAGGGGGCCGAGGCCGGGTGTCACGAGGCCCTCTTCACGCTGGGCGAACGGCCCGAGCTCCGCTACCCGGCGGCCCGGGACTGGCTCTCCCGCCACGGATACCGATCGACCGTCGACTACCTGGTGGCCATGGCCGAGCTGGTGGTCACCGAGACCGGGCTTCTCCCCCACGCCAACGCCGGAGCCCTCCACGCCGAGGAGCTGGCCCGTCTCCGGGCGGTGAGTGCCTCCCAGGGGATGATGGTCGAGTCGCTCAACGACGATCTCGACGCCCACCGGGGCTCCCCGGACAAGACCTCGGCCCGTCGCCTGGCGACCCTCGAGGCCGCCGGTGAACTCCAGATCCCCTTCACCACCGGGATCCTGGTCGGCTTCGGGGAGAGCCGAGCCGACCGGCTCGAAGCCCTCGAGGCCATCGCCGAGAGCCACCGCCGCCACGGTCACGTGCAGGAGGTGATCGTCCAGAACTTCCTCCCCAAGGAGGGGACGGCCATGCACGGCGCGGCACCCTGCCCGACCGACGAGTTCCTGTGGAGCATCGCCGCGGCCCGCCTGCTCCTGCCCGACGACGTCCACCTGCAGGCCCCACCCAACCTCTCGGACGACTTCGGCCACCTCCTCGACGCCGGCATCGACGACTGGGGGGGCGTGTCCCCGGTGACCATCGACCACGTCAACCCCGAGCGCCCGTGGCCCGAGCTCGAGCGGCTGGCCGAGATCACCGAGGCCCGGGGTCACGTGCTCGCTCCCCGCTTGACCGTCTACCCGGAGATGGTCCGGCACCCGGAGCGCTGGCTCGACACCGCGATGCGGTTCCCGGTCATGGATCGGGCCGACGCCGAGGGCCTCGGTCGCGACCACCCGTGGTCGCCGGGAGACGACACCTCGCCCCCACCGCTGATGGCCGGTTCGGCCCGAGCCGGCGGGGCGGTGGCGGAGGTCCTGGCTGGTGTCGACGCCGGCCAGGAGGTCGGCGAGGCGGAGATCGTCACCCTGTTCTCGGCCCGCGGCTCGGAGGTCGGGGCGGTCGCCGAACTGGCCGACCAACTCCGCTTCGAGGCCGTCGGCGACACCGTCACCTGGGTGGCCAACCGCAACATCAACTACACAAACGTCTGCACCTTCAAGTGCAAGTTCTGCGCCTTCTCGAAGGGGCCGCTATCGCTCAACCTCCGGGGCGCGCCGTACCTGCTGACCCTGGACGACATCAAGGCCCGGGTCGTCGAGGCCGTAGCCGAGGGCGCCACCGAGGTGTGCCTCCAAGGTGGCATCCACCCCGATTTCGACGGCGACTACTACCTCGACGTGACCCGGGCGGTGAAGGACGCCGCGCCCGACATCCACGTGCACGGCTTCACCGCCCTCGAGGTCACCGAGGGGGCCAAGCGCCTCGGTGAGCCGCTGGCCAACTACCTGCGGCGACTCATGGACGTCGGCCTGCGCACCCTGCCGGGTACGGCCGCCGAGATCCTCGACGACGAGATCCGGGCCGTCCTCTGCCCCGACAAGGTCAACACCGAGGAGTGGCTGGAGGCCCACCGGGTCGCCCACCAGGTGGGCCTGCGCTCGAACATCACGATCATGTTCGGGTCGATCGAGGAGCCCGTGCACTGGGCCCGCCACCTGCTGCGGACCCGGGCCCTGCAGAAGGAAACCGGCGGCTTTACCGAGTTCGTGCCGTTGCCCTTCGTCCACATGGCCGCGCCGCTCTACCTCCAGAAGCGGAGCCGCCGGGGACCGACCTTCCGGGAGGCGCTGCTCATGCACGCGGTGGCTCGGATCACCTATCGGGGCGTGATCGACAACATCCAGACCTCCTGGGTGAAGATGGGCGAGGCCGGGGCCCGCCAGGCGCTCCGGGCCGGCGCCAACGACCTCGGGGGCACGCTGATGGACGAGAACATCTCCCGAGCGGCAGGGGCCGCCCACGGTCAGCGCATGACCGGCGAGGACTTCGCGACCCTGCTCGAGCCCATCGGTCGCCGGCTCGAGCAGCGCACCACGCTCTACGGCCGGCCGACCCAGCCGGCCTGAGGGTCGGCCCGGCCTTTCTCCGCACCCCATGGCCGAACGCCGTCCGGCCGTCGAGCCCGCGCTCGAGGAGCGGATCGCCGAACTGCTGGACGAGGCCGGGGCGCGACAGGACCGTGACCAGCTCCGGGAGATCCTGGTGTCCGCGGTGGGCCTGGCCGGCGATGGCGCCACCCGCCTCGACCTCAAGATCGCCAATGCCACGCTGAGCGAGATGCGGGAGGCGTTCGCCAAGTTCCTGCCCTTCGCCGACGTACCCAAGGTGACGATCTTCGGGTCGGCCCGGGTCCGACCCGACGACCCCCTCTACCACCACACGGTGGCGCTGGCCCGGGCCCTGGCCCAGCGGGGCTGGATGGTGGTCACCGGCGCCGGTCCGGGGATCATGGCCGCCGGCATGGAGGGTGCGGGCCGGGATCGGGCCTTCGGGGTCCGCATCCGCCTCCCCTTCGAGCCCGGGGCCAACGACGTCATTGCCGGCGACGAGAAGCTGGTGGAGATGAAGTACTTCTTCACCCGCAAGTTGATGCTGGTGAAGGAGTCCGAGGCGTTCGTGTCGCTGCCCGGCGGGTTCGGGACCCTCGACGAGGTCATGGAGTTACTGACCCTCCTCCAGACCGGCAAGACCCTCCCCGTGCCCGTCGTCCTGCTCGACGTGCCCGGAGGGAGCTACTGGCAGGGGTGGCGACGCTGGGTGGAGGAGGAGGTATTGGCTGGCGGGTTCGTCTCCGCGCCCGACCTCGACCTGGCCACGATCACCGACCAGGTCGAGCAGGCCGTCGACGAGATCGTCCGCTTCTACCGGATGTTCCACTCGCTGCGCCACGTCGGCAAGCGGACCGTGCTGCGCCTCCGAGCCGAGCCCAGTAGCGACGAACTCCGCGCGCTCAACGACGAGTTCGGCGACATCCTGGTCGACGGGCACATCGAGGCCTCGGGCCCATTGCCCGCCGAGGTGGCCACCGCGGATCACCTCGAGCTCCCCCGGCTGGTGATGGCGTTCGACCGCCGCAGTCACGGTCGGCTGCTCACCCTCATCCGTACCCTCGACAGCCTGCCCAGCGCCCCGGCGGCGGCTGCCCTGCCCCCGACCTCGGCCGAGCAGGACGAAGCGGCCGATCGCTACGACTCGGCGTCGGACTGAGCGACCTGGTCGAGGAGGCGGGCCGCCTTCTCGACCGCTCGACGAGCTTGGGTGACCCGCTTCTCGGCGTCGGGCCGGCCGGTGGCACCCTCGCCGATCGCTTGACGCAGAAGGTCGAGCGCCAGATCGGCCAGGTCCTCGCCGATGGCGTCGAGGCGCTGGCTCAGCTCGGCGGCGTCGCGGGACACGGCGGCACCCTAGCCAGGCGGGCCCGGGGCCTCGGTCTAGGGTGCCGCAGGTGTCCGACGACCTCCACGAGTGGCTGTCCTTCGACGACCCGGACGAGGCCCGGACGTGGGTCTTCGACCTCACCTTCCTGGCGTCGCGCTGGACCTGCATCTTCGGCCAGGGGTGCCAGGGGGTGCTCACCGAGGCTGCGCCCGAGCTCAACCACGGGTGCTGCTCCTACGGCGCCCACTTCGTCGACGAGGCCGACAAGGCCCGGATCGAGGCCTTCGCCGAGCAGCTGACCGCGGACCAATGGCAGCTGCGGAGCCCGGGCCGGCGCAAGGGCATCGCCGTGCGGGAGCGGTCCGGCACCTGGCGCACCCGGGTACACGACGGTGCCTGCGTGCTGCTCAACCGTCCGGGCTTCGCCGGCGGCGAGGGTTGCGCGCTCCACCACGCCGCCCTCCAGGCCGGCGAGCGCTCGATGGACCGCAAGCCCGAGGTGTGCTGGCAATTGCCGCTACGCCGGGTCGACAGCACCGACGAGCTCGGCCACGTCACCTCGACGGTGCGGGAGTGGAAGCGCCGTGACTGGGGTGACGGCGGCCAGGAGTTCCACTGGTGGTGCACCGAGGCGCCCGAGGCGTTCAGTGGGCAAAACACGGTGCTGGTGACGATGGCCGCCGAGCTGACCGAGATGGTCGGAGCCGGAATCTACCAGCGCCTACTGGCCGCGGTGGCGGAACGGCTGTCTCGCACCGAGCCGCTCCCCCACCCCACGGTTCGGGCGTCGGTAGCGGTGTCGATCAGCGCCCGCTAGGAGCCGTCGAGCAGCTCGTCCTCGACGGCCGTGTCATCGACGGCGGCGGCGTCCTCGGCCAGGCACCAGGCGGCGTGGGCAGTGCCGGGAAGGCACCCGCACTCCGGGCAGGCCTGGGTGGCCTTGAAGCCGAGGTCTCCCAGGTCGATGTCGGTCGAGCTGCGCTTGAACTGGCGGGCTTCCTCGAAGCGCCGATGACGGCCCTTTTTCACGGCGATGTTCTCCCGGCTCGCGAACGAGTGGCGTCGGACGAGTCTACCGGGTCGACGTGCCGGCCGAGGGCCCCCCGGGGAGCCACCGCCCACCGCCACCAGCACCTCCTGGTCACCAGGGGCTGGAGAAGCGGGCGTGTTGCTCGATCTCGGCTGGGTCGCCGGAGCGTCGTTCGAGTACCACGCCACCCTCACCGTCGAGGGCCAGCGCCATCTCCCCGGCGGCCAGGCGCCGCAGCGGGTCGGCCAGCAGCTCGGCGCGCCACCCACTGGAGAGCCGGGAGCTCTCATCACCAGCCAGGAACCGGGCCACGTCGGCCCTGCTGCCCAGCAGGCCGGCGTCGATCCCCAGGTGGTGGCCGAGCTGACCCACCCAGGCGACGGCCAGGGTGACCGCGGGCCGCAGGTGGCGGGGGACGTCCTCGGCGGACACGGGCGCCTGCACGTCGGTCCGGGTCAGGCCGTCGGCCACCGCCGCCAGCACCTCGTCGGCCAGATTCCCGCGCCCGATCCGCCCGTCGACGCCCCGGAGCTGTCGCAGCTCATCCTGCGAGCGAGGGGGCTTGTTGGCGATGGCCACGATGGCCAGGTCCGGGAGCACGGTGCGCACGGGCTGGTCGAGCGCGCGGGCCCGGCGCTCCCGCCAGCCGGCGACGGCCTGGGCCACCGCCCGGCCGGTGGTGCTGCGGAGCGAGCGACACTCCTTGATGCGGAGCCAGGCGTCATCGGCATCACCGGGAGTCCAGGAGCGAGCCAGCTGGGCCGCGCACTCGTCGGCCGCCCACGGCCCCCGACCGAGCTGCTCCACCGCCGCCGCCAACGCGTCGGCCAGCGCCAGCAGGTGGGCCACGTCGCCGACCGCGTACTGGCGCTGCTCCGGGCGTAGCGGCCGCCGCAGCCAATCGGTCAGTCGGCTGGCCTTGGGCACGCCGACGCCGAGCACCCGCCGGAGCAGCAGGTCGAGCGACGGCGTGGAGAACCCCACGAACCCGGCCAGCACCTGGGTGTCGACCAGGCTCGAGGGAACCGCTCCACAGGCCAGGGCCAGCAGCTCGAGATCCTGGCTGGCGGCATGGAGCACGGCGGTGGCCGGCCCCTCGAGCAGCGGACGCAGGCGACGGAGGTCGACGGCCAGCGGATCGACCAAGGCCCGCCCATCGGTCCAGGCCAGCTGGACCAGGGCAGGATGGGGGAAGTAGCTGCCCTCGCGGTGGAACTCGGTATCGAGGGCGTAGCGGGGCTCCCCCAACAGCCGGGCCACAAGTTCGTCGAGCGCCCCGTCGTTCTCGACCAGTTCGTGGTCGAGAAAGGACGGGTCCGGCTCAGCCGTCACCGTCACCGACAGCCACCTGGTGACCGGCCTCGACCCAGCCGGCAGTGCCACCCGCGACGTTGGTGGCGTCGATGCCGATGGCCCGCAGAAGCCCGGTGGCGACCGCGCTGCGCCCTCCGCTGTGGCAGATCACGTACACCGGGCGATCGTCGGGAACCTCACCAACCCGGGACTCGAGCTCGGCCAGGGGCAGAGGAACGGCACGGGGCACGTGCGCCGCCCGGTACTCATCGGGCGTGCGCACGTCGAGTACGTAGGCACCAGTGGCAACCAGGGGGGCGAGGGTCGCGACGTCGACCTGCGGGATGGAGGCATCGGCCATGACGACAGTGTGGCCGGTGGGTGCCCCCGCTCAGCGCTCCACCGGAGAACCGCCGGGATCCAACTGGGCCAGGAACTGGGCGCAGCGGTCGGCTTCGTCCCGCTCGCCGATGGCCTCGGCGCAGCGCCGGAGGCCGTCGAGGCTGCGCAGGAAGCCTCGGTTGGTCTCGGCCGCCCACCGCACGTAGCCGCTCCCCCGCCATCCCGACGCCCGCAGCCGGTCGAGGCCACGGTGGTAGCCGACGCGGTAACAGGCGTAGGCCTCGATGTCGTCACCCGCGAGCTCGCCCAGCGCGGCCCACCCGTCGAGGAAGGTCGGGTGCTCGGCGACCACCGCGGCCACCGCCCGGCGCCGGTCGGGGGCGGGACGGTCGAGGGCGGCCGCCAGTCCCGCCAACGCCGACGCGGGCTCCGGAGCCAGGACGGTGGACGGTGGCCCGGAGGGGGTGAGGCTGACGGGTCGGCTCTCGGGGGCGTCGGACATGGCCGCCACGCTACGGCCACCACCCCTCGGGCCGCTCCCCCTCAGGCGTCGGTGGGATCGTCGGGACCGGCTCGGTGGCCGGCATCGGGATCCTCCCCGATGCGAGCCAGTAGGCCGTCGCGGACCGAGTTGCCCGGCTCCCGGGCCGGTCCTCCGGTGACGCGCCACCCGTGGCGAGCCGAGTAGACCAGCGGGGCCTCGTCCAGGCGACCTTCGTGCACCGCCTCGACCCGGGCGATGAACAGCTCGTGGTCCTCCACCCGGAGCCGGTCGTGCCAGCGGCAGGCCAGCCACGAGATCGCTCCGGTGACCACCGGCAGTCCCTCCCACTCCTCGACGTACTCGCGGGCCACGTGACCGAAGCGTCGACCGGGGTAGGAGAAGTACTGACCCTCGGTCACCTGGTCGCCGGCCAACACGGAGACGGAGAACCGACCGGACGCCTCGATCAGGGGATAGGTGTCATGGCGGGGCGAGACCGAGGCCAACAGGATCGGCTCGGCGAAGCTCACCTGGCACACCCAATGCGAGGTGTAGAGACGCTCGACGCCCCCATGGGCCGACCCCACCACCTGGACGCCCTTGATCATCTGGCCCAGGCCGCGCTTGATCAGGCGGTCGATCACCGGGAGGGGGTCACCGTCAGTTGAGCTGGGCCCGAAGCCGGAGGGCCCCGGTCCGGGCCTCGCTCGTGCCGTCGGCGTCGGGCCACCGGTCGGCGGCGGCTTCCAGTGCGGCGGCAGCCTCGTCGAAACGCCCCCGCGCCGCGAGGGCGGCGGCATGCCGACGGTGATCGTCGATGGTCGCCTCCGGCAGCAGCGTGCGTAGGCGCCGGACCCACTCGCTCATGGCCAGGTCGGCCCGGCGCTCGGCGATCGTGTCGAGGTTGGCCAGGAGGCGACCGGGGATGGCCCGACGCCCGACCGGGGCCAGGAAGCCGTCGTGGAAGGTGGCCGCTTCGCCGAGGACGTCGTGGAAGCGGGCCTCGCAGCCGGCCCGATCGAGCTCGACCCCCCCGGCGTAGGCATCGACGAACACCGAGGGGTCGACCTTGTCTCGCACGAGGAAGTGGCCGGGCATCGACACCCCGGCCAACGGCACCCCGATGCGCCGCCCAACCTCCATGAGCACGATCGACAGGGTGATGGGGATGCCGATCCGGCGATCGAGGACGTCATCGAGGTAGGAGTTGCGGGGGTCGAAGTAGTCGCGGTGGTTGCCGCGAAAGCCCAGGTCGGCGAACAGGTGGCGTCGTAGGCCATCGAGGGTGGGTTGGCGCACACCCTCGGCCAGGTCGTCGAGGCGAGCGAGGTACGCGTCGACGTCGAGGCCCGGGTGGGCGTGGGCGGCGACACAGAGCGCGGTCTCGTCGAGGGGCAGCGACGGTTCGGCGCCACCCAGGAGCTGCTCGAGTCGCTCGGTCGGGTCCATCCGGTCACGGTAGCGACAGCCCCGCCGGGCGGCGGCTCACCAGCTGGTGGCGATGTACTTGCTCTCGAGGTAGTCGAGCATCCCCTCGTGCCCGCCTTCGCGCCCGATGCCGCTCTGCTTCACCCCGCCGAAGGGTGCCGCCGGATCCGACACCAACCCCCGGTTCAGGCCGATCATGCCCGACTCGATGCCCTCGGCCACTCGCAGGCCCCGGGCCAGGTCTCGGGTGTAGACGTACGCGACCAGCCCGTACTCGGTGTCGTTGGCCATAGTCACGGCCTGGTCCTCGGTGTCGAAGCGGACGATGGGGGCCACCGGGCCGAAGATCTCCTCCGCCAGGATCGGCGAGTCGGGGGCCACGTCGTCGAGCAGGGTGGCCGGGTAGAAGTAGCCGGGGCCGTCGGGCACGGCGCCGCCGGTGCGGGCGGTGGCGCCGTGGTCGATCGCCCCGTCGACCAGCGACGCGACCTTGGCCCGGGTGGCCTCGTCGACCAGGGGCCCCAGCTGGACCGTGGGATCGAGGCCGTTGCCGACCTTGAGGGCGGCCATGGCCGCCGCCAGCTGCTCGGTGAACGCCTCGGCGATGCCGGCTTGCACGTAGAAGCGGTTGGCGGCGGTGCAGGCCTCGCCCCCGTTGCGCATCTTGGCCAGCATGGCGCCCTCCACCGCGGCGTCGAGGTCGGCGTCGTCGAACACCACGAACGGGGCGTTGCCCCCCAGCTCCATCGACGCGTTGACGACGCAGTCGGCGGCTTCGTGGAGCAGGGCCCGGCCCACCTCGGTCGACCCGGTGAAGGAGAGCTTGCGGACGCGGGGGTCGTGGAGGGCGGCCCGCACGACCGCGCCCGAGGCCTTGCTGGGGACCACATTGACCACTCCCGGCGGCACCCCGGCCTCCTCCAGGATCGCCCCGATGACCAGCGCCGTGAGCGGCGTGGCCGACGCCGGCTTGAGGACCACCGAGCAACCGGCAGCCAGGGCCGGGCCGATCTTGCGGGTGGCCATGGCCGCCGGGAAGTTCCACGGGGTGACCAGTACGGCGACCCCCACCGGCTGGTGGGTGACCAGGATGCGGTTCGTGCCGGCCGGGGCGGTGGCCACCGTGCCCAGGGCCCGGACTGCCTCCTCCGCGTACCAGCGGAAGAACTCGGCCGCGTAGGTGACCTCGCCCCGAGCATCGGCGATGGCCTTGCCGTTCTCCCGGACGATCAGCTCGGCCAGCTGCTCCCGGCGCTCGATCATGAGTTCGTGGGCCTGGCGCAGGACCTCCGAGCGTCGCCGGGGGGCGGCGGCGGCCCATGCCGGCAGGGCATCGTGGGCGGCCGTGACCGCCCCGAGGACATCGTCCACCGACGCCGACGCGACCTCCGCCAGGGTCTCGCCGGTGGCCGGATCGACCACGGTGATCGCCTCCCCGGCCGCGTGCCACTCGCCGCCGATCAGCAGCTGGTCGGGCACCCCGTCCATGGATCGGGGGTCGAAGGTCACGGGGCCTCCCAGAGTCGGTCGACGATCGATTGCAGTCCGTCGGCTCGCGGCGTGCCGTCCGGAGGCTGACGACCGGCCAGCCTAGGTTGACCCCCTGATGGCCACCGATCCGCCCCGGTTCCTCGACTGGCCCGGGCCGATCGCCTTCGCCCACCGGGGCGGCGCCGCGCTGAACCCCGAGAACACGGTGGCCGCCTTCCAGGCCGCTGTGGATTTGGGCTTCCGCTACGTCGAAACCGACGTGCGCGTCACCGCCGACGGGGTGTTGGTGGCGTTTCACGACGAGCGGCTGGAGCGGATGACCGACGGGACCGGCCGCCTCGAGGATCAGAGCTGGGCCGATCTGCGGCGGGCCAGAGTGGGCGGAGTCCACGAACTGGTCCGCTTCGAGGACCTCCTCGGCACCTGGCCCGACCTGCGGATCAACGTCGATCCCAAGATGGACGCGGCCGTCGGACCGCTGTGTGACGCCATCGCCCGGACCGGGGCGCTCGAGCGGGTGTGCGTGGCCTCGTTCTCCGACCGGCGGCTCCGGGCCGTCCGGCGGCGGCTCGGCCCCCGCCTGTGCACGGGAGTCGGGCCGGCGGGCATCGCCCGAGTCCGACTCCGGGCCGGGGGCTGGCCGGGGACGGTGGCCGGCGACTGCCTCCAGGTCCCCACGCGGTGGGGACGGGTCCGGGTGGTCGATCGGCGCTCGGTGCTCGACGCCCACCGGGCGGGGCTGGCGGTCCACGTGTGGACGGTCGACGACCCGGCGGAGATGCACCGGCTGCTCGATCTCGGCGTCGACGGACTGATGACCGACCGGCCCGATCTGCTCAAGGAGGTACTGGTCGCACGAGGCCAGTGGTGGTGACCGGGCGGCGGCTCAGGGCTCGCCCAGGAGAACCCCCGGGTTGAGGATGCCGGCGGGGTCGAGGGCCGACTTGATGGCCGCGAACGTCCGCCGCTCGACCGGCGAGCGGGTGAGGGAGAGCCACCGGCGCTTGGCCGTCCCGATGCCGTGCTCCGCGCTGATACTCCCCCCCTCGTCGGCAACCCGTCGCAGCACCAGGTCGTCGACGGCATCGTCGGCCGGGTCCGGACCGACGACGTTGACATGGATGTTCCCGTCCGCGATGTGGCCCCAGAGCACGACGTGGTCGACGTCGGCCCGGGCCAGCAGCTCCTCCCGGATCGACTCGACGAACGACCCGAGGCGGGACAGGGGCAGGGTGACGTCGAGCTTGTGCGCCGGTGGGCCCAGTGTCGCCACCGCCTCGGCGTGGTGCTCCCGCAGCACCCACAGCGCCCGCCGGTGATCGGCGTCGGTGGCCGTCACGACCTCGGTGGCGCCGGAGAGGCCGACCAGCGGGTCGCCGCCGGTCCGGCCGGCGCCGTCCCACTCGAGGAGTAGGGCGGCGCCGAACGGGGCCGCCAGCGGGGAGGCGACACCGAGGACCGCGGCGACCAGGGCCAGTCCGTCGGCCAGCACCAGCTCGGCGGCCTCCAGCACCACCCGATGCCGGAGCTCGGCGAGGGCGGCGACCGCATCGAGCACCGATGCGAAGCCCACGAGCGCCACCACCGGCGCCGACGGGGGGACGACCAGGCGCAGCCGAGCCGCGGTCACCACCGCCAAGGTCCCTTCGCTCCCGCACAGCAGGCCGGCCAAGTCGTAGCCGGTGTTGTCCTTCTCCAGACCCCCCAGGTGGCGCAGTACCGAGCCGTCGGCCAGCACCGCCTCGATGCCGACCACCTGCTGGCGCATGCCGCGGTGACGGACGAATCGCAGCCCGCCGGCGTTGGTGGCCACCATCCCGCCGATGGTGGCCTGGGTTCGGGGCCCGATGTCGACCCCAAAGGCCAGTCCGTGCGGCGCCACCTGCGCCGCCAAGGAGGCCAACGTCACCCCGGCGCCCACCGTCACCTGCGCCGAGACCGGATCGACCGGCCCGAGGTGATCGAGACGGCGCAGGGACAGGACCACTTCGCCCTGAAGGGGCACGGACCCCCCGACCAGGCCGGTGTTGCCGCCCTGGCTGACCACCGCCGCGCCGGCACCCGCGCAGGCGGCCACCACGGCGGCGACCTCGGCGGTCGTGCCGGGGCGCACCACCAGGGGCGTCCACCCGACGAAGCGCCCGCTCCAGTCGACCTCGAAGGGCCGCCGGGCCGAGGCCTCGACCAGGACGTGGTCCTCCCCGACGATGCCCTCCAGCTCCCGGCGCAGCACCTCCCGATCGGTCATGGCCGGGTGGGCGGCGGGGGGAGCCGGGGGTTCAGCCGGCGTCGATCAGGCGCGGCCGGTCGCGTTCGGGGTCGGCCCCGGCCGCGGCCTGGCGCCGTTCCAGGAGGTGGCGACCGGCCCGCTCCACCCGGGCCATGTGTGCCAGTACCCGCTCTCGGGCCGCCTCGGCCTCGCCGTCGAGCCCCTCGAGCTGGTCGATCCGCCAGTGCCCGATCACCACCGGCTGGAGGATGTGGTCGTGGTGCACGGCGAAGTCGTAGATCCCGGCGGCCGCAATCGCCCGGGCGTGCTCGCCGAAGCCAGGGATGCCGGTGCCGGGCATGGCGAACTCCCGTACCTGGCGGTCGATCGCTCGGACCACTGTCGACGGATCGAGCTCGAGGTAGGCCGAGGCCACGTCCCGGTAGAAGACGTGGTGGAGGTTCTCGTCGCCCGCCACCCGAGCCATCACCTCGTAGCCCCGCTTGTCGTCGAGCAGCCGGCCCGTGTTGCGGTGCGAGATGCGGGTGGCCAGCTCCTGGAGGGTCACGTAGACCACGAGGTCGGCGATGTTGTCGGGCTCGGGCACCTCGGCCAGCGACATCTGAGCCATGCGGGCTCGCTCGAGAGCGGTGGGGTCGACGCTGCGGGTGACGGTGAGGTAGTCGCGCAGCACGATGCCGTGGCGGTTCTCCTCCGCCGTCCAGCGGCGGCTCCACTCGTGCCACGGGTGGTCGGGGCCGAAGTTCCGGTCGATGGTGCGGAAGTAGTACGGCAGGTTGTCCTCGGTGAGGAGGTTGACGAACAGCGCCGAGCGCACCGCTTCGTCCATGGGGCACTCCGAGGGGTCCCACTGGTAGCCCTCGTCGAAGTCCCGCCCCCGGCTCCAGGGCACGTAATCGTGAGGGAACCACTCCTTGGCGTTGGCGAGGTGGCGGTCGAGGAGGCGGGCCGCGACCGGCGCCAGCTCCTGCAGAACGGCAGCATCATCCACTCCGGCGATCCTACCTACCGGTCGGTAGGAAGCACCGGCACCGCTCTGAGCCCCGGTGCTAGGGAACGAAGGCGCCGACGAACAGCAGCGTGCTGAACGCCACCAGTCCGGCGCCACTGGCGGCGAGGACGACCCGCTCCCACTCCTCCCGGCGCACTACCAGCGCGAGGGCCATCACCAGGGGGAACGACGCCAGGCCGTAGCGCTCGAAGGAACCCAGGCCCCGGCCGGCGAGGGCCAGCACCACCAGGACGGTGGCGAAGGCGCCGTAGGAGGCCGGGAGCCGGCGGAACGCCACCACCGCCAGCAGCGCGAAGAAAATGGCCCACGGGGCGTGCAGGCCGTCGCCCAGGCGCTCGGAGCCG
The DNA here is from genome assembly GCA_031398745.1 of Actinomycetes bacterium. Taxonomy (GTDB): domain Bacteria; phylum Actinomycetota; class Acidimicrobiia; order Acidimicrobiales; family CADCSY01; genus JANNNX01. The sequence continues at coordinate 26,457 of JANNNX010000071.1, forward strand.
AGAAGGCCGCGAGCCGAGTCGGCCAACCGACCGATCGGGTCGACCCATCCACCCCGCAGGCCCTCGACGTTCTGGAGCCGGATGGGCAGCCGCCAGTCACCCTGAGTCCGCTGGACCCAGGCCAGATACCCCCCGACCCCGACGATCGGTGCGGCCACGGCCGCGGCTCGCCCCGCCAGCTGGCTCGGTGACACCCCCCGGAAGTGCCGACTGACCTCGATCAGGGCCGGGACGACGAGCACGATCCCGGTCGGCCGGCAGAGGCCGGTCAGCAGACCACCCACCACTGCCCAGCCCCAGCGCCGCTCCCGCAGGGCCAGGAAGGTGGCCATGGCCCCCACCAGGAACAGCGATTCGGCATAGCCGAGGACCAGCACCGCGGCCGGCGGGAGCAGCGCCAGGAGCCACGGGGCCCGGTCCGCCGCGGCTCGGTCGGCGGTCTCACGCCAGACCAGCCGCCGGATCATGGCCCCGGCCACCAGCGCGGCGGCCTCGGTGATCACCACCAGGGCGAGGCCGACCTGCCCGAACAGTGGCACCGACAGGGCCCGGGCCAGGACCGGCAGCAACGGGAAGAAGCGCAGACCCTCCTGGGCCACACTCGAATAGCCGCCGTCCGCGATGTCGCGGTAGAAGGCGGCATCCCAGGCGAAGAGGCCCTGGTCGAGCTGGACCGTGCCACGACCCGGCCGCAGCTCGTCGACGAGGATCTGGGCGACGGCGTAGCCGGCGAGGACAAGGGCGCGGGCCACGAGCCAGGCCGGCAGCGCGGCCCGCAGGTCGTCGACGAAGCGCCGGCGGTCCGCCGGCTCGCCCTCAGGGCGCGTCGTAGCGGTAGAGCCAGGCATGTTCGAAGGCGGCGCCGGACTCGACGGCGACGGTGAGCGCGGGCCGTCGGGCGGCCAGCTCGGTGGTCAGTTCCTCGCAGCGCGTGCCCAGCCCGCCGTAGCCCCCGGACCACACCAGCCACACCCGACCATCGGCGGCGGCGTCGTCGACCGCGGCCGCGAAGGCCCCGATGTCGGCGGCGTCGACTCGGTCCGTGTAGTCGACCCAGTCGACGATGCGGGCGGCCCCGGCGTCGTCGGGGTCGGTCCCGTCCGGGAAGGACATGGTGCGGACATCATCGGGGAGCAGGCGGGCGGTGCTCGGCCCGAGCTGGTCCGGGCAGAAGACGACGACGTCGCCCGGAGCCAGCGCCGGCGCGATGGCATCGGCGATCTCCTGGGCCTGGGTCCGCTCGGTGACGACGTTCTTGGCCCCGCCGAAGAGCCCGAGCAGCGCCAGCCCGGCGAGCAGGGCCATCCGCAGCTCTCGACGGCCGAGCAGCGCGACGCCTACCCCCGCCATCCCCACCACCAGCGGGAACACCATGGCCAGGTAGCGGCTGGCGAAGGCGCTGTTGGCGGCAAAGCCCGCGACCACCGAGAGGCTCAGCGTTCCCGCCACCACGCACGCCTCGCGCCGCACGACCGGGTACGTCCGTAGGTCGAGCTCGAGACGGTCGCGGTCGAGCGTCCGGCCGACGAGGCCCCCGAGCGCCAGGGCGAAGAGGGCGAACCCGAGCAGCTGCGCCTCGCCGTAGCCCCCTCCCCCGAAGTCCGAGAGCCCGACGGCCAAGAGCCCGGCGGGGCGCTCCGGCCGACCCCAAGGGGTGCCGGTGTGGGCGGCCTGGTACAGGAAGGACCCGAGCCACGGGAGGAAGGCCAGCGCGCCGACGGCGAGCGCGGCCAGGACCCGGGCGGCGGCCCGGTCGCGCCGTCGCCACACCCGCCAGGCCAGCAGCCCGGCGACCGTCGCCCCGAGGTACAGCGCCCAGTAGTGGGTGAGGAGTAGCGCGCCGGTGACCAGCGCCACGCCGGCCAGGCGGGGCCAGCTGGGTCGATCGAGAGCGGCGAGGACCAGGAGCCAGGCCGCGGCCACCAGGGCCATGACCATGGCGTACATCCGGGCCTCGGTGGCGTAGCGCAGAGCGAACGGCGACGTGGCCATGATCACCAAAGTGGCGACGGCCACCCGCCCGCCCCCGAGTCGGCGGCCGGCGAGGACGACCAGCCCCAGGGCGCCCAGCGCCCAGAGCCCCGACAGGGACCGCACGGCCAGGTCGCCCGTTCCGAACACCTCGATCCAGCCGTGGAGCAGGAGGTAGTACAGCGGCGGGTGGCCGTCGTGACGCAGGGCGTCGAGCAGCGAGGACACCGGAAGCCGGGCGATCTCGACGGTCAGCGCCTCGTCCAACCAGAGCGGCGACCGGGTCCAGAAGCGGAGCACGATGCCGGCCGCCAGCACCGCGGCCAGGCCCACGGCGCCGATCGCGATCGGGCGCTGGGGCGACACCCGGGCCGACATGGCCGCCGAAGGTAGCCGGTGGGCGACCACCGTCCCGCCTCTCCGACCAGGGACGCGGCTAGGATTCCCGGCCGCTCACGCCAGCCCCGGGACGTTCACATGCCACCACCCACCCCAACTGATCAGGAGACACCCGACCCTCGGGTGGTGATCATCGGGGCAGGCCCGGCTGGCCTGACGGCTGCCTACAAGTTAGCCAACGCTGGCGTGTCGTCAACCGTGGTCGAGGCCGACACCGTCGTGGGCGGGATCTCCCGGACGGCCGAGCGCGACGGCTGGCGCTTCGACATCGGCGGCCACCGCTTCTTCACCAAGGTGCCCGAGGTCGAGAAGCTCTGGCACGAGATCCTCCCTGACGAGGACTTCCTGCTGCGCCCCCGAATGAGCCGGATCTTCTACGGCTCCAAGTTCTACGACTACCCGCTCAAGGCCTCGAACGCCTTGCGCAACCTCGGGCCGCTCGAGGCTCTGCGCTGCGTGGGGTCCTACGTGGCCGCCCGCATCCGCCCCCCGAAGGACCAGACCAACTTCGAGGGCTGGGTCACGGCCCGCTTCGGCCGCCGGCTCTACTCGATCTTCTTCAAGACCTACACCGAGAAGGTGTGGGGCGTACCGGCCGATGAGATCCAGGCCGACTGGGCCGCGCAGCGCATCAAGAACCTCTCGTTGCTGACCGCGGTCCTCAACGCCCTCCTCCCCCGCCGGAACCAGAAGGACATCACCTCGCTCATCGAGGAGTTCCAGTACCCGAAGCTCGGGCCCGGGATGATGTGGGAGCGCTGCCGGGACCTGGTCCTCGACGCCGGGAGCGAGATCGTCTTCGAAGCCCCGGTCGAGTCGGTGCGCCACCACGGAGGGCGGGCGATCGAGGTCGTCACCGGCCACGGCGCCGAGCGCCAGGTGTTCCCCGCCGACGAGATCATCTCGTCGATGCCGCTGCCCGAGCTGCTGCGCGCCATGGATCCCCCGGTGCCGGCCGACGTCCGGGCGGCCGCCGACGGACTCCACTTCCGCGACTTCCTCACCATCGCCCTGGTCGTCCCCGAGGAGGCCGGCTTCCCCGACAACTGGATCTACGTGCACGCTCCGGATGTCCGCCTGGGCCGGATCCAGAACTTCGGCTCGTGGTCGCCCTACCTGGTCAAGGAGGCCAAGACCTGCCTCGGCCTCGAGTACTTCGTCTTCGAGGGCGACGACTTGTGGACCGCGTCGGACGACGAGCTAGTGGCGCTGGGGACCAAGGAGCTCTCGATCCTCGGCCTCATCGAGCCCGGGGCGGTGGAGGCGGGCTACGTGGTGCGCATGCCCAAGGCCTACCCCATGTACGACGACGCCTACCGGGCCAATGTGGATGTGCTGCGGGGATGGCTGGCCGAGCACACTCCCAACGTCCATCCGGTGGGCCGCAACGGCATGCACCGGTACAACAATCAGGATCACTCGATGCTCACGGCCATGCTCACGGTGGAGAACATCCTCGGTGGCACGGCCCACGACATCTGGGCGGTGAACGTCGAGGAGGAGTACCACGAGGTGAAGACCGATTCGCCGGCTTCGCCCCCCACGTCCTGACCGTGACGTCGCGCCGTGACCCGCCCTGGTTCGGCCGCGGCCTGGCGGCACTGGCCGGCCTCGCCTTAGCCGTCAGGATCTCCTACACCCTGCTCGTGGGCCGCCGGATCGAGATCATCGGCGACGCTCGGACCTATGTCGGACTCGGCCGGAACCTGGCCGACGGCCTCGGCTACATCCGGCCGGAGCGCTACGAGGAGTCCGGGGCCATCGTGCCCACGGCCGACTACCCGCCGCTGTTCCCGGTGCTGCTGTCCGGCCTGAACCGGGTCGGCATCCGCCGCCCGCTCCCCATGAAGCTGGTGCTCGCGGGCGTCGGCTCGGCCACCGTGCTGGTGGTGGCCCTCACCGGGCGGACGGTGGGCGACGACGTGTGGCCAGGAGGTGGTGCCCTGGTCGGGCTGGTGGCCGGCGGCATCGCCGCGGTGCACCCGATGGTGTTCGCCCCCGACGGCGCGCTCATGGCCGAGACCGCCTATGCCCTCACGTGCGCCCTGGTCGGGCTGGCCGCCCAGCGCAGCGTGCAGGTCGGCGACGACGTCAGCTTCGGGCTCCTTGGCCTGGCCATCGCCGCGGCCACCATGAGCCGGTCGGAGGCGGTGCTCCTCCAACCGTTGCTGGTGGCCCCTCTCGCCCTCGCCGCCGGGGCGACCCGGGGGATGCTGATCGCAGGCGTGGCCACCGGCTCGGTCATCGCGGCCTGGACGGCCCGGAACTGGGTTCGCCTGGGCCACTTCGTCCCGCTCACCAACAACAGCGGGGGCCTGATCTTCGGCTCGAACTTCCCGCCGGTGTACTCCGGTCGCTTCGAGGGTCTGTGGCTCTACACCTGCTTCGAGGGCTACGACTCGGGAGACCTCGACGAGACCGAGCTGTCACGCCAGTACCTCCGCGACGGTCTGGGCTACGCCGCCCAGAACTGGCGCCGCCTGCCCCGGGTGATGGCCATCCGGGTGCTGCGGACCTGGGGCCTCTGGGATCCTCCGGGGCAGATCAACGCCGAGTGCCTCGAGGGCCGCGACCTGCGGTGGCAGACGATCGGCCACCGCCTCCACCTCGGACTCCTGCCGCTGGCCGCCCTCGGCGCCCGGGCCGCTCGCCGCGGTGGCGTTCCCATGGCTCCGCTGGTGGCCACCGGGGCCATGGTGTCGGTCACCTCGGCCCTGTCCTACGGGAACCAGCGGTGGCGGGCAGGAGCCGAGCCCGCCCTTGCGGTGCTGGCCGGACTCGGGGTGCTGAGCACGGTCCAGGGCGTTCGCCACGCTCTGCGAGGGTGGTCGGGGGGCTCCTGAGTGAGCGGTAGGGTCTCGGCCTCATCGGAGGGCAGCGCATGGCCCTCCCGGGACGGGAGGGCCACCACACCGGTGCCGAAGGGGGACAGCGGTTCTTCGGGGCCCGATCCGGTAGCTGGCGGCGGCGATCACGCCACCGCGGTGGCCAAGCTGGGCGACATCGCCGCGGCCGCGGGCCTGCGCCGCATCCACGTCCTGGCCTGGCGCGACCTCGAAGACGTCGAGGCCGGCGGCTCCGAGGTCCATGCCGCCACCATCGCCCGGCTGTGGGCCGAGGCCGGCCTCGAGGTGTCGCTGCGCACCTCCTACGCCCAGGGCCAACCACCGACCATCGACCGAGACGGCTACCACGTCCGGCGCCGGGGTGGCCGCTACCAGGTGTTCCCCCGAGCGGTCCTGCGAGAGGTGCTCAAGTTGTCTGGGCCCCGGGACGGCCTGGTGGAGATCTGGAACGGCATGCCCTTCTTCTCGCCGCTGTGGGCCCCCCAGCCCCGCATCACCTTCCTTCACCACGTGCACCGCGAGATGTGGCAGATGGTCTTACCCCCGAAGCTGGCGGTGGTGGGCGACCTGATCGAGCGCCGGATCGCCCCCCTCGTCTACCGGGGGACCCGGGTGGTCACGCCGGCCGCGTCGACCAAGCGGGAGCTGGTCGGGCTGGGCTTTCGGGCCGACAGGGTGTCGGTGGTGCCCAACGGGGTCGACCCGGCGTTCACCCCGGGCGGCGCCCGGGCACCGCGGCCGCTGGTGGTGGCCGTGGGTCGGCTGGTCCCGGTCAAGCGCTACGACCTGCTGATCGAGATGCTGGTGCGCCTCCGCGGCCGGCATCCCGACCTTCAGGCCGTGATCGTGGGCACCGGCTACGAGCACGTCGCGCTCGAGCGCCTGGTTCACGAGCGGGGCGCCGAGGACTGGTTGACGCTGGCCGGGCGGGTACCCGAGGCGGAGCTGATCGCCCTCTACCGCCAGGCCTGGGCGGTGACCAGCACCTCGGTCCGTGAGGGCTGGGGCTTGACCGTGACCGAAGCCGCGGCCTGTGGCACCCCCGCGGTGGTCACCCGTATCAGCGGGCATCTCGACTCGGTGGTCGACGGCCAGACCGGCCTGTTGGGCGACGGGCCCGAGGGGGTCGAGCGCGAGCTCGACCGGCTGCTGCGAGACCCGGGCCTGCGCGACCGGCTCGGCGCCGCGGCCCGGGAACGAGCTGCCGGCTTCACCTGGGAGGCCACGGCCCTCGGCGTGCTCGAGGCGCTGGCCCAGGAGGCACGGCGCCGCCCCCGGCGGGGCCACGCCACCCGGTGACGGACCCCGCTCCGTCCGCCGGTACGGCGGACCGGCCCGTCGACGCCGACCCGCGCGCCGGCGGCCGATGGGCACGGTGGCTCCCCCGCATCGGCCTCCTGGCCGGCCTGTCCTACGGGCCCGTGCTCCTGGCCCATCGGGGCATGGTGGCGGCCGACACCAAGTCGTACCTGTACATCGACCCGGCCCGCATGTTGTCCCGAGCGTGGTCGCTGTGGGACGCCAACGTGGCGCTGGGCACCGTCACCCACCAGAACATCGGCTACCTGTGGCCGATGGGGCCCTGGTTCTGGGCCTTCGAACGCCTCGGGGTCCCGGACTGGGTCGCGCAGCGTCTGTGGTTGGGAACGATCCAGATGCTGGCCGGCGTGGGGGTGCTGTTCCTCTTCCGGGTGCTCGGGGTCGGCGCCACGGATCGGTCGACGTCGTCACCTCGGTGGGCGGTGACCGGCGCGACTGCTGCCGCCTGCATCTACATGCTGAGCCCCTACCTCCTCGACTACTCGGCTCGCATCTCTCTCTTGCTCACCCCGTGGGCGGCTTTGCCGTGGCTCATCGCTCTCACCCAGCGCGCCCTGCTGCGAGGAGGGTGGCGGTACCCGGCGATCATCGCCCTGGTGGTGGCCACCGCGCACGGCGGCAATGCCACCGCGTTGGCCCTGGTCGCCCTCGGCCCGCTCGTCTGGGTGCTGGCCGCGGTGGTGGCCCAGCGGGAGGTCTCCTGGGCAGAGGCCGCTCGGACCGTGGGTCGGGTGGCCGTCCTCGGCCTCGGGGTGTCGGCCTGGTGGCTGGTGGCGCTGGGCGTCCAGGGCCGGTTCGGCATCAACATCCTCCGCTACACCGAGACCGTCGAGACGGTCGCCACCACCTCGCTGGCCTCGGAGGTGCTGCGGGGGCTCGGCTACTGGCTGTTCTACGGCGAGGACAACGTGGGCCAGTGGATCGCACCCGGCCGGGACTACACGGAGTTGGCCTGGTTGCTGGCCGTGGGCTTCACCATTCCCCTGCTGGCGATGGTGGCCGGGGTAACGCTGCGCTGGCGATACCGGCTGGCGTTCGTGGCCATGCTGGCGGTCGGCGTCACCGTGGCCGTGGGGGCCTACCCCCTCGACGATCCGTCGCCCCTGGGCTCGGTGTTCAAGGAGTTCGCCTTCTCCTCGACCCTCGGGTTGGCGCTGCGCTCGACGGCGCGGGCGGTGCCGTTGGTCATCCTGGCCCTGGCCACTCTCCTCGGCGTGGGGGTGGCCACCATCGCCCGCCGCAGCCCGATCGCGGGGACGGTGGCGATGCTGGCGGTGGTGGCGCTGGCCGTGGCAAATCTCCCGGTGATCTTCACCGGCGACTACGTCGACGAGAACCTCGAGCGCCCCGAGGACCTCCCCGACTACTGGTACGCCGCCGCCGAGCACCTCGACCAAGGCGACGACGGCACCCGGGTCCTCGAGCTGCCGGGGATCGACTTCGCGTCGTACCGGTGGGGCAACACGGTCGATCCCATCACCCCCGGTCTCATCGACCGACCGACGGCCTACCGCGAGCTGATCCCCTACGGCGCCCCGGCCGCCGCGAACCTGCTCACCGCCCTCGACCACCGCCTCCAGGAGGGCACGCTCGACCCCGACGCCCTCGCCCCGGTGTCGCGCCTACTGGGCGTGGGGGAAGTGGTTATCCGCAACGACCTCCAGTACGAGCGCTACCGCACGGCTCGCCCGTCGACCACCACCGCGCTACTGGACCCCGTTCCCTCGGGCCTCGACGGCCCGACCGGCTTCGGTGAGCCGACTCCCAACCGGGCCGAGGGCCGCCTGGCCCAGCGCGACGAGGTCGAGTTGGGTGTCCCCGATGACACCCGTACCCCCGCGCCGGTCGAGGTCTACTCGGTGCAGGACACCCAGGGCATCGTGCGGGTCCACGACGACGACGATGCCCGCGTGCTGCTGGCCGGTGACGGCGAGGGCGTGGTCGACGCGGCCGGCGCCGGTGTGCTCACCGGCTCGGAGTCGCTGCGCTATGCGGCGTCGATCGACGACGACCCGGCGGCGCTCGACGAGGCGCTCAGCGCCGGGACCCGCCTGGTGCTGACCGACTCGAACCGGCGCCGGGCCCAGCGCTGGCAGAGCGTCCGCGACGGCAGCGGCTACACCGAGCGGGCCGGCGAGGAGCCCCTCGAGCGCGACCTATCCGACGCCCGCCTCGAGGTGTTCCCGGGGGTCGGGGACGACCAGCGCAGCGTTTCGGAGCCGAGCGGCGGCGTCACCGCGGGCGCCTCGAGCTACGGCAACCCGCGCAGCTACACGCCCGAGTTGCGCCCGGCCAACGCGGTCGACGGCGATCCGGCCACGGCGTGGAGCACCGGCGCCTTCAGCCCGGTGGAGGGTGAGTACCTCCAACTCCGCTACGACGACGAGGTCGCCACCGATCGCATCAACGTGAGCCAGCAGCGACCCGGCCTGGCCAACCGCTGGATCACCCGACTCACCGTCCGAGTCGACGGTCGCACGCTGGGCACCTTCGACCTCACCGACGAGTCACGGACCGATGCCGGCCAGGACCTGATCCTCGGTTCCCAGCGCTTCCGCGAGCTCGAGTTGGTGATTGCCGGCGATGACGTCGGCCCGCAGTCCCGCTACGACGGCCTCAGCGGGGTCGGCCTGAGCGAGGTCCGGGTGGCCGGGACCAGTTCGACCGAGACCATCCGCCTCCCGAGCGCCCTGCTCGACCAGGCCGGCTCGTCCTCAGCCGGCAACGCCCTCGACATCGTGCTCACCCGATTGCGCAGCGACCCGGCGGTGGTCGTGCGCAACGACGAGGAACCGCTCCTCGACCGGACCTTCAGCCTGCCCACCGATCGCCGGTTCACACTGGGTGGCACCGCCCGGCTGTCGGCCCGGAGCAGCGACGCCGCCCTCGATGCCGCGGTGGGGACCACGGGAACCCGGACCGCGTCCTCGGGCCGGCTGCCGGGCGATCGCAGCGCCCGCTCGGCGGCCGCGATCGACGGCGATCCGACCACCTACTGGTCGAATGGGTTCGGCGAGCAGAGGGGCGCGTGGATCGAGGTCACCGGCGACCAGGTCCTGAGCACCGACCACCTCGACCTGACGGTGGTCGCCGACGGGAGCCACTCGGTGCCCACCGCGCTGGGGGTGATCGCCGACGGCGTCGACCTCGGCACGGTCGAGGTGGGCGGGATCGAGGATGGCGAGGGTGACGGGGCGGTCCAGACCGTGCGGGTCGATCTGGGGGCGACGGTGACGGCTCGCACGATCCGCCTGGTCATCCTCGATGTCCGCCCCACAACGACCATCGACTACTTCAGTGGCCAGCCGATCGACATGCCCGTGGCGCTGGCCGAGCTCGGTATTCCCGGTGCACGGTCCCTCACCCCCGTTGATCTGCCCGCGACGTGTCGCAGCGACCTGTTGGCCGTCGATGGTCGGCCGATCGACCTCGTGGTGACCGGTACCACCGAGGCCGCCCTGCGGGGTGACGACCTGACGGTGGCGGCCTGTACCGGGGCCGAGCTGGCGCTGGGCCCCGGGGACCACCACGTCGTGAGCGCCCGGGGCCTCGACCTCGGCATCGACCTCGACCAGCTGGTGCTTCGTTCGGAGGGGAGCACCGAGTCGGCCTCCGACCGCGGCGAGGGGCGACCGGAGGTCCGAACCACGGCAACCGGCCGGTCCTCGTACCGCGTGGAGGTCACCGGCGTCGACGGGCCGTTCTGGCTGGTGCTCGGCCAGAGCTTGAGCGATGGCTGGGTGGCCCAAGTGGACGGCGGCGCCGACCTGGGTGCGCCGGTCCTGGTCGACGGCTTCGCCAACGGGTGGCACGTCGATCCTGGGGACCTCGACCGGCTGGAGATCTCGCTGGTCTGGGAGCCACAGCAGGTCGTGACCGCCGGGTACGCGGTGTCCGGCGTCGCCGTCCTGGCCAGCCTGGCCCTGGCCCTGGTGCCTTCCCGCCGCCACCGCACTCGCCGTGGCCGGTACTCCACGCCCCTTCCGCCGTCGGCCGCCCACCGCTTCGCCGGGTGGCGTGGCGAGGGCGGTCGGCCCACCCTCTCGATGCTGGCCGCAGTCAGCGTCGGGCTCGGCCTGTTCGCCGGTGTGGTGGCCGCGCCCGCCACCGGGGCGGTGGTGGCCGCGCTCGCCGCGTTGGGCCTGAGCACTCCACGGGGTCGCCTCCTGTTGGACGCGGCCACCGTGGCCGCCATGGGATTCACCGGCGCTTACGTGGTGGCCAAGGAGCTGCGCTACGACATCCCGGCCAGTTACCGCTGGCCCGTCAACTTCGGGGTCGCCCACCACGCCGCCTGGCTGGCCGTGACCCTGCTGGTCGCCCACGTGATCGTCGTCGAGGTGCGTCGGCGGGCGGCGGCATCGCATCGACCCGAGCACCAGGAGGACCTCACATGACCTCGTCCCGCGCCCCGATCCCGTCGGCCGGCCACGGACTGCACCGGTACCGGACGTTGTACCGGCTCTGGCGCAACGAGCGGGAGGAGCCCGAGCCCTTCTACCGGTTGCTGGCGGCCGAGGCCGTCGCCGACCTCGCCCGTCGCCACGGACCATTGCGGGACACGGTGGTCGCCGACCTCGGTTGCGGGCCTGGGTACTACACCGACGCCTTCCGGGACGAGGGTGCGCTTGTGATCGCCGTCGACGGCGACTTCGGCGAGCTCCTCCTGGCCGGGACGGCGCCCGACGACGCGCTGCTGGCCGACGCCGGCCGCCTGCCCCTGCCGGATGCCTCGGTCGACGGGGTCTTCTGCTCGAACCTGCTGGAGCACGCCCGGGATCCCTCGGCGGTCATCGCCGAGATGGCCCGGGTGCTGCGTCCCGGTGGCTGGGGCTACCTGTCATGGACCAACTGGTACTCCCCGTGGGGTGGCCACGACATGACCCCGTACCACTACCTGGGCCCGCGCTGGGGCCCCCGGCTCTACGAGCGACGTCACGGCCCGCCCCGCAAGAACCGCTACGGCGAAGCCCTCTTCGCGGTTCACATCGGCCCGACCTTGGCGTTGTTCGACGAGCGCCCCGACCTCGAGGTCGAGGTCGTCGAGCCTCGCTATTGGCCCTGGGCCCGGGCCATCATGCGCGTCCCCGGGCTTCGGGAGGTCGCCTCCTGGAACTGCGTGGTGCGCTTCACGAGAGCGGGCGTGGAACCCTCGGGTGGCTCTCGGCCCGAGTCCCCCGAGCTCCGCCGCTTCGAGCACACCTGGGCCGAGCTCGAGACAGTGGAGGGATGGCTGGCGCCGTCGCAGGCCCGCCGCCTCTGGGACCGGGCGTCCGCCCTGGAGGCCCCGGCCACCATCGTGGAAATCGGCAGCTACCGAGGCCGCTCGGCCTCGGTGCTGGCTCGGGCCGCGGCGCCGGGCGTGGAGGTGGTGGCCATCGACCCCCACGCCGGCAACGACCGGGGGCCCCAGCAGTGGGTCGGCACCGAGGACGAGGGGCAATCCGACCACGACGCCTTCTGGGCAAACCTGGGCCGTCTGGGGGTCGCCGATCGGGTCCGACACGTCCGTCGCTTCTCCCAGGACGCTCACGACGCGGTGACGGCGCCGATCGACCTCCTCTACGTCGATGGTGCCCACGGCTACCGGCCTGCCCTGGACGACTTGCGTCGATGGGGTGGTCGGGTCGCACCCGGAGGGACCATGCTGGTCCACGACTCGTTCAGCTCGGTCGGGGTCACCCTGGCGCTGCTGCGGACGATGGTGGGCGGCCGCCACTTCCGCTACGTCGGTCGTTCTCGGTCGATGGCCGAGTATCGGCGAGTCGACCTGTCGGCCACAGCGCGGGTGGCGAACGGCGCCCGCCAGCTCGCCGAGCTGGGGTGGTTCGCCCGCAACCTGGTCATCAAGGCGGCCACGGTGGCGCACCTGCCGGGGGTCGCTCGACTGCTCGGCCACCACGACGGGCCCTGGCCTTACTGACGGGCCCCTTCCTCGGGCTCCCGGTGGGCGGCGGCGATCGAGACCAACTCGGGGAAGAGATCGGCGGCGACCCACTGACCGCCCTCCCGGGTGAAGTGGATGCCGTCGTCGTCGCGCACCTGGATGCCCTCGAGGTCTCGGGTGTAGCTCCCGTCGGGAGCGGTCAGGGCGAAGAGGTCGTAGATCTCGACTTGGTCGGGGTGGCGGGCGGCAACCTGATCGAGCAGCTGGTTGAAGCGGCGCACCCTCGACGGGTCGTCCTCCGGGAATCGGGTGCCATCGGCCTGGCGAGGCGGATCGAGCGCCGGCATGGTCACCAGCACCACCGGGGTGCCGTCCGCGCCGAGCACGGCCACTGCGGCCTCGAGTTGCTCGACCAGGTAGGCGTCGTAGTCCGCTTCGCCGATGTGCGACCACCGTCCGTCGTGCATCCGGTCGACGAGCTCCCATCGACCGACGAGGACCACGGCTACGTCGGCGGTGACCTCCTCCATCCGATCTGCCCAGCGGGGCCCCCATCCGGGGCAGAAGTGCTCCTGCTCGACGGTGCGCCCCTGTACCCGCAGGGGACTACCGAGAGCGATGCCGCACAGCGGTCCGGCCGCGTTCACGACCTCCACCCCCAGGTCCGCCTGGACGTCGGCGAAGCCGTACCCGAGCGTGAACGGGATCGAATCCCCCACCAGCAGCACCTGCACCGCCTCGGCGTCGTCGGCGCTCGGGCTGGTGGCGTCGGTGCCGGTGGTCGGCGACGACGCGGCCACCACCACGGTCGGACCCAGGCGCGAGCCCGTGACCGGCGCGACCAGGATCCCGGCGACGGCCAGTGCGGCCATGGCCGCGGGGAGGGCCACGAGGCCCCTCCGACCCCGGACCGCGCCGGCCCGGATGGGCCGCTCGATCAGACGCTCGGTGGCCACCGCCAGGACGAAGGTGACCACGATCCGCAGGCCGAACAGCGACCATCGCCCGAGGCCGGTGCGGGGGGCGGTGAGGACCACGACGACCGGCCAGTGCCACAGGTACAGCGGGTAAGAGCGGACACCGATCCAGCGCAGCGGCCCCCAGGCCAGCAGTCGAGCGACGGAGCTGGCAGGCACCAGCACCACCGAGGCGATGACCGCCACCGTGGCCAGCGCGGCCAGGGTCATCCCCCCTCTGAAGGCCAGCGCCGAGCTCGACGAGACCAGGTGCCACAGGGCGGCGGTGGCGACCAGACCACCCACCCCGACCCCAGTCAGCAGGGTCCGAGCCGGGCCGACCGGCACCGGCCGCCGGTCGACCAGCACCAGGGCCAGAGCGGCACCGGCGAGCAGGGCCTGGGCCCGGGTGTCGGTGCCGTAGTAGACGCGGATGGGGTCGCCCCCGGGCTCGGCCAGCACCACCGACAGCACCGCCGAGGCGGCCGCGCCGACCACGGTGGCCCCCAGGGCGACGCCGATGCCCCGGCGCCGACCGAGCCGCAGCAGCCCCACCAGCAGGATCGGCCACAGGAGATAGAACTGCTCCTCGATGGCGAGGGACCACATGTGGCGCAACGGGGAGGGGGCAGCCAGCGCACCGAAGTAGGTGGCTTCTTCGGTGACGAAGCGCCAGTTGGCGACGTAGGCCAGCGAGGCCCAGAGATCGCTGCGGATGCTGCTGCGCCCGGCCACCGGCACCCACCAGTGGGCATAGGCCGCGACCGCGGCGAGGACCACCAGCAGCGCCGGCGCCAGGCGACGGCAGCGCCGGGCCCAAAACCGTCCGAGGCGAACGCTCCCGGTCTGGCGCCATTCGGCCACCAGCAACGAGGTGATGAGGAAGCCGGAGACGACGAAGAAGGCGTCGACCCCGAAGAAGCCGCCCCGGCGCCCGAGGCCGACCCCGGTATGGAAGGCCAGCACCGCCAGCACGGCCAGGGCCCGAAGCCCGTCCAGTGCCGGGATCTGGGGGATGCGCCGCGGCTCGGGAACCGGGTCGGATGGCGCGCCGGACCCCCACCCCGACCCGGTGCGTGCCGTCATCCGACCGCCCCCAGTCGATCCGACCGGCCGAGGGCCACCATCTCGGCCAGGAGCCACTCCGCCACCCAGGTACTCGCCGCCCGGGTGAGGTGGATCCCATCCCCCCGGCGCAGGACCATGCCCTCGATCTCCTCGACGTAGTTCCCATCGGGGCACAGCCGAGCGTTGAGGTCGACCACCTCGACGCCGACACAGTCGGCCGCCACTTCGGCCAGCAGGACGTTGAAGCGGTCGGTGCGTCCAGGCTCGTTCTGGGGGAAGTCGCACCCATCGGGTCCGACCTGGCGGCAGTACGGGGCCGTCACCAGCAGCACCTGGGCCCCCGCGCCCTGGAGGATCTCGATCCCGAGCTCGAGCTCCCGGCGCAGGTAGGCGTCGAAGTCGGGGTCGCCGACGTGGGTCCATCGCCCGGCGTGGACCCGGTCGACCACCTCCCACCGACCGACCAGGACGGCCGCCACGTCGACCGGATGGGAATCGACGCAGTGCCGCCAGACGTCCGGCCACCGACCACAGTCGTCGGGCACGTTGACGGTCAGCCCGGCGTCGCGGATCGGCCCGCCCCGGGCGATCCCGCAGCCGATCATGGTCCCGTGCTGCGCTCGTACCGGGAATCGGTGAGCGACCTCACCCATGGCCCGGGCGATGGTGAAGGCGATCGAGTCGCCCACCAGGAGGGTCGACACGGCCTCCTGATCCGGCCGGCCGGTCGCTTCGAGCGACGAGGCGGCCCCGTTCCCGGTCGGTGTCCCCTGCCCCCCCATGGGCCATACACCGTACGCCCGAGCACCGTGATCGGTCGATCTAGCATCAACCGATCACTCCCGACGTCGAGCGCACCGTCGTCGTCGACGGCCCCCTCGATCTGGGCCGGACGGCCGCCCCTCTCCGCCACGGACGAAACGATCCTTGCGTCCGGGTGTCCAGTCACGAGCTGTGGCGGGCGACCAATACGACCGCCGGCCCGGCCACCGTGCGTCTGGTCCAGGGGCCCGACGGGCTGACGATCACCGGCTGGGGGCCGGGCGCGGCGGCCGCCGTCGAGCAAGCCCCCGAACTGGTCGGGCTGCACGACACCGACCGCCACTTCTCCCCCCGGCACCCGCTGGTGGCCGCTCTGGCCAGACGCCACGACGGCCTGCGGGTGGGCCGGAGCGCCAACGTGGTCGAGTCCCTGCTCCCGGCGGTCTGTGAGCAGAAGGTCACCAGCATCGAGGCCCATCGGACCTACTCGAGGCTGGTGCGGGCCCTCGGGACGCTCGCCCCCGGCCCCGCCGGGCTGGTGGTACCGCCCGATGCCGCCACGCTGGCTCGCACGCCGTCGTGGATCTTCCACCGCGCCGGGCTCGAGCGCCGCCGGGCCGAGGCGCTGGTCGGCGCCTGCCTGCGGGCCCCTCGCCTCGAAGAGTGCCTGGCCATGAGCTGCGCCGATGCCCAGGACCGGCTCCGCGCCTTCCCGGGGATCGGCCCGTGGACCGCGGCCGAGGTGGCCGGGACCGCGCTCGGTGACCCCGATGCCGTGCCGGTGGGCGACTTCCACCTGCCGAACACGGTGAGCTGGGCCTTGGCGCGCGAACCGAGGGCCGACGACCGGCGGATGCTCGAGCTCCTCGAGCCCTATGCCGGGCATCGACGCCGGGTCCTGCGCCTCTTGGCGGTCGGCGCCGGCCACGCTCCGCGCTGGGGGCCGCGGCTGTCCCCCGCCGACATCAGCCAGCACTGACGGGCGGGGGCGGGGGCCGAAGAAACCGGCGCCCGAGGGTTTGACCTTTTGAGTGCTCGAAATCTATCTTTTCGCTTTGCCCATCCGTGTCTGGTGGGCGCGTCCCTGCACCAAGGAGCTCGTCGCCCATGCTCGTTCAGCTCGCCGCCGAAGGCGGCTACCAGGACTTTGCCCTCGATGGAGGCGACTGGTTCTGGCTGCTGTTCTCGGTCGCCACCGCGCTTCTCGCCCTCGCGGTGGGCTTCGTGCTCATGCGAGACGTGCTCGCCGCCGACCAGGGCACGCCCAAGATGCGGGAGATCGCGGCCGCCATCCAGGAGGGGGCCAACGCCTACCTCCGGCGCCAGTTCAAGACCATCGGCGTGATCCTCGTCCCGCTGGCGGTCGTGGTCTTCCTGACCTCGACCGCGGTGCTCCGTCCCGACGGGTCGACCGCCCTGAGCTACGCCGAGTCGGGCATCTTCCGCACCCTGGCCTTCGTCGCCGGCTGCGTCCTGTCCGGTCTCACCGGCTTCATCGGCATGGGCCTGGCCGTGCGGGGCAACGTCCGCACCGCGGCGGCGGCCCGCTCGGGTTCGCTGCCCGCCGCGCTCAAGGTCGCCTTCCGCACCGGTGGCGTGGCCGGGATGTTCACCGTGGGCCTGGGCCTGCTGGGCGCCACCACCATCATCATCATCTTCCAGAACACGAGCTCGGCCATCCTCATCGGCTTCGGCTTCGGCGGCTCGCTCCTCGCCCTCTTCCTCCGGGTCGGCGGCGGCATCTTCACCAAGGCGGCCGACGTCGGCGCCGACCTGGTCGGCAAGGTCGAGGCCGGTATCCCCGAGGACGACCCCCGCAACCCGGCCACCATCGCCGACAACGTGGGCGACAACGTGGGCGACTGCGCCGGCATGGCCGCCGACCTGTTCGAGTCCTACGAGGTCACCCTGGTGGCGTCGATCATCCTCGGGGTGGCCGCCTTCGAGTCGCTCGGCGTGGCCAACCCGGTGGCTGGACTGATCTTCCCGGTGGCCGCCCGGGCCATCGGCGTGTTGGCCTCGATCGTCGGCGTCTACGCCGTGCGGGCCACCGACAAGGACCGCTCCGCCATGGCGCCGATCAACCGGGGCTTCCTCACCGCCGGGATCCTCACCGTCATCGGCACCGCCCTGGTGGCCCTGCTCTACGTCGGCAACGAGAACAACAACAACGCCGGCTGGCGGATGCTGGCTGCGGTCGTCGTCGGCCTGGTGCTGGCCCAGGTGGTCAGCCGCCTCACCGAGTACTTCACCTCGACCGAGACCCGACCGGTCCGCGAGATCGCCGAGTCGGCCCGCACCGGTCCGGCCACCACGGTGCTCTCGGGCATCAGCTCGGGCCTCGAGTCGACCGTCTGGGCGGTCGTCGCCATCGCCGGCGCCATCGCCGTCGCTGTGGGCCTGGGCGACGGGAACATCCAGTTCAGCTTCTACCTGGTGGCGCTGGCCGGCATGGGCATGCTGGCCACCACCGGAGTGGTGGTGTCAGAGGACACCTTCGGACCGGTGGCGGACAACGCGGCGGGCATCGCCGAGATGTCGGGTGAGTTCAGCGGCGAGGCCGAGCGGATCATGGTCAGCCTCGACGCCGTTGGGAACACGACCAAGGCCGTGACCAAGGGCTTCGCCATCGGCTCGGCGGTCATCGCCTCGGTGGCGCTGTTCGCCAGCTACATCGAGACGATCGCCAACGAGCTGCTCAGCACCGAGGAGCTGGCGGTGCTCGAGGAGAGCGGACGGACCGTGTTCGATCTGTTCCCGATCAACGTGGCCGACCCCAAGACCTTCATCGGTCTGCTCATCGGCGGGTCGGTGGCCTTCATGTTCAGCTCGCTGGCCATCCGGGCCGTGAGCCGGACCGCCGGTGTCGTCGTGCAGGAGGTCCGGCGGCAGTTCGCCGACGGCGGGATCATGGCCGGGACCAAGAAGCCCGACTACGGGCCGGTCATCGACATCTGCACCGCCGCCTCGCTCCGGGAGCTGGCCACTCCGGCCCTGCTGGCCGTCCTCACCCCCGTGATCATCGGCTTCGGCATCAACTTCTACGCCCTCGGCGCATTCTTGGCCGCGGTCATCCTCACCGGTCAGCTCATGGCCAACTTCCTGTCCAACGCCGGTGGCGCCTGGGACAACGCCAAGAAGTACATCGAGGACGGCCACGAGGGCGGCAAGGGCTCCGATGCCCACAAGGCGGCGGTCATCGGCGACACCGTCGGCGACCCGTTCAAGGACACCGCCGGCCCGGCCCTGAACCCGCTGATCAAGGTCATGAACCTGGTCTCGCTGCTGATCCTCCCGGCGGTCATCAACCTCCAGGACAACGACCCGGCTCGCTACGCCATCGCCGGGGTGTCGCTGGTGGTGCTGCTGGGCGCCATCGCCTTCTCGAAGCGGACCACCCCCTCGATGGCCGACGACCTCGGACCCTCGTCCCAGCCGGCCGCTTCGTCCGCCCACTGAGCCGCGAGACCCGCACCGGTCTGGGACCAGGGCCCCACGAGTTGCGTGCGGTCCTCGTCCCAGACGCGGGAGAGGACGGTCCGTAGGGCAGGGTTGCACTGTGGCCAACGTCTTCTTCCGCCGCCGTCCGACCCGCATCGACCCGGGCCCGCTGGGTGACGCCTTGCGCCGCGTGCTCGCCGAGGCCGGCATCGCCGGAGTGGAGGTCGTGGTCGCCGAGCGGGGGCGACAGGCGGAGCTGCGGTGGGAGGATGGCCCGTCCAGCACCCGGGTGGCGGCCCTGGTGGCCGAGGTCGTCAACTGGGACGTGCGGGGACCGGACAGTGGCTCGAGTGACGGGGATCCGGTGGTGATCCTCGATCGCAGCTTCTCCCCGACCGCCCTGGCCGTCGGCGTCGTCCGGTACGCGGCTGCCCATCCCCGCCCCTACGACTCGACCGACGAACGGGCGGTTGCTCGCCTCTCGGCACTCCTCGACCAAGACGATCCGGCGGTCTCCGGCTACCCGATCGCGGATCAGGTAGCCCGGCTCCTCCTCGAGCGCGGGACGCCGGACCGCCCCGCCGCGAGCGGCGACACCACGCCGGCGGACCGCTTGGCCCTGGCGCTGGCCGACCTCGGCTACGACCGCTTGTGGCACGAAGCCTGGCGGGCTCTCCCCTGACCCGTCGGTAGGCTCGCCCGCCGTGCCGACACCCCGATCTCCCCGAGGGCCGATCGACGACCTCCGTCGGACCTGGGAGCGCCACGGCCACGAAGACCCGCTGTGGGCCATCCTCGCCTACCCGGACAAGAAGGGCGGCCGCTGGGACGAGGACGAGTTCCTGGCCACCGGTCAGGTCGAGGTCGACGCCTTTTTCGCCCGGGCCGAGCAACTCGACCTGACCATCTCCCGAGGCCGGGCGCTCGACTTCGGCTGCGGGGTCGGCCGGCTTTCCCAGGCGCTGGCCACCCACGTCGCCCAGGTCGACGGGGTCGACGTGGCTGCTCCCATGATCGAGCGAGCCCGAGTCATCGACCGCCACGCGCCGCGGGTCACCTACCACCTCAACGCCACCGACGACCTGGCCCTGTTCCACGACGAGAGCTTCGATCTCGTCTACAGCCTGATCGTCCTCCAGCACTTGCCGAGGTCCCTGGCCCAGCGCTACATCGGGGAGTTCGCCCGGGTCCTGCGGCCGGGGGGCGTGGTCCACATCCAGCTGCCCACCGAGCCCAGCCGTACCTTGCGGGGCTGGCTCACGCGGGTGCTCCCGGCCGCGGTCCTCGACCGGGTGCGGGGGTGGAAGATGCGGGGCACCCCCCAGGCCACGGTGGAGGGCTGGCTCACGGATGCCGGGCTCGAACTCGTCGACGTCGCCCCCGATGCCTGGGCCGGCGAGCACTGGATCAGTCGGCGCTACACGGCCCGCAAGCCACCTCCCCGACCGTGAACCGGCCCGACCCCACCGTCGAGCTGACGTCGGGGGTGGTCCAGGGTCGTCGAGTCGACGGGGTCGAGCTGTACCGGGCCATCCCCTTCGCGGCGCCGCCGGTCGGCGAACGCCGGTGGTGCGCACCCGAGCCGGTCGCGGGGTGGTCTGGGGTGCGCGACGGGCGTGACCCGGCGCCCATGGCCCTGCAGAACCACTCGACCTTCCAGCAGCTGCTGGGAACGCAGCGCCCGGAGATGAGCGAGGACTGCCTGACCCTCGACGTCTGGACATCGGGAGCGACCGGTCCCCCGCGTCCGGTGATGGTCTGGATACACGGCGGCACGTTCCTCACCGGCACCGGCTCCTCGTCGTGGTACGACGGGCGGGCCCTGGTCGCCCGGGGAGTCGTCCTCGTGTGCCCGAACTACCGGTTGGGAGCGCTCGGGTTCCTGCACCTCGCCGGTCTGGACGGTGGGGACGACGCAACCGGCAGCGGGAACCTCGGCCTCCTCGACCAGGTGGCCGCGCTGCGTTGGATCCGTGACCACATCGGGGCCTTCGGTGGCGACCCGGCACAGGTCACGGTGTTCGGCGAGTCGGCCGGCGCGATGAGCATCGGCGCGCTGCTCGCCGTGCCGGCGGCCCGAGGACTCCTGCACCGGGCCGTCCTCCAGAGTGGCGCGGCCAGCAACGTGGCGGATGCCGAGTCGGCCGAGCGGGTGACGGCCGAACTCATCGGGGAGCTGGAGGGCTCCGGGGACCCACTCCGCAGCGTCGGGGACCTCCGAGGGCTCCCGGTCGAGCGGCTGCTCGACGCCCAGCTGGCGGTGAGCCGACGGGCCGGTTGGCTCCGCCTGGCCTTCCAGCCGGTGATCGACGGTGTCGTGTTGACCGAGCACCCCCTCGACGCGGTGGCGGCCGGGTCCGCCGCCGGGGTCGACCTGCTGATCGGGGTGAACGCCGAGGAGATGCGCCTCTTCCCGTTCCTCGATCCCAGCCTCGACACCAGCCGATCGGGTCTCCTGGCCCTCGCCACCGCGGCTCTGGGCGACGATGCGCCGGGGGTGGTCGACGCCTACCGGCAGACGCTCGAGCCCACCGACGACCTCGAGCTGTGGGTCGCGGTGGTGGGCGACGCCGCCTTCACCGTCCCCGCCGACCGACTGGCCCGGGCCCAGGTGCAGGGCGGGGCGACCGTGTACCAGTACTGGTTCGACTGGGCCGGTCCCGGCTTCGGCGGGGCCCTCGGTTCCTGCCATGTCACCGAGGTGCCGTTCGTCTTCGGCAGCCTGGACGCACCCGGCGTCGAGCTCTTCCTCGGACCTGCCGACGACGCCATGTGGCAGCTGTCCTCCTCCCTCGGCGAGGCCTGGACGACCTTCGCCCGGGGCGAGCGGCCGTCGGCCGCGGGGATGGCGGCGTGGCCACCGTGGGATCCGATCGCCCGGCCGACGGCGGTGCTCGGGCCCGAACTCGCCACCGGTCCCCACCCACGAGCGGCGCTGCTCGACCGGTGGCCCGACTGACCTGACGGGCGGCCGCCGGACGGGCCCCGACCAGGTCCCGAGCCCCGGTACGGTGACGGCCGGATTCGCCGAGAAAGGCCGGCATGCCCGCTCCCACCCCCCAGCTCTCCGTGGACGCCGTCGTGTCCGAGGTACGCGCCTCGTGCTTCGCGGCATCGGTCCCCGGGGGCGTGGGCATCGAGCTCGAGGCCTTCCCCGTCCACCGGGCTGACCCCTCCGCGTTCGTCGAGCACCAACGGGTCCGGGACAGCCTCGATGCCGTGGGACCTCTTCCGGGAGGGAGCCGCCTGACCTTCGAGCCCGGCGGCCAGCTCGAGCTGAGCACCCTGGTGGCCCCCACTATCGGCGCCGCCTGCACCGCCCTCGATCTCGACCTGGCGGCCGTGCGGGGCGCCCTCGGCACCCACGAGATGGGACTGCTGGCGCTGGGCGTCGACCCCATCCGTGCCGGCTGCCGGGTCGTGGACGCGGCCCGCTACCGGGCCATGGAGGCCTACTTCGATGCCCAGGGTCCGGAGGGTCGCCAGATGATGACCGGCACCGCCGCCCTCCAGGTCAATCTCGAGGCGGGGGCCGACCTCGAGGAGCGATCGGCCCGCTGGCAACTGGCCAACGCCCTCGGGCCGGTGCTGCTGGCCGCCTTCGCCAACTCGCCGCTGCGCCACGGGCGGCCCACCGGCCGGCGGTCGTCGAGAGGTCGGGTGTGGGCCGGCATCGACCCCAGCCGCACGCGCCGGCCAGCGACCAGCGGGGATCCGATCGCGGCGTGGACCGACTACGCGCTCGATGCCCGGGTCATGATGATCTGCCTCGACCCCGATCACGCCGTGCCCCTCGGCGAGGCACTGACCTTCCGCCAGTGGCTCACCGGTGGCCATCGGCTCGGCTACCCCACCATCGAGGACCTGCACCAACACCTGAGCACGCTGTTCCCTCCGGTCCGGGCCAAGCGATGGCTGGAGGTCCGAGTGATCGACGCCCTCGACGATCCCTGGTGGCGGGTCGCGGTGGCGGTGACCACCGCCCTGCTCGACGACCCCACCGCCGCGGCCGTCGCCGCCGAGGCCACCGCCACCACCGCCACCTTGTGGGAGGAGGCGGCGACCGACGCCCTCACCCACCACGCCCTCGGCGATGCCGCGGCGGCGTGCTTCGAGGCGGCCGTCGACGCCTTCGATCGCCTTTCTGTGGACGACACCACCTGCCAGGCGGCAGCCGCCTACCGGACGAGGTTCATCGACCGGCGTCGCTGCCCGGCCGACGAGGTGCTCGACCGTTGGGCTCAGGACGGCCCGACCAGCCTCCTCCCCGACGCCCGGACCGCGGCTGTCGATCCCGGGCGGCTGGTGTACCGGTGACCGGCGTACTGGTCGCCGAGTTGGAGCGCGTTCGCCAACGGACTCTCGACCTCCTCGACCCGTTCGACGACACCCAACTCCGGGCCCAGCACTCCCCGTTGATGTCGCCGTTGGTATGGGACCTCGCCCATGTCGGCAACTTCGAGGACCAGTGGCTGGTCCGGGCGTTGGGTGGCACCGGTGTCGGTCCGCACCACGACGACCTCTACGACGCATTCCGTCATCCGCGCCCCGACCGGCCGGCGCTGCCGCTCCTGGGCCCGGCCGAAGCTCGGCGCTACCTGGCCGAGGTGCGGGACGGGGCCCTCGAGCGCCTGGCCGCCCGGACCGGCGACGACGACCCGCTCCTGATCGACGCCTTCGTCCACCGGATGGTCGTCCAGCACGAGCACCAGCACGACGAGACGATGCTGGCCACCATCGCCCTGATGGGACCGGCCGGGGCGGCCGGCGGCATCGGCGGGATTGCCACCGCCCCGGTCGAGACCCCGCCGCCGGCGGTGCGACCCCGCCAGGTCTTGGTTCCCGCCGGTTCCTTCTCCATGGGGACCGATCTCGACCCGTGGGCCTACGACAACGAGCGCCCGAGCCGCACCGTCGATGTGGACGCCTTCTGGATCGATGCGACCCCGGTGTCGAACCAGGCGTACCTCGAGTTCGTCGAGGCGGGGGGCTACGACGACCCCCGGTGGTGGTCCGAGGCGGGCTGGGCATGGTGCCGCGCCGAGGGCGCGGTCAGCCCCCTGTTCTGGTCGGGCCGGGGGAGCGACCGGACCGTCGAGCGCTTCGGCCGTCCTCTCGATCTCGCGGCCGTGGCTCTCCAGCCGGTCCAGCACGTGTCCTGGTACGAGGCCGATGCCTACGCCCGGTGGGCCGGTCGGCGACTACCGACCGAGGCCGAGTGGGAGAAGGCGGCCTCGTGGGATCCGGCACTCGGGCGCAAGCGCCGCTATCCGTGGGGCGACGACGATCCCAACGACCTCCGGGCGAACCTCGGCCAGCGCCGCGACGGCCCGGCGGACGTGGGGACCAAACCCGCAGGAGCCAGTCCCTACGGCGCCGAGCAGATGGTCGGCGACGTCTGGGAGTGGACCAGCAGCGACTTCACCGGGCACCCGGGGTTCCGGGCCTTCCCCTATGCCGAGTACTCGGAGGTCTTCTTCGGCGACGGCCACAAGGTGCTGCGGGGCGGGTCGTGGGCCACCGACCCAGTCGCCGTCCGTTGCACCTTCCGCAACTGGGACCTCCCCGTTCGTCGCCAGATCTTCAGCGGGTTCCGCTGCGCGGCGGACGCCTGAGACGATGTGTCGCCTCCTCGCCTACGTCGGCGCCCCGATCACGGTGGCGTCGGTGGTGACCGATCCGCCCCACTCCCTCCAGCAACAGGTGCGCCACCCTCGGCACCAGGCCGTCGGTCAGGACAACCCCGATGGCTACGGCATCGGCTGGTACCCCGCGGGCGACCCGGGCGGCCCCGTCCCGCTTCCTGACCGCCTCCGGCGGGCGCGTCCCCTCGACCTCGACCCCGCCGTCGATGCCGTGCTGGGCTACCGGGCGACGGCCCTCCTGGCCGCGATCCGCAATGCCACCCCTCCCCTGCCGGTCGAGGAGGCGGGGTCTGCGCCGTTCCGCTCAGGGCCGTGGCTCTTCGCCCACAACGGCAGTGTCGATCGATTCCGGACCGGAGCCGAGCCCGTCTTGCGGCGCCGACTGACCACCGCCCGACAGGCCGGGATCGAGGGGGCTTCGGACTCCGAGGTCGTCTTCGGCTTGATTCTCGACGCTCTGGCCGACGGCCAGGCTCCCGGTGGGGCGCTGGTCGGCGCGGTGGCGGCCATCGACGAGGTCGGCGGTGGGCGGGCCACCTTCCTCCTGACCGACGGGGTCCGGATCCACGGAACGGTCCGTGGCAACGGACTGTGGGCGCTGGTCGGCGCGGGTCCGGCTGCGGACGGGGTGGTGGTGGCCTCCGAGCCCTTCGACGACGACCCCGCCTGGACCCCGCTCCCCGAAGGCTGCCTACTCGAGGCCACCCCGTCGGCGGTCACCCACACCCCCTTGGCGTCCGCGCTCGCCGAGGCCGGAGTGACCCCATGACGACCGCGGCCCGCCTGCGGATCGACCGCCACCTCGACGACGCCGACCTCGAGGCCGCCCTGCGGCGCGACGTCCGGTGGGGGCTGAGCCAGCACCCGAAGACCCTTCCCCCCAAGTGGCTCTACGACGACCGTGGCTCGGCCCTGTTCGACGAGATCACCCGGCTCCCCGAGTACTACCCGACCCGACGGGAGCGGGTCATCCTCGAAGCCCACGCCGCCGACATCGCGGCCCACGCCGAGTTCGAGCTCCTGATCGAGCTGGGCTCGGGAACCTCGACCAAGACCCGCATCCTGCTCGACGCCCTGGGGGCGCGGGGTCGCCTACGGGGCTTCGCTCCTTTCGACGTGAGCGAGGCCACGCTGGTGGCGGCGGCGCGAGACATCGCCGCCGATCACCCCGAGCTCGACCTGCACGCGGTGGTCGGCGACTTCGAGCGCCACTTGCAGCACCTCCCCGGGCGGGGCGGCGGGCGGCGGTTGGTGGCCTTCCTGGGAGGGACCATCGGCAACCTCGTCCCCGACCAGCGAGCGCGGTTCCTGACCGACCTGCGCGACGCGCTCGACCCCGGTGACTCGCTGCTGCTCGGCACCGATCTGGTCAAGGACCCGACCCGGCTGGTGGCGGCCTATGACGACGCCGCGGGGGTCACGGCCGCCTTCGATCGCAACGTGCTGCACGTGCTCAACCGCCGCTTGGGGGCCGATTTCGATCCCGACGGCTTCACGCACCTGGCGGTGTGGGACGCCGAGCGGGAGTGGATCGAGATGCGCCTTCGGGCCGAGCGGGCCCAGGAGGTCACCGTCGCCGCCCTCGACCTAGTGGTCGGCTTCCGCTCCGGGGAGGCGCTCCGGACCGAGATCAGCGCGAAGTTCCGGCGCACCGGCGTCGAGGCCGAGCTGGCGACCGCCGGCTTCGCCCTCGACCACTGGTGGACGGACCCGGCCGGTGATTTCGCCCTGTCGTTGTCGAGCGCTCGCTGATCAGTCCTCGACCGCCGCCGGGTTGAACATCCCGGCGATCATTCCCCCATCCACCGGGAGGGCGACGCCGGTGATGTAGCCGGCGTCGGCGGAGGCGAGGAAGAGGAAGGCCTCTGCGATCTCCTCCGGGCGCCCGACCCGTGCCTCCCACGGCACGCCGGCACCCATCACCTCGCGGGTGAGGCCCGACTGGCCCAGCATCCCGTCGAGGATCGCGGTGTCGACCGGGCCCGGGCACACGCAATTGACCCGGATGCCGTGGCGAGCGTGATCGAGGGCCATGGTCCGGACCATGTTGATCACCGCGGCCTTGCTGGCGTTGTAGGCGAGCAGGCCCGTGGTGCCCTGCAGCCCCCCGTCCGACGCCGTGAACAGGATCGATCCCCCACCGCTGCGACGGAGGACCGGCACGGCGTGCTTCGAGAGCAGGAAACCGCCCTTCACGTTCACCGCCCATACCCGGTCCCACGTGGCCTCGTCGAGGGTCACCACCGATCCGGTGGCGCCGATACCGGCGTTGTTCACGACGACGTCGAGGCGTCCGTAGGTGTCCACCGCCAACGCCACCGCGGCCCGGGCATCGGCGTCGGCGGACACGTCGATCCCGATCGAGACCGCGGTGCCGCCCTCGGCGAGGATCTCGGCGGCAACATCAGCGGCCTCGGGCGCCCGCAGGTCGGCCACCACGATCGACGCGCCTTCGGTCGCGAACCGCAGAGCCGTGGCCCGGCCGATGCCGGCCGCGGCGCCGGTCACGATGGCTACCTTGCCCCCCAGTCGCACGGCGCTCCCTCCCGGGCCCGCGCACAGGCGACGACCCGGCCCGATGCTAGCGAGCGTCCCCTCCGGTCCGGCCCGCTCCACGGGTTCGGGGATCCTCGGCCCCGGGTGCGCCCTGGCTCTCGAGCAGGTGGCAGGCCTCGCCAATCGAGCGGCAGACGGCTTCGGCCAGTACCAGCGCGGGCCCCTCGAACCACCCCTCGGCCGGCACCACCACGTGCACCCCGTGGGAGCGGGGACCTTCGGTGCGCAACGAGATCGCCGGGCGCCCGCCGACGATCAGCACCGAGCGGGCCCGGGGATCGTCGAGCGCGTCGGACAGCGAGCGCGCCAGGTCGAAGAGATCCTCGGCATCCACCGCCCCTCGCGCCGCCAGCCGGGGTCCGGCGCCGTCGGCCCGGTGCAGGTAGCCGCACAGGGCAACGGGAGCGACCGACTCGAGCAGGTCGAAGCCGAGCCGCACCAGACGCTCAACGGTCGACTCGATCGATTCTGTGTCGACCGAGGCCGCCGCCACCGGGGCCAGCGGGATGATCGAGGCCAGTCCCCGGCCCAGCCCCCGACGCGCGTCGCTCATCGCTTCCATGTTGGCAGCAGGCTCCGGCGTTGCCGCATCTCGGAGTGGCCCTTACCAACCCGGCGTAGAGTCGCCGCCTCGCGACGACGAAGGGGGCCCCGTGGCCGACATCGAGTTCTTCTGGGATCCCGGGTGCCCCTGGGCGTGGATCACCTCCCGTTGGGTGCACGAGGTCATCGATCAGCGCGGCATCGAGGTCGACTGGCGTCTCATCTCGCTACGGATCCTCAACGAGGCCAACGGTCCCCGACCGGCCCCGCCCGAGGGCTTCAGCCCGCCGCCCGGGTTCATGGAGCGCATGGAGCTCTCCCAGCGCACGCTGCGGGTGGCAGCGGCCATCCGAGAGGAGCTAGACCCGGCCAAGGCCGGCGATCTCTACACCGCCGTCGGCACCCTCATCCACGTCGAGGGCGCCCCCGGCAAGGCGATGGCCGAGGAGGACTACGGCGACCTGCTGGAGTCGATCGGCATCCCCCGCAGCTTCGGCGCGGCAGGTGAGGACGAGCGGTGGGAGGACGTCATCCGGGCCTCCACCGAGGAGGCGCTGACCCGTACCGGCCGAGAGGTCGGCACCCCGGTCCTCACCTTCGAGCCCCCCGACGGTCCGTCCTACTTCGGGCCGGTGCTCAACCGCATCCCCCGGGGCGACGAGGCCCTCGAGCTCTTCGACGCGGTGCGGACCCTGGTCCAC
The DNA here is from genome assembly GCA_031398745.1 of Actinomycetes bacterium. GTDB lineage: Bacteria > Actinomycetota > Acidimicrobiia > Acidimicrobiales > CADCSY01 > JANNNX01. The sequence goes on from JANNNX010000071.1 coordinate 54,552, forward strand.
GTGCCGGGCTTCGCCGAGCTCAAGCGCTCCGACCGGGGCACCCCCCAGACGGCCTGAGCGGGCACGCCGTGCTGCTCAACCGGGGACGCTTGGAGGCGATGCTCGACCAGCACCGTCTCGACGCGGTGGTGGCCATACTGCCCAAGAACGTCTACTACCTGAGCGAGTACGACTCGTCGGGCATGTGGTCGTTCCCCCGCATCGCCATGGCGGTGCTGCCCCGCGACCCGTCCTTGGCCCCGGCGGTGCTGACCGCCGACATGGACGCCATGGAGAACGGGGAGAGCGGCTGGGTCCAGGAGCGACGGACTTACGCCGCCAACGAGACCCTGACCAAGCGCCACATCGCCGCCTTCGAGGCCGGTGCGGTCGTGCCCGACGACGAGCTCGGGATCGAGGGCCCGCGCAACCAGGCCGAAGCGGTCGCCCGCTACCTGCGGGAGCTGGGCCTGGATAGCGCTCGGGTGGCCTTCGACGACGAGTGGCTCGGGCGCCGGGTGGCCGAGGAGCTCGACACCGTCGAGCCCGTTCCCGGCGAGTCGCTGTTGCGTTGGGTGCGGATGGTCAAGACGCCCGACGAGCTGGTCCTGATGCGGGCCTCGGCCCGCAAGAACGAGCTCGCCACCCTGGCCGCCATCGAGGCGGTGGCCGCGGGGGCGACCTTTGCCGAGTGCCAGCGGGTCTACCGCTCGACCATCACCTTCATGGGAGGCGACGCCGACTACATGGTCGGCACCGCCAATCGGCCCGGAGCGACGGCCGGGCCTGCCCTCACCGGAGGGGGGGACGACCGTCGGGCGGGCGATTCGTTCTGGTTCGACGCCTTCGGTGGCTACCGCCATTACCGCAACGATCTGGGCCGCAGCGCGGTGGTGGGCGAGCCCAACGCGGCCCAGCGCCGGGGCCATCGGGCTCTGCGCGACGGCTGGCGGCGGATCGTCGAGGAGCTGAAGGTCGGCATGGACTCCCGCGAGTTGGGAGCGCTGGCCATCCGCAGCGTGCGCGAGGCGGGCTGGCCCGACTACCTGGTGACCTCGCCCCACTGCATCGGCCTCGACCACTTCGAGCACCCGACGCCCGACACCGTCTACGAGCCCTTCCTCCTCGAGGCCGGCGTCGTCATCACCGTCGACCTGCCCCTGTTCAGCCCGGAGGTCGGACACCTGCACACCGAGGACGCCCTCGTCGTCCACGACGACGGGGTCGAGCTGCTCACCTCCGACGACCGGCTCTTCGTCATCGAGGACGGCACCGCCCACCCGATGGACTGACGTCGGGCCACCGCGGCACCTCTGGGCTGTCGCTCAAGGCCGCCCCGAACGGCTCCGATACCCAGCGCAATGGTCCTGTCGACCGGCGGGACCGAGCCAGCGGGACGGCCCATGAGCGAACACGGACAGACCGGCACCGATTCCACCACCAGTGCGCCCCGCGCCTCGGACTCCCTGCCCACTCTGGGCGCCGGGCGCTCCGGGATCGACAAGGAGGCGATGGCGCTCATCGATCGGCTGCACGCCGAGGTCGAGGGGGCCGAGGCCGCCCTCGACCGGCGCTTCGCCGGGCCCTCGGCCCGCCAGCGCCTGGACCAGGCCCGACAGGCCGAGTCCGAAGCCCTCGTCGCCCTGGGCTTCGACTCCTACGCCGACTTCCTCTTCGGTCTCCCGGCCCACCGACCCGGTGAGGACCCCTTCGGTCGGGAGGCGTCTCCCCCCGCCGCGGAGCTCGTCGCCGACACCGTCGCCACCTTGGGCGTGTGGGCCGGCTGGACCGACCCCGAGCCACTGAACACCGAGACCCGAGACCGGGTCAACCCCGACCCCGACCCCGCCCCCGACCAGGAGATCCTCATGTCCTTCACCACCGACTCGCTGACCACCCACACCCCGCCCGCCGACATCGACGAGCCCTTCCCCACCGAGGCCCTCCAGCAGGCCCGGGATGAGGCGGTCGCGCTCCAGGCCACCGGGGAATCGATCCTCGCCTCGATGCAAGCCCAGGCGGCCGCCTTCGTCACCACCCACGTCCGCCGGGTCGAAGAGGAGGCCGTGCGGGTCACCGACGCAGCCCGGGCCGAAGCCGGCCGCATCCTGGCCGAGGCCGAGGAGCATCGGCAGGCCACCAGCGCCGCCACCGCCCAGACCCGGGTGCACCTGGCGCAAGAGATCGACGGCATCGGCGCCACCCTCGACTCGCTCGGTCGGATGATCACCGACCTGGCCGGCGCCCTCGACGGCCTTCGCCAGGAGATGCAGGCAAGTCGGGAAGCCCTGGTGCCGACGGGCTCCCAGGGGTGGGCGCCGAGCCCCGAGATCGACCAGGCGGAGCCGGCGAGCCCCACCGATACCGACTTCGAGCCCAACGTCACCCCATGGGAGGGTGACCCGAGCGGCTTCTGAGCCGGAGGTTCAGCCGTCGCCGGGGGGCGGCCCGGCGGGCATCTCTCGGATCTCGTGGAGCACGTACTCGTTGCCGTCGGGATCGGCGAAGCGTCCCTCGGCCGGTCCCCCGGGCATGCGAGCCTCGGGAGCCTTGGGGAAGTCGACGCCCTTGGACGACAGGTCCTCGTAGGTCGCCTGGATCTCCTTCGATCCGAAGACGATGCCGGAGAACCCGCCCTTCTCCAGCCCGGCCGTGGCGTCGGACCCCTCCTTGGCCAGGACCAGCTGCACCCCGGCGCCGGGGACGCTGACGGTGAGGAATCGGAACGGGCCCATGTCGTGGTCGATACCGACCTCGAGGCCGACCTTGTTCACGTAGAAGTCGTAGGCCGCGTCCTGATCGGCCACCACCACCGTGATGTACTCCAACTTGTCGATGGCCATGACGGGCCCCCTCCATCGGTCTGCGGGGCGGCGAGCATATCGACGTTCGGCCCAGGCCTCAGGTCCGCGTCAGTCGACGTTGCCCCTGCGGTCACCGATCCGCGGCCCGGGCGTGCGATGGTGGGCGGGTGGACCCTCGCCGAACGAAGATCGTCGCCACCATCGGCCCCGCCTCTGACGACCCGGCGGTGCTCCTCCAGCTGATCGACGCCGGGATGGACATGGCCCGCCTCGGCTTGGCCCACGGGCCGGTGGAGGAGACCATCGAGCGCATCGCCCGCATCCGAGCCGCGGCCCGGCGGGCCAAACGGCACGTGGGCATCCTGGTCGACCTTCCGGGTCCGAAGGTTCGCGCCGGGTCGTTCCCGGAGGCCGGGGTGGTCGTGGCCGAGGGCGACGTCGTCGAGTTGGTGGCCGACGAGCGCCCCGATGCCACCAGCAACGCCACCTGCATCTCGGTGACCTACGCCGCCCTCCTGGATGACATCGGCCCCGGGGACCGGATCCCCCTCGGCGACGGCGGCGTGGAACTGCGGATCGAGCGGGTCGAGCACGATCGGGCCACGGCGGTGGTGGCCAGCGGCGGACTCCTCAAGGGACGGCCGGGCGTGACCCTGGCCAGCGAGAAGGTGGGCCTGCCGACCCCGACGCCCGACGATCTGCGGCTCCTCGGAGCGGTCCTCGAGGTCGGGGTCGACGCGGTGGCGATCTCCTTCGTGCGCCAGGCCGCCGACGTCGCCCGGGCCCGGGCCTTCATCGGGGAGGACGGCCCTACCTTGGTGGCCAAGATCGAGACCCAGTCGGCGGTCGACGCCATCGACGAGGTCATCGCGGCATCGGACGCGGTGATGGTGGCCCGAGGCGACCTCGGGGTGCGTTGCGCCCTGGAGGACGTCCCCCACATCCAGAAGCACATCATCCGCTCCGGGGTCGCCTACGGGCGGCCGGTGATCACCGCCACCCAGATGCTCGAATCGATGGTCTACGCCCCGAAGCCCACCCGGGCCGAGGTCACCGACGTCGCCAACGCCGTGTTCGACGGCACTTCGGCGTTGATGCTGTCGGGCGAGACAGCCATCGGGCTCAACCCGGTCGCGGCCGTGGCCACCATGGCCCGCATCGCGGTGCGGGCCGAGCGGGACTTCGACCACGAGAGCTGGGGCACGCGTCTCGGGCGGGAGCAGGCCACCGATCCCGCCCTGGAGACGGCCACCCGGATGCACGCCGCGATCTCGGCGGCCGCCTGGCGAGCAGCCATCGAGGCCGACGTCAAGGCCATCCTGTGCTGCACCCGTAGCGGGGCCACGGCTCGCTCGATCGCCCGGTTCCGACCCCGAGCGCCGATCCTCGGCGTCACCCCGTCGGCCACCACCGCACGCCAGATGGGACTCATGTGGGGGGTCGAGCCGGTGCTGACCGGTGAGCACGCGTCGGCCGACGAGATCGTGTGGTTCGCGGTCGAGGCCGCGGTCAACGTCGGCGTGGCGGTGGCTGGTGACGTGGTCGCGGTCCTGGCCGGGGCCCCCTACGGGCCGGAGGCGGCCACCGACATCCTTCGCCTGGTGCGCGTCCACTGACGCCCCGCCGTCGGCGCACGGGCGCCGGCGGCTCAGGCAGGCTTGCGCGTGGGGGCGGCCAAGCGGCGCTGAGCACGTGCCGCCTCGAGCCGCTGACGCAGCTCAGGCGCCATCTTCGACTCGTTCCAGCCCAGGCTCGGGTCCATGGCGATGTCGAGGTGGGCGACCCCGGCGAGGGGCCCCAGGCGCTCCCGGGCCTCCCGGACGAAGAGATGGCCCATGATGCAGCTGGGCTCGGTGACGCAGAGGCGGGCGTGGATCACGAACCCGTCGGGCCCGTCCTCGACCGCCACCGAGCGGACCAGGCCCATATCGACCAGCCCGCCCGGTGCGCCGGCGTTGACGCTGCACGGGTCGAGGATGGTGTTGAGGATGTCGCGCACGACCTCCTCGGTCACCGGCACCGACGCCGTAGGCATGATCAGACCCGCGACTTCCAGGCGTCGCGAATGAGGTGCCAGGGGTCGGCCAGCACCTTGTCGACGCCGATGTCGTCGGCGGCCGCCGACGCCTTCATCGCCTCGATGTCCCAGCCCATGTGGCGGGCGTAGTTGCCGCCCAAGATGTCGCGCTTGGCGTCCTTGGTCAGCGTCGGCCACGGGTCCGGGAGCTCCCAGTCCCAGAACGTCCGGATGCAGGGCTGGGGGTGCAGGCCGGTGGCCCCGACCGACCAGAAAAGGCGCTGCGCCCCACCCTCGACCTGGAGGAACGTGCCCAGGATCTTGTTCCACTCGCCAGGGTCGGCGTGCATGAAGCCCACCGTTCCCTCGAGGTTGACGGTGACGTTGGGGTAGTCCTCCATCAGCTGCGCCGTCTCCTCCAGGTAGGCGACACCTCCGTGGACGATCTCAAAGGTCAGGTCCGGGAACGCCTTGATGGGATCCTCGATGTCGGCGATTCCGAAGTAGGGGTCGAAAGGCAGGGGGCCGAGCGGGACCGCCTTGTGCATCCCGATCATCTTCAGGCCTCGCTGCTGGCAGCGCTCGATGACCGCCATCGTCGAGTCCGCGTTCATGAACGACGGCTTCAGCTCACCGTCGAAGAGATCGATCGGGTAGAACTTCACGCCGATCAGGCCGGGCTTCTCGGCGATCTCGTCGATCTGCTCGAGGGCGTCGGGCGCCCACGGGTAGATCGGGGCGTAGGCGAAAGCCCGGTGGGGGTAGCGCTTGATGGCCTCCTCCCCCACCCACAGCGGCGAGCTGCCGTCGAGGTAAAGCCCCTCGAGGGGCACCCCGTGGTAGACGAACGCGTCGGTGTGGCTCTCCGCCAGCATCACCTCGAGCAGGAGGTCGGGCTGGAACTCGAACTGGTGGATGAACTGCTCCCAGGTCAGGTCCCACCGGCGGTCGTCCTTGGGATGGAAGCCGATGTGGGCGCCGTGGTAGAGCTGCTGCATCACGTCGGGCAGGAACTCGGCGACGTAGTTGTCGGGCAGGAAGTTGAAGGCGTGGACCGTCGCGTCGATCACGAAGGCGTCGTCGATCATCTGGGAACCCTTCTCTCGTTCTTGCTCGTGGCGTGCGCTAGCGAGGGACCATCGCGGCGATCGTCTTCTCGCCGATGACGTGGTCCTGACTGTAGTGACCGCCGGCGATGCCCAGACCGCCGACCACGGCAAAGGCGACCATCACCGGGAAGCCCCCCGGCAGCAGGACGATCTGGTCGTCCATGGCCGCCAGACCGGCCCGCAGGATCGGGTCATCGGACACGGCGGTGGAGTCGACCAGGTGCTGGGTCGAGTTGGAGAGCAGCTGGGCGGCGTTGGCTTTGCGCCGGGCGACCTCGAGGTTGAGGTGAGGGACCCCGTCCATCCGGGCGCCGGCCACCAGCAGTCCCTCACGGTCGACCACCGCCACCGCGATCTTCACCCGCTGCTCGGCCGCGATCTCGAGAGCCTTGTCGAGGTGAGCCTGCGCGACCGCGAGGGTGAGTCCCCCAGCCATGGTGCCTCCCGTGGTTCGCAGTGGTCGACGACCACAGCTCTGGGTGGCGAGCGTACCTACGGCTTCTGGGGGGCCCGAAACCCCCGTGGCCTCGCAGGTCCTTCGCTACGCTAAGGACCCGTGCCCCACACCCCGTCCGTCGACGCCGACGGACGACAGGCCGGCGAGTCGCCCGAGGCACCGGGCGACGACGCCAGGGTCGTGTCGGCGGAGTTGGCGGCCCGGCTCCGGCTGGCCTCCGGACGACTCAGTCGCCGCCTGCGCCAGGAGGCCGACGACCGGTACACGCCGAGCCAGCTCTCCGCCCTGACGTCGATCGACCGGCACGGGCCACTGACCCTCGGTGAGCTGGCCTCACTCGAGCGAGTCCAGCCCCCGTCGATCACGCGCATCGTGTCGGCCCTGGAGGCCGTCGAGTTGGTCAGTCGCGAGATCGACCCCACCGACCGGCGGGTGTCGCTGGTGAGCATCACCCCCAAGGGCCGTCGCGACCTCGACCGGGGCCGCAGCCAGTGGGCCGCCTTCCTCGCGGCTCGCATCGGGCAGTTGGCGCCCGACGAGCGAGCCGCGTTGACCGCCGCCTTGCCCGTCCTCGAGCAGCTCGTGGAGGACGGCGACTGACCGAGTCGGTCGCCCCTCAGGTGCCCTCGCCCTCGGGCGGTGCCGCCCTCGGCCAGCCCGGGGGAAGGGCACCCATCTGGACCAGGTAGGGCAACGGGTTGGACGAGCCCCAATGCCGGGCAATGCGCCCGTCACGCACCCAGAAGAAGCCGCAGCTGTCGAGCGTGACCTCGTTGCCCGAGGCCGGTACCCCGGCGAAGGTGCCGGTGTGGCGGCCTCGGAGCCGGTAGCGGGCGCAGAAGACGTCACCTTCGCTGACCATCGACACCAACTCGGCCGACTTCTCGCTGAGCCCGCCGGCCGAGGCCCGGAAGTAGGCCTTCAGTGCCTCTCGACTGCGCACGTCGGTGCCCTCGGTCTCGTAGTCCTCGGTGTAGAGCTCGTCGAAGATGTCGTAGTCGTCGGTCGTCGTGGCCTGGAAGAACAGGGCCATCAGCGCCTCGTGGGCCGGGTCCGGCATCGATCCCCCTGGTATCGGTCACGGCCCCGTGCCGTGGGTACCTTTCCTAGCGCGCCCCGAGCTCCGGGCGCGCCTCGAGTGCGTTCCTCCCGCGCCCCCGGCACGGTGGTTACCATCCGGCCGTGCCCGATCCTCGCGATGCCATCCAGGTCCTTCACTCGTCCCACGACCGCCTCGTCGCCCTCGTCGACGGCCTCGGTCCCGACGAACTACGCACGACGTCGTACTGCGACGAGTGGCCGGTGGCCCAGGTGCTCTCGCACCGGGGCAGCGGCGCCGAGATCTACACGGGCGTGGTCGATGCCGTCGTCGCCGGCGACGAACCCCCGGGCCGGGAGGCGATGGCCCCCATCTGGGCCCGGTGGGACGCGATGTCCGCCGACGAGCAGGCTGTCGCCTGGCGCACTTCGGTCGACCGTTTCCTGGCCACCCTCGATGCCGTGCCCGACGAGGTTCTGAGCGGCGCCACCTTCACCGGGCCGATGGGCCCGATGCCGCTGGCCATGCTGCCCACCATGCGGGTCGGCGAGCAGGTGCTGCACCAGTGGGACGTCGAGGTGACCTTCGAGCCGGAAGCCGAGCTCCTCGACCAAGGAGCGGCCGTACTGGCCGAGCAGATCCCGATGATCGCCGGACGCATGGCCGACGCCGAGGCCGCCAAGGCCTTGGGCCCGCTGACCTTGGGCGTACGGACCAGTGACCCGGCGGCTGCTTACACGCTGACCTTCGGCGAGGAGGGCGTGGCCGTCGCCGAGGGTGAGCCCGCGGCCGCCGATGCCACGGTGTCCCTGCCGATGGCGGCCTTCGTCCGGCTGGCCTGGGGTCGCCTCGATCCCGCCCACACACCGGCTGCCGTCGAGGTCGACGGTCGGGTGTCGCTCAACGACCTTCGTCGGGTCTGGCCCGGCCGCTGAGTCGCGGCAAAGCCGCCGGGGGCCGCCTGGCTGCGGCCCGTAGACTCCGCTCGTGCAAGTGACCCGGCCCGCCCCGGCCTTGCGGTCGAACGACCTCTGCTGGTGTGGCTCGGGGCGCAAGTACAAGCGCTGTCACCGCAGTGAGCCCGTGCGGGCCGGGCGCCAGAGCCCCCGCAGGTTGGTGCCCGACACCATCCCGGCGCCGCCCTACGCCGAGACCGGCCAGCCGGTCGACACCGGCGAGGCGATGGTGCGACCGCCCGAGGTGATCGACCGCATGCGTCGGACGGGTGCCGCGGCCGCCCAGATCCTCGCCGCGGCCGGGGCGATGGTCGCCCCCGGGGTGACTACCGACGCGATCGACGAGTTGGTGCATCAGCGCAGCATCGATGCCGGTGGCTACCCCAGCCCCCTCGGCTACCGGGGCTTCCCGAAGTCGGTCTGCACCTCGGTCAACGAGGTCATCTGCCACGGGATCCCCGACGACCGGGCCCTGGTCGAAGGCGACATCGTCGACATCGACGTGACCCTCTACCGCGAGGGCGTGCACGGCGACACCAACGCCACCTTCCTGGTCGGCCGGGTGGATCCGGCGTCGGCCCGCCTGGTCGACGTGACCCGCCAGTGCCTCGAGCTGGCCATCGACGCCGTTCGTCCGGGTGCGCCGTTCAACGTCATCGGCGCCGCCATCCAGGGCCACGCCGAGGCCGAGGGCTTCTCGGTGGTGCGCGACTTCGTGGGCCACGGCATCGGCCGGACGTTCCATGGCCCGCCCCACGTACTGCACTACTTCGACCCCACCTTCACCCTCCTCATGGAGGAAGGCATGACCTTCACCATCGAGCCGATGATCAGCCAGGGCGACTGGCGGGCCCGGATGTGGGCGGACGGGTGGACCGCGGTGACCGCCGACGGCCGTCGGTCGGCCCAGTTCGAGCACACCCTGGTGGTCACGGCCGGCGGCGCCGAGGTCCTCACCGCGTTCGACGGCACCCCCACCGCCTGACGCGACCCCTCCGGGCGCGGCACGAGGGCGCACCCGCAGGCACGCCCTCGTCCGTAGCAGCTTGCGTTCGGCCCCGGCGCGACGGATCAGTCGACGGGCAGGCGCGCCAGCAGCGACGCCTTCTCCTCCTCGAAGTCCTCGAGGGTCATGCTCCCGCCGTCGAACTGGCGATGCACGGCCTCGATCCGGTCGAGCAACTCGGCGGCGGACAGCTCCCCTTCGGGATAGACCACCACCTCGAGCTCGACGTCATCGGGCGAGTCGAGGGCCTTGTCTTGGCGGCGCTCACGTTTGGCCGCCGCCTTGGCCTTCTTCGCTCGATCACGCTCACGCTTGCCGAAGCTCGTTCGTTGGGCTCCCATGTGGTGCTCCTTTCGACTCGAGTCCTCGTCGGTCCCCGCCGACGGCGGGGCCCCGGCAGTGGTTGCCGGGGCCCGAGGCCGTCGTCGAGATCAGTGGTCGGTCGCCCGTGAGAGCGACCGTGCAGACGCCAGGAGCGTCAGACCACCCGGACGTTCTGGGCTTCCTCGCCCTTTCGGCCAGGAGCCACGTCGAACTCGACGTGCTGGCCCTCCTCGAGCGAGCGGTAGCCGCTGCCCTGGATGTTGGAGTAGTGGACGAACACGTCGTCCCCCTGCTCGCGGGAGATGAAGCCGTAGCCCTTCTCCGAGTTGAAGAATTTCACCGTGCCTGTAGCCATACGAATCTCTCACTCTGCATTGCGAACAAGCCCGGGTGGCTTCTTCGTGCCGACAACTCTAGGGGACCGAGCCGGTGGCACGGGGTTTCGCCCCCGGCGCGATACGCTCGAACCTTCGCCGTGGCCCTGCGCACCCTGCGCCGCGCCGCACCGGGGACCTCGCCCACAAGGCCGAACGCGCCCCGATCGCCGCCACCCGGCGGCACCTCCCGAGGAGCGTCCGTTGTCCCCCACCACCACTGAGCCCACGCCGCGCGCCGCCCCGGCGACTGCCGGTCCGACATCCGGCCAGCACGATGTGGAGGCGGCCGGCGTGCCCGGCCTCACCTTTGCCGAACTCGGCGTTCCCGCCGACGTAGCCCGCGACCTGGAGCGTCGGGGCATCGCGGCCCCGTTCCCCATCCAGGCCGCCACCCTCCCCGACGCCCTCGCCGGCCGCGACGTCTGTGGCCGAGCCCCCACCGGCTCGGGAAAGACCATCGCCTTCGGCATCCCGCTGGTGACCCGGGTGGGCAAGGCCCGGTCTCGCCGGCCCCGGGGTCTGGTGCTCGTCCCCACCCGCGAGCTGGCGGCCCAGGTCCGAGACGAGCTGCGGCACCTGACCGGCGTCCGGGGTCGGTCGGTGGTCGCCCTGTACGGCGGGGTGGCCTACGGCCGCCAGGTCGACGCCCTGCGCAGCGGCGTCGACATCGTCGTGGCCTGCCCGGGCCGGCTGGCCGACCTGGTGGCTCGGGGCGAGGTAATCCTCGACGAGGTCGACGTGGTCGTGGTCGACGAGGCCGACCGCATGGCCGACATGGGCTTCCTTCCGGAGGTCACCCGGCTCCTCGACCGGACCCGCGACGACCGCCAGACGCTGCTGTTCTCGGCCACCCTGGACGGCGCCGTCGATGTCCTCATCCGTCGCTACCAGCGCAACCCCGCCCGCCACGAGCTGGTGGGTCGCACCGACGAACCGCGCAACCGCCACCTGTTCTGGCACACCGAGCGGGCCGACCGCCTGACCTGGGCCGCCGACGTGGTCATGGCCGAGTGGCCGGCCATCGTGTTCTGCCGCACCAAGCGAGGTGCCGACCGGGTGGCCAAGCAACTGGTCCGGGCGGGCGTCAGCGCCGCCGCCATCCACGGCGACCGCTCTCAGGCCCAGCGTGAGCGGGCTCTGGCCGACTTCACCAAGGGCAGCGTGCAGGCGCTGGTGGCGACCGACATCGCGGCCCGCGGCATCCACGTCGACGGTGTCACCTGCGTCGTGCACTTCGACCCGCCGGCTGACGAGAAGGACTACGTCCACCGCTCCGGGCGCACCGGTCGGGCCGGGGCCAGCGGTGTGGTCGTGTCGCTGGTCGAGCCGGAGAAGGCGGCGCTCGTCCGCACGTTGCAGCGCAAGCTCGGCCTGCCCACCGAGCTCGACGCACCCTCGGTGGCGGCCCTCGGATCCGGCGGCGTGCGAGTCCCTCCGGCAACGCCGGGGGCCGACGCCTCCGGAGGCGAGCGCCCCCAGTCGCCGGGCACCCGCCCGGGCGCCGGACGCCGGCCCCGCCCCCGTGGGCGCGGTCGGGATGGTCGACCGGGTGCGCCGGCCCGCTGACCCGTCGGGCCGGCGGGCCGGCGACCTCGTGCTCGTCGCCGGCGCCTCGGGCTACGTCGGGGGCCGCCTGGTGCCCGAGCTGCTGGCCGCCGGCTACCGGGTGCGCTGCCTGGTGCGCACGCCGGCCAAGATCGCGGCCGCCCCGTGGCGGGCCGAGGTCGAGGTGGTCGAGGGCGACGCCGCCGACGCCGGGGCGGCCGCCTTCGAGGGCGTGACCGCGGCGTACTACCTGGTCCACTCCATCGGCGCCTCGCCGGGCTGGATCGACCACGACCGGCGGGTCGCGGCCGGGTTCCGCGACGCAGCCACCGACGCCGGGGTCGAACGCCTGGTGTACCTCGGCGGGTTGGGCGACGCCGAGGCCGGCACCCTCTCCCCCCACCTGGCCAGCCGCCACGAGGTCGGTCAGGTGCTGGCCGACGGGCCAGTCCCGGTGATCGAGCTACGGGCAGCGGTGGTGATCGGCTCGGGCAGTGCCTCCTTCGAAATGCTGCGCTACCTGGTCGAGGTCCTGCCGATCATGGTCACCCCTCGCTGGGTGGACACCCGCTGCCAGCCGATCGCCATCCGCGACGTGCTGGCGTTCCTGGTCGGCGTGCTCGACCTCCCGGCCACCAGCCAGGTATTCGAGATCGGCGGACCGGAGGTCCTCAGCTACCGCCAGATGATGGCGCAGTACGCCCTCGAGGCGGGGCTCCCCCGCCGCCTCATCCTGCCGGTGCCGGTGCTCACCCCCCGGCTGTCGTCGCTCTGGGTCGGGCTGGTCACGCCACTGCCCCGCTCGCTCGCTCGTCCGCTGGTCGACAGCCTGGTCAACGAGGTGATCGTGACCGACGACACCTTGGCCGAGCTGCTGCCCAGCGAGCGCCTCACCTACCGCCAGGCGGTGCGCCTGGCGCTGGGCCGGGTGCGTTCCTTCGACGTGGCCACCACCTGGGCCGGGGCCAGCCGGAGCATCGACCAACCCGGTGCCGGGCCGGGCGCCGCCGCACCGGTGGCCACCGACCCGGGGTGGTCGGGCGGCACGGAGCTGGCCGACCGCCGGACTCGCTCGGTGGATGCCCCGGCGGCGGCCGTGTTCGCCGCCGTGACGTCCTTGGGCGGGGCCCAGGGCTGGCCGGCGGGGCGCTGGCTGTGGCAGTTGCGGGGCCTCCTCGACGTTCTCGTGGGAGGGCCGGGATTGCGCCGCGGGCGACGCCACCCGAGCGATCTCCACGTCGGCGACACGGTCGACTTCTGGCGGGTGGAGGCCATCGAGGCAAGCCGGCGGCTCGTGCTGCGAGCCGAGATGCGCCTCCCGGGACAGGCCTGGTTGGAGTGGTCGATCACCCCCGGGGTCGACCCCGGTACCTGCACCGTCGCCCAGACCGCGCGCTTTCGCCCTCGGGGTCTGGCGGGACGCGCCTACTGGCTGGCGGTCGCTCCCTTCCACCGCTTCATCTTCCCGACGTTGCTGGCCGGGGTGGCGGCGATCGCCAGCGGGACCGGCCCGGCCCCTCGGGCGACGAGGCCCTAGCCATGCTCGAGGTGCGCGGGCTGTCGGTGGAGATTGGGGGCCGCACGGTGGTGGCCGACGCCACCTTCAGCATCCATCCCCGGGACAAGGTGGGCCTGGTGGGTCGCAACGGGGCGGGCAAGACAACGCTGCTGCGGGTGCTCGGGGGGGTCAACGCTCCCACCGCGGGCTCGGTCCGCCACCGCGGCGACCTCGGCTACCTGCCCCAGGATCCGCGGATCGGGGGGGCGGCCGACGCCCGTACCGCGGTCGGCCACGTGCTGTCGGGGCGAGGGTTCGACGAGGCCATGGTCGAGCTCGAGAAGCTTCGGCTGGCGTTGGAGGAGGACCCGTCAGAGCGGGCGGTCGCTCGCTACAGCCGGGCCGAGGACCAGTTCGGCGCGGCCGGGGGCTATGCCGCCGACGCCGAGGCCCGACGGATCGCGGCCGGGCTCGGGCTCGGCGCCGACCGGCTCGACCTCCCGCTCGGCGTCCTCTCGGGCGGCGAGCGGCGCCGGGTCGAGCTGGCCCGCATCCTCTTCGCCGGCAGCGACGCGCTGCTCCTCGACGAGCCCACCAACCACCTCGACATCGATGCCAAGACCTGGCTCATGGGCTTCCTCCGGGGCTACCGCGGTGCGTTGCTGGTGATCAGCCACGACCTCGAGCTCCTCGACGAGGCCATCACCCGGGTCCTGCACCTCGACCGCAGCGATGAGGAAGACGTCGGCCAGGTGGTCGAGTACCGCGGCACCTACTCGCAGTACCAGCGCTCGCGGGAGCGAGACGAGCAGCGAGCGGCCAAGGTGGCGGCGGCCACCACCAAGGAGATCGATCGCCTCCAGCGCCTGGTCGACCGCTTCGGGGCCAAGGCCAGCAAGGCGTCGATGGCCCACAGCGTCGAGAAGCGCATCGGTCGACTGGAGGCCGGCCGGGTGCACGCGCCGACCGCCGCGCGTCGGGCCACGGTCCGCTTCCCGGAGCCCCCTCGCTGCGGGGCCACCGTGTTGACGGTCGAGGGCCTGACCAAGGGGTACGGAGGCCCGCCGGTGTTCGCCGACGTCGACCTCGACCTCGGCCGCGGTGAGCGCGTCCTGGTGCTCGGACTCAACGGCGCCGGCAAGACCAGCCTCCTGCGGATCCTGGCCGGGGAATCGAAGGCCGACCGGGGCGAGGTCACCTTCGGGTACCAGGTCTCGGCCGGCTACTTCGCCCAGGAACACGACAACCTCGTGTCCGACCGCAGCCTGCTCGACCACGTCCGGCGGGAGGCTGCCACCGGCGTCACCGACACCCAGCTGCGCACCGTCCTCGGCACCTTCGCTCTGTCCGGTGACAAGGTGTTCCAGGAGGCCGGCACCCTCTCGGGCGGCGAGCGCACCAAGCTGGCCCTGGCCCAGTTGATGGTCGGACGCCACAACCTGCTTCTGCTCGACGAGCCGACCAACAACCTCGACCCTTCGAGTCGCGAGGTGGTGGCCGACGCTCTCTCGGCCTGGCCGGGGGCCATCGTGCTGGTCAGCCATGACACCGAGTTCGTCCAGCAGCTCCAGCCCGACCGCGTGCTGCTCATGCCGGACGGCCAGCTCGACCTCTTCGACGACTCGTGGCTGGAGCTGATCGGTCTCGCCTGATCGGGCCGGCGCGGGCGTCCAAAGGTCACCTTCGGTATCAGAAATAGTGGCGTTGACCAGGACAAATGCTCAAGTCGTGGCCCCGCGCACCGATAACACCACCTGCAGGGTCGCCACCGCGGGCGGGCTGCGCGGGAGAACCCATGGTCAGCGAAGCGGTGGACGGCGCCCCCAGCCGGGGAACGAGGATCTCGATGACCTTCGCGGTTGTCGGGGTGCTCTGGGCGTTGGCCCACGGCGCCACGCTGCTCGGACCGCTGGAGGAATCGACCTTCGTGCTCCTCGGTCTGGCCTCGGTGGCCGCCACCGTGCTCGGGGTGCGCTGGTACCGGCCATCACTGCGCTGGCCGTGGTGGACGATCTGCGCCGCCGGCGTGCTCTTCGTCATCGGCGGCGGAGCCCGGGTGGCCCTCCAGACAGTCGGCGACCTCTCCGAGAGCCGGTCGCTCATCCCCGACCTCATCACCTTGCCGGGGTACCTGCTCTTCGCCATCGGGCTGACGGGCCTGGCTCGTTCCCGGCGTCGAGGACGCGACGACGACCTCGACGTGATGCTGGATGGCGTCATCGCTGCCCTGGCGGCGCTCACGCTGGCCTGGGTCTACCTGATCACCCCGGCCCTGTTCCACCAGGAAGAGGCCCCCCTGTCGGCCCGGGCACTACTGGCCGCCTACCCCCCGATGTCGGTCTTCCTGGTGGCGGTGACCGCCCGGATCGCGTTCAGCGCCCGGACCCGGCGCTCCCCCTCCTACCGGTTCCTCCTCGGGGCCATGGCCTTCATGCTCGTGGGCGACGTGCTCTACATGTTCGTCGACTCCGGGCTCGTCACCGTTCCCCGCTCGATCGTCGACCTGCCCTACGTCCTGACCTACGTGTTCTTCGGGGCCAACGTCCTGCACCCGTCGATGCGCGAGCTCACCGAAGCCGCCCCGCCCGACGAGGTGCCCACGACCCGAAGCCGACTGACCTTCGTGGCCGTCGCCCTGAGCGTGCCCGCCCTGGTCACCATGACCCGTCGCGACTCCGCTCCCGTCGACCGGATCGTTCTCTCGGTGATCATGCTGTCCCTGACGGTGACCGTGGTCTGGCGGGTGCTGCGTGCCCTGCGGGCCAATGACCGGTCCCGAGCTCGCCTGGCCCACCAGGCCTCGCATGACGGACTGACCGGACTGCCCAACCGGGTGGTGGCCGGTCAGGAGGTGGGGGCGATGCTGAACCGGGCCCGGCGCGACGGTGGCCTGGTGGCCCTCCTGTTCCTCGACGTCGACCGGTTCAAGCTGGTCAACGACACCCTCGGCCACTCTCTGGGCGACGAGCTGCTGATCGCAGTGGCAGGCCGGCTCCGAGCGACGGTCCGACCCGACGACCTGGTCGCACGCATCGGTGGCGACGAGTTCGTCATCGCCCTGGCCGGCACCCTCGACCTCGCCGACGCCCTCCAACGGGCCGACCAGATACGGGCCTGCTTCGAGCGTCCATTCACGATTCGGGAGGCCGAGATCTACTCCTCGGCCAGCCTCGGAGTGGCGGTCAGCGACGGGAGCGACCCCGACGTCGACGCCGAGACCATGATCCGCGACGCCGACACCGCCATGTACCAGGCCAAGGATGCGGGAAGAGACGGCGTCGCCGTCTTCGACGGCTCGATGCGGGATCGAGCGGCCGAACGCCTGGCCCTGGAGCGCGACCTGCGCCACGCCCTCGAGCGCCGCCAGCTGCACCTGCACTACCAGCCGGTCGTGCGCCTCCCCGAGGGCCACGTGGAGAGCGTCGAAGCGCTGCTGCGCTGGAACCACCCGACCCTCGGGAGCATCCCTCCGGTCAAGTTCATCCCCATCGCCGAAGACAGCGGGCTCATCGTCGAGATCGGCGACTGGGTCCTGCGGGAGGCCTGTCGCCAGCTGGGCGAGTGGCGCCGCGACTGCCCGCCGGCGGCCAACCTCGAGGTGGCCGTGAACCTCTCGGCCCGCCAGCTCCGGGACGGCACGCTCCTCGACACCCTGACGGAGTCCCTCGAGGAGAACCAGCTCCCGCCGAACGCCCTGTGCCTAGAGCTGACCGAATCCCTGCTGATGGACAACCCGACGGCAGCGGCCGAGGTGCTGGCATCGGTGCGGGCCCGGGGGGTGCGGCTGTCGATCGACGACTTCGGGACCGGCTACTCGTCGCTCGCCTACCTCAAGCGCTTCGCCGTCGATCACGTGAAGATCGACCGCACCTTCATCGAGGGTCTCGACCGCGACGAGACCTCCGAGGAGAGCCTGGTCGCCGCCATCGTGGCCATGGCCGGGGCCCTGGGGGTGGCGACCATCGCCGAAGGGGTGGAGTCCGTCCGCCAGCAGCATCGCCTGGTGCGCCTGGGCGCCACGATGGCGCAGGGATACCTGTATTCCCGGCCGGTCGCGCCCGAGCAGATTCCCGAGGTCCTGACCCGGTTGATGACCCAGCCCAGCTCCTGGATCAGAGCGACCGCGTAGGCACCCCCCGGGGCGACACCCGGGCCACCAGCTCCACCACGTCGTCCCAGGCCGGGGCGGCCACCGCGGCTTCGAGCCCCTGGCCCTGGCAGACCGTCTCGTAGTACTCCGGATCGGCCAACCGCAACCGCTCGGACCACGGCCAGAAGTCGCACCAGGCCGGCACGCTGGCGGCCGATCCGAGGTAGTCCAGGGGCTCGACCCCGGCGTAGCGGGAGAACGGCAGGCGGAGCTGGCGCTGGAGCAGCCGCAGCACGGCGACGTCGAGCACGGCCACGAACCAGTCGATGCCGCATCGCAGGGCGACCGTGCACAGCGTCTGGTACACCGCCAGGCTCACCATCCCCCGCCCCGACCGCCGGTACTCCGGAAGGACCGCCAGGGTGGCGAGGTCCCAGACTCCGTCAGCCGGCAGCGTCAAGCCGGTGTCGGACAACGTCTGGGCCAGCGGCCGCCCCCACACCCGTTCGATGTCGTCGAGGCTCTTGGAGCCGGCGTCGGAGGGCAGGATGACCCGCATCATCCCGGCGGGGAGCTGTCGGCGTTGGTCGAGTACGCAGATGAAGATGCTCGAGGCCTCGTAGGGCCCGTACTCGTCGGCCAGCAGGCCGGGGGTGTTGCCGAACGCCTCCTGGAAGACGGTCCGCTCGACATGGCGACCGAGCTCGGCGTGGGGGTCGTCGGTCGCCAATACCACCGAGCGGAAGGGTGCGCCGTCGGGATCGACCAGGTCGCCGGCCAGGAGCCGCAGCTCGGCCTCGACCAGGTCGATGCGCTCGACCACGCTCAGAACGCCTTGGCCACGATCTCGTCGGCGTCGAAGTAGCTGCCGGTGAACTCGACCGCCCGCAGCGGGTCGAAGGCCTTACAGGTGTAGATGTCGACGCTGAAGAACGGCCGCGGCTCGTCCCAGGCGTAGAAGTGGGTGCCGGAGGTCTCCCAATGGATCCACCCGGCCCATCCGAACCGCTCCGAGCGATGGGTCATCGGCTCGAGCACCGTGCGCATGCCACAGACCGCCGACAGCTCGGACAGGTAGCCCACGATGCTCTCGGCATCGATGGGGTCGGGACAGGTGCCCTCGATGACCAGGCGCTGCCGGTAGATCCCGGGCGCCAGATCGGGCATCTCCTGTCCGTCCAGCCACAGACCTGCGTGTCCCTGCATGCCGCGCACGCTACTGACGCGCCGCCCGAGAGTTGGGGACCGAGCGGGTTTGCGGCCGACCTGTCGCTCCCCGGCCACCGGGGCGACTTCTCATCGTCCTCACATGCGGCCCCCAGGGGCGGCTCCCACCATCGATCGGGCAGGGGTCGACCGGCCTCGCCGACGAACGGAGCACGCCATGGACACCGACCTCGAAGGACCGATCGCCGCACCCGAGACCGCCGCCGACCCACCAGGCGCAGGCTCCCCGCGTCGAGATCGGCGCTGGTTCCTGGCGGCGATGACCGGTGGCCTGGCCGGGGCGGTGACGGCGGGGGCCATCGGTGCGCTCGTCGACGACGGGTCCGGGGGCTCGAGCACCGCGGCGACGAGCACCTCGACCACTACCGGCGCGACCGTGCAGGCGGCGAGCGACACCTCGGTGACCTCGGTCGGTGCGGTGCTGGCGGTAGCCCAGCCGTCGGTGGTGGCGATCGACTTCGACACCACCGAGCAGTACGGCCCGTTCTCGGTGCAGGGCACGGGGGCCGGCTCGGGCCTCGTGATCTCCACTGACGGCCTGGTGCTGACCAACGACCATGTGGTGAGCGGGGCGAGCAACATCAAGGTGACCTTGTCCGACGGCACCACCCTCGATGCCTCGGTGCTCGGCTCGGATTCGGCCCACGACATCGCCCTACTCCAGTTGGAGGGTGGCACCGGCCTCACCGCCGCCACCCTCGGGAGCTCCGACGCCTTGCGGGTCGGTGACGACGTGGTCGCCATCGGCAACGCCCTCGACTTGGAGGGGACACCGACGGTGACCAAGGGCATCGTCTCGGCCAAGGATCGCAGCCTGAGCTCGACCGACGGCACAACCCTGGACCACCTCATCCAGACCGATGCCGCCATCAACTCCGGCAACTCGGGAGGTCCGCTGCTGGACATGACCGGCGCCGTGGTGGGCATCAACACCGCCATCATCCAGGACAGCGAGAACCTCGGGTTCTCTATCTCGATCGACTCGATCAAGCCCCTGATCGACGGCCTCCGGAGCGGCACCGCCAGCTGAGATCGGGCGGCGGCCGCGCCGCCCGCTTGCGCGGCCAGCGCAGACGCGCAAGAAAGGCGCGGTTGGGCGACCAGAGGGAGGGCGATGGACAGGCACGAGGTCGAGGTCGCGGTGGTGGGCGGGGGGATCGGTGGGCTCGCCACCGCCCTGCACCTCCACGCCGCCGGGATCGAGTGCCGGGTGTTCGAGTCGGCACCGGTGCTCGAGCCGCTCGGCGTCGGCATCACCCTGCTCCCCCATGCCACCGCCGAGCTCGAGGGGCTCGGCCTGGGCGACCAGATCTCCACCCGGGGCGTCGAGCTGCAGGAGTCGGTGTTCTTCACCAGCCACGGCCAGCTGGTGCATCGCGAACCGAGGACCAGCGGGCAGCCCCAGCACATGATCCACCGGGGCGACCTGCTGATGACCCTCCTCGAGGCCGTCCAGGACCGGCTGGGGCGAGACGCGGTGGTCACCGGCCACCGGGCCCGGTCGATCCGCCAGGACGAGCAGGGCGCCGAGGTCGACCTGGCCGACCCGAGCGGGGGCGATCTGGTGGCGACCTGCCGGGCCCGGGCGCTGGTCGGTGCCGACGGCATCCACTCGGCCGTCCGGGCCGCACTGCATCCCGACGACGGCGGGCTGCGCTACGCCGGCATCGACATGTGGCGGGGCGTCACCCGGCATCCGCCGTTCCTCAGCGGCGGCAGCCACGTCCGGGCCGGCGTCCTGGACCGGGGGCGGCTCATCACCTACCCGATCCGGGATGCGGTCGACGGGGGTGACCAGCTCGTCAACTGGGTGGCCGAGCACCGGGGGTACCGCGCCGCCGAAGGCGACTGGCGCCGAGCCGGGCGCCTGGACGACTTCGCCCACCACTTCGCCAACTGGCACTTCGACTGGCTCGACGTCCCGGCGCTGCTGGCGGGCGCGGAAGAGATCCTCGAGTACCCGATGGTCGACCGGGACCCGCTGCCGTGGTGGACAGCTGGTCGGATCACCTTGCTGGGCGACGCCGCCCACCCGATGTACCCGAGAGGGGCCAACGGGGCTGCCCAGGCGCTGCTCGACGCTCGCACCCTGGCCACCAGCTTCACCGAGGAGGGCGAGGTGCGCCACGCCCTGGCCCGCTACGAGTCGGAACGACGCGAGGCGACGACCCAGGTCGTCCTGGCCAACCGCCGGGCCGCGCCCGACGACATCATCGACGTGGTCGAAGAGCGGACCGCGGGACAGCGCTTCGAGCGTCTGGAGGACGTGGTCGCCCCCGGCGAGCTGGCCGGACTGGTGGAGCGCTACAAGCAGGTCGCGGCGTACGACTCGGCCTCGCTGGCCGCCGCCCGTCGGGCTGGACGTCGCAACGAGGACCGGCCCCGCTAGACACGAGCGGTGCCCGCCCCCTCGCTGCGCCAGCTCCGGCGGGCGTCACGCCGTCGCTGCCCGTGGTGTGGGAGCGATCGCGTCCTGCCCCGATGGTTGACGCTGGTGCCGACCTGTCCAGGCTGCGCCACCACCTTCTCCCGAGAAGACGGCTATTGGCTCTCGGCCCTCATACTGAACTTCGCGGTGACCGAGGCCGTGCTGGCCGTGGTCGTGGTCGGTGGGCTGGCGCTGGCCGCCCCCGAGTTCAGCACCCGCTCGCTGCTGGTGGTCACCACCGTCGGAGTCGTCCTCTCCTTGGCCACCTGCATCGCCTTCTACCCGTACTCGAAGCTGCTGTGGCTGCTACTCGACGACTGGGTCAACCCCCGTACCGACATCGTCGAGCTCGACGGTCCTCAGCGACCCGAGCCGACCCTCCCGGAGCGACCTCGATGACCGGCCGCCGATCGCTCCTCGACCGGACCTTCCGCGATGACGACGGGAAGCTCGTGCTCGGTCAGCCCCCCAACCTGCCCATCCTCACCTGGATGGTCGCCACCGCCTCGGCCTGGCTGCTGCCGGAGGGCAACCCGGCCGAGGCCGCCCGGCTGGTGGCCTACGGCGCCCTCTTCACCTGGGGGTGGCTCGAACTGGTCGACGGCGTCAACTGGTTCCGGCGCGGTCTCGGCCTGGTGGTGCTGGTCGGGCTGGTCGCCAGCCGACTCTGAGCGGCCTCGCCCCCGCTGCAGGAGCCGTTCTCCGGTCGAGTGCACCGCCATCGACAGGGCCAGCAGCACCCCGGCCACGATGCCGTCGAGCCACCAGTGGTTGGCCGTGACCACCACCGCCGCCACCGTGAGGACCGGGTGGGCCAGAACCCACCAGCGCCACCGGCTGGTGCTGGCCCGCATGGCGGCGACGCCGACCAGCAGCGCCCAGGCCACGTGGACCGAGGGCATGGCCGACAGTTGGGCCGCGAGGCCGGTCCCCATCGGGCCGTACACCGACTGGTCATAGAGAACGGCGGCGTCGATGAAGCCCAGCTCGGGGAGCAGTCGGGGCGGCGCCACCGGGACGAACTGGATCACCAGGCAGGCGCCCGTGGTCAGGGCCAGCGAGTTCCGGACCCATCCGAAATGGTCGCGGTGGCGGAAGAACAACCAGACCAGCATGGCCAGGAGGGCGGGAACGTGGGCCGACGCGTAGAAGATGTTCGCGGCCTGCATGAGTAGGGGGTGCTCCAACACGAGCGCCTCGAGATGGGCCTCGCTGGGGAAGTGGAGCTGACGCTGGAGGCGCCAGATGGCCCGACCCCGGTCGAGGGCCCCATCGACCTGCAACAGCGACAGTCGGTTGGCCAACTGCCACACGGCATAGAGCGCCAGTACGAGGGCGCTCTCCGATGCCGCCGCGCCCACCGTGGCCCACGCCCGGTGCCGCCCCCGACGAGCCAGAACCGCCACCGGCACGAGGCCGAGGACCAGGCACAACGCCGCTTCCCAGGCCAGCCACACGGTCCCGGAGGTTACGAGCCGGCCGGATGAACTGGTCGGCGGACCCGCCGACGACCGAGAAGCCGGCAGGCGAGGACGGTGCCGTAACGTGTTGTGGGGCCGCACGCCGGCCCTCCCCCCGCCCACCTGCCGAGACGATCCCCGCGCCGAGCCCGGTCGCGGCGCGGCCGTCGGCCTGTTCGACTGGTCAACGACCTCATGAGCCCAGCGTCGACGTCCCGAGCTTCCCGGACCTTCGCGGCCCTCCGCGTCCGGAACTTCCGGTGGTTCTTCGGCGCCCAATGCCTGTCCCAGATCGGGTCGTGGTTCCAGATGGTCGCCCAGATCTGGCTGGTGGCCGAGATGACCGGCAGCGGCGTGGCCCTGGGCCTGGTGACAGCCCTCCAAGCACTCCCCTTCCTCTTCCTCACCACCTACGGCGGCGCCCTGGCCGATCGCCTGCCGACCCGTCGCGTGCTCCTCGTGACCCAGTCCCTGCTGGCCGCGGTGGCGACCGCCATGGCCGTCCTCTCCGCCACCGACGTGCTGACCGTGGGCTGGATCTATGCGCTGGCGCTGGTGGCCGGAACCGTCAACGCCTTCGACCGGCCGGCGGCGTCGGCCTTCCTCTACGAGATGGTCGGACCGGAGGACCTCTCCTCGGCGGTGGGCCTGGGCAGCGTCGAGATGTCCACCGGTCGGCTGGTGGGGCCCGCCTTGGCCGGCGTGCTGCTGGCGTCGGTCGGGGCCACTGCCTGCTTCGCGATCAACGGGGTGTCCTTTGCCATCGTGATCGTGGCCCTGCTCCGCCTGCGGACCTCGGAGCTCGTCCCTCGGACCCGCAGCGGCCAGTCCCGTCCCAAGGTCATGGAGGCCATCCGCTACGTCCGGGGGGTGCCCGAACTCCTCTGGCCGATCGTCGCCTGCGCCGTCGTCGGCTGCCTGGCCTTCAACTTCCTCACGGTGATGACCGCCATGGTGCGCTTCGAGTTCGACGCCGGCAGCGACGCCCTGGGTGCCGTCGAGTCCCTCAACGCCCTCTTCGCCATCCCCGGCGGTCTGCTCATCGCCGGGGTGCACCGGCCGACCATCCGCCTCGCCGGCCTCGTCACCCTGGCCTTCAGCGCCGCCCTGGCCCTCAACGCGCTGGCCCCGACGTTGGGGTGGTACCTGCTGGTGATGCCGTTCTTCGGGATGTCCGTGGCCGCCTTCATGGCCGTCACCCAGTCCGTCGTCCAGCGCAACGCCGCCCCCGAGATGCAGGGGCGGGTGGCCAGCCTCTACATGCTCGCCCTCATGGGAACCTCGCCGCTGGGCGCGCTCATCGCCGGGGTGCTGATCGACATCTCACCCCGGGCCGCGTGGGCCATGGGCGCGAGCGGGACGCTGGTCAGTGCGGTGCTGCTGCTCGTGGTCAGCCGCACCCACCGGGGTGAGGACTCCCAACCCGAGGTGGTCGGGGGCGTGGCCGTCGGCCTGGGCCCCGACGAGGCCGTCCAGCTCGTCGGCTGAGTGGGTCCCTCCCCCGGTCGGGATGCTCAGGCAGGGGCCGTCGCCGTCGCCTGTCGCCGGTCGATGGCCGCCAGGCTGGGGTAGGCGGCCAGGGCCACGCACAGCGTGGCCACACCGCCGAGAGCGAGCCCCCAGCGGGGGCCCACGTGCTGGCCGATCCATCCCACGAGGGGACCACCGACGGGCGTCGAGCCCAGGAAGGCGACGGCCCACAGGGCCATGACCCGGCCCCGCATGGCCGGGGCGGTGGCCAGCTGGAGGGTGCTGTTACCGAGGGAGAGGAACGTGATGCTGGTGGCCCCGAGAAAGACCATGGCCACCAACTCCAGGGCCAGGGTCGGGGCCGCGGCGGCGGCCAGGATCACGACTCCGAACACGGTGGCCGCCCGGACCAGGCCCACCGCCGAGCGCTTCGTCCGGGATGCCACCCGCAGCCCGCCCACCACTGCGCCGGCGCCCATGAGCGAGGTCATCAGGGCATAGGTACCGGCGTCGCCACCGAAGGTGTAGCGGGCCAGCAGCGGGAGAATCACCTGGAACTCGTAGGCCAGGGTGCCGACCACCGCCATCATCGAGAGCGGCCACAGGACCTCGGGGGTGGCCCGCACGTAGCGCAGACCCTCCCGCAGCTGGCCCTTGGCCCGGGGCTGGGTCGGTGCCGGGCGCAGCTCGTCGGACCGCATGCTGGCCAGGCTGACCAGCACGGCCAGGTACGAGCCGGCGTTCAGGAAGAAGCAGGGGGCCAGGCCGAGGGTGGCGATGAGCACCCCGGCGATGGCCGGACCCACCACCCGGGCCAGGTTGACCATCACCGAGTTGAGGCTGACCGCGTTGGTGAGCTGGTCGGGACCGACCATCTCCAGCACGAAGGTCTGGCGGGTGGGATTGTCGACCGCGTTCACCACGCCGAGGCCGGCCGCCAGGGCGTACACCATCCACAGCTCGACCCGGTCGGTCGCCACCAGGACCCCCAGGGTCAGGGCCAGCAGTCCGGCCGCGACCTGAGTGGCCACCAGGATCCGGCGCTTGGCGAAGCGGTCGGCCACCACCCCGCCCATGGCCCCCAGCAGCAGCACGGGGAGGAACTGGAGGGCCGTCACCAGCCCGAGGGCGGTCCCGCTGCCGGTCAGGCGCAGTACCAGCCAGGCCTGGGCCACGCCCTGCATCCACGTGCCCGACAGGGAGACCAGTTGGCCGAGCGCGTAGCGCCGGTAGTTGGGGACGGCGAAGGAAGAGAAGGTCCGACGAGCGGTGGTCATCATCGTCGCCGCCACGCGGCCAGGCGCCGGCGCGCCGGGCGGCGGCGCGATCCGGCTGGCCCCCACCTCGGTGAGGCTAACGACGCCGGTCGCCCTACGGCGCCGAGCTGACGCCGGCGGCTGCCGGCTCGAGGGCCCACTCCAGGACCTCGCCTACGTCGGTGGCCAGATGGAAGGTCATGGCCTGGCGGGCCGCGGCCGGGACGTCGTCGAGGTCGGCCTCGTTGCCCACCGGCAGGATGACCTCGGTCAGCCCCGCCCGGTGGGCGGCGAGCACCTTCTGCTTGATGCCCCCCACCGGGAGGACACGCCCCTGAAGGGTGACCTCCCCGGTCATGCCGACGTCGGGTCGGACCGCCCGGTCGGTCAGCAGCGACACCAGGGCCGTGGTCATGGTGACCCCGGCCGACGGACCGTCCTTGGGCACCGCCCCGGCCGGGAAGTGCACGTGGATCCGCCGGTCGAGCCGCGCCCGGTCGATCCCCAAGGCGTCGGCGCGGGAGCGGACGTGGGACAGGGCGATCTGGGCCGACTCCTTCATCACGTCACCCAGCTGCCCGGTGACGGTCAGTCCGGCGTCGCCCTCCATGGCCGTCGTCTCGACGAAGAGGACGTCGCCGCCGGCTCCGGTGACGGCCAGGCCGGTAGCCACCCCCGGGACCGCCACCCGCGCCCGGACCTCGTCGGTGAAGCGACGCCGTCCGAGGAAATCCCGGACCTGCGGGCGGTCGAGGAGGACCGGCGTGGGGGCACCGCCCGCGACCTGGGTGGCCACCTTGCGCAGGAGCTTGGCCACCTCCCGCTCGAGCGACCGGACCCCGGCCTCCCGGGTGTAGCCGGTCACCACCTCGTCGAGGGCGTCGTCGGTCAGCACGACCTCGTCGGCGTGCAGTCCGTGGCGTCCGACCTGGCGAGCCACCAGGTGATCCCGAGCGATGGCCACCTTCTCGGCATCGGTGTACCCGTCGAGGCGGACGATCTCCATGCGGTCCAGCAACGGCGCCGGGATGGAATCGACCACGTTGGCCGTGGTGATGAACAGCACGTCGGAGAGATCGAGGTCGATCTCGAGATAGTGATCGCGAAAGCCGTGGTTCTGGGCCGGGTCGAGCACCTCCAGGAGGGCCGAGGAGGGGTCTCCCCGCCAGTCGCTGCCCACCTTGTCGATCTCGTCGAGCAGGAAGACCGGGTTCATCGTCCCGGCGTCCTGGAGGGCCCGCACGATCCGTCCGGCCTGGGCCCCCACGTAAGTGCGCCGGTGGCCGCGGATGTCGGCTTCGTCCCGGACCCCGCCGAGGGCCACCCGCACGAAGCGGCGCCCGAGGGCTCGGGCCACCGACTGGCCGAGCGAGGTCTTCCCCACCCCTGGTGGGCCTACCAGGGCGATGATGGTCCCCGGAGCCCGCCGGCCCGCGCCGTCCCCGGTCCCGGGATCGACCAGGTCACCATCCCGCTCCGCTCGGAGCTTGCGCACGGCCAAGAGCTCGACGATGCGCTCCTTGACCTCGTCGAGGCCGGTGTGGTCATCGTCGAGGATCTGACGGGCCGCGTCGATGTCGAGGTGATCCTCGCTGCGCTGGCCCCACGGGACTTCGAAGACGGTGTCCAGCCAGGCTCGGATCCAGCCGTGCTCGACCTGCTGGCTCGGGGTGCGCTCGAGGCGCCCGATCTCGCGCTCCACCGCCTGGCGGGCGGCATCGGTCAGCGCTCCCTCGGCGACGAGCCCAGTCAGCCGCTGCCGGTAGCCGTCGACGAGATCCCCGTCCTCGCCCTCACCCTCACCCAGCTCCTTGCGGATGGCGACCAGTTGCTGGCGCAGGATCAGCTCGCGCTGGCTGCGGTCGATGGTGTCGCTCACCTCTCGGCGGATCGACTCCGACACCTCCCGCTCGGCCAGCGCCTCCTTGACCCAGACCAGAACGGTGATGAGCCGCTCCTCGACGTCGATCGTCTCCAACAGCTCGATCCGGCGCTCGTGGCTCAGCTCGGGCCACCACCCGACCTGATCGGCCAGGCCCCCCGGGTCCTCGGTGCTGCGCAGCACCTCGCGCAGCCGCCGGCTCCCGATGCTCTCGAACAGCGCGCCGAGACTCGCCCGCAGGTCGGCGGCCAACTCGGAGGTCCGAGCGGTGGCCGGCGGATCGTCGAGCACGTCGACCTCGAGCCACAGTGCCGCGGTGCGGCCGATCACCCCGGCGCCCACGACCGCCCGGTTGGTGGCCCGCACCACCAGGCCCGGAGTGCCGCCGGGCAGGTCGCCACGGTCCTCGATGGTGGCCACCGTGCCCACTCGGGCGTAGGCCCCCGACCCGAGCCGGGGAAGCAGCAGGATCTGGTTGTCGGCAGCCGCGGCCGCCTCGGCCGCCCGGCGGGCCTCGTCGCTCTCGATGGCGATGGTCAGCACCATCTGCGGGAGCACGACGCCACCCGAGAGCGGCAACACGGGCAGGGTCAGGGTGTCCAGGCCCTCAGCCATCGACGATCCTCCTGGAGTTCACGAAGGTCACTAGCAAGATGCAAGCGACAACCCTAGGGGCGGGTGCGGCATTCCCGATCCATCTAGTGACCGACGTCTCGTGGCCGGCGGGCCCGGGTAGTGCTCACCCATGTACATCGGCATCGGCACCATCGTCCTCATCCTCCTGATCGTCCTCGTCGTCTCCCTACTCAACCGGCGCCGCATCTGAGCTCGGGGTTCCTGGCTGCGTGGTACTGCTCGGCGCGACCCGTGGTCGCTAGCGTCGAGCAGTGCCCGCAGACGACCGACGCGGCCTGAGGGTCAGCCGGTCGCTGACCCTCCCTCTCGACGACATCGAGATCACCGCCTCCACCAGCGGTGGCCCCGGCGGGCAGCACGCCAACCGGAGCCACACCCGCATCGACGTGCGCTTCGACGTGGTGGCGTCGAGGGCGCTGGGCCCGAGGCAGCGAGAGCGGCTGTTGGATCGCCTGGGTCGGGTCGTGCGGGTGACCGCCTCGGAGCACCGCTCCCAGGCCCGCAACCGGGAGGCCGCGCTCGACCGCCTGGCCCGCCGGTTGGAGGCCGCCCTGCGCAACGACCCGAGCCGTCGGCCCACCCGCCCGACACGGGGCTCGGTCGAGCGCCGGCTGGCCGACAAGCGCCGGCAGGCCGAGCGCAAGGCCACCCGTCGGGCGCCCCTCGACGCCGGCTGAGATCCTCGGCCGGTCGCGGCGACGGGCCGGGGCCGTGGGATGCTTGGCCATGGCCGCCCGCTTCGCCGATCCGAGCCGCCGTGCCGGGGGCGTGACCCATGTGGCCGCCACCGTCGATCTGGGGGTGGGCGAGCCCGTCGAAATGGCGGCCGAGATGGCGGCCGCCGTCGACCCGACCCAGTCAGTGCTCGCCGAGGCGTGGACGCTCGACGGCATCGCGCTCGTCCCCGAGCTGCCCGCCCATCGGGACGGCGACGGCGCCGGAGGGGAGCGGATCGCCCGCATCGTGACCGACGGCCGGCCCGTGACGATCGCCTATACCGCCTCGGTGGCCCTCCTCGACCGGCCCCCGATCGGGCCGCTGACCTTCGCCGCCCGCCTCCGCTGGACGACGCCCAGTCGCTACTGCCCGAGCGACCTGGTCGGAGGCCTGGCTCGGGCCGAGTTCGGACAGCCGGCGGCCGCCGACGCGATCCGCGCCGTCGCCGAGTGGGTGCACCACCGCACCGAGTACCTCCTCGGCAGCTCCGACGCCACGACCACCGCCGTCGAGACCCTCGGCATGGGGGTGGGCGTCTGTCGAGACTTCGCCCACCTGACGATCACCCTGCTGCGAGCCCTCGGCGTCCCCGCCCGCTACGTCGCGGCCTACGCCCCCGAGCTCGAGCCCCGCGACTTCCACGCCCTGGTCGAGGCCCACGATGGCGACCGGTGGCAGCTGGTCGACGCCACCGGTCTCAGCGACCCCACCGATTCGGTTCGCATCGCCACCGGGCGGGACGGCGCGGATGTCCCCTTCCTGTCGGTCCTGGCGGGCACGACCGCAATCGAGCAGATCGCAGTCTCGGCGTGGCGGGAGGACCCGACCGAGCTGTCGTCGCGCTAGGTGGCCGGGACGCGTCGGCCGGCCGGTCAGAGAGATCGGTGGCTGGCCATCGGGGGCATCGTGGGCCCGGTCACCTTCGTCGTCGGCTGGGCCGTGCTCGGTCAGCGCCGGGAGGGCTATTCCCCGGTCGATCAGGCCATCAGCATCCTGGCCGAGGCCGGCTCCTCGACCCGGGCGCCCATGACCCTCGCCTTCGCCACCTTCGCGTTCGGCGTGGTGGCGTTCGCCACCGCGTTGGCCTCGCGTCGACCGGGACCGGCGGCCATCGCCGGGTTCGTCACCGCTGTGGCCACGCTTGGCGTCGCCGCTTTCCCGGTGGGTGACGGGCTGGCCGACCAGCTCCACGGCCTCTCCGCCGTCGTCGGCTACGCCGGACTGGCCGCGCTGCCGACCCTCGACGCCCTCCGGCCCGGCACCGGCCACCGGTGGCGGGTCTACTCCCTGGCCACCGCGGTCCTGGCGGGCGGCTTCCTGATCGCCACCGCGGTGGCCCCCCACCCTGGTGTATGGCAGCGGCTCGGGCTCGGCGTCGGCGACCTGTGGATCGTGGTGGCGGCGGCCGGGATCGTGTCCGGGCCCTCCGCCGCCCCGAGTACGACGCGATCGAACCCTCCGGGTGAGCCGTCCGACTGACGACTAATCCCACCCGGCTCACCGGTCAGGGCCGAGGCCACTGGTTGGCCCGCTCCCCCCTCGATGCCCGCTCCGCGGTCTCGGCCACCCGCTGAGCTCGGGTCTCGGGTCGCTTGGCCTGGACGATCCACTGCAGGATTCCGCGCCGGGCCGAGGGCGGGAAGCTCTCCCAGGCGTCGGCCGCACCGGGGTGAGCCCCGAAGGCGGCGATCAGATCGTCGGGCACGACCATGGCCTCGACCGCGTCGAGCATCGTCCAGGTGCCGTCGGCCTTGGCCGCCTCGATCGTTGCCCGTCCGGCCGCGGTCAGCAGACCGGCCGCCTCGAGTCGCTCGATCCGCTCCTTGTTGGGTCGCGACCAGCCACTCTTGGGGCGCCTCGGCGAGAACCACAGCAGGCTGCGGTCGGCGTCGAGCTTGGCCGGCTTCGAATCGATCCACCCCACGCACAACGCCTCCTCGACGGCTTCGCCGTAGGGCACCGCCGGCCGTCCGGACGCCTTCTTCCACGACACCAGCCACACGCCGTCGGGCTCGGAGTAGTGGGCCGCCAGCCACGTTCGCCACGCCTCTCGGGTCTCGGCGTGCACCATGCGGCGGCCGTCCGGCGCGACCGCCGGGGTCAGGGGTTCGTCGGTCACGTCCCGCTCCTCGCCGCCGCGGCCGACGCCGCCGTCGGGGGCGGCCTCCGGTCGCTGACGGCCCGCAGGACGACCTCGACCGGCCCGCGCCGGCCCCCGCGGCCCCAGGCGGCGGCGAGTGCCGCACCGACCGCCACCACCACCAGGGCCAGCGCCATCTGGACGGCGAGGGAAGGTCGGGCGTCGTCCCGCCACCGCCAGACGAAGGCCGCACCCACGGCCAGGTGGGCCAGATAGGCCGACAGCGCCATCCGCCCGAGCGGCACCAGCGGGCGCAGGAGCGAGCCGCGCTCCCCCACCAGCAGGCACCCCGCGACCGCCGCCACCGCGGTGGCGCTGGCCAGGATGTACCAGGCCGAGCCGCTGCTGTGGGCCTGCCCGTCGACCCAGGGCCGCCACCAGGCGGCAGGTTCGACCACCGACGACGGCTCGGCGGCTCGGGCTACCGCCGCGGCCAGCGGCTGGAGGGCCGCCACGGCCACGCCCGCGACCAACAGCCGAACGAGCGCCCGCCGGTCTCGCAGCGGCTGGCGGGCGAGCCACAGTCCAACCAGCACGAAGCCCGTCCACCCGACCAACGGGTACCCGCCGGTCCAGGCCAGCTGGCCGGCCAGCGCCACCGGGTCGAGGAGATCGAGGTACCTCGAGGGCTGGGTCACCCCCCGCAGGTCGGTGGCGCCCACCAGGGCGGTGACCGTAGCCGGAACCAGGAAGAGGCCGGCGGCCACCGGAAGGAGCCATCGGGTGGGCACCCGACGCAGCCCGGGGGCGGCGAGGAGGAGGACGCCGTAGTGCGGGAGGATGAGCCAGACCCGGTCGACCACCGGCCACAGTGCGAGCCCCAGGGCCAAAAGCACGAGGCCGCGGCGGACCAGCATCCGGTCGTCGCCACCCCGCTCGATCAGCAACCCGACCCCCACCCCCAGCAGGACACAGAAGAGGGGCGCGGCCCGGCCGTCGGCGGCCCCGTCGATCGCCTGGAGCCAACCGGGATCGTCGACCCGGACGGCGTGGGCGAAATGGGCCAGCACCATGCCGGTGAAGGCCAGAGCCCTGGCCGCGTCGAGGCCATCGAGACGAGCGCCTACGGCCAGCGCGACGGTGGGTGCCGGCTCCTGCTCCCGGGGCGTCGCCGGATCCATCGCAGGAGTCTGCCGCCCAGGGTCCCCGAGCGGCCGGCGGCGGCGACGCACGATGGACCGGTGAGCAACGTCGAGCACGTGCCGTCTCTCGGTCGAGGCGGCGTCCATCCGGTGGTCGAGCGCCTCGGCGCCTACAGCTGGCGACTCATCGGCATAGGCATCCTCGCCTGGGCGACCCTGGAGCTGTTGGGCCGACTCCGGCTGGTCGTCTTCCCGGTGCTGGTCGCTCTGCTCATCACGGTGGTGCTCACCCCACCGGCCCGCTGGCTGCGGGCCCGGGGCTGGCGACCGCTGGTCGCAGCCTGGACGGTGTTCCTCGGGTTCATCGGGGTGCTGGTGCTGGCCGGGTTCCTGGTCGTGCCGGCCATCGCCGACGAGTTCGACGACCTGGCCCAGACCCTCGAGGACGGCGTCGAGGACATCAAGGTGTGGCTGGTCGACGACTCGCCCTTCGACGTCGATCGGAGACGGCTCGACGAACTCCAGGAGCAGGCCACCGACCGGCTGGGCGACGCCGTGTCGGGATCGGGCACGGTCCTGGTCGAGGGGGCGGTGTTGCTCCTCGAGGTGGCCGCCGGGATCGTGCTCGCCCTGGTCGTTACCTTCTTCCTGGTCAAGGACGGCGAGCGCTTCCAGGCGTGGGGCCTGGCCCGAGTGCCGATCGAGCAGCGACCGACGATGCGGAGGGTGGCCAACCGGGTGTGGCGCACCCTCGGCGGCTACCTGCGGGGCTCGGCCATGCTGGGCGCGGTCGAGTCGGCGGTCATCAGCATCGCCCTCCTCGGCGTCGGGGCTCGGCTGGTGGTGCCGGTGATGGTGGTCACCTTCCTGGCCGCCTTCGTTCCCTTCGCCGGAGCCGCCGCGGCCGGCGTGGTGGCCGTGCTCGTGGCCCTGGTCACCGCGGGTCCGGTGGCGGCCCTGATCGTGGGAGTGGTGGCGCTGGTCGTCCAGCAACTCGACAACGACCTGCTCGCCCCCTGGGTGTTCGGCAAGGCACTGGATCTGCACCCGCTGGTCATCCTGCTGGCCATCGCCGCCGGCAGCAGCCTGGCCGGCCTGGCGGGCGCGTTCCTGGCGGTGCCGCTCACCGCGGTGGTGGTCAACGGCCTGGCCGAACTGCGTACCCCCGAAGCCGACCCCGCACCACCCCCTCCGCTCGAGGCGGGCGGGGGCACCGGGCCCGGATAGCCGCCTCAGGCCTGGCCGACCGAGCGGAGCCGACGCAGCGGGGGCACGGTGGTGGGAGGCTGGCGGCGGGGCGGCAATGTGGCCAGCAACACCGCTGTGCTCCGGGTGATCTCGGCCACTGCCTGCTCGAAGGCCGTGGCGTTGGCGGCCGACACGGTCTGGACGCCGCTGACCTTGCGGACGTACTGGCGAGCGGCAGCCTCGATCTCGGTCGGCGTGGCCGCCGGCTCGAGGCCCCGCAGGGTGGTGATGTTCCGGCACATGGGTCGATCGTACGGCGCGGCTTAATCCTCCCGGCACAGGCCGGCCCATCGTGCGAAACACGCACGCGCTGGCCTGGACCCCTGGCCCAGACGGGGCGGCGCGAGCACAGGAGGACTCCGATGACCGGTGACGACCGCTTCCACCTGGGGTGGTTCTGCAACTTCGTGGCCGACGAGTGGAACGGCACCTGGGGGGCCGACGGCGACACCTGGACCGGCGACTTCTACGTCGAGATGGCCCGGTCGCTCGAGCGGGCCTGCTTCGACTACATGATCCTGGAAGACAAGTGCATGGTGTCGACCGCCTACGGCGGCACCATGGAGATGGACCTCAAGCACGGCATCGCCCCGAAGCACGACCCCGCACCGCTGGCCACCCTCCTCGCCTACACCACACGGCGCCTCGGCATCGTGGCCACCCTGTCGACCAGCTTCTACCCGCCGTGGCTGCTGGCCCGGCTGTGCGCCACCATCGACCACATCGCCCGGGGCCGCTTCGGCTGGAACCTGGTGACCTCGGCCGAGGACCGGGCCGCCCAGAACTTCGGGATGGACAAGCTCTACGAGCACGACCTCCGCTACGAGATGGCCGACGAGTACACCCGGCTGGTCAAGGAGCTGTGGGACTCGTGGGACAGCGACGCGGTGATCCGAGACCGCGACACCGGCCACTACGCCGACCACACCAAGGTGCGCACCGTCGACTTCGTGGGCGAGTACTACGCCTCCCGGGGCCCGCTGAACACCGTCCGCCCGCCCCAGGGCCACCCGGTCATCTGCCAGGCCGGGGCGTCGCCCCGGGGCCGGCACTTCGCCTCCGCCCACGCCGACACCATCATCGCCGCCGCCTCCGGGGTGGCCGGCATGTTGGAGTACCGCAACGACATCCGCCGCCGGATGGAGGGCCACGGCCGCAACCCCGACGACTGCAAGGTCCTGTTCCTGATCTCGCCGATCCTGGGCGAGACCGAGCAGGAGGCCCGAGCCCGCCAGCAGCGCTGGATGACCGACGACACCTTCATCGAGTACACGCTGGCCGAGATCTCCTCCATCACCGAGGTCGACTTCTCGCAGTTCGACCTGGATGCCCCCCTGCCGCCGGTGACCACCAACGGCGAGCGGGGCTCGCTGGAGAACTTCGTGAAGAAGGGTGAGGGAAAGACGCTGCGGGAGATGGCTGCCGGGGGGCTGTCGGACGCGGTCGAGCTGGTGGGAACGCCCGACCAGGTCGCCGAGCGGATGGGCGAGATCATGGACGAGGTGGGCGGAGACGGCTTCCTCATCACCAGTCCGGTGATGCGGCTCAACCGTCACTACATCACCGAGATCACCGATGGCCTGGTGCCCGCCCTGCAGCGCCGGGGTCTGTGCCGCACCGAGTACGCCTACGAGCAGTTCCGGGACAACCTGCTCGAGTTCTGAGCCATCGCCGGTTGCCGAGGGCTGGTATCGCCCACCGCCGCCGCCACCAGCTCGTAGGAGCGAAGGCGCTCGGCCGGCAACGGGATCAGGTCCTGCACCATCAGCTCGTCGGCCCCGGTGGCCTCGGCCATGGTCGAGAGCAGCTCGCCGACCCGCTCGGGGTCGCCGGCCACCAGCCGGGGCCAGTGACCGGCGTCGTCGGGCTCGGCCGAGGAGAGGCCCCCCATCTTCCCGACGGCTTCCCGCGGCGCCAGTAGGCGACGGGGCCGACCGGGCGCTCGAGCAAGTTGGCGATGGAACAGCTCGGCGCTGGCCCGCAGGACGGTCGCCTCGGCCTGGGAGTCGGCGCAGGTGACGTTCACCGCCAGCATTGCTCGGGGCCCGGTCTGCCGGCCGGGGTCGGGGGCGGGCTGGAACGACGAGCGGTACGTCCGCAGCGCCGGCACGGCCCCCGCCGGATCCACGAATCCGGCGTAGCAGTACGGCAGCCCGAGACGGGCGGCGAGGACCGCGCTGGTCAAGGTCGATCCGACCAGCCACGGCTCGGGGCCGGGCGCTCCGGTCGCGGTGGCCAGGGTGATCGCATCGTCGCCGTCGCCCTCCTCGCCGAGCCACCACAACACCTCGGCCACCCGCGCCTCCTGCGCCATCCAGTCCGAGAGCCCACCGAAGGGCCCGACGGGTAGGAGCTCGGGCTCGGAATCGGTCGATCCGCCGATGTCGTCCAGCCCGGGGCGATCGACCCGCAGGGCGAGGTCGACCTCGGCCGAGCCACCCGAGCGGCCGAGGCCCAGGTCGATGCGGCCCGGATGCATCGCAGCGAGGAGCCGGAAGGTCTCGGCCACGCGGAACGGGCTGGCGGAGTTGAGGAGCACGGCACCGGCACCCACCCGGATCGTCGCCGTCCGGGCGGCCACGGCGGCCACCAGGACCTCGGGGTTGCTGGCCACGAGGGCGTGGCCCCGTCCGTGGTGTTCGGCCAGCCAGTACCGCTGGAAGCCGAGCTGCTCGGCCCGCGAGGCGAGCTCGAAGGTCCCGGCCAGCGCATCGGTGGCCGTCCCCCCGACCGGCACCGCTCCGAGGTCGACGATGGAGAGGTCCACCGCGGCTAGTCGAGGGGAGAGCGCAACGAGGCCAGCACCTGGGGTCGGGCGATCGTCAGCCAGGGCTCGAGCGCGCCCTCGTCGGCGGCCTGGCTGTCGAGCAGGTAGAGGGCCCGAGTCGGGCAGGTCGCTCCCAGCTCCACCAGCACCGGCTTGAGCAGCAGCTCGGGTGCCAGCTGGTGACCGGGACCGGCGCCCAGCATCAGCGGGATGCCGACCACACCGGCCAACCCGTCGGCCGGGATCTGGTCGAGAAACAGCTTGAGCAGGCCGGTGTAGGTGGCCTTGTAGGTCGGGCTGGCGAAGACCACGACCGACGAGCTCCGCACCGCCTCGACCGCCTCGGTAACGGCCGGGTCGCCCCAGCCCAGCAGGCCGGCGCCGAGCTCGACGACGTCGACCACCACCTTTGGTGGCTCGCCCGAGATCGCCTCGGCCACCGCCCGCGCCGCCGTCAACGTCCTCGAACCGGGCTTCGGGTTGCCGGTGACCACCGCCATGTCCATGGACGCCCAGCCCAGCCGAAGGCTGTGTCGGGAGGGCGTCGCCGTCGTGGCCAGACCATTGCGCCGCCTGTGCCCACGCCGCGGTCGGGGCCCGAGGTCACCGCGCCGCGGCCAGCGGTCCTGTGGTCGGGAGGTGGCGCCCGACGGCCACCACCAGCACTGCCCCCCCGACCAGCGACAGGGCCACCGCGACGAACACGGTCCGGGGGTCGAAGGCGGCGGCCAACATCCCGACGCCCACCGACCCGACCAACATCCCGGTGCTGCTGGCCATCCGAAACGTCGCCAGCCCGGCGGCCGCATCTCCGGCCAGGGCGACCAGCACCAGCGGCGGTCCGATCGTCGCCCCGGCGACGGCCAATCCGAAGAGCATCGACACCACCACGAACGACCAGGCCGCTCCGTGCAACGCCAGCACCAGCGCGCAAAGGACGCCGACAGCCAGCGCCGCCAGCAGCGACGGCAGGATCCCGAGGCGGGCGACGATGGCCTCGGAGCGGCTGAGCACCCCGATCTCGACCGCCGAGAGGAGACCCACGGCTACACCGATGGTGGTGGCCGAGAGGCCCCGGGCGTCGCCCACCAGCGGCAAGGCGGTGTAGATCACCCCGCCTCGGAGGAAGTCGCCGGTCATGCCCAAGACGATGGCCAGCTTGGTGCCCGGAGGGCCGGCGAAGCTGGGCCAGCTGAGCCGGGCCTGCACCGGCCGTCCCGGCGCCAAGCGGGGCAGGGTCTGCCAGGTGAGGATGGTCATGGCCAGGCACACCGCGGCGCAGGCCCCGAAGGTGCTGCGGTAGCCGCCAGGGACCAAGCCGGCGATGAGCCCACCGACCGGCGCCCCGAGGGCGGCCCCGAAGAGGAAGGTGCGGTTGAACGAGCCGACCGCCTCGTGGTCGGTGTGGGACACCCGCAACGAGGCCTGGAGGCCAGCACCCATCAACAGGCCACTGCCCAGGCCCTGGACCACCCGGGCGACGAGGAGGAGGGGCAGGCCGCGGGCCAGGCCGAGGAGCACGCAGCTCACCCCGAAGGTGGCGATGCCCACGGCCAGCGCGCCTCGGGCATCGATGTAGGGGACGGCCCGAGTACCGAAGACGTCGACGGCCAGCATCCCCGCGAAGGTGGCGGCGATGAACAGTCCCATCCCGACGGCGTCGACGCCCACCTCCTCGGCGTAGAGGAGCTCGAAGGGGGCGGTCATGGCCAGAGCGAACCCGGCACCCACGGTGAGGCGCCGCAGGCGCCGGGCCGGGGGCGTCGCTCGGCCCTCGCCCTCTCCCCTGCCCCGCACGGTCGTCAGTGCTCGATGCGGGGGTCGGCCGCCACCTGGCCGATGTCGACCACCGCGTTGCCGACGACGTAGAGCCCGCCGAGCACGAGGGTGATGCCGGCGATGGTGGTGAAGTCGCCCTTGGCGATGGCCTGGGAGGTGTAGAAGCCGAGGCCCGGCCACGCGAAGATCACCTCCACCACCAGCACCGCCGCGAACAGAGCGGCGAACTGGAGGCCGGCCATGGCCAGCATCGGTCCGACCGAGTTCCGGGTGGCGTGGCGGACCACCACCTGCAGCTCGCTGAGGCCCTTGGCCCGAGCGGTGCGGGCGAACTCCGAACGCAGGGTCTGCTGGAGGCTGCTGCGCAGTACCCGGCCGATGGCCACCGCCGGGGCCAGGGCCAGGCAGCAGGCGGGCATCACCAGGTGGAGCCAGGCGTCGCTGACCACGTCCCACCGGCCGGCCAGGACTCCGTCGAGCACCAGGAAGCCGCTCGGACCGGTGGGCGCGTCGTTGATCGAGGTGCGCCCGGTGGCCGGGAGCAACCCGAGGCGCCGGTAGAAGTAGATGATCCCGAGCAGAGCGGTCAGGAACACCGGCACCGACGCCACGCCGACCATCGCCACCTGGAGCACCCGGGCGCCTCGCCCGCGGCCGGAGGTGAGGACGCCGAAGAGGAGGCCCAAGGTCACCGCCAGGCCGAAGGCGACCAGCACCAGCTCGAGGGTCGCCGGCACGTAACCGGCCAGGTCCTCGGCCACCGGCTGGCGCGTGACGGCCGAGGTTCCGAGGTCGCCGGTGGCCACCCTCCCCACGTAGCGGGCGTACTGCACGACCATCGGGTCATCCAGACCCATCTCCCGCCGGGTCTCGGCCACCACCGTCTCCGATGCCCGCTCCCCGACCAGGGCCCGGGCCGGATCGACGGGCGACACCTGCTGGAGGACGAACACCGCGGCCGAGAGGGCCAGCAGGACCGGGACGATCGAGGCCGCCCGCCGGGCCAACAGGGTGAGCATCGCGCTCACCGGTCCCGGATCCGGTCGCGGAGGGCATCGCCGCCGAGGTTCGAGACGACGGCCAGCAGGAACACCCCGGCGGCCGGCATGATCGGCACCCACCAGGCCTCGAACACGTAGGCCACCCCCCGGGCGCTCATGGCCCCGAGCTCGGGCGCCGGCGCCGGCGCGCCCAGGCCCAAGAACGACAGACCGGCGAGGGTGAGCACCAGTGCGCCGACGTCGAGGCTGGCCGCCACGATGGTCGGCGGGACGGCCCCGGGGAGGAGGTGACGCAGCGTCAGGCGCAGGCGGCCGACACCGGCCAGCCGGGCCGCCTCCATGTGGGGTGAGCCCCGGAGGCGGTGCACCTCGCCTCGGACGATGCGGGCGTAGAGCGGCCACCACACGATGGCGATGGCGAACAGGGTGTGCTCGTAGGACGCTCCGATGGCGGCGGTCACCGCCACCGCCAGCACCGCGCCGGGCATGGCCATGAAGGTGTCGGTGATCCGCATGACCAGGCTGTCGACGATCCCGCCGGCGGCGCCGGCCACCAGACCCAGCGTGCCCCCGACGAGGACCCCGGAGCTGATGACCACCATGGCCCCCCACCAACTCGACCGGATGCCCATCAGCACCCGGCTGAACACGTCCCGACCGATCTCGTCGGTGCCGAAGAGGTGCTGGGCGCTGGGGGCGAGCAACGGGTCACCCGCCGGCGTGGTGGCCTCGTAGGGCGCCAGCACCGGGGCCGCCACCGCCACCACGAACACCAGGAAGAGGGCGCCGAGGGCCAGCCGGTCGGCGACCGGCGAGCCACCGAAAGTCCGGCGCAACCCCACCCCGAGTCGTTCGCCGACCGACGACCGGCCGAGGGCCGGTGCCACGTAGGGCTCGGCCATGGCCATCAGGACGCCTCGCCGGTGACCGGCTCGAACAGCTCGAGCACGGTCCGATCGGACGTGCCCCCCGATCCCGTGGGCTCCGATCCCGTGGCGTCCGAGCCCCTGGCCTCGGGGTGCGGACCCCCGACGTGGACGCACGCCACCAGACGCCGCTTGGTGCCATCGACGCTCAGCAGGGTCGGACGGTCGCGGGCGCACGACGCCAGGCGTTCGTCGCAGCGGGGGTGGAAGGCGCAGCCGGTCGGCGGGGCGAGTGGGCTGGCCGGTTCGCCAGCCAGCCGTGCCGGCGGGGTCCCGGGGCGGGGAACGGCCGCCAGCAGCGCCTTGGTGTACGGGTGCGACGGCGCCTCCACGATCTCCTCGGCCAGCCCGCACTCGACGATCTCGCCCAGGTACATGACCGCGATCCGGTCAGCCACGAAGCGGGCCGCGGCCAGGTCGTGGGTGACGAACATCACCGCCATGCCCAGCTCGCGCCGCAGCCGTTGGAGGAGGTTGAGCACCGAGGCCGCCAACGAGGCGTCGAGGGCCGAGGTGGGCTCGTCACACAGGAGAAGCGACGGAGGCACGATGGTGGCCCGGGCGAAGGAGACCCGCTGGCGCTGCCCACCCGACAGGCTGGCCGGCTTGGCCCCCGCCACCTCGGGTGGCAGGCCGACCAGGCCGAGTGCCTCGACCACCCGACGGCGACGCTCGGCTCGCCCGATCGAGCGCCCCAGGCGCTCGCCGACCTGCTCCCCGACGGTCATCCAGGGGGTGAGCGAGGCACCCGCGTCCTGGAACACCATCTGGGGGTGGTCGTCGGCGCGCTCCAGGCGACCGGAGTCCGGCTCGAGCAGGCCGGCCGCCACCCGCAACAGCGTCGACTTGCCCGACCCCGACTCGCCGACGATGGCCACCGACTCGCCGGCGTGGACCTCGAGGACCACGTCCCGTAGGGCGGCCAACTTTTCTCGGCGCCCGAAGCCGCGACCCACCCAGAAGTGCTTCTCCACGTTCCCGCACCGAAGGACGGGCTCCGGTGACGAAGGCAGGACCGCGGGGGTCGGGAAGGCCACGGTGGTGCCGCCACCCACCGGGTTGGGCTCCGGCGGGAGGATGCAGGCGACCTGGCCGGAATGGCCCTCGGCCGCCACCAACGCAGGGATCGCCATATCGCACGCGTCGTGGTGACCGGCGCAGCGAGGACCGAATGGGCACCCCGGCGGGTGGGCCCGGGGGTCGGGGGGCTCGCCGGAAAGGGTGGCGATGGCCCGACTCCGCGGGAGCGTCAGGTCGAGCCGCGACCGCAGGAGACCGCGGGTGTAGGGGTGGGCGGGGGCGTTGAGGACGCCGGCCATGGTGCCGACCTCGGCCAGCCGACCGCCGTACATGACCGCAACCCGGTCGGCGACCTGGGCGGCCACCCCGAAGTCGTGGGTGACGAGGACGAAGGTGCTCCCCAGCTCATCGCGCAGGTCGCGCAACAGGGCCAGGATCTGCGCCTGCACGGTCACGTCGAGGGCGGTGGTCGGCTCGTCCGCGATGACCAGGGCGGGGCTTCCGGCCACGGCCATGGCCAGCATCACCCGTTGGCGCAGCCCGCCCGACAGCTCATGGGGATAGGCCTGCATCCGCCGCGCCGGCTCGGGCACGCCGACCAGCTCGAGCAGCCGCTGGGCCTCCTCCGGAGAGCCGGCGGCCTCGCCGACCTGGCGGCCGATGCGCATGGTGGGGTTGAGCGAGGTCATCGGGTCCTGGAACACGGCCCCCAGGTGCCGGCGCCGGGTTGCTCGGCGCTCGCTGGCCGACGCCGAGACCATGTCGACCCCACACACCTCGACTCGCCCGGTGACCTCGGCCGGAGGATCACCCCCGAGGAGGCCGAGCATGGTCAGCCCGAGCACGCTCTTGCCCGACCCGGACTCGCCCACGATGGCCAGGATCTCGCCGGCGGCGATGTCGAGGGAGATGCCCCGCACTGCTCGCAGGGCGACGCCCTTACGCTTGAAGGTGACGTGCAGGTCCTCGATGCGGACCCGAGGCGGGGACAGTCCCGTCGGCGGCGGCTCGGCCATGGTCGTCGTCATGCGCTCAGGCCGGCCGGAGCTCGTTCAGGTACACGAAGCGAGCCGCGGCCAGATCGTGGACCACGTTGGTGATGCCCGCTGGGGTGATGACCACGTCCTGGAGGTCGGCCAGGTTGACCATCCAGGCCTGGTCGATGACCAGCTCTGCCACCGCCGCGTAGCCGGCGTCGGCAGAGGCCGAGTCGGGTTGGCTGGACGCCGCGTCCATGGCCGCGTCGATCGCCGGGTCGCTGTAGTTGAACCAGTTCAGCGGGGCGGCGTCGGTGCGGAAGAAGATCCGCAGCTGGGTGTCGGCGTTGAGGGCATCACCGCCGGCGACGTTGAGCATGAGGTCGGGCCGCTGGTCCTCCGGGGTGTCGAACATGGCGAAGGCCTGGGAGGTGGGGATGCCCCGAACGGTCACGTCCAGGCCGGCCGCCGCCAGTTGGGCCTGGATCAGTTCGGCCAGCCGACGGTCGGTGGCGCCGCCCTGCTCGTCGTAGACGAAGTCGATGGTGGTGTCGGCCAGGCCGGGAACCAGGGCCTCGAGCACCGACACATCCATCGTCGGATCGTCCGGCGCGGCGCCGTCGGGGAGGAAGCCCTTGGGATAGAAGTCGGTGGAGACCACGCCGAACTCGCCGTAGGTCGGCTCGATGAGCGCGGCCCGGTCGAGGGCCACGGTCACCGCCTTGCGGAGCTCGACGTCTTGGAACGGCCCGCTGTTGGGGTTGAAGTACAGCGCCGACTTGAGCGCCGTCGGCCGGGTGGTGACGGTGAAGTCGGCGTCGTCGGCGAAGGATTGGATGTCGGCGATGGGCAGGCCCTTGGTCACGACGTCGAGCTCGCCGGCCTCCAGCTTCAGGCGTTGGGTGGTGACATCGGGCAGGATCTCGATGCGGACCTGGGAGAACGACGCCGGGGTGCCCCAGTAGTCGGGCACGGCTTCGAGGGTGTAGTGGCTGCCGGTGACGAACTCGACGATCTGGAACGGGCCGGTGCCGGCGGAGTTGGTGGTCAGCCACTGCTGGGCGAGGTCGCCGTCCTGCTCGTGCTCGGCCACCAGCGCCGGGCTCACCGCCTTGGGGCTCCACGGGCAGGCGAGGTAGTCGAGGAACGGGTCGAGCGGGTTCTGGAGGGTGATCACCAGGGTGTAGGGGTCCGGTGCCTCGGTGGAGGCCACAGTGGTGAGCATGTAGGCCGGGCCCTGGTTCACCGCCATGCGCCGCTCGAAGCTCGAGATCATCGCCGCCGCGTCGAACGGCGTGCCGTCGTGGAAGGTCACGTCCTCGCGGAGGCCGAAGGTGTAAACGAGCCCGTCGGGCGAGACCTCCCAGTCGGTGGCCAGCATCCCCTCGAACTCGGCCGAGTCGGGCTTGTACCGCAGGAGTCCGTCGTAACAGGACAGGGTCACCACCAGCCCCTCGCCCTCGTAGAAGATGTCGGGGTCGGGCACCTGCATGTCGGCCAGGAAGGCGAAGCGGAGCACGTCGGTGTCGACCGACGACGTGGAGGACGAACTCGGGTCGGAGGTGCCGCAGGCCGCCAGGAACCCGGACGGCCCGAGGACGCCAAGGGTGCCGGCCAGCAGGCCGCTGCGGGTGAGGAAGGTCCGGCGGTCGATGCCGGCACCGACCGGCAAGCCACGAGGTCCGGGGGGCGCCATCAGAACTCCTTCAGGGTGTCGCGGAGGTGCTCGAACGCGTACTCAGTGCGGGCCAGGCCCCGTCGTTGGAGGGCCGGCACCAAGCCGTCGGCGATCTCGGTGATGTAGCGGCGGCTGTTGCGCATGCCCGGGCTGGAGATGAGGAACCCGTCTCCGCCCACCGCCTCCATGACGTGGCCCATCTTCTCGGCCACCTGGTCGGGGGTCCCGACCAGCTCGACCGAGTCGGCCACCCCGCCGGAGTCGACGATCAGTTGGCGCAGGGTCTTGCCGCTCCCCCACTGGGCGAACTTGTCGAGCGAGCCCTGCTCGCCGTTGGTGGTGATCTCGGGAAGTGGGGCATCGAGGTCGAAGACCGAGAAGTCGACGTCGGTCACCGACGAGATCGAGGCCAGCGCCTGCTCGATGAAGTAGGGGGCCTCGCCCATCCGGGCTTGCTTGGCCCGGGCCTCCTCCTCGGTCTCCCCCAGCACTGGCGAGATGAGGAAGAGCACCTTGATGTCGTCGGGCTTGCGACCCTGGGCCAGCGCTCGGGACCGCACGTCGTCGCGGTAGGCCCGCATGCCCTCGATGCCGTTGGCGGCGGCGATGATCGAGTCGGCGTGCTTGGAGGCGAACTGGCGGCCTTTGGGGGACCCGCCGGCCTGCACGAAGGCGGGCCGGCCCTGGGGTGAGCGAACCGTGTTGAGCGGGCCCCGGCTCTTGAAGTAGGTGCCCTCGAAGTTGATGGCGTGGACCTTGGTGTGGTCGGCGTAGGTACCGGTCTCCCGGTCGAGGATCACCGCCCCCGGCTCCCACGAGTCCCACAGCTGCAGGCAGAGCTCGACGTACTCGTCGGCGATGTCGTAGCGCAGGTCGTGCTCGGTGAGCTTGTCCATCCCGAAGTTCTGGGCCGAGCCGTCCTCGCCGGAGGTCACGATGTTCCACCCGAAGCGCCCCCGGGCGATGTGGTCGAGGGTGGCGCACAGCCGGGCCAGCAGGAACGGTGGGTAGAAGGTGGTCGACATGGTCGCCACCACTCCCAGGCGGGATGTGGCCGCCGACATCAGCGCGGCCAGCGGCGACGGGTCGTGCTTCGGCGCCATCAGCGCGTGGCGCAGGTAGGCCTCGAAGGTGCCGCCGAAGGCGTCGGACACC
This sequence comes from Actinomycetes bacterium, assembly GCA_031398745.1. Taxonomy (GTDB): domain Bacteria; phylum Actinomycetota; class Acidimicrobiia; order Acidimicrobiales; family CADCSY01; genus JANNNX01. Next base: position 98,602 of record JANNNX010000071.1, read on the forward strand.
ATGAGGGTGTCCTCGATCATGATGTAGTCGAAGCAGGCCCGCTCGAGGGACTGGGCGAACTCGATGAAGAAGTCGCCGGTCCACGGGTTCCCGCCGGCGGCGAAGGGCTCGTTCCACTCGTCGGGGGTGAAGTTCATGAACCACCCCAGGTGCATCCGCTTGTCGGCCATCGTCGGTGTCTCCTCGGTCACGGTCCTCGTCGTCGCCAGGACGACCACAACCAACCGCGACCGTGTTTCCCGGTGACATCGAGGAGGTGCCCGTTCGATTACGCCGCCGGCGGCACCGGGTGCTCGGCGGCCGCGGCGGCGCGCGACAAGGGGTGGACCCGAGCGTCGGTCAACCGCCACACCCAGGCCGCCACCGCCAGCGTGCCGGCGCCGATGCCGATGGCCGCGCCGAGCGGTCCCGCCGCCCCCACCGCGGCGGCCGCCGCGGTGGGGCCGACGGCGTCGCCGGCGTCGCCCGCGATCCGGTAGGCGGCCAGCCCGGCCTGGTGGTCGGCGCTCACGTCGACCACCATCGCCGCCGGGACCACCCAGGCCGCCGCCACCGGCGCGCCGAGGAGCGCGCACCAGAGCACGAAGGTGGGCACGGAGTCGACCAGGGGGGCGCTGAGGCAGGCGGCGGCGCCGACGGCTAGGGCCACCGCCAGCACCACGTTGCGGCCGACCCGGTCGGCGAGTGCACCGCCGACCCGCATCGAGGCGACGTCGACGACCGCCAACGCCGACAGGGCGAGGCCGATGGTGCCGGTGCCGACCCCGAGGTGCTGGGAGCCGAACAGCGGGATGAGGGTGAACACCACCCCGCCACGCAGCGCCTCACCGAAGAGCCCCAGGCCAAGGGCCGGCCAGGTGCGCAGCCCCGGGCGAGCCGACGGATAGCTCGGGCGGGACAGCCGGGGCCGCTGGCCGGTGGGCAGCGACGGCAGCGCCACCCGAGCGCCCACGGCTACCGCCAGGCACAGGGCGGCCGAGACCAGGAAGGCGATGCGGAACCCGACCAGCCCGTCGCCGATCTCGCTCAGGCCACCGCCGACCAGCGGCCCGGTGGAGATGCCGGCGAACCAGGCGGCGTTGAAGGCGCCGATGTCTCGACCGACCCGGTCGGGCGACGAGTTCCGGACCACCACCTGGAGGGCGCCGCTCATGGCGACGGCCGCACCCGCCCCCTGGACGATCCGACCGGCGACCACGATCGCCAGGTTGGGGGCGAGACCCGACACCACCAGGCCGGCACTGAACACCCCGAGCGAGATCCACAGGACGCTGCGGCCGTCGAGACGAGGCACCAGCCGCGTGCCGACCACGTCGACGGCCAGGAGGCCGAGGGCGATCGAAGCCCAGACGAGTCCGGCGACGGTGTCGGACGCACCGAACTCCACCGCATAGAGCACCGTGATCGAGGCCGTCATGCCGAACCCGGCGCCGGCCAGGGCGATGAGCACCAGGTAGGCAGTGAAGCTGAACCGGGCGTCGGGCCCGTGCGTCGACGGGGTTCCGGCCGGGTCGGACTCGGTCCGGAGGCTGCTCACCATCGGAGCGTAGGGAGCCCGGTCGGCACCGGACGCCTCCCCAGGTGTCGGGACGATTACGCCTGTCGAGGAGGCCGGTCACACCCCGGCAAGGGCACCGTAACCACCCCTTGACCTGCGACGACGCTTCCGGCCGTAGCGTCACGAGGTCGTCCGGGGGCGGCCCAGGCTGGAGGAGCGCGATGCCCGGAGTTGCTCAGCGAACCGTCTACCAACGTCGTCGGGACCGCCGGGTGCCGTTGAACAACTCGCTTCGACGCACCTACGACCTCCTGCGCTTCTCGCTCCACAACCTCGAACCCGATTCCCGCCTGGTCGAGGGCGACCTGGTCGAGTCGCTGTCGGCCAGCCGCAGCACGGTCCGCAGCGCCCTGCAGCTCCTGGCCGAGCGGGGCCTGGTGACCCGGGGTCCGAAGATCGGCACCATCGTCGGACCCTCGATGGTGCTGCGCATCGACGAGGCACTGGCGGTCGACGAGTTCTCTCGCAGCGAGCGCCTGCCCCTGGTGGGTCGAGTGCTCGAGACCGTCTTGATCCCGGCGCCGGAGATGATCCGAGCCCAGCTCGAGCTGCCGGCCGACGCGCTGGTCCTGATCATCGACGGCGTGCTGGTGTTGGGTGACGAGCCGTTCGCACTCACCGTGAGCTACGTGGCCGTCGACCCTGGCGACGTGCTCGTCCCCCCGGTCCACGAGGTGCCCGACGCCGTCACGTACCTCGAGGAACGACTCGGCGTCTGCGTCGGCGAGAGCTCGACCACGGTCGGCGCCGAGACGTCGGACTCGCTCACCGCCACGCTGCTGGGGGTGAGCGAGGGCTCGCCCGTCCTCTGGCTCGAAGACCTCCTGCGCGACGTCGATGCCCGACCTCGGGCGCTGTGCCAGTACCGCTTCCGGGGCGACCGAGTGGCCTTCACTTCCGAGCTGCACCGCATGGCGCCGGCGCGGCCGAGCCCGCCGACCTGAGGACCGGCGGGCTCGACTACCGGTCGATCAAGACGCGTCGGCGTCCTGCTCGTCGTCGGCGTCGTCCGGCCCGTCGGCTTCGTCGCCGACCACCGCGAAGCTCTCGTCGAGCTGGACGTCGACCACCGTGGCGTCCTCGAGGGTTACCTCGACCTCGTAGTGGCTCTCCTCGTCGCCCACCTCGGCGTCGGTCACCCGCCCCCCGCCGGTGTGGGCCAGGGCGGCCTCACCGGCTCGGTCGAGGGCGGTGCCGGTGATCGGTGCCTCCTGGTCGTCGTTCGAGTTGGCGCCGACCGCGGCGGTGCCGATGCCGCCGGCGGCCAAGGTGACCGCACCGGCCACCAGCACGAGCTTCATCCGTTGTTGCATGGTCTCTCCTTGTTCGAGGCTGACCATCGCACGGTAAGGAGCATGCCCTGACCGCAGGCTGAACCGGTCCACCGGGGTTCAGGACCCGAAGGTGACCTCGATCAGCTCGACGAAGCCGCCACCACCGGCCACCTTCTCCTCCCGGATCTTGCCGACGCCCCTGGCGTAGTGCTTCTCCTCGACGGTGTCGGGGTCGAGCGGCGTCCAGTCCCGGGTGACCACTACCTCGCGGTACTGGCCCGCGGCCACGTCGAGGGCGGCGCCGACGTCGAGCACCTCCATCATGTCCTCGGCCTCCCCCGGGAGGTACTCCTGGCGATGCACCTCACCGACCTCGGGTGCGGCCGGCATGACGATGCCGGGTCGGGCCCCGCCCACCCCGGCCTCCCACGACCCGGCGGTACTCACCACCTGGCCGCCGTCGTAGTCCTTGACGTCCTCGCCGAGGTACCAGACGTTGCCGGCCACGTCCTGGGCGAACCAGTCGAGGGTGTCCTCGACCATCTGCCCGCCGACGGTCACCGTGTCGCGAATGACGAACGCCGAGATGCCCATGACCTGGCGGCGCTCGCCGGTCACCGTGATGTCGACGGTTTCGACCTCACCGTCGGACTCGCCCTGGTAGCGCCAATGGGCACCGACGGGCATCGGGAGGTAGGGGTTGTCGATGACGTCGACGAAGTCGGCCGGATCCAGCTGCGGGTCGTAGTCACCGCCGTCGCCGGGATCGATGACCGGCCCGAGGCGGGCGGTCGATGTGGTGGTGGTGGTCGCCGACACCGACCGGGTGGTGGCACGGTCGTCGCCGCAGGCGCTCGCCACCAGTGCGAGTAGGCCGAGCACGGCGGCGGCGGACCGAACGTGGGAACGGGACATGGCACTTCCTCCTCTGACGGGGACGGGAGGGCATGGTCGATGGCCGGGCCTGAACCCGCGCTGACTCTCATGGGACCCGGTTCAGCCCGGGGTCAGGGCGGCACAGCACACTGGTGGCGGTGACGCCGTGAAGCTCCTGCTGGTCGAGGACGACGCCAAGATCGCGGCCGCCGTCCAGCGCGGGCTGGCGGCCGAAGGCTTCACCGTGGAGGTGTCGATCGACGGCGACGACGGGCTATGGAGGGCCACCGAGGGCTCCTACGACCTGATCGTGCTCGACCTCATGTTGCCCCGACGCAACGGCTTCCAGGTCTGCGCCGAGCTCCGGGCCGCCGGGATCTGGACACCGATCCTCGTGCTCACGGCCAAGGACGGCGACCTCGACGAGGCCGAGGCCCTCGACACCGGAGCCGACGACTACCTGGTCAAGCCGTTCTCGTTCCCGGTGCTGGTGGCCCGGGTCCGGGCCCTGCTCCGCCGCTCGGCTGACGGTGGCCCCGCCCCCGTCAGCGTCGGCGCCCTCCGTATCGACCCCGCGGCCCGACGAGCCTGGCGCGACGAGCGTGAGGTGGCCCTCACCAGCAGGGAGTTCGACGTGCTCGAGTTCCTGGTACGCCGAGCCGGCCAGGTGCTGTCCAAGTACGAGATCCTCAACGGGGTCTGGAGCGACGAGTTCGACGGTGACCCCAACATCGTCGAGGTCTACGTCGGTCGGCTCCGCCGCAAGCTCGACGGCCCCGGCCCCGCTCCTGACGCCGCCACCATCACCACGGTGCGGGGCGCCGGCTACCGCCTCGGGAACGACTGATGGGGCGACGCGGGATCCGGGTGCGGATCACCGCCCTGGCCACCGTGGTCGTGCTCGCCGTCCTGGTGGTCACGGCGGTGGCGCTGGTCGGCTCGCAGCGCCGGCTCCTGACCAGCAACCTCGACGAGGCCCTCCTCGATCACAGCCAGGCGCTGGCGGCAGGGCTGGCCGACGGCGGGACGCTCGAGGACCCGCTCCCCGGGCAGAGTGACGACGACTCGATCGCCCAGATCGTCGGCGCCGATGGACGGGTGCAGGCGGCGACCGCCAACCTCGACAACCAGCCCGCCCTGGACGGGCCCGCCGAGGGCGAGGACCAACGGCTCCGCTCCGTCTCGGTGCTCGACGGCGAGCCCACCTACCGGCTGCTCTCCCGCCGCGTCGGCGACGTCGTGATCCACACCGGTGCCCCCCTCGACGACGTCGACGAGAGCGTGGCCGCGCTGCGCGTCGGGCTGGGGGTGGCCATCCCCACGGTTGCCCTCGCCCTCGCCGCCCTGGTCTGGTGGCTGGTGGGCCGGACGTTGCGCCCGGTCGAGGCCATCCGGCGCGAGGTGGCCGACATCTCCGGATCGAGCCTGCACCTCCGGGTGCCCGAGCCCTCCTCGGGCGACGAGATCGACCGCCTGGCCCGGACCATGAACGCCATGCTCGACCGGGTCGAGCGGGCGGCCGAGCGCCAGCAGCGCTTCGTGGCCGACGCCGCCCACGAGCTGCGTAGCCCGCTCACCCGCATCCGCACCGAGCTCGAGGTCGATCTCGGCCATCCCGCCGGCGCCGACCTGGCCGCGACCCATCGCAGCGTGCTGGAGGAGACCGAGCACCTGACCCGGTTGGTCGACGACCTCCTCCTGCTGGCCCGCAGCGACGCCGGTGCCTCCGGTGGGCGCCCGGAACCGACGGCGGTTGACCTCGACGACCTGGTCCTGGCCGAGGCTCGGCGGCGGCGTGCGGCCCCGGGCCGCGATGTCTCGGTGGAAACCTCTGCGGTCTCGGCTGCCCAGGTGCGGGGCCAGGCCGACGAGTTGGCTCGGGTGATCCGGAACCTGATCGACAACGCGGCCCGTCATGCCCGCACCGCAGTGGTTGTCACGCTGGGAGAGGACGCCGGTTGGGCCCGGCTGTCGGTGGCCGACGACGGCGAGGGCATCCCGGCCGAGCATCGGGAGCGGGTCTTCGAGCGCTTCGCCCGGCTCGACGAGGCCCGCACCCACACCGAGGGCGGCACCGGCCTGGGCTTGGCCATCGCTCGGGAGATCGTCGAACGCCACCGGGGGACGATCACCGTCGACCCCGGACACTCCCCCGGTGCCCGGATCCTCGTGCTGCTCCCGCTGGCTTCGACGCGCTCCTGAGTGAACCCTCGGCGCCGAGGCGGTCGCGGGGCGCCGGAGCTCAGCTGGCCGTCACGGCTCGCATGCGGTTGCCCCGCGGGTTGTGCTCGACCTCGGCCAGACCGAGGTGCTCCAGCAGGGGTGGCAGATACATGCCGAAGCGGCCCCGCATCCCCTTCTTGCGCCCGTACCAGCCACCCACCGGGTTGTCGGCCGAACGCCCCCAGGCCTCGACGGTGCCGTCCTTGGCCGGCTTCTGCTCGTCGGCCGAGCCCAGCTCGACCCAGTCGCCCCGGGCCAGGAGCATGGCGTGGAGGTCGTCGATGCACCGGGCGTCGTAGAGCAGCACCGACGAGCCGACCGTGCACACCAGCACGTCGAGGTCGTCTCGGGTGTCGCGGTGCATCGTGTAGTCGGACGAGAGCGGCGGGGTCTTCAGTCGCCAGGGGTCATCGGCGGTGCCGCGACCCGAGCTGATGGGGTCGTTCATGGCTGCTGCCTCCTCTGCGTCGCTGGCGCGATCACGCCCGGCCCTTGCGCTTCTGCGCGTCCTTGGTGACCCGGGCGAAGCGGCGGTCGTTGCGGCGGCGCTCGTGGGGGGCCGAGCGCAGAGCCAGGGCGGCCGCCTCCCGCTCCAGTTGGCGCCAGGAGGCGAGACGCTCGGGGGCCAGCTGGAGGTCGTCGACCGCGGCCCGGACCGCGCAGCCCGGTTCGGTGTCGTGACCGCAGTCGACGAAGCGGCACCCGTCGGCCAGGTCATCGATGTCGGCGAAGGTGGCATCGACGGCGTCGGGATCGACCCAGAGGCCGATGGAGCGGATGCCGGGGGTGTCGATGAGGACGCCGCCGCTGGGTACGACGTGGAGCTCGCGGGCGGTGGTGGTGTGGCGGCCCTTGGCGTCGCCGGTGCGGACCCGTCCGACGTCGGCCGCCGCCGAGCCCAGCAGGGCGTTGACGATGCTCGACTTCCCGGCCCCCGACTCCCCCAGGAGCGTGGCGGTCCGGCCGTCGATGCAGCTGCGGAGCGGGTCGAGCCCGTGGCTCTCGACCACTGAGGTGACGAGCACGTCGATGCCCGGGTGGTCACGTGCGACGGTGGCCCGGACCTCGTCGGCGACGGCTTCGTCGACCAGGGCGACCTTGGTGAGCACGATGACCGGGGTGGCACCGGCGTCCCGAGCCAGGGCCATGCCCCGGGTCAGCCGGCCGGCCTTGACCGGTCGGTCGAGACCAGCGACCAGGAGGACGACGTCGAGGTTGGCGGCCAGGGCCTGGGGGGCGTCGGACATGGCCGAGCGACGACGGAGGAGCGACGAGCGGGCGAGCACGGCCCGGGCCTGGCCGTCGGCCATCGCCAGCCAGTCGCCGACCACCGGCTCGGGGTCGAGGCGGTGCGACAGGGCGACCGAATCCGTCCCGGTGTTCGAGGTGACCAGCAGGGCGGAGCCGTCGTGACGGATGACCCGGGCCGGCTCGCAATGGGCGTGCTCGGCCAACAGGCCAGCCCAACGGTCGTTCCAGCCCAGCGCCAGCAATGAGCGGTACAAGGGAGCTCCCCTCTCACGCTCGAAGCGGTCCCCAGCGAGGGTACCCGCCGAGCGGGGCGAGATCGGCGCTCCTGGCCAACTCGTCGAGGGCGCTGCGTCCGGCCCGAACGGATGCGAGCGCCTCATCCCGGAGGGTGCACTACACGGTGGGGAAACGATCAGCCCTCCACCAGCGACCGCAACTCGTCGGCAATGTGGTCAACGTCGTCACGGCCAACGGCGACAGCGATCACCAAGCCGTAGACCGCGTCGTTGGACACGTGAGTGACCGTGGTCCCGTTGATCTCCAGGAAGACGGCCGTGGCGAGCCAGCCGAGACGTTTGTTGCCATCGACCAGCGCATGGTTCTTGACGATCGAGTGCAGTAGCGCCGCGGCCTTCGTCCAGAGGTCCGGATAGGCATCCTCGCCGAACGCGGTCGCCTGTGGTCGAGCGGCCGCCGACCCGAGCAGCCCGAGATCCCGGACCGGCGGCGGATCGCCGAGCAGGCCTGCCGCCAGATCGAGGAGATCGTCGGTGTCGAGGTACTCGACCTCCGGGCTCACTGGCCGAGGCGCTCGAGGGCCTCGGCGTGGGCGGTCGTCACCCGCTCGGCCGCGGCAGCCACCCGACTCCGGTGCTCGCCCCGACGGACGTACTCGCGCACCGCCCTGCGGGCTGCGTCCTGCATCGAGATGCCCTCTTCAGCGGCGCGGTGCCGCAGGGCTGCCTGCTCCTCATCGGTCAGTCGCAAGGTCATCGCCATGGCAACGAATGGTATCACCTTGATACCGAGAGACCGACCGGAAAGTCAGGAAGCCAAGCGGAGCCACCCACCGATCGTTCGGCCACCTAGTGGCCTCGGGGGACTGCCAGGCGGAGAGGTGACGTCTGATCTGTGGTGCCGGGAGGCGCTGCGGAAAGGATGTGGCCCCAACTCCCAAACCCGACCCGCCGAGGTTCTCGCGCGGACGTGATGGATGGCTCACAGCCGCGAGCCGGATGTTCGGGTCAAGGACATCGCGGCGGACTTCGGGATCACAGAGCCCTGTCTGGGGAACTGGCTCGCCCAGGCCGACCGGGACGGGGCCGGCGTCCCGGTTGATTACAACCGAGCCTCTCGAGGAGCGCCACGCGAACAAGCGCCTCCGTCTGCTCGGGCAGGAACACGAGGGACTGCGTCGAGCCTCGGCGTACCTGCCCCAGGCAACCCTGACGGGAAAGAAATCCGTCCGTGAGCTGGCGATCGACGAGATCCCCGTCACAAACCACTGGTTCCTCCTCACCGACGACGAAACCGCCCTGTACCCAGCCGTCTCCTACGTCCGGGGGTGCGCCGGCTCCGTGAGGTTGACGGCACCGTCCTAAACCAGACGGAACACGAGCGACTCGGCGAAGCCGGTCGACGTCGCGGCTGCTGAGCCTCACGGGTCCCGCTGACTGCCGGTCCGCAGCCGTTCAGTCGCTGCTGGCCGACGGCGAGGCCAAGGGCTTCGACCGGCGCTACCTGACGAGGATCCGTGAGCGCTGGTAGGTCGTCGAATCCGCGACCGCCCCGGACATCTTTCTGTCGTTGATGAGCAAAGATGGGTTGATGAGCAAAGATGGGTTTCGCGCCGTCGCGAACCCGGTCGGGGCGATCCCGTCGAACTCGATGTACGGCATCCACTTGGACGACCCGCCACTGGCTGCACGCCTGTGCCAATGGCTCAACAGCCCTGCCGGCCAGGCCGCGATCCGAGCCAGGGCGCGGCACTACAGCGACGGGCTGTTGAAGCTCGAGCCTCGCGACTACCGCGATGTACAGATCCCAGCGACGTTGTTCCGCTGATGCTGGTCAGCCCAGCGATTCGAGGGTTGCGGCGATCTCGCTCGTGAGCAGGTACAGGTCAAACGAGTCCGCGTCGTCAGCGTCGAAGGGATGGAAGCTGAGCCGTTCCCACCAAGACCGAGCGGCAACATCGAGCGCGGTGACGACCACTGCCCGACAGGCTGCCTGCTCGTTGAGCGCCACGGCGTTGGCGAGCACGTGCGCGACCAGCGCGGTGCCGATGCCTAGCCCTGCGACCGACCGATCCACGGCGAGGCGCCCGATCAGCAGTGCGGGGACAGGATCAGGTGCGTACTTGGCGAGCACCTCCGGTGCGCTCGATCGATCGATCCCGGTCATGGCCAGGCTCACGTAGCCGACGACGCTCGACTCGGCGTCAGTGACGACCCACGTGGCCGCCGTGTCCCGCTTGCGGTTCTGCATCGAGTAGTGCCGGAGCCAGTCGTCCAGCTCAGGTGCTCCTGAGTCGAACGTCGACCGGTCGTGGCGCTTGGGGTTGAGGGGCTCAGGGCGTCGAAGCTCAGTCAAGCCAGCGGAACTTCCGCGGCCGGGTGAGGGCAGCCGCGAGACGCTCGTTCACGGTCGCCGGCGCATCGAGCGCTTCGGTGAACGCCGCGGCCGCCTCCGGACCCAGCTTGATCAGCGAGCGTTCGGCGAGCACCTCCGCAGCCTGTGCTGCTGCCGACTGGAGCACGAAGGCCGAGACCGACACATGCGACGCGGCTGCCGCACGCTCGAGCAAACGCTTCTCCCCTGGGTCGACGCGAATCTGGAGCCGGTCGTCCTTGGTCGTAGTCATGGCATCACAATGGCAGTACAGGACTTCACATGTCAACCACTATCCCTTGGACCGCTGGGCAAAGGCTTCAGGAGTCGCCGGGATGGTCATGCCTCAAGCGGTTGAGGATCTTGCGCTTCTTCCGCCTCGGGGTGATGAGCCCGGAGCTCTCGAATCGCCTTCGGGCGGTGTGCCCGAGCTTGTCCCTCGCATCAGCTGCGAGTACCGCCTCCTTGACCTGCGTCTTGAGGCCGTAGCGCTCAGAGCTCACGATGGCGATGAGTGTCGCCGCGACCTCAGCCTTCGCGCGGTTGGGATCGGCGAGAAGATCCAACGCCATCTGACCCACAACCTGACGTTCCGTCTGAGTCCTCATGGTGAGTGTCCCGACCGCCCTGGCTAGGGCCTCTCGCTTCGTCCCGCCGGCCATGGTCATACGCTCGGACAGCCCTTCGAGAGCGACAGCCGCGTCAGCGTACGGACCTAGCGCCTCCACCCATTCACGGTCGGCATCGGCATCGACCAACGCCAAGAGCAGGGAGGTCGCCTCAGGAGGACTCATGGCGGCGGCTCTCCGCCGCAGCGTCTGCTTTGTCTCGGAGCGAACGCTGGTTAGTGCCCGAAGAACCTGAGCGATGCTTGACGAGGGTGGATCGAGTCGCAGCCACGTGGATGTGACTGCGTCGCCGCCGCTTCCCGAGCTCCCCGCCGCGATGACGTCGGCCACGGCGAAGTCGGGAACGTCGCCACCGAGGGCTCGGCTTCGCTCGGCGATGCGGAGACGAGCAAGCAGCACGCCGTCGCCCGCGGCGGTCGCCGCAAGCCGGTCCGCCTCCGCGACGATTGCGGCGGATGCGGTCGATGCGAGCAACGCGAAACGGCCAGCGATGTCAGCGTCCCACGCGACGAGCGCCGGATCGGCCCGGGCGATGTCCGCGAGCAGAGTGGCCTCCACGCCCGAACTGAGATCGCCGCCGAATCGTTCGGCGAGGATCTGAGCAACGCCGTACACCGTGCTCTGAGCAGTGGTTGCCGCGTCCGACATCCACCAGTCGGCACTGGCGAGGTGCGAGGTGACGGTGGGCAGGATCTTCTCGGTTGTCGCCTTCCCGTCGGCACGCACATCGCTGTCGGCCCGAAGGATGTCCTGAACCGCTTTGTGTGCGGTCGCCTGGACGTCGGGAGGCTCAGTCGGAACGGCAGTGAGGACGGCCATGATCGCCTCTTCGGCGCAGTTGTCCTCCCGGCCGTTGGGGTCTTCGACCAGTTGTTCGGACCAGCGATGCCAGTCACTGCCGGGGCCGGCAACGATGCCTTCGAGCAGGATCTGGTTTCGAAGGTTGGGGTCGGCGATCTGGACGGCGACGTCCGGCCCGCGCTGTCGGCACGGCCCGTAGGTGCCGGGTGCCGCGCCGTCGAGGAGCGCTGCGAGGAGGTGTGCCTTAGCGTCGAGGAGGTCGTTGCCGCGTTCGTCAAGAGCTTCGAGGAGCCGATCCGTTAGCGCCTCGACGGCTGCGGCGCCAGGGCCCACCGAAACGGCGTCCTCATCGGCGGCGGCAGCAGTCGCTGCCGCCGCCGGAGTGCCCGGCTCAGCCGCAGGGGCCGGCGCGGGCGCCTCAATCGGACCGAGTGCCTGGACCAACGCATCTGCGGCTGTCGCGATCAAACGGCTCACCGTCGCCACAGGCTGCTCGGCGATCACGCCTAGGAGTACTTCGGGTTGTTCGGGGAACGCTTCGGCCACCGCGAGTTCAACACCACGCGCGTCTTCGTCGCGAAGCTGTGGCAGCAGTCGCGACACAAGCGCCAGGCGTTCACGAGTCTCAAGGAGTGCCTCCGAAGCGAACACCGCGCCGGCAAGCTCCCGTCCGTGCTCGCCAGCGGCGACCGCGAGCACGAGCAGTCCGGGAAGCTGGGTAGCGGTGGGCTCCTGTTCGGCGCGGAAGCTCTTCACGTTCGCAAGGAGGTCGCCGAGGTCGTCGAGTTCGTCGGGGTTGGACGTCGCCAGCACGCGACAGAGAGCGGTCACCATGTTGCGGCGCTCCGGTCCGAACTCGCGCTCGGAGAGGTGCCCGAGGAGTCGGGCGGCGGCGAGCTGCTCCGTGACCGGGCGATCGACCAGCGCGTCGATCACCCGATCCGGTCTCGTCGGTGCCTCGTCCTCGATGAGGCGGTTCAGTTCAGGATCGTCGAGCCCGACCCAGTCGCCTACGCCCTCCAGATAGAGCAGGTCGCGGCCCGGATCCGGTGCGGCACGACTCTGCAGGTAACGGTGGAGGTCTTCGCGTTGGCGACCGAGGAGTGCGGTGCTGTCGTCTGCGGTGAGGAGGCGGTCCGGCGCCTCGTACTCGTCATCGACGGACTCTTCGTTGATCTCCTCGATGATCCGGTGGCGGGCAAGGAGAAGTCGCTGCCTGTCCGTCTGGTCGGCCGGCGGCTCGAGGAGCATCGCGAGCAGCCGCGGCTCCTCGAACAGGTCGGCCGCAAGCCGAGGGAACTCTGTTTGCAGAACGGTCAGCTTCGCGAGCTCCTCCGCCCGACCGAGCCAGTCGATACCGCGGGCTTCGGTCACTCGAGCGTTGGTCGCGAAGTTGTTAAGCAAAACTTTCACCCGGCGGGGCGCTCGTACGTGCGACGGGATCAGCGTGTACAGCACCCGGTCGAGCGCGTTCGCGTCGCGTAGATCCTTCCAGATCCCGTTCCGATCCTCCACGAGTTCACGGGCGAAGCCGGTAAGGCGGCCCCCTCGCAGCGGAGGAAGAGCGAACTGGTGCTGGAAGATCTTGTCGAGGAAGGCCGAAGCCGAGCTGTAGTAGGGCTCCTCCTCCCGCACCGGAGTCGCCTGCGGAACGGCGTCGAGGGCCTCTTCGAGCACTTCACGATCGGCAGCGACGACGAAGATGCAGTCCCTCTGGTCGAGGAAGGTACGGAGACTGCTGAGGGTCGAGACGACATCCTCCTTGGAGCAGCGGTCGAGTTCATCGACGAAGAAGACGAGGCGGTGGACTGTGGTGCCGGTCAACCTTCGCTTCGTCGCCTCGTCCACGAGGTCGCGGAACAGGTCGGCGAACTGCTCGTCCTCGGAGGGTACGACCTGCTCCGCCTCGACCTTCGCGCCGTCAAGAACGCGGAGAGCGGCGCCAAGAGCTAGGAGGAGTGCCCCGACTCGCGCAGCGATGCCGGGTGCCAGCCGCGCGACCTCGTCGGACGAGTCGTTGTCGGTAAAGGCGGCCGTCCACGTCGCGAGCACTGCCACACAGACGGTCGTGAAGGCCAACGCGACAATGACGACCATGAGCCACGTCTTCCATGCGTCGTCCCGGAAGAGCTTCGTCGGCTCGAAGCGAACGGTGCGCTTGCTCTCGTACAGACCAAGGTGGAACTTGTGAGCATCCTGCTTGCCAGCCTTCATCCCGAGCTCGGTTGCGGCGCTCGAGATGAAGTTGCGCTTTAACGCGCCACCGCCGTACTTCCACGCGTCATAACGCACGAGTGCGATGCCGGCGTCCCGGTGTTTGAGTTCGGTGCGCAACAGCTCGAAGAAACTCGACTTCCCGGAGCCCCACGGGCCGAACAGGGCGATGTTCACCGGGGGCTCAGCGTGCACCGCCACCTCGGCAACCCGAGCGGCGATCGGTAGGTGTCGGAACGCGTCGACGTCTCCGGCTCGAAGCCGCGCATCAGGTATCAGGTCGTCCTTGACGAGATGCTCAGCCGATGCGGTGTTGTCCGGTCTCATTGCGCCAGCTGTCCGTTTGCGGACCGGCGTCAACATGCGGGCGGGTCCTCGAACTACAGGGTTGTAACTCTACCGGAGATGTGTGACATCTCCGGTAGAGGTGACGGGCCGGAGGTTCCGGAGACGGCACGTGACGGCTCAGCTGACGAGGGCAGGGCACCTCACCGCGCTATTTCCACCAGCACCCCCACCCCGCGAGTCACCGGCACGCCCCGCTCGTAGCAGGTGGCTCTGAACGCTTCCCACGTCGTCTTGTCGACGTCGGCCCTGGCGAACAAGTGGGCGGTTGACGTGTACGCGTCAACCGCCCACTTGTTCGTGCTCGGCGGCGACACGGACGAGATTGCCGACATAGTGCCCCATGGTCATGCCCTTCCTCGCGGCGGCGGCCTTCGCTCTCCGTCAAGCTGCCGGATCGACGTCGACGTGGGTCGGCGGCTTGGCACGGCGCCCGGCGTCTCGACGCCTCCAGTGGGTGCCGGCGGCTCGCTCCTTCGCCAACGCCAGCCGTTGTGCGATTCACTCGTTGGCGTGCGGATCGGCATCGCGGTGTGGCTCCCGTCGGCCAACACACGTTCCACTTGACGGACAAGCATCAGCCCTTCGCGTCGGCTGATGAGGCCCTTCGCGGCTTCCCCGGCCCAGCGCTGCGCCATGCGCCAGTTGACATCGTGCAGCGGTGGCGCACCGGGGACGGTCAGCAGACGGTCGGGGTGGTTCAGGAGCTCACGGTGCGTGGATGCCTCCGCGGCGTGCAACTGCCCGCCGACTGCTCCCGCCATTGCCGAAGAGCGGTAATGACAAGTCGTTGCTGTCTGGGGGTCTCGGGCTGCTGGTCTGCAGGGATGCCCGTCGGGCGGGTCGAGTGCCTCGATGGGGTTCGATCCGAAGGCAGGGGCTCGAAGAGAAGGGGATGTCGTTCATGACCTCCCTACAGAGGGTTGCTGATTGCGAAGCGCGACTCGATTCCGCAGAATCTCTCCCGTAAGCCTCGGAGCTCGGCGCTGACGGCTCCTCCCGTTGAGGCGATCCGCCCCGGGAGGCACAGCCTGTCCACGTCCAGATCCGACCTCGAGCGCGTCGAGGCGCCGCTTAGCGCCAGCCTGGCGCTCCTTGCCGCACAACGAGCCAGGCGGGAGGCAGGGGTGCACGTCTCACCAGCCCGAGCGCTTGGCGCCACCTGGGCCGATGTCGGCGCCGCCCTCGGTGTCACCCGGCAGACCGCGCACGAGCGGTTCGCTGCCAGCGCCCGCCGGCTCGCCCGTCCTCAGCGTCGACGCTGAGACTCGTCTGGCGACCGGTCAGCGGGACCCTGAGACTCATGCTGAGACCGTCGGCGCACAATCCGGCGATGCACGACGCGACGACGAAGACGGAGACCAGCGGTAACGGCGGCAACGTTCCGACGGTGCCCCTGCAGGTTGCGGTGCCGACCGAGGCGCCCCGGCTGACGGCTAGCGCAGCTGGCGTCCTACTGGACATCCTCCGGGCAGCCCGCTCGGCGAGCCAGGATCAGGAGGCCCCACCGGACGCAGCGTGAGGAGGTCGGCATGATCCCGTTCGCCTTCTACGGCCGGGGGAGCACCGAGGACCAGCAGGACCCGGAGTCGTCGAAGCAGTGGCAGCTCCATCGCAGCCTCGGGCTGATCCAGCCAGGCCACCGACGAGGAACGCACCGCGCTCCACGAAGCAATTCTAGTGAGCGCGGTCTACAACCCAGAGCGCAACCAGGTCCGACTCCGCGCCGACCCGGTTGCTTCATCAGCGTGTCGGAGGGGGGACTTGAACCCCCACGTCCTTGCGGACACCAGCCCCTCAAGCTGGCGCGTCTGCCTATTCCGCCACTCCGACGTGGGCAGGCGACTCTAGACGCTCGACCCAGGGCCGGGGCCTACCGCGAGAGCCAGACCTCGGCGATGTCGAACGAGCCGGTGATGTCGAGCGCCAGGCCCTCCACCCCCACCGCGGTGACCCAGCGGCTCTGGTACTGCCCGATCGGCACCAGCGGCAGCTTGGCCATCACCAGGCGCTCGGCCTCGGCGTAGCGCTCTCCTCGCTCCCCCGGATCGGCCTCGGTCCGGGCCTGGTCGAGCACGGCGTCGACCGCCGGGTCGGCCAGGTTGGTCACGTCGTCGGCCGACGTCGACCGGAACAGCGGCTCGAGGTACGCGCCGGCCGACGGGAACGCCCCGGTCCACCCCAGTCGGAACAGCTGGGCCCCGCCCGAGGCCACGAAGGTGGCGTACTCCTCGGGGGCATGGGGCCGCAATGTCGCCGTGATCCCGACCGCGGCCAACTGGTCGGCGATGGTCTGGGCCACCACCCGCTCGGTCACCCCCTCGTCGAAGTCGATGGCGAGGGCCGGGGGCGCCTCGGCGCCGAACACCTCGGCCACCAGCGCCCGGCTGGCCTCCGGGTCATAGCTGCAGCGGCCGCCACAGGCATCGTCCTGGTGGCCGGCCACCCCGTCGACGACCACGCCGGCCAACGGCTCGAGGCCCGAGGAGTAGGCCGCCGCCGAGATCGCCTCGGGGTCCACCGCCCGCACGATCGCCTCCCGGAACCGCACGTCGGCCAGCGACGGGTCGGCCAGGTTCATCCCGTAGAACAGCTCGGCCGGCAGTGGCGCCCCCTCGACGTCGGTGGCATCGGCCGGATCCACGTCGCTCGGCACCAGCGCCCAGCCGACGTCGCCCACCCGGTACGAGTCGTAGGCCGCGGTCTCGTCGGCGAACAGGTGCAGTTCGACACCGTCGAGCCGGGCCGTCGCCCCCTCGGCCCGCACCAGCGTCACCAACGCCGCGGTGGGCGCGACCGCGGGATCGACCCGGAACGGCCCCGACGTGGCCGGCAGCGCGGCAGCCTCGCCGACCGCGGTGCCCACCGCGGCGGCCGGCACCACCCCCAGCCGGGGGACGCTCAGCACCTCGGGCAACGAGGCCAGGGGGGCCGACAGGTCGATGCGTACTTGGTCGGCGGCCACCGCCGACGCCGCCGAGAACGAGGGCAGCAGGCTGGCATCGGCGGCGGCCGCCGCCTGCAGTGTGGCCACCACGTCGGCTGCGGTCAGCGCCGAGCCGTCGGAGAAGGTGGCGCCCGGCCGAAGGTGGAACGTCCAGGCGAGCCCGGTGGCATCGACCGTCCACTCGTCGGCCAACGCCGGCACCGCCACCTCCGCCTCGGCGTCCCAACGAGTAAGCCCGTCGAAGAGCAGGTCGGCCACCACCAGCTCGGATTGGGGAACGGCCCGGGCGTCGAGTGGCCGCCACTGCCCCACCTGCTCGAGGCCGAGGCGCAGCACCCCCCCCTCGATCGGTTCACGGCTGGAGGACGACGATCCCGACCCCCCACTGGTGCAGGCGGCCAGCACCAGGACCAGAGCGGCCACGACGCCGGTCGCCGGTCGGCGAACCATCGCCCGACGCGTGGTGGTCACGCCGTCCTCCCGGCGACGTCGAGCTCGTCGGCCCGATGGCAGGCCACCGGGTGACCCTGACCTCGCTCGACGAGCTCCGGCACCGCTTCGGCGCAGATCGCCACCGCGTGGGGGCAGCGGGTCCGATACCGACACCCCGACGGCGGGGCCGACGGGTCGGGCACCACGTCGGCGGCGCCGGGCCGGGCACCACCGACAGCCGCCGCCTGACGGGCCGCCCGCCGGGCCCGCTCGACCGACGGGACGATCCCCGGGGCCGACGCCAGCAGGGCCCGGGTGTAGGGGTG
>JANNNX010000001.1:0-12174 GCA_031398745.1 Actinomycetes bacterium
GCGCCTGGCCTGGCGAGACCAGGAGATCGAGGTGGAGGACGCGGCCACGGCCGATCCGAGCGGGCTCGACCTGGCCCTGTTCTCGGCCGGAGCCACCACATCCCGAGCCCAGGCCCCCCGCTTCGCGGGTGCCGGGGTGCGGGTGATCGACAACTCCTCGGCCTGGCGGATGGATCCCGACGTGCCCCTGGTGGTCGCCGAGGTGAACCCCGAGGCGCTGGCGGCACTGCCCAAGGGGATCGTGGCCAACCCGAACTGCACGACCATGGTGGCCATGCCCGTGCTGGCGCCGCTGCACGCCGAAGCCGGACTGACCCGGTTGGTGGTCTCGAGTTACCAGGCGGTGTCCGGTGGAGGGCAGGCCGGCATCGACGAGCTGGCCGACCAGCTGGCCAAGGGCATCGAGGGCTCATCCGCGTTGGCGTTCGACGGGCGAGCGGTCGACCTGCCGGCGCCGTCGAAGTTCGTGGCCCCGATCGCCTTCGACGTGGTCCCGCTGGCCGGCTCGGTGGTCGCCGACGGATCGCTCGAGACCGACGAGGAGCAGAAGCTCCGTAACGAGAGCCGCAAGATCCTCGGCATCCCCGAACTGGCGGTGTCGGCCACCTGCGTGCGGGTGCCGGTGTTCACCGGGCACTCGCTGTCGATCAACGCCGCCTTCGAGCGGGCGTTGTCGCCCGAACGGGCCGTCGAGCTGCTGGCCGGCGCTCCCGGCGTGGTGCTCGACGACGTCCCCACCCCGTTGACCGCGGCCGGCACCGACCCGTCGTTGGTGGGGCGCATCCGCGTCGATCCCACCACCGAGCACGGCTTGGCCCTCTTCGTGGTGGGCGACAACCTCCGCAAGGGCGCCGCCCTCAACGCCATCCAGATCGCCGAGCTGCTCACCGCCTAACCGCCCCGCCCGCCGACCGCTCGTTCTCGGCGCGCCTCAGTCGACAGCTCCCCGGTCGTCACCTCCCCGGTCGTCACCTCCCCGGTCGGGATACCTGCCTTCCGGAATCCGGACGTCATGCATCCCAGTTCGGGAGGACGGGAGGACGGGAGGACGGGAGGACGGGAGGGCGGAGAGTCCGCGCCTGGGTCAGGCGGGGCAGTCGCAGGGCAGGTGGCCGCAGCGGGGGCAGCCGTCGGCGTAGCGAGCCACGGCGTCCGCCAGGGAGAGGCCGAGCTGATCGGCCAGCGAGGTCAGCCAGGCCAGCACGTCACCCAGCTCGTGGAGGCGGCGGGCATCGTCACCCTTGCGCACGGCCTGGGCCAGCTCGCCCAGCTCCTCGGTCAGCCAGGCCACGGTGGCCGGCACCCCTCGGGCCCGGTCGCGCTCGCCGTAGGTGCGAGCCATGAGGCGCTGGAATTCGTCGAGGTCCACGGTCAGCTCACGGGACCCGGCCGATGGCCAACGCCGAGAGGCCCCAGGGCAGGTCGTGGTGGCGCAACCACCGGCGCTCGGCCTCGGCCAGGCGGGGCAGCACCCCGCCGACGCCACCCGGCTGCACGTCGAGGTCGCTGGCCACCTGCCCCCGTTCGAGCACCGCCTTGGCCGCCGCCGGGGGGACGAGGAATGCGTAGGCCCCGGTCGAGCGAACGACCTCACAGCCGTTGGCGCGGAGCAACCCGGCCAGGCCGGCCCGGCTGAAGCGCCGGGCGGTATGGGTCACCCGGTCGTGCGCCCGCCGGAGCCGCTCGGTGCCCGGCTCCATGAGGCACACCACCCCTCCGGGACGGACGACCCGGACCAGCTCGGCCACCGTGGCCCGCGGGTCGAGGACCGACTGGTGGCAGAGCACGGTGACGCACAGGACGGCGTCGAAGGCGTCGTCGGCGAAGGGCAGGCGGGTGACGTCGGCGGCGGCCAGCCCTTCGCTGCGGTGGCCTTCTCGGTACAGCTCGAGGGCCAGCGGCTCGAAGTCGGCGCCGATCAGCGAGGCCCCCTCGCGCAGCCACGCTCCGGTGGCGCCGGTGCCGCAGCCGGCGTCGAGTCGGCGACCCCCGGGTGGGAGGTGGGGCGAGAGGACCTGGGCCAGCAGACGGCGGGTGGCCCCGTACCACCAGTGCGACGTCTCGACGTCGGCCATGCGGCGGTACTCGTCGAGCTCCATGGGTGGCTCCCTGCGCGTCGAGGAGAGGTCGGGCACCTACCATCCGGCGGGCCCGAGAGCGTAGAGGAGCGATGACGAACGCCGACGTGACGACCCCTCCGGTCACGGCTCGACGCTCGGTCGACTGGCGCACCGTGCTCGGTGCCTGGGCCGCGTCGAGGGCGCTGGTGGTGGTGACGGTCGCGGTCGCAAACTCGTCGGTGAGCCGGGGCCTGGCGTCGTGGGACAGCTCGTACTACCTGGGGATCGCCATGGGCGGCTACGGCGCCCCGCCGGTCGAGGGAATGCAGACCAACTGGCCGTTCTTCCCCCTCCTCCCGCTGCTGATCCGGGCCATGACCGAGGTCGGGCTTCCGGCCCGGGGCTCGCTACTGGTGCTCAACGCCCTGGTCTTTCTCCTGGCCCTGGCCGGGGTGGAGCGCGTCGCCCGACGCCACCTCGGCGCCAGCGGCGCCCGGTGGGCGGTGTGGGCGCTGGCGATGTTCCCGATGACGGTCGTGTTCTCGATGGGTTACCCGTCGTCGATCTTCCTGGCCGCCTCGGTGTGGGCCTTCGTCTGGGTCGACGAATCCCGCGACGCTCCGGCCGCCCTGGCGGTGGTGGTCGCCACCCTGGTGCGGCCCAACGGCGTGGTGGTGGCGGTGGTGCTGGGAGGGTGGCTGCTGGTTCGGGGCTCGCCCGGGCGGGCGGCGGTGGTGGCCCTCCCGGGGATGGCCGCGTTGGCGGCCTGGTTGGCCGTCCAGTGGCACTGGGCCGGCGACCCATTCGCCTTCTGGGCGGCCAAGTCCGCCTGGGAGGAGATCACCATCGCCGAGCTCGTCACCGACCCCCGGCTCGGCGCGGCCAGCCACTTCGGGTTAGCGCTGGCGGCAACCGGGGCGCTCGTCTGCGCCCGCCGACGCCTGCCCTGGCACTGGCTCGCGTTCGCGGCCCTGTCGCTCGGTCCGCCGCTGGTGGTGGGGGTGATGGGGCTCGGTCGCTACAGCAACGAGTGCTTCCCGGTGTTCGTCGCGGCGGGGGCGATCATCGAACGGGCGCCCCTCCCGGTGCGCTGGCTGGTGGTCGCACTCGGTGCTTGCGGCGTCGTCGCCTTCGGTGTCATGGTCACGCGCTACGAGCTCGTCCCTTGACCCCCGTGCTGCGCCCGCTTCGGCCTGCGCCGTGATGCCCGACGAGCTTCGAGCGCTCAGTGGGGCACGCTGCCTCGTCACCGGCGGCCTGGGCTTCATCGGCGCCAACCTGGCCCTCGCCCTGGTCGGGGCCGGTGCCGAGGTCGTGGTGGTCGACGCCCTGGTGCCTCAGCACGGCGGTGACCGGCGGAACCTCGACGGTGCGGCGGGACCCATCGAGGTGGTGGTGGCCGACATCGGCGACACCGACCGGGTGGCCCCGGTGGTGGCCTCGGTCGACGCGATCTTCAACGTGGCGGGGCAGGTCAGCCACCTCGAGTCGATGGCCGACCCGCTGCGCGACCTCGACCTCAACACCCGGAGCCACCTGGCCTTCCTCGAGACCGTCCGGCACCACCGGCCCGAGGTGCCGGTGGTGCTGACCTCGACCCGGCAGGTCTACGGGCGGCCCCGGTACCTCCCGGTCGACGAGGACCACCCGACCGACCCGGTCGACGTCAACGGGGTCGACAAGCTCGCCGGCGAGCGCTTCCACCTCCTCTACCAGCGCTTCTACGGGGTCCCCGCCCGGGTCCTGCGGCTGACCAACGTGTACGGACCCCGACAGTCGCTGTCGAAGGACGGCCTGGGCTTCTTCCCGGTGTTCCTCCGGCGCGCCCTCGACGGCGACGCCATCGCAGTGTTCGGCGACGGCCAACAGCAGCGCGATTGCCTCCACGTGGCCGACGTGGTGAGGGCCATGGTGGCGGCGCTGCACCCCGAGGCCGAGGGCGAGGTGTTCAACCTCGGCCACCCCGAAGCCCACCCGCTCCTGCACATCGCCCAGACGGTGGCGGCGGCGGCCGGCGGCACGCCGGTCGAGCTGGTGCCGTTCCCCGACGAGCTCGCCCGCATCGACATCGGCAGCTTCCAGGGCGACTACTCCAAGGCCAAGCGGGTCCTCGGGTGGGAGCCCAGGGTGGCGCTGGCCGAGGGCGTGGCCGACACGATCGACTTCTACCGGGCCCACCCGTGGTACCGGTCGTCGATCTGAGCCGGCGGGTCGCGCCCCTCAGGGAGCGTTGGCTCGCGGCGGCCGATGCGGTGCTGCGCCGAGGCCAGCTGCTGCTCGGCCCTGAACTCGAGGCCTTCGAGACGGCATGGGCCGCGCAGGTGGGGCGGACCCACGCGGTGGGGGTGTCGTCGGGAGCCTCCGCGCTCCAGCTGGCGCTGACCGCCCTCGGCATCGGGACCGGCGACGAGGTGCTGGTGCCGGCCTTCACCGCGGTGCCGACGGCGGCCGCGGTGCTCGCCGCCGGCGCGGTGCCGGTGTTCGTCGACGTCGACCGTAGGACCGCGGCCATCGATCCGGCCGCGGCCGAGGCTGCGATCACCGAACGGACCAAGGTGGTGCTGCCGGTGCACCTCTACGGCCGGCCGGTCGACCTCTCCCCGCTGCGAGCACTCGGCCTGCTGGTGATCGAGGACGCCGCTCAGGCTCATGGGGCACTCGTCCCGCCGGCGTCGCCGGCGGTGGCATCGGCCGCAGCCTGCTATTCGTTCTACCCGACCAAGAACCTCGGCGGCCTGGGCGATGGCGGGGCGGTGGTGACCGACGATGCCGAGCTCGCCGAGCGGGTGCGGCTCCTGCGGGTGCACGGCGCCCGCCAGCAGTACGTCCACGAGGTGGTGGCCATGAGTGCCCGCATGTCCGAACTGGAAGCGGCCTGGCTCCGGTTGGCGCTGCCCGGCCTCGATGCCGCCAACCAGCGCCGGCGGTCGATCGCCGCCCGCTACCGCGCGGCCGCGCCCCACTTGCGTTGGCAGGACGACGCCCCCGGCCACGTCCAGCACCTCTGCGTGGCTCGGGTCGAGGACCGCGAGGCCTTTCGCCAGGGGCTGGCGGCCCAGGGGGTTCAGACCGGGGTGCACTACCCGTGGGCGCTCACCCAACAGCCCGGGTACCGCCACCTCGTGCGCCAGCCCTGTCTCGAGGCCGAGGCCTGGGCCGCCGAGTGCGTGTCGCTGCCCTGTGCGCCCGAGCTCGACGACGACGAGGTAGAGCTGGTGGCGACGGCCCTGGCGGGGACCGGCGGGTGAGTCCGGAGACGGCCGGGGGGCCGACCAGTCGGGGGCCGGTCTCGTCGGTGACCGCCTTCTTCCCTTGCTACAACGACGTGGCCACCATCGCCGGCATGGTCACCACCGTGACCGCGGCCCTCGAGACTCAGGTCGAGGACTTCGAAGTGGTGGTGATCGACGATGGCTCGACCGACGGCTCGGTCGAGCTGCTGCGCAGGCTCGAGGCCGAGCTGCCGCGCCTGGCGGTCGTGGTCCACGAACGCAACCGGGGCTATGGCGGCGCCCTGCTCTCGGGCTTCGGCGCGGCGACCAAGGAGTGGGTCTTCTACACCGACGGCGACGGCCAGTACGACGCCGCCGAGGTCGTCGACCTGCTCGCCGCGGTGGGCCCCGACACCGACGTGGTCCAGGGCTGGAAGATCGGCCGGGGCGACCCCTGGTACCGCAAGCTGATCGGGCGGGTGTACCACCACGTGGTCAAGGTGCTCTTCGGCCTGCACGTGCGCGACACCGACTGCGACTTCCGCCTGATGCGACGCAGCCTGGTCGACAAGGCCGAGCTGACCCAGACGTCGGGCACGATCTGCGTCGAGATGATGCGGCGCTTCGAGGAACTCGGCGCCCGCTTCGTCGAGGTGCCGGTGCACCACTACCACCGCCCCCACGGCCGCTCGCAGTTCTTCCGGCTGCCCCAGATCGCCCGCTCGGCCCGCCAGTTACTGGCGCTGTGGTGGCGACTGGTGCTCCGGGGAGCGACCCGGCCGTGAAGCTGTCGCCAGACACGTGTGCACGATGTCCCGCGACATCACGTGGTCGTGGTCGGGAAGGCGGGATTCGAACCCGTGGCCTCAGCGTCCCGAAGGCGGAACGTACGAACCTCAGCGGACGGCCACGGCGCAGAGCGGCAGGTCAGGGCGGGGGATCGGATGCGGACGAACCTACCCGGACGACTGCGGCCGCGGGATACTCGCGGGATGATTCTTCCGATCGACGTCTCCGCGACGGGGTGAGACGCGTAGCGCTACGGCGGCCGTGCTTCCTCAGTCGGTGCGTCCTACCGTTTCGGCGCGGGAGGCGAACGCATGAGTGACGGATTTTTGGAGCCTGACGACAACACCGGCTTGATCGCCCCTTCCGGGATGCGTGGTGCGGTGATCGCTGTGGTCACCGGTCTGGTCATCCTGGCCGCACTCGTCGGTGGGTACCTCGGCTTCAGGAAAATCACCGATCCTTCCGCCGACGAGAGGTACCTCAGCGCCCTTGACGATTTCGGCCTGCGCTCAGCCTTTCCGGCAGATCGGGCGGCGACGACCCAAGGACGTCGCGTCTGCGAGGAGCTCGACGCCGGCGCCCCGGTGCAAGGCTCTCGGAGCGACTTCGTGGCGGTCACGGTGTACTGCGACGAGTACGAGGAGCCCTTCAAGATCCTGGAGGAGCAGGTCATCCGGGGGAAGCTCGACTTGCGGGACGGGGTTCCGCGCAGCGACACGGCTTGCACCGGGAGCAACGGCTACGGAGACATCCGAGTTGGCACAGATGTCGTGGTGCGCAACTCCGATGGTGATGAGCTGGCTCGGACCGGTCTGGGAAGCGGCGAAACGAGTGGCACCAACTACACCGGAAGCGGTCACGTCTGCACATTCGGTTGGCAGGTGACCCTCCTGGAAGGCGAGTCCGCCTACCTCGTAGCGGTCGGTCAGCATGCCGAGGTGGCGTTTTCTTGGGACGAAATGAAGGAGGGTCCCGCGCTGACCCTCGGGCCCTAGACCGCCTCTTCGACGAACAGCCCCAGCAGTCCTCGCTGGTGGCCCCGGAACGAGACAACCCGCCCATTGGGGGCGGGTTGTCTGAGCCGGCCCGGCCTCTGTCGAGCAGCGCCTTGACCGGCGGGGTCCAGCCAGCGTACCCATCCCCACTGACAGCGACCGGATCGAACCGAGGCCCCTGTGGCAGAGCGAGTGGCTGTCTACCTCGACGGCTTCAACTTCTACCACGGGCTGATGGCTAAGGGCTGGGGGCGCTATCGCTGGCTGGACTTCCGCGCGCTGATGGAGCAGCGCATCCGGGAAGGCCAGGCGTTGGAGTCGATCAAGTACTTCACGGCCTCGGTGACTCACGAACCGAATCGGCTGCCGAGGCAAGACACGTACGTTCGGGCTCTGGAAGCCCACAGTGGGGTGCAAGTGATCAAGGGCACCTTCGAGATGCGCGACAAGCAGTGTCCCGAGTGCAAGGCCTGGTACAAGCGACCCCAGGAGAAGCGCACGGACGTCAACATCGCTACCCACCTCCTGGCCGACGCCTTCGATGGGGCCATGGACACGGTCTACCTGATCTGCGCGGATGCCGATCTGGTGCCCGCGGTGGCCTTCGCCAAGGAGCGGTTTGGAACCAAGTTCGTCCTCATCGATCCACCGCGTCGCCACTCGAACGAGTTGGCTGACCTCGTTGACCACCACTGGCACTTCACCGAGAATCAGCTTCGTGGGTGTCAGCTTCCCAACCCGGTCGAGCACCTGAACCGGAGGGGCAAGACAAAGCGGATCTACCGACCAGAGGGCTGGGAGCAATCGGCCTAGTCAAGACGGCCCGTTGGCAGCTCTCGATCACCCATGCCGAGCACGACGCCCTCGCCGGGATGCTGGCAACGTGTTGATCGTCGCGATCATCGCCCGATCATCTGGGTGACGTTCACCAAGATCGGCCGTTCGGCGAGGGGTTCGCCGACGGACCAATCCTGGAAGGTGACTTCGTAGGCGTCCTGAGGCTCCTCGTCGTTCACGCCCGCGTAGGCCACAACGACTGCTGCCAATGGCGCGAGCCCTCCGCTCGTCCTCGGGACCCACACGGTGACCTTGCTACCCGGCTGGAACCTCACTCGGTCTCCCTTCTGGAGGGGTCGATCGTCCCCTCGCTCTATAGCGCGGTGTGTCCCACGTCTGGGGCAGTGGGCCGGGGCCGTCCCGAGCCAACGATCGTCGTCTGCGTTGGGTCGTGCCCCCCAGATGCCGTAGACGACCGTGACGCCGATGCCCTCGGCTCCCTTGGTGGCTACGTAGTCGGCGCATTCGTCGCTCACCGGGCACCGCTTGCACACCTCGAGGCCTGGCCTGGGGTCCTCGCCGCGCCCGGGGAAGAAGACTGCGAGCTCCATCCCCCGACATGCAGCCTGGGTCATCCATGCCGGGCGCCGGGCCAGGAGCTCGTCGACCAGGGACCCCCCATCGCCAGGAGACATGAGCCGGTCGTAGTCATCGCTGATCACGATCGGAACGTACCGACCGGCATCGCCGGCTAAGTGGACGGGCAAGCCGTCAGAGGTCGAGCAGCATCCTGATCGCCCGGCGCCAGTCCCGGTTGGACTGGCCGAGCTTGTCGATCCCGGCGTGTAGAGGTGACCTGAGGGGCACTCAGGAGCCACGGTGGCGGCGTTGGCGTTCCCTGGCTCCCGTCCGCTTGCACTCGGGGCGATCGCAGTAGGCCTTCTCGCCGGCCCGGGGCTGGCGGTACGACGGGGAGTAGGGGGCGCCGCACGCGGCGCACACGGCTAGGCGGCGGGCCCCCATGACGATCTCCTGAAGCTGGACGCCGAATCCTCCCATTGCGTTGGCGGGTCGGACCAGCAGGCGGGGACCGGTGGCGGGCCAGGAGGGCACGAGGGCGACTCCGGCCACCTGCCACCACCACGACAGGACTTCCCCTACCAGTCGACGCTCGCTGTCGAGCGACACGCTCCCCTTCGTCGAGCCGGCCAAGGTGCCCGGTTGGTGACCATCGGTCCATGACCCCGTCGTACTGGTAGCCATCCACCCCCCCTCCCATCGATCGAGCTGGACGACCGTCAGCGCGGCAAGGTGGTCAAGGGCCGACTCGCTCCGACGGAGGGCGACCCCGGCTCGAATGAGTGCCCGAGCGTCGCTGGCGACCATGCCCCACCGAATCACCGGCTCGGCACCGTGCAGCACGATCCCGGCGGGCAGGGTCCCTCGTTGGCGACCCCGACACTGCCCGCACCGGCGACCGTCGTGATCGAGCACCCCAGCGCGGCGATCGTCGTCGGGCTCGGCGAGCAGTGGCCCCCAACTGCGTACGAGCGTGACGACCTCGTCGGGACTGGGAAGCGGTGGCAGGGCGAGCAGTTCGTCGAGCGCCCCCGGTCGAAGCTCTGCTGTTTGGGGTCCCCGGTTCCACAGGACCCGCCCCTGGTCCACGTCGACCCGATCGGGGATCGGCCACGACCCCGGCTCGATCACTCCGGCCGCATCACTCTCGACCCCCATCGCCTCTCGTCCCTTCGAGCTTCGTCTCATGTCACGTTCGAGGAACGCTCAACGGTGCCATCAGGCGACTCTACTCGGCTTCACTGCTCTGGTTCGCACGGACCAGAGCGGTCGCGAAAGGGGACACAGTGGAGCCACTTCTCGTATCCATCACCGAAGCGGGCCGCGGCCTCGGCCTGGCCAAGACCAAGGCCTTCGAGGCGGCTCGTGACGGCACGATTCCCACGGTCGAACTGGCCGGTAAGCGGTTGGTGCGTGTCCGCGATCTCGAAGCGTTGGTCGACGGGCTCTCGGCCGAACGGGGTGCCCCGGAGGTCGCCGTCACCGACGAGACCGGAGTCATCTCATCGTGAACGATTTGCCGGCGGGCCCGCTGGCTCTCGCGACCTTCTTCGACCTCCGCGGCTGGCCCGGGGCGCAGAGTGTCGTCGGGCAGCTCGTCTACGAGGGCCGCAGGGGGCACTGGCCCTGCCCGACCTGCTCAACCTGGGTTGAGGTGATCTTGCACGAGCCGCCCGCCCGCGAGATTGCCGGTGGGGCTGCTCTGAGGTGCTTGGAGTGCAGGGCGGACCCCGTCGCATCGGCGCTGGCGACCCCGCTACTGGGCCGTCTCTCCGGGGCTGAGACCCTCGCCCGGGTCTTGGCCGCACTCGACGAGACGGGTATCGCCGCGTGACCAGCGACGCGGATCTGCTCGTGCTGCGAGACCGCCTCCTCGATGAGGGTGGGATCGGACGACGGACCGAGCCGCCCCGTTCGGTGTCTCGGCGACGTCCGACGGCCCAACTCATGGCCCGCTCCGTCGCGTCGATCGAGGCGGAGACGGTCTCGTGGCTGTGGCCGGGCCGCTTGCCGGCCGGGAAGCTGGTCGTGCTTGACGGCGACCCGGGATTGGGCAAGTCGACCATCACCCTGGACATCGCTGCTCGACTCACCACCGGGTCTCCGATGCCGGGTGAGACCGGTCGCGGCGTCCAGGGAGCGGTCGTCGTCCTGAGCGCCGAGGACGGGCCTGCCGACACGATCCGTCCTCGCCTTGAGGCCGCTGGTGCAGCACTCGAGGCGGTGCATCTCGCCGAGCACGTCCTCGATGGCGGCGAGAAGCGGTCGGTGACACTGGCCGACACGAGGGAGCTCGGAGAGTTGGTCTTCGACGTCGGGGCGAGCCTGGTGGTGGTCGACCCCCTCATGGCCTTCCTACCGGCCGACGCCAACTCGCATCGGGACCAGGACGTGCGCCGAGTCCTGCGCCCGCTCGCTGAGATGGCGTCCAAGAGCGGCGCCACAGTCCTCGTGGTCCGTCACCTCAACAAGTCGCCCGGTGGCTCCGCCATCTACCGGGGCGGGGGATCGATCGGCGTCATCGGAGCGGCTCGGGTGGGTCTGTTGGTCGCCGCCGACCCCGATGACCCAAACCGACGGCTCCTCGCCGGGACCAAGTCCAACCTCGGTCCGATGCCGGCGACCCTGGCCTACCGGCTGATCTCCGACGACGCTCACGGCTGCGCACAGGTGCAGTGGGAAGGGACAAGCGCTCGCACCGCAGACGAGCTGGCCGCCGGACCCAGGGACCAGAGCGGGGCGCTCGCCGAGGCTGAGAGCTGGCTCTCCGATGTCCTCGCCGCGGGCCCCCAGCCGTCGGTTGATGTCGATCGCTTGGCCCGCGATGAGGGGATTGCGAAAGCGACGCTGAGGCGAGCGAAGAAGGCCCTGGGCGTCATGTCCGAGAAGTCGACCGGTGTGTTCGCCGGCCGGTGGGTTGTCCGACTTCCGGAAGGTGCTCAACCCCCTACCGATGAGCACCTTGAGCATCTTCGTGCTGACCAGGGCTTTCGCGCCGATCTGGGTGAGCATCTTCACGAAGGTGCTCAACCTCGGATCTTGAGCACCTTCGTGGAGGATGAGCCCTCCGAGGGGGCTTGGTGGGACGCACTCGAGGTCGTAGCGGAGGCCGGCGGGCTCGACGAGGAAGCCGGGTGACCGGCGAGTTGGGGGGCGTCGTCTGGCGGGTAAGTGCCGCTCGCCCCGACAGCCCGGGCCGCACCTGGCGGATCTTCTCAACCGAGGGCTCAGCCCGGCGCTGCCTCGGCCACTGGAGCGAGGCGGGCTACGTGGACCTGCGTGCCGAGGCGGCCGTGCGGGGCCCCTGGCAGTCGCTGATCCAGCCGCCACCTGAAGGATCGTCCACCGTTGCGAGCGAGGTGAGTGTATGACCTGGGCCCAGGTCGCGGTGGAGGCAGCCGGGGTGACCGACGAGTTCGAGTGGCCGCTCACCCTGGGCCAGGTCCACCACGAGTTGGCCAGGCGACAGCTCATCCCAGACACCAAGTCCGCCCACCGGCGGCTGTCATCGGTTCTCTCCGGCCCCCGAGCGTGCGGAGAGGTCTACATCGCGGGGCCGGCCTTCCGCCCCCAGCGCCGGCTGTCGTGGCTCAGCGCCGACGACGCCCGACGTTGGCTGAGCGAGCACTTCGCTCTCGACCCCACCGAGGGCCAAGAGTGGGCCGTCTACCTGGCCACCGACCACGTCCCGCTCGTCGAGGTCCTGGACCAATGGTTCGGCCCTCTCGGCGTCACCTCCTTCGCAGTCGACGGGTACCAACC
>JANNNX010000014.1:0-5055 GCA_031398745.1 Actinomycetes bacterium
CACGACGCGGCTCGGCCGCTCGCTTCCGACGCGCTGTTCCGAGCGGTGGTGGCGGCGGTCGCCGCCGGGGCCGCGGGCGCCGTTCCCGGCCTGCCCATCGCCGACACGGTCAAGCAGGTGGCGGGCGACGAGGTGGTGGCCACCCTCGACCGGGCCACGTTGGTGGCCGTCCAGACCCCTCAGGCGTTCCGGGCCGAGAGCCTGCGCCGGGCCCACCTCGGGGCCCCGGAGGCCACCGACGATGCCGCTCTGGTCGAGGCGGCCGGTGGCAGGGTGGTGGTCGTGCCCGGTGAGCTCGCAAACCGCAAGATCACCGTGCCCGATGACCTGGCGTCGGCGGCCGCGGTGCTGGCGTGATCCGGGTCGGGATCGGCTTCGACGTCCACCCGGTGAGCGGCGACCCGGCGCGCCCGCTGGTCCTGGGTGGGGTCGTGCTCGAGGGCGAGCGGGGGTTGGTGGGCCACAGCGACGCCGACGCCGTGGCCCATGCCGCCGCCGACGCCCTCCTCGGGGCCTCCGGGTTGGGTGAGTTGGGCGAGCACTTCCCGGACACCGACGAGCGATGGCGGGGAGCCGACAGCGTCGGTCTCCTGGAGGCGGTGGCCGGCCTCCTGACCACGGCCGGCTGGCGACCGGTCAACGTCGATTGCGCGGTGGTGCTCGATGCACCTCGGCTGGCCCCGTACCGTCGGCGCATGCAGGAGCTGCTCAGTGCTGCCGTCGGCGCCGACGTGACCGTGCGCGCCCGTCGGGCCGAAGGACTCGGGGCCATCGGTCGGGCCGAGGGCATCGCCTGCCTGGCGGTGGCCCTGGTCGAGCGGGACTGAGGCGGCACCGATGCCGGCGAAGCGAGGCTCCGGTCCGGGTCGCGGTCGCGAGGGGCGTCCGGGCGGGGCTCGCTCCGGCCCGCCCCCGGGCCGTACGCCATCGGCTCGAGGTGCGGCGGCCCGTGGCCCGGCCGCTCGGGGTCGCCCCGGGGGCCGAGGCCGCGGCGGCGACCGGGCTGGCGTGGCGGTGTCGAGGGGATCGGCTGCCGACCGGCGCTCCGAGCTCGGCGGGACCCAGATCGAAGGCCGCCATGCAGTGCGGGAGCTGTTGCTGGCCGGCCGTCGACGGGTGCGCGACCTCTGGCTGGCCGACGACCTCGACGACTCGCCGATCCTGGACGACATCCGTGAGCTGGCGGCCGAGGCCCGGGTCACGCTCCGTCGCGTTCGCCGTGACGAACTGGAGGCGGCCGCCCTGTCCGAAGCTCCTCAGGGGGTCCTGGCGCATGCGGCCGCGCTCGAGCCGGTCGACCTCGACGAGCTGGCCAAGCCGGTGGGTGGCCGCCCGCCCTTCCTGGTCTGCCTGGACGGCGTCACCGACCCCCACAACGTGGGTGCGATCCTGCGGACGGCCCTCGGCGCCGGGGCGTCCGGTGTGGTGCTGCCCCGTCACCGGGCCGCCCACGTGACCCCGACGGTGGCCAAGGCGGCCGCCGGCGCGGTCGAGCACCTGCCCATGGCGGTGGTCTCGGGGTTGCCGTCGGCCTTGGCGAGGTTGTCCGAGCTCGGCGTATGGATCGTGGGCCTCGATGCCGGCGCCGAGCGGTCGCTGTTCGATCTCGAGGTCGCCGAGGCGCCGGTGGCTTTGGTGCTCGGTGACGAGGGACGGGGCATGGGCCGCCTGGTCCGGGCCCGTTGCGACGTGCTCAGCGCCATTCCCCTGTGGGGTCCGGTGGCGTCGCTCAACGTGTCGGTGGCCGCCGCCCTGGCGTGCTACGAGGTCGCCCGCCGACGTCAGTCGCCGGGAGAGGGCTCGAGCGCCAGCGACAGCGAGTTGATGCAGTAACGGTCGCCGGTCGGGCCGGGACCGTCGGGGAAGACGTGGCCCAGGTGGCTTCCGCAACGGCGGCAGGTCACTTCGGTGCGGAGCATCCCGTGGCTGCGGTCCTCGTGGAGCTCGACCGCGTTGGCGAACATCGGCTCGGTGAAGCTCGGCCAGCCGCTGCCGGAATCGAACTTGGTGTCGGAGGCGAAGAGGCGGGCCCCACAGGCGGCGCACGAGTAGATGCCGTCGTCGTGGCGGTCCCAGTAGGCCCCGGTGAAGGCGGGCTCGGTGCCCTTGCGCCGGAGCACCTCGTACTGGGCCGGGGTCAGCGACGCCCGCCACTCGTCATCGGACCGCTCGACCTTGTCGACATCGGCGCCCATGGCGACCTCCCGCAATCGGCCGTCGCGACCGACGGCAGCCCTTCGAGCCTAGGGCGGGGTGGTCTCGCGGCCCATCGTCGGGTCGATCGGTCAAGAACCGGACATCGGTGTCCGATGAAGTCTCGGTCACGAACCCGGACGGCGTCGTCCATCTTCAGCACCCCGCGTGGCACAACCAGAGAAAGGGAAGCCACCCATGTTCAAGAGCAGGATCGCCAAGGTCCTCGCGGCCACCGTCGGCGTCGCCCTCATCGGCGCCGGCGGGATCGCCTACTCGCTGTGGAGCACGGCCGGCGTCGGGCCGGGCCAGGCCGGGGCCCTGACCGCCCAGTCGATCACCGTCACCGCCGCCGCCGGCGCCGCCGACCTCTACCCAGGGGGGACCGCCG
Source organism: Actinomycetes bacterium (assembly GCA_031398745.1). GTDB lineage: Bacteria > Actinomycetota > Acidimicrobiia > Acidimicrobiales > CADCSY01 > JANNNX01. The sequence goes on from JANNNX010000014.1 coordinate 2,585, forward strand.
GTGCCGTGCACTTCACCCTGACCAACCCGAACCCGTACCCGGTCACCTTCACGTCGATGTCGGCCGGCACGGTGACCTCGAGTGACCCGGTGGCCTGTCCGGCCAGCAACGTGACGGTGGCCGGTGCCACCGGCCTCTCCCTCACCGTCGGGGCCAACGCCACGTCGAGCCCCCAGTCGATCGCCGGAGTGGTCTCGATGGCGCTGGCCGCGCCCGACGGCTGCCAGGCCAAGACCTTCACCGTGGCGCTCACCCTGGCCGGTAGCCAGTAGGCCAGCCGCCGGGGTCCGCCCCGCGCGGGTGCCGCGTCCTCGCCACTCGCCCCTGCCATGACCTCCTCCTCCGACCGACGATCGCGACGTCTGGCCCGGCGTCGCCGAAGCCGGCGGCGCTTGGGGGCAGTCGGGTCGTTGGTGGTCGGTCTGCTCGCCATGGTGCTTGGGCCCGATCTGCTCCCGGCCTACGCCTTGTGGAGCGCCGACGGGCTGGGCCCGGCGGCCACCGTGGCCTCGTGGGTGGACACGCCCGCGGCTCCCGTGGCCTCGCTGTCCAGCGACGACGTGAGCCTCACCTGGCCGGCGACGACCATGGCCGGCGGGGGCGCGGTCGAGAGCTACTCGGTGCGCCGGATCAGCAACCTCGGTGTCGCCGAGGTGGTCACGGGTGGCTGCGCCGGGTCGATCGTGGGGCTCGCCTGCACCGAGGCGAACGTTCCCGCCGGCCTGTGGCGCTACACCGTCACCGCCCACCGGGCCGGGTGGCGCAGCCTGGAGGGGCCGACCAGCGCGGTGGTCACCGTGCTGGCCCCGACGCTGGTCCTGAGCTCCCCGACCACCACCACCGTGCCGAGGACATTCACCGGCACCATCGCCAACCTCGCCCCCGGCTCGGCGTTGACCTTCCGCCTCGACTCGCCGACGGGTCCGGTGCTGGCCGGGACGCCGGCCGCGGTGCCGGTCAGTGGGGGCGGCGCGGTCAGCGTCACCGTCCCGACCGGGGTCTCCGACACCACCCACCTGGTGTACGCCGTCGACGGGACGGGGAGTTCGGCCAGCGCCTCGTTCAGCTACGTCGATTCGCCCACCCTGTCGAGCCTGCAGATGTTCGACTCGGATGGAGACGGGAAGGTCGATCAGGTGGTGGCGACCTTCGACGAGGCCCTCGATCCGGCCGCGGTCACCACCGCCGGTTGGACACTGACCAGCGCGCCGTCGGGAGCGACCCTCGCCTCGGTCGCGGTGTCGGGGTCGACGGCCACCCTGACCCTCACCGAGGGGACCGGCGCCGCCAACACCGCAGTCGGCAGCTTCCGAGTGGCGTTGGCCGCCAACGCCAACGCGATCCGCGACCTCAACGGCAACCAGGCGTCCTTCACCGCCACCGCACCCACCGACCGGGCGGCGCCGGCCCCGGTGACGGTGACCATGCAGGACACCAACACCAACGGGAAGGTGGACCGCGTCCGGATGGTGTTCAGCGAGTCCCTGGCGACATACTCGGCCGGCGTCGCCCCCTGGACGTTGGCGGGCGTGCCGTCGAACGGCACCCTGGCTTCGGTGTCGGTCTCGGGGACGACCGCGACCGCGACCATCACCGAGGGCTCGGGCGCCCGTGACACCGCGGTCGGTAGCTTCACCGTGGCCTTGGCTGCCAGTGCCACCGGGGTGCGCGACGCGCTCGGGAACCAGTCCCGGTTCGCGGCCACGACTCCGCTCGACGGGGCCAAGCCGGTGGCGGTCTCGGTCGCCGACACGAATGGAGCCACCGACGGACTCCTCGAGGTGGGGGACACGGTGTCGGTCACCTTCAGCGAGGTGCTGGCCTCGGCGTCGGTCCCGGCCACCGTGACCGTGACCGAGACCGGGCCGGCATCGGGCAACGACACCCTGACCATCTCGGGCATCACCAGCGGCGCCCGCTCGCTCGGCTCGTCGAGCTACGTCACCGCCGCCGGGGTCTCGGCCGCCTTCGCCAGCTCGACCACCGCGCTGGCCGGCGGGGGTGCCACGGTCACCGTCACCGTCGGGGGAGCGTGCGCGGGCACCGGGTGCGTGAGTCTCGGCGCCGGCGGCCCGTCGACCCTCGCCTTCGCCCCGTCGACCACGACCCTGGCCGACGCCGCCGGGAACCTCGCGGCCGGATCCCTCAATGTCACCGCGCTCAGACTGTTCTGAGCCCGAGGTCGGACTCGAACCGACGACCTGACGCTTACAAGGCGCCTGCTCTTCCAGCTGAGCTACTCGGGCGGCGGGGTGACGGTAGCGCCGAGGGTCCTTGCTTCGAGGTGGGGCCGCGATCAGGCTGGTCCCGATGCCCCTCTCCGAACGTGACCGCGCCGTGCTCGATCTCGAGCGCTCGTGGTGGACGGAGCCGGGACCGAAGGAGGCCGCCATCCGCAGTCGGATCGGCATCTCCTCGACCCGGTACTACGAGCTGCTCGCTCACCTGGCCGAGTCCGACGAGGCCGCCGC
>JANNNX010000057.1:0-90465 GCA_031398745.1 Actinomycetes bacterium
GCCGACACCGACACCGACACCGGCGGGTGCCCGCCAGCGGGATGGGGTGCCCGTAGCCTGGTTGGTTGTGGACGTAACGCTGATCGTGAACCCGGTGGCCTCGTCGGTCACCGATCGGCGGCGGCGGCATGTCGAGCTGCAGCTGCGCTCGCTCGGACGGCTCGAGGTCGTCGAGACGCGAGCGCGCGGTCACGCCACCGAGCTGGCTGCTGAGGCCGCTCGGCGCGGTGTCGACGCCGTGGTCGTGCTTGCCGGCGACGGGACCCTCAACGAGGCCGCCAACGGACTCGTGGGCACCGCCTGCGCGCTGGCCGTCCTGCCGGGCGGCTCGACCAACGTGTTCGCCCGGACCCTGGGGCTGCCCAACGACCCCATCGAGGCGACCGGCGACCTCCTCGACGCGCTGGCTCGGGACACGACCGAGCTGGTCGGCCTGGGGGTGGCCAACGGCCGCTACTTCCTCTTTCACGCCGGGATCGGATTCGACGCCGCGGTGGTGCGCCGGGTCGAGCGTCAGGGGGTGCTGAAGCGCTATGCCGGCCACCCGCTGTTCGTCCTGTCGACGCTCACCGCCTGGCTGCGCCACGACGGCCGCCGCTCGCCCTTCTCGGTCGAGCTGGCTGAGGGCGAGGTCATCGACGATGCCCTCTTCAGCATCGTGTTGAACACCAACCCGTACACCTACCTCGGCAGCCACCCGCTCACCGTCGACCCGGCCACCACCCTGTCGACCGCGCTGTCGGTCCTCACCCTCCGGTCGTTGGGCCTGGCCACGTTGGCCGGTGTGTTCGGCTCGACCTTGCGGACCGGTGCCCGGGCCCGGCACCACCCCAAGACGGTGTTCCGGGCCGACGTCGACGAGCTCCGGGTGGTAGGTCGGCCGACGTTCCCCTACCAGCTCGACGGCGACTACTTGGGCGAGGTCGAGGTGTTGCGCATCCGTCACCACCCGGGGGCCCTTCGCCTGGTGGTGCCCCGTCCGACGGCCGAGCCCCCGGGGTCGACGCCTCCCACCGACTTGGACGACGACCGTGGTCGCTCCTAGGTTGCCGCCTCCATAACACTGTCACGTCGACCCCCGGTGGCGGCGAGAGACCCCACGGGAGATGGCATGTCCGGTCAGCTGATTCGACGTCGATGGACTGCCGTCGTCGTGATGGTGCTTGCCGCCGCCCTGGTCGCCACCGGGTGCGGCGGCAGCGACAGCGACGGCGGCTCCGGTGGCACTGGCACCGCCGCGGATGGACCGTCGGGCGTCCTGCGGATCGGCGCCGGCAGCTTCGTCACCTTCGACCCGACCTCGACCAAGGTCGGCCTGGAGGACACCGTCTTCAGTCGGCCTGTCTACGACACGCTCATCGACGCCACCGACTCGACCAACCTCAAGCCCTCGCTGGCCACCAGCTGGGAGGTCTCGGCCGACGGCCTCACCGTCACCATGAAGCTGCGGACCGATGTCACCTTCCCCGATGGCTCGAGCTTCGACTCAGCGGTGGCCAAGGCCAACATCGACCGCCGCGCCCAGGTCCAGATCGACCAGGCCCGGGAGCCGGACACCACCAACGTCGAGACCCCGGATGCCTCCACGGTGGTCATCACCCTGCCGCAGCAGTCGGTGGGCTACCTGGCCGAGCTCGGGAGCCGAGCCGGCTACATGATCTCGGCCGCCGGCATGGAGGACCCCGAGCTCGACCAGACGCCGGCCGGCAGCGGTCCTTACCTGCTCGACACCGGCGCGTCGAGCGTCGCGGAGAAGGTGTACACGCCCCGCGACGGCTACTGGAACCCCGATGCCCAGCTCGTCGAGCGCATCGAGATCTCCTCGTTCGCCGACCCCTCGGCGACCTTGAACGCCATCCGCGCCGGCGAGGTCGACGTGGTGGTCCTCGACGCCGCCAACGCCAGCCAGGCCGAGGATGCCGGGCTGGCCGTGGCGACCAAGCCCCAGCAGTACTTCGCCTTCAACATCCAGGACCGCAAGGGCGAGATCGTGCCGGCCCTGGCCGAGCAGGAGGTGCGCCAGGCGCTGTCCTACGCCATCGACCGCAGCGCGTTCGTCGACACCCTCCTGTCGGGCTACGGCGAACCGTCGGCCCAGCCCTACGTCGCCGGCCAGCTCGGCTACGCCGAGTCGCTCGAGGGCACCTACGAGTACGACGTCGACAAGGCCAAGGAGCTCCTGGCCGACGCCGGCTACCCCGAAGGCTTCGATTTCACCATCGCCTCCAACGCCGCCTTCCAGACCGCGCACACCGCCATCCAGGGCTTCCTGGACGAGATCGGCGTCACCATGAACATCGAGCTGCTCGACGACGCGTCCTTCGGCAGCAACGTCACCTCGGGCAAGTACCCGGTGTTCATCTCGCGGTTCCCGGCCTCGGAGTCCTACACGATCGCCGGGATCTTCTTTGGCCCCAACGGGCCCCTGAACCCCCAAAAGAACGCCGACACCGAGATCCAGACGCTGGTTGACCAGGCCGAGAAGATCTCCGACCCGGCCGAGCGGGCCGGCGTCGACGCCCAGATCACAGAGAAGATGGTCAACGGCGGCGCCCTCTTCGCCATCGCCACGGCCGACGCGATCAGCGTCTACGACGCCGATGCGGTCGACAACGTGGTGTGGACCGAGGACCCGTTCCCGAACATTCTCACCATGCGGGTCGTCGGCTCCTGATCGAGCGCTCGGGCTGGTTCAGCCCTTGTCGTGGGGAGCGATCGGGACCCGCACCTCGACCACCGTGCCCCGCGCCCCGCTCGATCGGTCGGTCGCCGGGAGGTCGTCCCGGCGGTGGAGCCCGATGGAGCCGTCGAGCTGCGAGGTCACCAGGCTGCGCACGATGGTGAGGCCGAGGCCGAGGGATACCTCGGGGTCGAACCCCGGGGGGAGCCCGACGCCGTCGTCGATCACCCGCATGACCAGCTCCCGGCCGTCGTCCTCCAGCTCGACCACCACCCGACCCTCGGCCGCGGGGAGCGGCGGGCTCGCCGCCCCGGGCGGGCCCGAACCCAGCGGGAAGGCGTGGTCGACGGTGTTCTGCAGGAGCTCGTTGAGCACCACCGCCAGGGGGGTCGCGACCTCGGGCGGGACCCCACCGGCGTCACCCTCGATGCTGACCCGCACCCGGCGCTCGGGGTCGTGCAGCTCCTCCTCCACCATCCGCACCACCGGTCGGACGATCTCCGCGAACTCCACCTCGTCGGCCGCCTCGCCGGACAGGATCTCGTGCACCAGGGAGATGGTGCGGATCCGCCGGACGGCTTCGTCGATGGCGTCCTTGGCCTCTGGTGAAGCGACCCGTCGACCCTGGAGCCGCAACAGCGACGAGATCGTCTGCAGGTTGTTCTTGACCCGGTGGTGGATCTCCCGCAGCGACGCATCCATGGACACCAGCAGGCGGTCACGGTGGCGCAGCTCGGACACGTCGCGCAGCAGCACCAGCGCGCCGGTCACCCGGCCCCGGTCGAGCATCGGGAGGCAGCGCAGGATGATCGACACCTGCGGGCCCCACTCGAGCTCCTCGGTCATCGGTTGGCCGAAGGCGTAGGCGGTGGCCACCGCCGTCTCCTCGATGCCGAGGTCGACCAGGCGCAGCCCCTCGACGTTGGTCGTGACCCCGGCCCGGGAAAGGGCCGACACCGCGTTGGGCGAGGCGTAGTCGACCCGACCGTGGTCGTCGAGGACGAGCACGCCGTCGCCGACCCGGGGTGCCTCCTCGGTCTCGCCCTCCTCGGCGGCGAACGGGAACGAGCCCGCCGCGATCATGCGGGCGAAGCGCTCGAAGACCTCGGTGTAGATCGTCTCCAGCTCGCCCGCCCGCCGGCCGGCGTCGATCGACGCGTCGCAGGTCACCACGGCGATGACCCGGTCGTCGAGCCGAACCGGGATGGCCATCTCGAGCACCCGCTCGTAGGGCGCCGGGAGCTGGATCTCGGCCTCGACGATCCCGCCGCCGCTGAGGGCGTCGGCCACCGGCGGTCGGTCGGTGGCCCGGATCAGCGAGCCCACGAAGTCGTGGCGGTAGACGGTCTGGTTGGTGGTCGGGCGGATCTGGCCGACCACCACCAGCCGACTCCCCGGCTCGTCGCGGCCGAGCACCGCCGGGTCGAGGACCGGCAGCAGGAGCATCAGGTCGGCAAAACTCATGTCGGCCAGCGGCGCCCACTGACCGACCAGCCGCTGAAGGTGGCCCAGCGCGTCGCGGTCGAGGTCGGCGAATCGGCGGGCGGTCTCGGCCAGCGTGGCCACAGCCGCTCAGCCGGTCCGACGCCGAGTGGCGAGGGGCGTCAAGCGCCGCCGCCGAAGCCGATACGGCGATCGTCCTTCGGGGAGCCGATCTCGACGTAGGAGATCTTGGCCACCGGCACGCCCACCTGGCGGCCGCGTTCGTCGGTCAGCCACAGGACGCCTTCGTCCTTGGAGAGGGACGCCTCGATGTCGGCCTTGACCGTGGGGGCGTCGGCACCCTCGGGCAGGTCGACGACCAGCTCCTTGGCCGAGTTGGTGACCCCGATGCGCACGTCCATGCTTCGCTCCCGCCGTCGGTGTGAGTCGGTCATCGTAAGGGGCCGCCGGCCCCGACGAGCCCCCGGGGCCTCAGCCGAGGGTGAGCTCACGGCGGTAGCGGCGGGTCGGGGCGAGGTCGGCGTCGATCACCCGGGCCAGCTCGGTGAACGCCTGGGCGGCCTCGCCCTCGGGGTCCGAGACCACCACCGGCACGCCGACATCGCCCCCCTCCCGCAGGTCCTGGACGAACGGGATCTGGCCGACCAGCGGCGCCTCGAGCCGCTCAGCCAGCAACGCCCCGCCGCCGACCCCGAAGAGCTCGTAGCGATGTCCGTCGTCGCCGGTGAACCAGCTCATGTTCTCGATGATCCCCCGCACCTGGAGGCGGATGCGCTCGTTCTGGAACATCACGCCCGAGCGCTGGGCAACCCGCTGGGCCGCCGGCTGCGGCGTGGTGACCACATAGGCCTCGGCCCTTGGCACGAACCCGGCGAGCGAGAGCGACACGTCGCCGGTACCCGGCGGGAGGTCGATGAGGAGGTAGTCGGGGTCGTCCCACCAGAAGTCGGTGAGGAACTGCTCGAGCGCCTTGTGGAGCATGGGACCCCGCCAGATCACGGCCTGGTCCTCGTCGACGAAGAAGCCGATGGAGACGCAGGCCACGCCGTGGGCCTCGGGGGGGATGACCAGCTGGGGGTCGATCACGGTGGGCGATTCGGTGATGCCGAGCATCCCGGGAACCGAGAAGCCCCACACGTCGGCATCGATGACGCCGACCCGCTTGCCTCGCTGAGCCAGGGCCACGGCCAGGTTGACGGTGACCGACGACTTGCCGACCCCGCCCTTACCCGAGGCCACCAGCAGCACCCGGGTGGGCGAGCCGGCCGCCGCGAAAGGGACCGCCCGACCCTCGGCGTGACCGTGGGCCTCGGTGCTGCCGGCGGTGGCCGAGGGGTCGCCCTGGAGCCGGATCCGCAGGGCGGTGCGCTCGTCGTCGGACATCTCGGTGGCGTGCACGTGGACCACGCTCGCCTCGTCGAGGGCGTGGACCGCGGCCCGCACCCGCTCCACCAGCTCGTCGCCCCAGGGCAGGTCACCGAGCGGCAGGGCGAGGCCGACGCCCACGTGGTCGCCCTCGATGACGACGTCGCGGATCATGTCGAGTTCGACCACGCTGCGCCGCAGCTTGGGGTCGTCCACGCCGGCCAGGGCATGGCGGACGGCGTCGGCGGTGAGGGACATCGGGAGGCCTCGCTCGGCGGGAGGGACCGCCCCCGGGGCCGGGGGGCAGGAGCGGCCTAGACTACTGAGGTGGCTGGAGCCTCCCGCTCGCCCCGACCCGAGCCCCGGGCACCGTCGGCCCCGGCCCTCTCGGCCGACGAGTTCTCGGCCGCGGTCACCGCCATCACCAGCTCGTTCGGCGATCCCACCCGACGCCGGGTGTTCCTCTTCGCCCGCTCCCGGCCTGACGGCGTCACCGCCTCTGAGGTGGCGACCGAGGTTGGGCTCCACGCCAACGTGGCCCGCCACCACCTCGACAAGTTGGCCGCCGCCGGGCACCTGGAGGTCGCCGCCGGAAGGGTCGCGGGCTCGCTCGGCAACGGCGCCGGTCGACCCTCCAAGCGCTACCTCGCCGCGGCCGGCGACTTGCCGCTCGAGGTCCGGGTCCGGCAGGACGATCTGGTCCTGACGCTGCTGGCTCGGGCCCTCGAAGACCTGCCGCGGGAGAGGGCCGAGTCCATGGCCGAGGAGGTCGGCGTCAGCTACGGCCGAGCCATGGCCAGCTCGGTCGGCCTGGCCGACGGCCAGCGCTCGGTGCGCTCCGCCCTCCACACGGTGGCCGCCGCCCTCACCGCCCACGGCTTCGCGGCCCACGCCGAGCGCCGGGGCGACGCGCTGGCCATCGTCTCGGAGCACTGCCCGTTCGGCGGGGCCGACGTCGTCTCCCCCGTCGTGTGCGCGGTCGACCGGGGCATCGTGCGGGGCATGCTCGAAGGTCTGGTCGGTGACACCGAGACGTCGACCGCCGCCTCCCGAGCCCAGGGCGACGACAGCTGCGTGACCAGCGTCGGGCCCTGACCCCCACCGACACCGACGGGGCGCCCGAGCGGGCCGGCCGCCACCACCTCGACCACGCCTCGACCAGCCCGCTGCGCCCGGCTGCCGCGGCGGCCATGATCGGGGCGCTGAGCACCGGTGGCGCCGACCCCGGGCGGCTCTACGCCGAGGCGCTCGCCGCCCGGTCCGCCCTCGAAGAGGCCCGGGCCCAGGTGGCGGCGCTGCTGGGCGCCCGACCCCGGGAGGTGGTCTTCACGAGCGGGGGCACCGAGGCCTGCGTCACCGCCACCTGGATGGCCCTGGAGCGAGGCGGCCACGTCGTGATGCCCCGCGTCGAGCACAGCGCGGTCCGGGAGGCCACGGCGGCCTGGGCGGCAGCGGTGACCGAGGTCGGGGTCGACGGCCACGGCCGGGTCGACCCCGACGAGGTGCTGGCTGCGCTGCGCCCCGACACCGCTCTGGTCCACCTCCAGTGGGCCAACCACGAGGTCGGCACCTGCCAGCCACTCGAAGCGGTGATCGCCGGCTGCCGGGCGCGTGGAGTGCTGGTCCACGTCGACGCGGCGATGGCCGCCGGCCATGTCCCCCTCGACTTCGTCGCCCTCGACGCCGACCTCGTCTCGGTGTCGGCCCACAAACTCGGGGGGCCCCTAGGAGTCGGCGCGCTTCTGGTGCGCCGCGGGCTGCGCCTGCGACCGTTGGTGGTGGGGGGTGCACAGGAGCGAGCACGACGGGCCGGGATCGAGAACCTCCCCGCCGCCGTCGGGTTCGGGGCCGCCGCCGCCGAACTGGCGGACGGTGGCCTCGATCGGGAGGCCGCCGACGCTCGGCGGCTGGTGGGGGCGGTGGTCGAGCTCGTGGGCTCCGGCGCGCTGGGCCCGGGCGTCGCGGTGCTGGGCGACCCCGACCCGAACGGTCGCCTGCCCCATCTCGTCTGCCTCTCGATCGAGGGCGTGGAGGCCGAGCCGGTGCTCCTGGGTCTCGACCGGGCCGGGGTGGCGGTGCACTCCGGTTCGTCGTGCTCCTCGGAGCTGCTCGAGCCGTCGCCGGTCCTCGAGGCCATGGGGGTCGACGCCTCCCGGTCGCTGCGGATCTCGGTCGGGTGGTCCTCGACCGACGCCGACATCACCGCCCTGGCCACCGCCTTGCCCCGGGTGCTGGCCGACCTTCGAGCGCTCAGCTCCTCGCGCTGAGTCCGCCAGCTTCCCCGGCCCTGTGTCGGCCGACCTCAGGCGTGGTGCAGCTCGTCGGCGTCGGGGTCCGCCACCAGCGCGTCGCAGGTGGCGCAGTACCAACGGGGCTCGAGGGTGGTGCCGCACGCGGCGTGGGCCAGGGCCCCGGCGGCGTCGGTACTGCCCGTGCGCCGAGCCGCCCAGGCCTCGAGGAGTCGGAGGGCGTCGGCGAGTTCACGGCCCGGGGCGGACAGCTCGTAGGAGAAGCGGGCCGGGCGATCGGAGTACCTGACCGCCACGACCAGGCCCTCGGCCTGCAGGTGGCGGAGGCGAGCCGTCAGCACGTTGGGGGCGATACCCGATACCGCCTCGCTCAGGTCGCCGAAGCGCCGAGGTCCCTCGAGCAGCGCCTGGACCAGCAGCAGGGTCCAGCGGTCTCCCACGCTGTGCAGCGCCTCTTGCAGGTGCTCGGGCTCCATCGGGCCTGCCTCGGTTGCGATGGGCGCCAGGGCCCGTATAGTCACTTGCACTTCGCAAGTGACAACAGACAGTCCATCGTACGAGGAGACGACCCCGATGAGCGTGATCGAAGAGCTCGAGCAGGCAGCCCGGACCGCCACCGACGCGGTGGCCACGGCCACGGTGGCGATCGGCCGGCGTAGCCGAGGGTCGGGGCTCGTCGTCGGCGACGGGCAGGTGCTGACCAACGCCCACAACCTGCGGGACCGCACCACCACGGTGACCTTCGCCGACGGCCGCAGCGTCCAGGGCCAGGTGCTGGGAACCGACCCCGACGGCGACCTCGTGGTGCTGGGCGTGGACACCGCGACGACGGTCCCGCTGGCCTGGCGACCGGCCGACGCCGCCGCCGTCGGCCCCGGCTCGGTGGTGTTCGCCGCCAGCCGGAGCCGCCGGGGGCTGCGCGTCACCTTCGGTCTCGTCACCGGGACCGAGCGGTCGTTCAGAGGCCCGCGGGGTCGGCGCATCGCCGGAGCCCTCGAGCACACCGCTCCCCTGGCTCGCGGCGCGTCCGGCGGTCCGGTGGTCGATGCCGAGGGCCGCCTGGTCGGGCTGAACACGCTGCGCCTGGGCGAGGGCTTCTACCTGGCCGTGCCGGCCGACGCCGAGCTGCGGGCCCGCATCGACGCCCTGGCCACGGGGGCCTCACCCCGGCGACGGCGCCTGGGGGTGGCTCTGGCCCCGGGGCCCGTGGCCCAACGACTGCGCCGCTCGGTGGGCCTTCCCGAGCGCGACGGCCTGCTGGTGCGGGGGGTCGAGGAAGGCTCGCCGGCGGCCCAGGCCGGCATCCGCGCCGGCGACATGCTGGCCGCCGCCGGGGGCACGGTGCTGAGCGAGCCCGAGACCCTCTACCAGGTGCTCGACGGGCTGGCGGGAGAGGCCCCGACCCTGGCCCTCGACCTGGTGCGGGGCACCGACGAACTCTCCGTCACGGTGTCCTTCGGCGACGGGTCCGACTCCGACTGACCCACGGATTCCGCCTGGGCAGGCGCCCAGTCGGTCGGTCAGGCGCAGTCGAGGACGAGCTTGCCGAACTGGTGGCCGGCGTCCATGCGGGCCAGCGCCGATTCGACCTCGCCGAGGCCGACCACCGAGTCGACCACCGGCGAGAGCCGGTGCATCTCGACGAAGCGGATCATGGCGGCGAAGTCGTCGGGCGACCCCATGGTGGTGCCCATGAGGTCGAGTTGGCGCCAGAACACCCGCCGCAGGTCCAGGCCAGAGGGGTTGCCCCGGGTGGCCCCGTAGGAGACGAGGCGCCCTCCGGGGGCCAGCAGCTCGACCAGGCCACCGAAGCCGTCACCACCGGCACCGTCCACCGCCACCTGGAAGCCGCCGCCGCTGCGGGCTCGGAGGTCCTCGACCCACGCCGGGTCGCGGTAGGAAACGCCGCCGGCCGCGCCCAAGGCCACCGCCGCGGCCAGCTTCTCCGGTGCGCTCGAGGTAACCCACACCTCGGCGCCCACCACGTCGGCCATGAGCAGGGCCAGCTGCGCCACTCCGCCCCCGATGCCGGTGAGCAGCACCCGGTCGCCGGGCCGGATGTCACCCCGGCTGAACAGGGCCCGGTAGGCCGTGACTCCGGCCAGGGGCAGCGCCGCGGCGGCGTGGTCGCCGAGGTGTTCGGGCGCCGCCACCAGGTTGGCCGCCGGCACCCGGACCTGCTGGGCGAAGGTCCCGTCGTCGGGTAGGCCGAGAATCCGAAAGTCGGCCCCCGGCGCCCGTTGGTCGTGGCCCCACCCCAGCACCGGATCGAGTACCACCCGCTGCCCGAGCCAGTGCTGGTCGGCGCGCGCGCCGACGGCGACCACCTCGCCGCAGCCGTCCGAACCGGGCACGACCGGGAAGCGAAGCCCGGCGTAGGTGCCCTTGCGGATCCAGAGGTCACGGTGGTTGACGGCCGCGGCCGACAGTCGGACGACGGCCTCGTCGACGCCGGGCGCCAGGTCGTCGACCTCTCGGGCCTCGAGCGGCTGGGCCACCCCGTCGAGCACCATCGCCTGCACGAACTCGACCGTAGACGCCAGGGCGACGGACCGGATCTGCAACGGCATCGCTACGATCGAAGGGCCGTGGCGCTTCACCTGGTCAGACACGCGAAGGCCGGTGATCGCCGACGGTGGCAGGGGCCCGACGACCGCCGGCCGCTCTCACCGGCGGGGCATCGCCAGGCCGACGCGCTGGTCGATCTGCTCGGACCCTCGCCCATCGAGCGCGTGCTCTCGAGCCCCTTCCTGCGCTGCGTCCAGACCGTCGAGCCACTGGCCGACAAGCTCGGTCTGGCGGTGGAGGTGGAGCCCGCACTGGGCGAGGGGCCCGACATAGCCGCGGTGCTCGCCCTCCTCGAGGGCCTCGCCACGTCGGGCACCGAGGCGGTGCTGTGCAGCCACGGCGACGTCATCCCCTTGGTGGTGGCGGCCGTCGAACGCCGCGGAGCGACCGTGGTGACCAGCGACTGGTCGGTGCGGAAGGGCTCGGTGTGGACGGTGGAGGTCGGTGCCGGGGGGCGCTTCTTGACCGCCACCTACGTGCCCCCGCCCGTCTGAGGATCGGGCGGGATGGGGCCCGGACGCGACGCCGGCCGCCAGCTCAGCCGAGGGTCGTGGTCGTCGTGTCCAGGGCCTCGAGGTAGCTCTCGATCTGCGACCGGAGGTCGGGGCTGGGGTCCTGGGCCAGCGCCTCGAGGTAGGCGGCCCGAGCGCCGTCGAGATCCCCACCGAGGCGCCGGACCAAGCCCCGGTAGAAGAGGTAGCGGGCATTCCCGGGATCGAGCTCGAGGGCTCGCTCGAGCGAGGCCCGGCCCGTCTCGGCCAGCGTCGTGCCATCCCCCACCCCGGCCCCCTCGGCCAACGTGACCATCAGCAGGCCCCGGTCGGCCAGGGCGGCGGCGTTGTCGGGGTCGGCGTCGATGATCTCGTCGTAGACCTCCAGTGCCTCGCTGTAGCGGCCCTCGTCCGCCAGCTGGGCGGCCTCGGACAGCTTGCCGGCCGAGGTCTGGCGAACATCGCCGGTGACCTCCTGACCCGCCTGGCGAGTGCCCGAGGCTTGAGCCACCCCGAGGCCGGCGCCGGCCGCGGTCGCCACCACCAGGCCGGTCACCACCAGGCGACGGGTCCACGACCAGGACACTCGAGCGTCGGCGAAGGCCGCCCGGCCCTCGGCGATCGAGCGGTCGAGCAGATCGAGCCGGCGCTGGTAGTCGTCACGCAACGAGGCGTGGTCGGCGGGATCGAGGTCGCCGGCCGCACGCTCGCGGTCGAGGTCATCGAGCGAGCGGACGACGAAGGCCCGCTCCTCTTCCACCGCGGCGAGCTCATCGGGGTCGAGGCGACGGGTCACGTCGGCACCCAGCTGCGCCCCCACCGGCGGAAGGCCACGACCAGGCCGGCACTGGCCAGCACCAGCGCCGCCACCGGCACCACCCACACCAGGGCGGCGATGCCCGACCGGGGCGGGGTGAGCAGCACGCTCGAGCCGTAGCGGCTGACCAGGTACGCCTCGATCTCGTCATCACTGCGGCCCTCGCCCAGCTGCCGGTCGATCTCGTCGCGGATGAACTCCGACGCGGGGGCGTCGGAGTCGGCGACCGACTGGCCCTTGCAGGTGGGGCAGCGGAAACGCTCGGCCAACGACTGGGCCCGCTCGTCCCGGGTCGGCGCCCCCCCGTCGTCACGGGTGCCGACCACCAGCGCGACGCCGACGACCATGACCAGCGCGACCCACGACAGCCGTCGCACCTCAGCCCCCCGACGCCAGATCGACCAGCAGCTGCTCGAGGCGCTCGACGGTGATGCCGCCGACCACCTTGGCCCGGACGTAGCCGCGTCCGTCCACGACGAAGGATTCGGGCACCCCGGTCACACCCCAGTCGGTGATGACCTGGCCCTGGGGATCGTCGATCACCGGCCAGCTCCCGCCCCGGTCGGCGAAGTACGCGCTCACGTTGGCCGCGGTGTCGCTGAACACCACGCTCACTACGGCCAGGTCGTCGGCCGCGGCGTGGTCGGCGGCCAGGGTGACGAGGTCGTCGTGCTCTTCCTGGCAGGGCACGCACCAGGTGGCGAAGAAGTTCACCACCACCCAGCGCCCCTCCTGGTGCGCCAGGTCGAAGTCGTCGGTGCCGGCCACGATCGACTCACCGGCCAGCACCGGTGCCACCTTGCCCAGGAGGGGGCTGCGCCCGAGGCGGGTGCCAGCGGGGTCGCGGGTAGCGAGCACGGCGACCAGGGCAACGACCACCACGCCGACCGCCAGCGACGACCATCGCGCCGCCCGGCGCCGTGGTCGTCGAGCGCCTGCGGCCTCGGCCGTCGACGGTGATGGGGCCGAGACCACCACCTCAGGCCGGTCCCCGAGCCGCGGTGCCGACGGGCCCCTCGGCCTCGGACCGAGCGGCACTCGACGACACCGGCTCCGTGCCGGCCTCGGCCGACCACATCGAGCTGGGGTCGGTCGGCCGCCGCCGCCCGCCCGGCCACGCCGACAGGGCGGTGCCGACGGCCATGAGCAGGCCCCCGATCCAGAGCCAGCTGACGAGAGGCTCGACGATGACACCGATGACGGCCGGTCCGCCCTCGATGGTGGGCGAGGCCTGGAGGGTGAGGTAGACGTCCTCCCGGAGCCCCCAGTCGACCGACGGGGTCCCGATGGTCTGGGTGGCGTTGGGGTACTCGGAGAGAGCCGGGGTGAACACGTCACCGCCGTCGACCTGGACCCGGGCCTTGACTACACGACGCTGGGCCGTCTCGGAGCGTTCGACACCGAGGTAGGTCACCGTGTGCCCGGCGACGCGGGCCGACTCCCCCTCTTCCAGTCGCACGGTGCGCTCGGTCTGGTAGGACGACGCCGAGGCGAAGGCCACGGCCACGATCACCACCCCGAGGTGGACGATCATCCCGCCGTTGGCCCGCCCACTCACCCCGTGGAACCACGATCGCCCGGCCCGGCGCGACGCCCGGGCGGCGAGGACCAGCTGGCGAATGGCCGAGCCGGCGGCGAAGCCGCCGAGGGCAAAGGCGACCAGTGGCCCCAACCCGTGGGCCCCGCTGGCCACCGCCACCACCAGCGCCCCGGCGCCGGCCCAGGCCGGCCACAGGAGGCGGTGGCGCAGCAACTGGCCCGAGGCCCGGCGCCAGGGCAGCACCGGGGCCACCGCCATGATGAAGAGGAGGGCGAGGACCACCGGCCCGGTCATCCGGTCGAAGTAGGGCGTGCCCACCGAGATGCGATCGCCCCGCACCGCCTCGACCAGCAGGGGAAACACGGTGCCGAGCAGGACCACCAGGGCGAACGCCGCGAACAGGACGTTGTTGGCCAGAAAGGCGCCCTCGCGGGACAGCGGGGAGTCGATCCGCCCGGGCGAGCGGAGCCGATCACCCCGCCAACCGATGAGCCCAACCCCGGCGAGCACCACCACCGCGAAGAACGTCAGCAGCCACGGGCCGATGGCCGACTCGCTGAAGGCGTGGACCGAGTCGAGCACCCCCGATCGGGTGAGGAAGGTGCCGAGGATGGTGAGCGAGTAGGTGGCGATCAGCAGCGAGAGGTTCCAGACCCGCAGCATCCCCCGCCGCTCCTGGACCATCACCGAATGGAGGTAGGCAGTGCCGGTGAGCCAGGGCAGGAACGACGAGTTCTCGACCGGGTCCCAGGCCCAGAAGCCCCCCCACCCGAGCACCTCGTAGCTCCACCACGCCCCCAACACGATGCCGACCGTGAGGGCTCCCCACGCCAGCAGGGTCCAGCGCCGGGTGACCGACAGCCACCCTTCGCCGAGCCGCCCGGTGATCAGGGCGGCCAGGGCGAAGGCGTAGGGCACGGTGAAGCCCACATAGCCCAGGTAGAGGAAGGGCGGGTGGATCGCCATCAGCGGGTGGTTCTGCAACAGCGGGTTGGGGCCGGGGCCGTCGCTCGGCACCGCCCCCGCGACCTCCCGGAAGGGGTTGGCCGGTCCGGCCAGCAGCGCGAAGAAGAAGGCGGCCACGGCCAGCAGCACCACCAACGCCCATGACACCAGGGGGTCGTCGGCCTGGGCCCGGAAGCGGTGGCGGACGGCCACCACGTAGCCGGTGAGGACCAGTACCCAGAGGATGAGCGAGCCCTCGAGGGCCGACCACAGCGAGGCGATGGTGTAGAGCAGTGGGGTCGCTCGGCTGCCGTTGTCCGCCACGAACTGCACCGAGAAGTCATGCGTCACCAGGGCCCGCTCCATGGCCAGAGTGGCGATCACCGCGCCCAGCAGGGCCAGGGTCACGAACGAGCGTCCGGCCGCCAGCAGGGGGGGACGTCCCCGGCGGATGCCGACCACCAGGGTGAGCACACCCGCGACACAGGCCGCCAGCCCGAGGGCGACGCCGGCGGAGCCCACGGCCGCGTTCACGGACACGCCTCCTGCTCGGCATCCTCGAGGCGGCCGGCCTCGTCGGTCTCGTACTCGTTGGTGTGGTTGACCAGGATGCGGTCGCTGCGGAACGTGCCCTGGCCGTCGAGTTCGCCCTCGACCACCACCGGGATCCCGGCCTGGAACAGCTCGGGCGGATCGCCCTCGTGGCTGACCGGAACCGTCTCGCAGTGGTACTCGACCACGAACTCGACCCGGTCGTCGACCTGGCTCACCGAGCCCTCGACCACCGTGCCTTGGAGGCGGATGCGCTGGCCGGCGATGCTCGAACCCCGGGCCACCACCTCGTCCGCATTGAGGAAGTAGGTGGTGGCGTTGCCCAGGCCCTGAGCCAGGAGGAAGGCGATGGCCCCGGCGATGACGGCCAGGACCAGCCCCAACCGAAGCCGGCTGCGGTCGAAGCGGCGGCGGGTGGTCGAGGTCACCGGGGTGGGGTCCGGCGCCGGGAGGCGAGACGTCCGAGGGTCTGCTCGCGGCGCAGGACCCACCCCCCGTAACCCACCAACACCCCGACGGTGAGGCCGAACCCGGCCAGCACGTAGCCCATCAGCCGGCCGCACCCGAGGTCGCCTCGGCTCGCCGGGCGATCAGCGCGGTCTCGAGATCGCTCTCCTCGAGCTCGAGGGCCAGTCGCTCGACCCGCACCCGGTGCCACAGGAGCCACAGGTACACGAGGGTCATGGCCACGAAGCCGAGAAGCATGGCGCCGATGAAGCGCCCGTCGAGGTCGTCGCCGGGCGTCAACTGGGCCAGGGATCGTCCCTGGTGCAGCGTCCGCCACCACTCGACCGCGAAGTGGTTCACCGGCACGAGGACGGCGGCGGCCAGGGCCAGCCAGGCCGAGCGTCGGGCCCGCACCTCGTGGGGGTCGGGGATCCGCCGCACCGCCAGGTAACCGAGCACCACGGCCAGCAGCAGCGCGCTGGTGGTCAACCGGGCGTCCCAGACCCACCACACGCCCCACGTCGGGCGCCCCCAGATCGAGCCGGTGGCCAACATCAAGGCGCAGAACACCGCCCCGATCTCGGCCGACGCTCCCGCCACCAGATCGGCGGTGACGCTCCGGGTGCGGGGCACCAGCCACACGACGCTCGCCACCGCGGTGACGAGCACGGCCACGTAGGCGACCCATGCCACCGGGGGATGCACGGCGATGAGCCTCGAGTAGACGCCTTGCTCCACGGTCTGGGGCAGTCCCAGACCGAGGCCCACGGTGATCGCCAGCAGCCCCCAGGCGGCGATCCCGAGCCCCAGGCTGGCCACGGTGCCGGTGCGGGAGGCGGCCGTCGCAGCGGCCGGCGCGCCGGCGACGTCGACCGCCGGGACCGGGGCGTCGGGGAGCGTCATGCGTCCTCCAGGAGCGGGCCGTAGGAGAGCACCCCGAAGGCCAGGTAGAGGAGGGCGAACACGCCGAGCAGGCTCAGCCAGTCGCCGACCCCGACGCCGGCCCCGACGACCGCGCCGGTGAGGGCCTCGTCGGTGGCCCGGGTGGCGGCGATGAGCACCGGCGCGGCGGCGGGCAGGAACAGCAGCGGCAGCAAGGTGTCGCGCCCACGGGTGCCGCCCACCAACGCTCCGTAGACGGTCGCGGCCGCGGCCAGTCCGACGGTGGCCAGCGCGGCGGTGGCCGCCAGGGTACCGACGCCCGCCAGGTCGACCCCGTAGAGAACGACGGCTCCCAGGCCGAGCAGCACCTCCAGCATCACCAGCTCGACCGCCATGGCCATCGCCTTGCCCAAGAACACCCCGGCCGGGTCGAGCCCCGAGAGCCGCAGGGCATCGGCCAGTCCGTCCGACGCCTCGATGCCGGCCGCCCGCTGGGCCGCGAGCACCACCGCCAAGAGCACCGCCAGCCAGTAGAGGCCCGACGCGGCCCGGGTGAGGACGCCGCGGTCGGGATCGAGGGCCACCCCGAAGAGCACGAGCACCACCAGCGCGAAGGGCAGCACCTGGTGGGTCGCAATCCGGGACCGCAGCTCGATGCGCAGGTCCTTGGTCGCCACCGCCACCGCATCACGCCACATGGGCTGGCTCCCGGAGGGTGGCCGCCGGGGCGGCTGCGCTGGGCCCCGTGGTCGTCCCGCCCACGACGGTGACGGTCCGAGCCCCGAGGGCCGAGGCCCACGCATCGTCATGGCTGGCCACCACGACCGTCGTCCCGCGGTGGCGGGCCTCGACCAGGAGCTGGTCGAGGGTCGCCAGGGCCTGGGCGTCGAGGCCCGAGCGCGGCTCGTCGAGGAGCCAGAGCGCCGGCCAGCGGGCGGTGAGCAGGGCCATGGCCACCCGCCGCCGTTGCCCGGCGGACAAGCGGGCGCAGGCGACGTCGGCCAGGCGGCCGTCGAGGCCCCACCGCGACAATGCGCCGGCCACCGAGTCGGCGGTTGCACCCGTCGAGGCCCGGCACCAGAAGCGTGCGTTCTCGGCCACCGTGAGGTCGTCGTAGAGGCCGGCCGCGTGGCCTACCAGCCCGACCTGCGCCCGGACCGAACGCCGGTCGGTCCGCAGGTCGTGGCCGAGGACCTCGATGCTCCCGTCGACGACGGCTACGAGGCCGGCCAGCGCCCGCAACAGCGTCGACTTGCCGGCGCCGTTGGGGCCCCGCAGGACCACCAGCTCACCGGGTTCGACGTCGAGATCGGCGCCCGCCAGCGCTGGGAACCGGCCCAGGAGGCAGACGGCGCCGCGGAGGCGAACGGCTTGGCCCATGCGAGGCGGTCACGCTACTGCCGCCCCCGGGGTGCCTCCAACGCGCCCCCTCGGCCCGGTGGTCGTCCGCCGACCCGTACCCTCCCCCGGGATGCTGCTGGCGCGGGTTCTTCGGGAAGTGGGGCGGACCCTGCTGGTCGTCGGTGTGTTGGTGCTCGCCTTCGTGGCCTACCAGCTGTGGGGGACAGGGATATACGAGGCCCAGGCCCAGGAGGACCTGCGAGCCGAACTCCGCGACGCCACCAGCACGACCTCGACCACCAGCGGCGGGTCGACGACGACCACCACTTCCCCCCCGGTGACTCTGGCGGTCGCCGGAGGGGAGGCGATGGGGACCATCCGCATCCCGGCCATCGGCGTCGACAAGGTCTTCGTCGAAGGGACCGAGGTCGCCGACCTGCGCAAGGGGCCCGGCCACTACACCTCCACGGCGCAGCCCGGCGAGCGGGGCAACGTCGGCATCGCCGGGCACCGCACCACCTACGGCGCTCCCTTCGGCGACCTCGACCAGCTGGTCGAGGGCGACGAGATCGTGTTGACCACCGCGGCGGGGGAGTTTCGGTACCTGGTCGACGACGCGATCGTCGTCACCCCCGACCGGGTCGACGTGCTCGACCCGACCCCCGAGGGCCAACTCACCCTCACCACATGCCACCCGAAGTACTCGGCCAGCCAACGGCTCGTGGTCCGGGCCCATCTGGAGACGCCCGCCACGGCGTCGACGCCGACCTCGGCCCCGACCACCGAGGACGTCCCCGCCCTCGAGTCCGACGATGCCGGCCTCGGCGGTGAGCGTGCCGCGCTGGCGGCCGCCGGGGTCTGGGGAATGCTGGCCGCCGTCATGTGGCTGGCCAGCTGGTGGGTGGCTCGCACCGTCGGTGGCTGGCGGCGCTGGGCGGTCTACGGCGGCGCCTCCCCAGCGTTCCTGCTGGCCATCCTGGTGGCCTTCGAGCAGCTCAACTCGTACCTGCCAACCAACCTCTGAGGAGGCCGGTCGAGGCGGTCGACCACCCCTCGGTACGCTCCGGCCCGTGAGCCTCCTGGTGGCGGTCGTCATCGGCGGCGCGCTCGGCTTCGCTCTCGGCGGCCGAGCCACCGATGCCGCCGAGGCCCGGTTCCGGGCGTGGTGGCTGCTCCCCGTCGGTGTGGGCCTGCAGGCCGCACCCTCGCTGCTCGACGTGGGCGCCGACCGCGCCTTCGTCTGGGTGGCCGCGTCCTACCTCGTGCTCTCGGCGTTCGTGGTGGTCAACCTGCACCTGGTCGGCATGCCCGTCGTCCTGCTCGGTCTGGCCATGAACGTGGTCGTCATCGGGCTCAACCAGGGCATGCCGGTGCGCACCGACGCCCTCCTCGCCGTCGGGGCGACCTCGCAGGAAGACCTGGCCACGGTGGTCCTCGACAGCAAGCACCACCTCGAGACCGGCGAGGACAGGCTCACCTGGCTGGGCGACATCATCCCGGTCCGGCCGACCGGCGAGATCCTCTCCTTCGGCGACCTCGTGCTCGCGGTGGGGACCGGCAACGTCATCTTTCGGGTGCTCAAGCCGGCCCGACGCACCCGCACCCGAGGACCCTCGGCGGTACCGAGCGCGCCCCGAGTGACGGCAGCCACTCCCCCGACCCTGGTGCCCTGACCACAAGTCGAACTACGGTGTCCGATCCCGGGTGGAGCTGGGGCCTCAAGTGATCGCTGAGTTCTTCCGATACTCAGCGTAGGGCCCGACCGGGCCAATTGACATCTGAATCGAGAGGGAGACGGCGGGCGCGAGTGCTCCTATAGCGGTAGCGAATCAGCGGTGCGATCTTCTCAAGCACGGTGCCGAGCACGGACTCAACGACGCTCGGCACCGACGGGAGGGAGGTGCTGCTCATGAAGAGGGTGTACTTCCGCCTGGCGACCTTGGCTGCCAGTGTGTCATCGCTCCTGCTCGCCACCTCGGCGTACAGGCGCAGGTAGTCACCACTCCGTCACAACCGCACTTGTCTCGCCGCCTCCCGCTCGATTCAGGCCATGCCCAGGACCTCGCCTTTGACCTCCACCCGCAAGACTCTCATCGACTTCGCGTTCCTGGCCGCGGCCGTCGCCGCAGTCACGATGGCTGTCACCGTCAATGGTCAACCGCGCTGGGTCACACTCGTGGTCTTCAGCCTTCCCGCCGTCGCCAGTGCCAACACAGCACTCCGACCGTGGGATGCCGATGCCGATGTCAGCTTGGTGCTGTTCCTCGCCATGGCCGCCCTCGGGTTCCTCGGAGCTGACGGCAATGAGGGTGCAATCGCGACCACGATTGCCATCTCTCTGTGTGACGCTTTGACGTGGGACACCTTCCGTCGACGTCGGTGGCACGCGGTGGCCATCAACATCGGGGCGACCACGCTCTCCGCCGGTGGAGCAGCGTCGACCTACCTCCTGCTCCTGCAACTGGATGTGCTGCAGGTCATTGCCATGGGCGCGTCGGTCGTGGCCTACGCATCGATCAACATCTGCACGCTCTTGTTCTCGGTCTACCTCGATCGAGAGATCCCTGTGAAGGTCCTTTGGTCGGACATCCGGCCGACCATCCCCAACTACTTCGCCACCGGAATCATCGGACTGCTCGTGGGGGTGCTGGCCGTCACCATCGGGCCGGCAGTGATCGTTTTCTCGATCATCCTGTTCGCGATCTCCCGATGGACATTCACGACCTTCCTCCGGCTGCGCTCCACCCAGGGTGCGGTCCTGCGCGTCTTCGTCCGGCTGATCGAGGCCAAGGACGCGTACACCGCCGGGCACACCGAGCGGGTAGCGGTGTTCGCCCGGTGCATCGGGGAGGAGCTCGGCCTCCCGCCGGAGCGCATCGATCGCCTCCACCGGGCCGCCCTGATGCACGACGTGGGCAAGTTGGCCGTTCCCAGCCGACTGCTCAACAAGCCCGGGCGCCTCACCCCTGAGGAGTGGGACGTGATGAAGCGCCACAACACGGTGGGAGTGGGCATCCTCGGGCGCATCGACTTCCTGCGGGAGACCGCGGTCACTGCCTCCGACAAGCACGGCCACTACAACGCTCCAGGCCACGACACGCCGCCCGACCTGGTGTTCGAGGCCCACATCGTCGCCGTCGCCGATGCCTTCGACGCCATGACCTCGACCCGCTCCTACCGACAGGCCCTCGACCAGTCGGTCGCCTTCGCCGAGCTGCGCAAGCACTCCGGGACCCAGTTCAACCCCGAGTGTGCGGAAGCGCTGATCGCCGCCATCGAGCGCCGGGGCGAACGCTACGGCGCCGGCCACGAGACCGACATCCACGAGTTCGCGGTCCCGCCGCCGATCGTCGGTGTCGGCTCGGCCGGCCTCGGCGATCTGGCCTCGGGCGCGACTGCGGGGGTCTCGTCGACCAGCGACGGCGAGGCGTGATCCCCCTCGACCGGCATCGGCCGATCGCCCTGGCGGTATCGGCGGGCGCGGGCTTGGCCATCGGACTCGGCGCTACCTCCCTGTGGAGCGGCCGAGCTCTGACCGTCGGCGTGCTGACGGTCGTCGTCGCCCTCCTGTCGTTGGCACCCCTACGCCTCCGGGTGGACGCCGCCATCCCGCTCGGCGCGGTGGCCGTTATCGCACTCCCCGCGCTGCTCCCCGCGGCCCAGGCCCTCGGCGTCCTGGCCGTGGGAGCCCTCCTCGCCACCGCCGTCCGAACCCTCGAGCGGGGCGTCGGCGACGGCCGGTCCACCGGCGCCCGACTCGCAGTGACCAGTGCCGCGGCACTGGCGTCGGGGGTCGAGGTGGCCCTGCGGTGGCCGTCGGCCGACGTCGCCGTCGTCACCCTGGCCGCCGCCGTCGCTTACGTGGCCGCCGACATCGTGGTCACCCGGGTGGTGCAGATCGACGGCCACCGCCTCGACGTCGTGGGCGCGGCGCCGGCCTACGTGACGGTGGCCTCGTCGGCCGTCCTGATCGCCATCACCACCGAGCGGGTGGGGGTGGCCATGGCCTTGGCCGCCTCGTTGCCGCTGCTCGTCACCCGGTTCTCGTTCGAGCGCTATGCCGACGCCGACGCCACCCTGCGCCAGACCGTGCAGGCGCTGGGCCTGGTTCCCGAGCTCTCGGGTCAGGCCCCCCTCGGCCACAGCGAACGAGCCGCCCATTACGCCGACGCCCTCAGTCGGCAACTGTCGCTGTCGCGACGTGAGCGGGAGCGGGTCGTGACCGCCACCCGCCTCTGCCGCCTCGGGGCCGTCCAGTACGACCCGCCGGCCGTGGGCGAGTTGATCGACCAGCCCGCGGCCAGCCCCGACGACGTGGCCACGGCCGGCGCCAAGGTGCTCCGCGACGCCGGTTTCCCCACCGATGTGGCCGATCTCATCGAGGTCGCCAAGGCGGGCACCAATGCCACCCCGCCCTCTCTCGAAGCGGCGGTGGTGCAGCTGGCGGTGGCCTTCGACGAGCTCGTGGGGCGCGACCCGAGTCGCGCCGACCACGCCCTGGCCCTGGTGACGGCCCGAGCGGGCGACGGCGTGACCCGCCGGGTGGCGGCCGAACTGCACGGCCTGGTGGCCCACGACCCGGCGCTCGTGGGGCGGGCGGTGGCCTCGGGAGAAGTCTTCCAGGAGGCGGCCGACGGTCTCGATCTCCGGTCGCTTATGGGCCCCGACGGGGGCACACTGGTCCCGTTCGTTCGCCGACGGGCCTGATCCGACACCCGTTGGCTCTCCGACCACGGAGAGTGACTACCGTGGCGCCATGAACCTCGACCTCGTGGCCGTCGAACGCGAGCTGTGCCGCATCCCCGACGTGCGCGCGGCGCGGGTGGTCGCCGGTCCCGACGGCCAGCCCGTCGAGATCCACGTGCTCGCCGCGCCGGGCAAGGCGGCCAAGCAGATCGTGCGCGACGTCCAATCGGTGACCGTCGCCACGTTCGGGGTCGAGATCGACCACCGCATCGTCAGCGTCGTCCAGCTCGACGAGCCCGGCCCCCCGCCGGCCCCGTCCAGCGCGGCGACCCCGCCCGAGCCGCTCTCCCCTCCGGCCGACGACCCCACGCCGGAGCGCCGACCCGAGGAGGTCCACGTGGCCTCCGCCACGGCCGAGGCAACGCGCCCCGCGGCCGACGACGAGCGGGTCCCCTCCACGGCCATCGAGTCCATCACCGCCCCCCGGACCATGGTCGAACGGGTGGTCGCGTCGCGGTCGGACACCGACTACGAGTGTGAGGTCACGCTCCGCCTGGCCGACGAGCGAGTCACCGGCCGGGCCGAAGGATCGGTCGCCAGCACCGCGTCGCATCGGCTGGTGGCCGAGGCCACGCTGGCCGCGCTGGCCGAGCTCGGGCAGGTCGACCGGGCCGTCCACATCGAGACCGCCACCATCTTCGAGGTCGTGGGTCGACCGATCGCCTTCGTGACCGTGGTGGTCGTCCACCGGCCCTACGAGGAGCTGCTCAGCGGGTCGGCACCGGTCCGGGGCAGCGGCGAACACGAGGCGCTGGTCCGCGCCGTCCTCGACGCCACCAACCGGCGCGTCGCGGGGACGTCCTAGGCCAGCCGACGGCCGCCACCGTCGCTCTCCTGTCGTTCCGCCTCGGCGGCCTCGACGGCGTCTCGGTGGTGGCCGACGCATGGGCTTCCACCGTGCGGCGGCTCGGTCACCAGGTGGTCACAGTGGCCGGCGCCGGACCGGTCGACCGCCGGGTGCCGGGCCTGGCCTGGCCCCCGTCCGACGGTCCAGCCGAGCCCGCGGCCTCGACCGCGGCCGCGCTGGCCGAGGCACTCGGCGACGTCGATCTGGTCATCGTCGAGAATGTCTGCTCGCTGCCATTGGCCCCCGCGGTGACCGCCGCCGTCACCCAGGCCCTGACCGGACGCGCCGCGGTGCTGCACCACCACGACCTGCCCTGGCAGCGGTCGCGGTTCGCCGACGTCGACGGGTGGCCCCCCGACGACCCGGCCTGGCGCCACGTCACCATCAACGATCTGTCCCGCCGGGAGCTGGCCGAGCGCGGCATCCCGGCCACCACGATCTACAACGGCTTCGACCCCCATCCCTCGCCCGGCGACCGTGCGCGCACCCGGGCGCGGCTCGACCTCGGGCCGGCCACCACCCTGGCCCTGCATCCGGTCCGGGCCATCGAACGCAAGGGCATCGACCGAGCGTTGGCCGCCTCCGCCGCGCTCGACGCCGTCTACTGGCTCACCGGTCCGGCCGAAGAGGGCTACGAGACCGAGCTGGCCCGACTGCTCGACAGCTTCCCCGGACGCTGGATCCACCAGCCCACGGGAGCGTTCGGAGCCACCCTGGACGACGCCTACGCTGCCGCCGACGTGGTCATGTTCCCCTCGCGGTGGGAAGGGTTTGGCAACCCCCCGATCGAAGCCGCCCTTCGCCGGAGGCCGGCGGTGGTGGGCCGCTACCCGGTAGCCGACGAGCTGCGCGGCCTGGGCTTTCGTTGGTTCGACGTCGACGACACCGATGATGTCCGCCGCTTCCTGCTCGACCCGGCCGACCCGGCCAACGTCGAGCTGCTCGAGGCCAACGCCGAGGTGGCCCGCCACCACCTGTCGCTCGACCGACTGGCCGACGACCTCGACCGGCTGCTGCACGAGATGGGGGTGGCGTGAGTAGCGGTGACGATCGGGTGCGCCAGCAGCGCACCACGGTGGCCCGCTGGGTCGAGCGGGCCCAGCGGGTCGGCTACCTGGCCTGGGCAGTGTCGACCGCGCTGGTGATCGTCGGACTGCTCACGACCTTCTCCTCCGCGATCGCGACCGCGGTCGTGGTCTGCCTGGTCGGGGGGTCGATCGTGCTGGCCCCGGCGATCATCCTCGGCTACGCAGTCCGGGCCGCAGAGCGCGACGACCGCGAGCGGGGCCTCTAGCTTCGGCTCGTGATCCGCGCCGCCGTGCTGCCCGCTGCCGGCCAACCTCTCGAGATCGTCGACGACCTCGAGATCGAGGGGCCTCGGGTCGGCGAGGTGCGCATCCGGGTGGGTGCCTCCGGCGTGTGCCACACCGACCTGTCGATCCGCGACGGGGTCGTGCTCTCGGTCACGCCGGTGGTGCTCGGGCACGAGGGCGCGGGCGAGGTCGTGGAAGTCGGGCCCGGGGTCGACCACCTGGCCGTGGGCGACCGGGTGGTCGTGTCGTGGGTGCCCCAGTGCGGCGAGTGCTTCTTCTGCCGGCGGGGCGAAGGGCACCTCTGCAAGACCGCCGATGTGGCCATGGCCGGCGCCTGCCTGCTCGACGGCTCCACCCGCCTGCGCCGGCAAGGCCGACCGGTGCACCAGCTCTCGGCCGTCGGCACCTTCGCCCAGGAGGCGATCATCCCGGCCACCGCCGGGGTGAGGGTGCCGAACGAGCTGTCCTTCGAGCACGCCGCCCTCATCGGCTGCGGCGTCCTGACCGGGGTCGGCGCCGCGCTGCGCACCGCCCGCATCGCCGAAGGAGACACGGTGGCCGTGATCGGCTGCGGAGGCGTCGGGCTCAACGTCATCCAGGGAGCCCGCATCGCCGGCGCCGGCGCCATCATCGCCATCGACACCAACCCGGCCAAGCTCGCCCTGGCCGAGGCCATGGGAGCCACCGCACTGATCGACGCATCGAGCACCCGGCCGGTGAGCGAGGTCCAGGGCCAGACCTCCGAACGCGGCGCCGACGTGGTGTTCGAGGCCATCGGGCTCCAGCAGACCATCGACCAAGCGCTGTCCATGACCCGCCGGGGCGGCCAGACCGTGCTGGTCGGCCTCCCATCGATGACCACCCGCCTCCAGGTGCCGGCGATGCTCGGCGTGGTGATGGCAGCCAAGTCGATCATCGGGTGCTGGTACGGCTCGGCCGATGTCCGCCGCGACGTCCCGACGGTGCTCGAGTTGGTGGCTTCGGGCCAGCTCCTGCTCGAACCGCTGGTGGCCGAGACGATCGAACTCGATCAGATCGAGGCCGCCTTCGAGACGATGCGGGCCGGCACGGCCGCCCGCTCGGTGGTCGTCTTCTAGGCCCGACGGGCTCGGGTGCCCTGCGGGGTGTCCTCCACCAGCCACCCCGCCGTCTCCAACTGCTGGCGCACCGCGTCGGCCTCGGCCCAGTCGCGGGCCAGTCGGGCTGCGTCGCGTCGACGGACGAGCTCGGCGGTCTCCTCGTCGAGGACGTCGGCTCCCCCTCGCAGATCGAGGCCGACCGCCCGGGCGATCTCTCGCACGGCGGCCACCAGCGGAGCGGCGGCCTCGGGCTCGATCTCATCGAGCGCGGTGTTGGCCCGCTTGGCCAGCTCGAAGAGCAGAGCCACCGCCCCCGGGGTGTTCAGGTCGTCGTCCATGAACTCGACGAAGCGGGTCATGGCCCAGTCGTCGGGCTCGACGTCGGCCAGCCTCGAAGCGACGGCCCGCTGATCGAGGGTGTCGAGCCGGGAGAGGGCAGCCCGGGCGCGGTCGACGGCGTCGGTGGTGACCTCCTGGGGGGCTCGGTAGTGGGCCTGGAGGACGAGCAGGCGGAACGCCCGGGGCTCGGTGCGCCCCAGAAGGTCGGGCAGGGTGGTGAAGTTGCCGACCGACTTCGACATCTTCTGCCCGCTCACCACCACGTGACCCGAGTGGGTCCAGTGCCGGGCGAACCGGTGGCCGGCGGCGAGGGCCTGGGCCCGCTCGTTCTCGTGGTGAGGGAAGGCCAGGTCGATGCCCCCGCCGTGGAGGTCGAAACCCTCGCCCAGCAGCCCCAGCGCCATGACCACACACTCCGTGTGCCACCCCGGGCGGCCGTCGCCCCAGGGCGAGGGCCAGGTCGGTTCGCCCGGCTTGGCCTTCTTCCACAGCACGAAGTCGAGAGGCGAGCGCTTCTCCTCGTCGACCTCGACCCGGGCTCCGGAGCGCAGCGAGTCGAGCGACTGCCGGGCCAGCAGGCCGTAGCCGGGCACCGACTCGACCGCGAAGTAGACACCGTCGCCGGTCTCGTAGGCCGAGCCGGCCTCCACCAGGCGGCCGATGAGCTCGACCATCGGCTCGACCCACTCGGTGGCGTGGGGGGTGTCGTCGGGGGGGAGGACGGCCAGAGCGTCCAGCGCGTCGGACCACGTGGGCTCGAACTCGGCGACCAGCTCGACGGTCGAGATCCCCCGGTCGTTGGCCCGCTGGATGATCTTGTCGTCGATATCGGTGACGTTGCTCACGAAGCGGACCTCCAGCCCGCTCCAGGTCAGGTAGCGCCGCAGCACGTCCCAGACCACGAAGAGCCGCCCGTGACCGACGTGGGGGACGTCGTAGACGGTGCCCCCACACACGTACATCGACACCCGCCCGGGCTCGCGCAGTTCGAGCTCGGCGACCGTTCCGGTGGCGGTGTCGTGGAGGCGCAGCACGGCGCCGGAGCGTAGCGACGGGTCCGGCGGCGAATACGGTGCCGGCCATGACCGTCCCGGACAAGCCCACCCTCGACGGCTTGGAGGACCGCTGGTCGACCCGGTGGGAGGCCGACGGCACCTACCGCTTCGACCGGACCCGACCCCGCTCCGAGGTGTACTCGATCGACACCCCGCCGCCCACGGTGAGCGGCAGCCTCCACATCGGTCACGTGTTCAGCTACACCCACACCGATGCCGTGGCCCGCTTCCAGCGCATGCGGGGCAAGGCCGTCTTCTACCCGATGGGGTGGGACGACAACGGCCTGCCGACCGAGCGCCGGGTGCAGAACCACTTCGGCGTGCGCTGCGACCCGAGCCTTCCCTACCAGCCCGACCTGGTGCTCGACCCCGGAGCGGGCGGGGCAGCGGCCGGACGTGGCGAGGAGCTGGTGTCGGTCTCGCGGCGCAACTTCGTCGAGCTCTGCGAGCGCCTGACCGCGGAGGACGAGCAGGTCTTCGAGCTGCTCTGGCGCACGCTGGGCCTGTCGGTCGACTGGTCGATGTCCTACGCCACCATCGACGAGCGGAGCCGCCGGGCCAGCCAGCGGGCGTTCCTGCGCAATCTCGAACGGGGCGAGGCCTACGCAGCCGATGCCCCGGTGCTCTGGGACGTCGACTTCCAGACCGCGGTGGCCCAGGCCGAGTTGGAGGACCGCGAGCAGCCCGGCGCCTACCACCGCATCGCCTTCCCGCGGGTGGGCACCGACGGCGACGCGGTCGTGATCGACACCACCCGGCCCGAGTTGTTGGCGGCCTGCGTCGCCCTCGTCGCCCACCCCGACGACGAGCGCTACCAGCCGCTTTTCGGCACCGAGGTCACCACCCCGCTCTTCGGCGTGGCCGTCCCGGTCCTGGCCCACCGGTTGGCCGATCCCGAGAAGGGCTCGGGCATCGCCATGATCTGCACCTTCGGCGACACCACCGACGTCACCTGGTGGCGCGAACTCGACCTGCCAGTGCGCACGATCGTCGGTCGCGACGGCCGCATCGAGTCGCAGCCGCCGATTGCCCTGGCCATCCCGGCGGCCGAGGAGGCGTGGGCCCAGATCGCCGGGAGGACGGTCAAGCAGGCACGGCGCACCATCGTCGAGCTGCTGGCCGCGTCGGGTGCACTGCTCGGCGAACCTCGGGCCATCACCCACCCCGTGAAGTTCTTCGAGAAGGGCGACCGGCCCCTCGAGATCGTCTCGTCCCGCCAGTGGTACCTGCGCAACGGCGGGCGCGACGCCGAGGTGCGGGCCGAGCTCGTCGACCGGGGCCGCTCGCTGCGCTGGCACCCGCCCTACATGCAGGCCCGCTTCGAGAACTGGGTCGAGGGGCTGACCGGCGACTGGCTCATCAGCCGCCAGCGGTTCTTCGGCGTGCCCTTCCCGCTCTGGTACCGGCTGCGAGCCGACGGCACCACCGACCTCGAAGCACCCATCATCCCGGACGAGGCCGACCTCCCGGTCGACCCGGCCAGCGAGGCGCCGCCCGGCTTCACCGAGGACCAGCGGGGACGGCCCGGAGGCTTCGTGGGCGATCCCGACGTGATGGACACCTGGGCCACGTCCTCGCTGACCCCGCAGATCGCGACCGGCTGGGAGGACGACCCCGACCTCTTCGCCCGGACCTTCCCGATGGATCTGCGACCCCAGGCCCACGACATCATCCGGACCTGGCTGTTCTCGACCGTCGTGCGCAGCCACCTCGAGCACGGCCAGCTGCCGTGGACCGACGCCGCCATCTCGGGGTGGGTGCTCGACCCAGACCGCAAGAAGATGTCGAAGTCGAAGGGCAACGTGGTCGTTCCGCTGCCCCTGCTGGCCGAGCACGGCGCCGACGCCGTCCGCTACTGGGCCGCCGGCGGCCGCCCGGGCACCGATACCGCCACCGATCTCGGCCAGATGAAGGTCGGCCGCCGGCTGGCCATCAAGCTGCTCAACGCCTCGCGGTTCGTGCTCGGGCTCTCCCCGTCGGACCCCGGGGTGGGAGCAATCACCGAACCCCTCGACCTCGACATGCTCCACCGGCTGGCCGACGTGGTGGCCGACGCCACCGCCGCCTTCGAGGGCTACGACTACACCCGGGCCCTGGAGCGCACCGAGGCCCACTTCTGGACCTTCTGCGACGACTACGTCGAGCTGGTCAAGGGGCGGGCCTACGGCTCTCGGGGCGATGGACCGGCGGCGTCGGCCCAGGCCGCCCTGCGCCTCTCCTTGTCGATCCAACTCCGCCTGTTCGCCCCCTTCCTCCCGTTCGTCACCGAGGAGGTCTGGTCGTGGTGGCAGGAGGGCTCGATCCACCAGGCGTCGTGGCCCGACGAGGCCGAGATCCGGGGCCCGCTGGCCCGAGGCCCGGCGGGTGTCGCCGATGTCGCGGCGGCGGTGCTGGGCGAGCTGCGCAAGGCCAAGACGGCGGCCAAGCGGTCGTTGCGAACCGAGGTCACTCGGGCGGTGGTGGTCGGCGACGCCGAGACCCTCGAGCGGCTGCGGGCGGTCGAGGCCGACGTCCGGGATGCCGGTCGGGTCGAGGACCTCGAGCTGGTCGAAGGGTCCGACCTCTCGGTCACGGCCACGTTGGCGCCCGAGGACTGACGGGCGCCTGCTCCCGGGGCGGTGGCCTCAGCCCGACTGGGAGTGGTTGCCCACTCGCTTGATCTCCCCATTGGGCACGAACCACCGGCTGCCGTCGGCGGCCCGGATCCGGGTGACCCGCAAGCTCACGTGCTCGACCGTGCCGGTGACCTCGCCGAGGTCGACCGCGTCACCGACCCCCAGCTGGTCCTCCAACAGCAAGAACAGGCCCGCGAGGCAGTCCCGCACCAGGCTCTGGG
Organism: Actinomycetes bacterium; assembly: GCA_031398745.1. Lineage (GTDB taxonomy): Bacteria > Actinomycetota > Acidimicrobiia > Acidimicrobiales > CADCSY01 > JANNNX01. The sequence continues at coordinate 29,536 of JANNNX010000057.1, forward strand.
CCCCGAAGCCGAGCGCAACGCCGGCGATCGAGGCACCGGCGATGAACGGCGCCAGGTTGATGCGGAACACGTCGAGCACGGTGAGCACGACCAGCACCCCGAGCACCCAGGCACAGAGGCTGGTGAGGGTGGCGGCGATGGTCGTGGCCCGCTGCTGGGCCCGGTCCTGGAGCCCGACCGAGAGGCGCCGCACCGACCGGTGGACCAACCGCTTGAGGAGCTCGTAGGCGACGACGCCGGCCAGAACCACGACCGCAATGCGCAGCGGCACCGACACCAGCCACTCGGCCGTGTCGCGAGACACCGTGAGAGCGAGGAGCGGCACCATGAACCTGCCACGGTAGGAGACCGACCCCCGTGCCTCCGACCACCCCGAAGGTCGACGGAGCCCGCGACCGCGTATCCTTCGCATTGCGAAACATCGCAGGGGTCGACAGAGGGGGTCGGGCAATGACAAAGGGCAACGCCGGAGACCCGTTCGAGCCGCCGTCGGGGGGGATCACCCAGCCCACGCCGGCCGGGGTGGCCATGGTCGAGACGGCGCAGGCGATGCTGCCCGAGCTCCGGGCTGCCCAGGAGGAGATCGACCAGGGCCAGCGGGTGCCCGAGCGCTTCCTCAAGCAGCTGGCCGGCGCCGGCTTCTTCCGGGCCCTCGGTCCCGACGAGATCGGTGGCGGCCAGGCCGACTACGTGTCGTTCTTCCGGGCCGTCGAGGAGCTCGGTCGGGGGGCGGGGTCGGTGGGCTGGTGCGTGCTGGTCAACGGGGCCGCCACCAACCTGGCGACCTTCCTCGACCTCGACGGTGCCCGTGAGGTGTTCGCCGACGAGCTGACCGTGGTCGCCGGGTCGCCCGGCCCCCGCCAGGGCACCAAGGCGATCGAGGTCGAGGGCGGCTACCGGGTCTGGGGGCGCTGGCGCTTCGCCAGCAACAGCCGCCACGCCACCCACTTCATCGGCGGCTTCCTGGTCCACGACGATCTCGACGGCCCGCCCCGATCCCGGCCCGACGGCCGCCCGGACATGCGCACCGCCTACTTCCGGGCCGACCAGGTCGAGGTGGTCGACGACTCCTGGGACACCATCGGGCTGCGCGGCACCCACTCCGGCGACTTCGTCGTCAGCGACGTGTTCGTCCCTCACCACTGGACGCTGTCGATCCTGGACGGACCCCGCCTGACCAACATCCAGCCGGTGAACGCGGCTGGCCACGCCATCGTCGGGCTGGGCATTGCCCGCCACGCCCTCGAGGCCTTCGTCGAACTGGCCGGGACCAAGGAGGTCAGTGCCATGGGCGCGCCGGCCGGCAGCCTGATCGGCGAGCGGGCGGTGATCCAGGCCGAGCTCGGGCGGGTCGAGTCGGAGGTACGGGCGGCTCGGGCGTGGATGTACCAGGTGCTCCACGAAGGGTGGGCCCGGGCGGTGGCCGGCCAGCCCATCGACCCGGCCTTCCGGACGGTGAGCCAGCTGATGGAGGCCCATGTGGCCGAGGTCTGCCGCTCGGCCGTCCAGAAGCTGTGCGCCCTGGCCGCCACCACCGCCGTGTTCCGCCAGTCCGACCTCGCCCGCTGCCTGGGCGACGTCACCACCATGGCCGCCCACCGGGGCGTGCAGGAGATCTGGTACGAGCGGGGGGGCAAGACCCTGCTCGGGTTCGACGAGGGCCTGCCGGTGGGCACCGTGCCCACCGTGGCGGCCTTCTTGTGAAGCAGGGGGAGACACCATGTCCGAGGATGACGAACTGACGCTGACGCCCTATCCGGCGCCCCGAACACCACCCACGGCCAAGGGCGCCACCATGGTCGAGGCGGCGATCGCCATGAACGCCGAGCTGCGAGACGCGGCCGGCGAGATCGAAGCCACCCAGCGGGTGCCCGACTCGATCATCAAGGCGATGGGCGAGGTGGGCATGTTGACGGTGATGGCCCCCGAGCTGGTCGGCGGCGGCGGAGCCGACCTCCCGTCGGTGTTCCGCACCATGGAGGAACTGGGCCGGGGCTGCGGCTCGGTCGGCTGGACGATGCTGGTCAACGGCGCCGCCACCTCGCTCACCGCGTTTCTGCCCGAGGAGGGCCTACGGGAGGTGATCGCCGACCCGTTCACGGTCGTCGCCGGGTCGCCGCCGCCCTCGGGCAAGGCCTACCCGGTGGAGGGCGGGTTCCGGGTCACCGGTCGGTGGCAGTTCGCGTCGAACAGCCGCCACGCCACCCACTTCGTCGGCGGCTTCCTGGTCCACGACCGGGCCACCGACACCCCGATGACCACCGCCGACGGGCGCCCGATGTGGCGCACGGGCTACTACCGGGCCGAGGACGTGACCATCGTCGACGGGTCCTGGGACACCTACGGGATGCGGGGCACCCACTCGGGCGAGTACGAGGTCGACGACGTTTTCATCCCCGAGCACTGGACGCTCAGCCTGATGGGGCCCCCGCAGCACCCCATGCCCTACCCGGTAACCGTCGCCGGGCACGCCATCGTCGCCCTCGGCGTCGCCCGGCACGCCGACGAGGCCTTCGTGGCCACCGCCCGGGGCAAGACCGGCCGCAGCGTGTTCGAGCGCATGGGCGGCCCGGCCCCCGACGCGGTGAGCCACCGCCCGATGGTCCAGGACCACTACGCCCGGTCGATCGCCCAGTTCCGGGCGGCCCGGGCCTGGATGTACGAGGTCCTCGACACCGCCTGGGCGGCCTGGCAGGACGGTGGCGGGGCGCCCGAGTCGATCCCGGTCGAACTGCGCACCACCTCGGGGCTCATGGAGGCCTTCTGCGCCACCTCCTGCAAGGACCTGGTCGAACGCCTGTCGACCCTGCTGGCGACCACCGTCATCCACCGGGGCAACGAGCTCGCCACCTGCCGGACCGACGTCCACACCATCTGCGCCCACGCCGGGTTGCAGGAGACCTGGTACGAGCGCAGCGGGGCGATCATGTTGGGCGAGGCCCAAGGAAGGACCGGGGTGACCCCCCTCAGCCTCTGACGCCACCCGGCTGACGCCAGAGGTTCACCCGTGGGGGTCGGACGGCCCATCAAGTGACCACGCAGAGTGGTCGATGGTGCAGACGTGCCCGGGCCCACCCTGACCTACGCCGACGCCGCCCACCTCCTTCGCCGGACCGGCTTCGGCGGAAGCCACGCCGAGTGCCTGGCCCTCAGCGGGCGATTCCGCGACGAGGTCGTGGACGAGATCCTCGACCTGAGCGGCGCGCCCGCCGACCCGGCACCGGCCGGTGTCGGCGACCCGAACGTCGGTCACTGGGACCAGCTGGTCTCGCTCTGGCGGTGGTGGTTCGAGCGCATGCGGACCTCGCCCTCGCCGATCCAAGAGCGCATGGCGCTGTTCTGGCACAACCACTTCGCCACCGGCAACGACAAGATCGACGACCCGGCGCTGCTGCACGAGCAGAACCACCTCTTCCGGGCGTACGGGCTGGGGAGCTTCCGAACCCTGACCCACAAGGTCATCCACGAGAACGCCGGGGTGATCCTCTACCTGGACAACGACCCCAACGTGCAGGGCGCCCCCAACGAGAACCTCGCCCGCGAGCTCATGGAACTCTTCACGCTGGGTGTGAACCAGGGCTACACCCAGGACGACGTCGTCGGCTCGGCTCGGGCCTGGACCGGACACGGCGTCGTGAACTGGGACGACCACCGCTACCAGTTCCACGCCTCCCGGCATGACACTGAGCTGAAGACGATCTTCGGCCAGACCCGCAACTGGGACGGGCCCGAGCTCATCGACTTCATGCTCGGCTCCGACCCCACGCGCAAGCGCCTGGCCGCCCGCTTCATCAGCACCAAGGTGTGGAGCTGGTTCGCCCACCCCAACCCCGACGCCGGCCTCGTCTCGTGGCTCGAGAACACGTTCTACGACAGCGACCTCGACGTGACCACGCTGCTGCGGGCGATGTTCAACGACGACCGCTTCTACGCCACCACCGCCCGCCAGGGTCTGGTCCGCACGCCGGTCGAGTACCTGGCCGCCGCCCTGCGCTGCACCGGCCTGGCCGCCGGACCGGACGACAACGCCCATCGGACCATGCAGCCCGAGTGGTACATGGGCGACATGGGCCAGGAGCTCTTCTACCCCCCTAATGTCAGCGGCTGGCGCCAGAACGCCTACTGGATCTCCTCGGCCGCCTTCTGGGCCAAGGCCGACTTCGCCGAGAACCTGGCCTGGAAGCTGACCATCCAGGGACCATCTCCCGACTACGTCAACAACTTCACCTTCCTCGACGCGGTCGACGACAGGGTCCCGGTGGCCAACCGCCCGTCGGCCGCCGACACGATCCAGCTGGTGGCCGACGCCTTCGGCTTCGGCGAGCGGATTAGCACCACCACCCGCCAGGCCCTGACCACCTTCATCACCGACGTCCGTCGATCCGGGCCGCCGAGCTGGGACTCGTGGTCGGAGCGCCGGGGCCTGATCGTCCTGGCCCTGCTGTCGCCCGAGTTCCAGATCGCCTGAGGAGCGAGCACTTATGGCCGACCTCGAACGCTGGGGCCCCGACTACCACGGGCTCGCCCACGCCCCCGACCGCTCGGCCGCGGGGCTCTCCCGGCGGCGGTTCCTCCAGCTCAGCGCGCTCGGTGTGGGCACCACCATGGTGCTGCCCTCGTGGATGGCTGACATGGCGGCCGCCGCCACCCCCCTCGGCCCGGCCGAGGGCGTCTTGGTGGTGGTGATGATGGGTGGCGGCAACGACGGACTCGACACCGTCGTCCCCCACGGCGATTCGAACTACTACCGGCTGCGCTCCCACGGCACCGCCTGGCAACCCGGCGAGACCCTGGCGCTGGCGCCCGGCGTGGGTCTGCACCCCGACCTCCCGGGCATCAAGGCCCGCTGGGACGCCGGCGACGTGGCCGTGGTCCGCGGGGTGGGCAACCCTGGCGGCAACCTCTCGCATTTCGACTCGATGGCCAGCTGGATGCGGGCCCACCCCAACGCCTCCACCAACACCGGGTGGCTCGGCCGCTACCTCGACGGGCTCGGCGCCGACCCACTCCGGGGCGTCACCATCGGCACCTCCATCCCGCTGCACCTGGTGGGCGCCGCGACCCGGGCCACCGGCCTGCCCGAGTCGATCAACGACGCCTTCGGAGCCAACCGGGCCGACCGTTGGCGAAACCTCGAGATCGACGCGGTCAGCGCCTTCGCGGCCCAGTCGACCGGGCTGGGGCCGTGGGCCGACTCGCTGGCCCGATCGGGACGGGAGACCGTTGCCCTCGGGGCCCAGCTCGGCCCGGCGTACTCGACCTCGCTCCCGAACGGCGAGCTGGCCCGCCAGCTGACCCTGGCCGCCGGTCTCGTCAACGCCAACCTCGGCATTCGGGTGCTCAACGTCTCCTACGGCGACTTCGACCACCACGACGACCTCCGGGCCCGCCACGCCGAGCGCATGAGCGAGTTCGACGCCGGCGTCAGCGCCTTCTTCGCCACCCTCAACCCGTCGTGGAGCGAGCGGGTGACGCTCATGACCTTCTCCGAGTTCGGGCGACGCCCTGCCGACAATGACTCGGGAGGCACCGACCACGGCACCGCCAGCAGCCTCTTCGTCATCGGCAGCAAGGTGCGGGGCGGCCTCTACGGCCAGCAGCCCGGCATGCGGGACGCCGATCTCGACAACGACGACTGCCTGCGCACCACGGTCGACTTCCGCAGTGTCTACGCCACCCTGCTCGACCGGTGGCTCGACGCCGACTCCCACCAGATCCTCGGTGCCTCCTACGAGGACCTTGCCTTCGTCGACCCGCCGGGAGCGACCGCGGCCGGCGGTGGCGGCGGCGCCACGCCGATCCCACCGGCCGTGGGCAATGGCAGCACTGTCGGCTACCGCCTGCTCGACCGTTCGGGCCAGGTCCACTCCTTCGGCACCGCGAGTGACCTCGGCAGCCCCGACGGCATCGGCGACGCGGCGGCCATGGCCCCGACACCCAATCGAGGGGGCTACTGGGTGGCGTCGGCCAGCGGCTCGGTCTACGCCTACGGCAACGCCCCCTTCCACGGCGGGCTCGGAGGCGTCGCGCTCAACGCCCCCATCGTCGGCATGGCCGCCACCCCCAGCGGGGGCGGCTACTGGCTCCTCGGGCGAGACGGCGGGATCTTCAGCTTCGGCGACGCCACCTTCCACGGCTCGACCGGATCGATGGCGCTGAACGCACCGGTGGTCTCGATGGCCGCCACCCCCACCGGCGGTGGCTACTGGTTCGTGGCCTCCGACGGCGGGATCTTCGCCTTCGGCGACGCCCGCTTCCACGGCTCGATGGGCGGTTCGGCCCTGAACTCGCCGGTGGTGGCCATGGCTCCCACCGCCAGCGGTCAGGGCTACTGGCTGGTGGCGGCCGACGGCGGGGTGTTCGCCTACGGCGACGCCGCCTTCCACGGCTCCACCGGGAGCATGCGACTCAACCGGCCGGTGGTGGCGGTGGCCGTCACCCCGACCGGGGCCGGCTACTGGTTCGTGGCCGACGACGGCGGGATCTTCGCCTTCGGCGATGCCGGATTCGCCGGATCCCTCGGCGGGTCGCCCCCCGCCGGCGGCGTCGTCGGCATGTCCTGCTGACCAGCCAGTCCTACAGTGCCCGCATGGCTGGGCTCGATCGCACCCACGAGCTGCTCGATGTCGCCGTCGGACGCCTCCACGACCTCGTCACCGAGTTGGTCGACGAGCACCACATGGACGAGTTCGAGTGGCACGACATCGTGTCGTTCCTCAACCAGGTGGGCCGGCTCGACCAGTTCGAGCTGCTGGCCGACATGACCCGCACCTCGGTGTTGCTCGACTCGCTCTGGCACGGCTCGGATGACGGGGTGACCACCCCCAACCCCGAAGGACCGTTCTTCCGGGCCGACGTCCCGCTCGAGGCCTCGGGAACGAGGATCTGCCGGGTCGACGAGCCCGGCCTCAGCCTGACGGTGCACGGGCGGGTGACCGATGCCGCCACCGGCGAAGGCATCGGGGGGGCCGAGGTCTGGGTGTGGCAGACCGGTGAGAGCCGGCTCTACGAGAACGAGGATCCCGACCAGCCCGAGTTCAACCTCCGGGGCCGCATCCGCACCGACGACGACGGCAGCTACCAGTTCCGCACGATCGCCCCGATCTCCTACGAGATCCCCCATGGGCCGGTCTACGACTTCATGGCGGCCGTGGGCCGGAGCACCTGGCGAGCCGCCCACGTCCACTTCCGGGTCGTGCATCCCGACTACCAACGCCTGACCACCGCGCTGTACCTGGCCGACGACCCCTACCTCGAGACCGACGCCATCGGTGCCGTTCACGCCCCGCTGGTCGTCGCCCTCGAACCCGGAGCCGAGTTCGGCACCGAGCGAGCCTGCACCTTCGACCTCAGCCTGCAACCAACTTCGCCCTGACCGCGGGCCGCGCCGAACGACCGGCAGCCGGCTCCAGGTCGAGGTTGGTCCGGACCTGGAGAAGGCCGGCCCGCAAGCTCCGACGTTGGTCGGGCGAGAGCCCGGCCAACAGCTCGGCCTCGATGTCGGCGATGACGTCCTGCATGTCCTCGTAGCGGCGACGGGCCTCGGGGGTCACTTCGACCACCATCGAACGGCGGTCATCGGCATCGCGCCGACGCTGCACCAGGCCGTCGCGCTCCATGCGCTCGAGTTGACGGGTCAGCGTCGGCCCCTCCACCTCCACCCGCTCGGCCAGCTGGCGCTGGTTGAGGCCGGGCTGGGCGACCAGCTCGCGGAGGATCGAGTAGCTGGCGGCGGTGGTGCCGTGGGCAGCCAACTCGGCGTCGAAGCGGGTCCGCAGCGCCCGGCCGGTGCGGACCAGCAGCCGGCCGACCATCTCGGTGCCGCCGCCGTTCTCGGTCCCGCCATTGTCATCCATTAGGTTGCTAACTATAGTGCGGAGGCAACCGCTGCGACGAAGGAGCCGACCATGAAGTTCGCCCACCTCGACGAGCAGGAGTACGTCCACCTCGGGGGCCACCGAGACGGTGACATCCAGTTCAACCGCCTCTTCACCGGCAAGGTCAACACGCCGGGCACCTACGAGTTCAACATGACGTACTTCAACGGGCCGTACTACACGCCCCGCCACAGCCACAACCACGACCAGCTCCGCTTCGCCTGGGACGCCGACTACAACAACTCGCCCGACCAGGACATCCCCCAGGGCTGGATCGCCTACCACCCCGAGAGCGCCCCCTACGGGCCCCAGGTGGTCGAGAACACCCCGAAGGTGCTCAGCCTCCAGTTCGGCGGTCCATCGGGCGTCGGCTTCATGACCTACGACCAAGTCGACCAGGCCGGCCGGGAGCTACGGGAGTCCGGCCGCTTCGAGGACGGCAAGTACATCACCGTCGACGTCGACGGCATCGAGCACTCCAGCGACTCCTGGGAAGCGGTGTTCGAGCACGCCACGGGGCGCAAGCCCGAGTACCCGGAGGCCCGCACCGACCGGCCCATCCTCTTCAACCCGCACGCCTACAAGTGGCTCCCGGTCGACGGCGAGCCCGGCGTCAGCCGCAAGCTGCTCGGCGTGCTCAACGAGCGCGAGCTGGCCATCGGCTTCTTGGCCTGGGACAAGGGGGCCCGGCACCGCCTGGCCGGCCACAAGGCTCCGGTCATCGTGTTCGTGATGAGCGGGTTGCTGCAGGTGGGCGACCAGGAGCTGACCCCCAACGGCGCCGTCCTGGTCGAGGTGGGCGACGAGGCCGAGCTGGTGGGCAGCGCTGAGCGCACCGAGGCCTATTACATCGAGCTGCCCTACTTCTACGAGGCGCCCGACGCCTACTGAGCGAGCCCGGTGAGCGACTCGAACGTCTCGAGTCGCAGGCTCCGGCGGCGCTCGCCGTCGGAGCCGTCGGTCCAAGCGTGGAACACGACCCAGACCGTGCCGTCGACCGCGGTGAACACCTCGCCCCCGCCCGGCCCCTCGGCGCCGGCCGCCGAGGTCCGTACCGAACCCGACTTGGCGCACGGACCCTGGGGCCCTTCGCAGGTCGCAACCCCCACCGCGTAGCTCGCATCGGTCCAGTCGCCGCTGGAGTAGAGCAGCACGAGCTCGCCGCTCGACGTGCGGTACATCGACGGCGCCTCGACGACCCCCCGCTCCTCGTCGCGGTCGGCGACCAGGAGCTCGGCCCGCTCGCCGACCAGGGCCAGGCCGTCCTCGCTCAGTTGCTGCGACCACAGCGCGGTCGGGAGCTCACAGCAGTTCCCGTCGCTTTTCCAGAGCAGGTAGGCGGTGCCGTCGTCGTCCACGTAGGGGCTGGCGTCGATTGCCCCGCCGAGCTCCTGGTCGCACACCAGGGTCCACGACCTGTCCATCACGTAGGGACCGCTCGGCGCAGCCGAGGTCGCGGCGCCCACGCAGGCCGACTCCGACACCGACGAGAACAAGGTGACGTAGAGGACATAGCCCCCGTCGCGTTCGAGCACCGAGGGCGCCCACGAAAGGCCGAAGTCGGAGATCGCGTCGGCCGGTAGCTCGGGCAGGACATCGCCCACGTAGGTCCAGTCGGTCAGGTCGGTCGAGCGCCACGCCGGCACGTTGGCCCCATCCACGTTGGTGGCAAAGGCGTAGTAGGTGTCGTCGACCACGAGGACGTAGGGGTCGGCGGCTTCCATACCCGTGTCCACCTCGATGGCCGCGCTGACCAGGTCGGCCGACGCCAACGGGCGGTCGGTGCCGGTCGCCGCCGACTCCCCCGGATCGGTGCTGGAGGCGGCCGTAGTCAGGGCCGCGGCCACCAGCACCAGGACGACCAGCAAGCCCGCGCCGAACGGCGAGGGGCGACGGCGGGCCATGCCGCACCTTGACCAACCCGTCCGGGGACCGGCTGTGGCGAACCTCCAGGCCAGCTGTGAACACCCGCCCACCGGCCGCCACCGCCCCGAGATCGCCGGGTGAGTACGGTGCCTGGTCGTGCAGCTGACCGACCTCGCCCGCCAGCGGCGCAGCTCCCGCGCCGTCGACCCCGACCGGCGGGTCGACGACGCCACCCTGGCTGCCCTGTTCGAGGCCGCTCGCTGGGCCCCCGGATCCCGCAACGAGCAGCCCTGGCGCTACGTGGTGTTCGACGACCGCGACCCTGAGTCCCTGGCCGAGGCCCGCGCCTGCCTGCGTCCGACCAACGCCTGGGCGCTGGCGGCCCCGGTCCTGGTGCTGTCGCTGGCCGCCACCCACTATGGCGACGGCCGACCCAACCGTTTCGCCAGCTTCGAGGCGGGCATGGCCAGCATCCTGGCCGCCCTACGAGCCGAGGAGCTGAACCTGGTCTTCCACCAGATGAGCGGCTTCGACCCCGATCAGGCCCGACGCCAGTTCGCGGTGGGCGACGATCTCGAGATCCTCGCGCTCATCGCCATCGGCCACCGCTTGGACCCCGAGCGGTGGTCGGAGGAACAACGCGAGTACGAGAGCGGTTCCAAGCCCCGGCGCCCCCTGTCCGAGACCGTCCGCCGTTCGCGGCTCGACGGCCCTGCCCTGACCACTCCGGAGGAAACCTCATGAGCGATGCCGAAGCCACTCCCGTGACCCCCGAGAAGCTGAGTGTGGCCGTACCGGTGGCCGACATGGACGCCGCGGTGGCGGCCTGGACGACCCTGCTGGGCGTCGGCCCGACCTTCGTCGACGGTGACCGCTGGGCCCAGTTCGACACGGCCGGCGGGCGAGTGGCACTGGCGGGGGCCGATCGGGTGACCGACGCCACCGCGGTGATGATCAAGGTGGCCGACGCCGACGCCGCCCGGACGAGCCTGGAGGCGGCCGGTCTGACCGTGGGCCCAGTGGAGGCCGGGGCCCACGAGCGTCGCTTCGTGGTCGCCGCCGGCGCCGCCGGGGCGCCCGTGGTGCTCTACAGCCCGGCCTGAGCCCCGTCGCCGAGAGCCGGTCCTGGGGCCGCCCCCTCGACGGCCCCAGGACGCTCCCGACGCAGGTGGATCACCCCGGCGAGGATCGCCGCCGCGAGCACCGGCAGAGCCAGGACGGTGGCCGCCCAGTGCACCCCGAAGCGGTCGGCCAGCGCCCCGTCGACCACCGCCGCGATCGGACGGGTTCCGATGAAGGCGATCGACCACATGGCCATCACCCGGCCCCGGATCGAGTCGTCGACCGACTGCAACTCGGTCGACGCCCCGGTCTGACCGGCCAGGAAGCCCAGGCCGGCGAGCACCATGCCCCCGATCCCCACGGCCAGGGATGTCGAGCCGGCGAACACCAGCGAGCCGACGGCCTGGAGCCCGAGCATCACCGCGATCCAGCGGTACGGGGTGCGGGTCTGGCGCACGACCAGGAAGGCGGCCAACACCGCCCCCAGTCCGAAGCCGCCCAGTAGCCAGCCGGCCATGGTGTCGGGCAGGCCGTAGACGTCGGTAGCGAACGCGGGACCGAGGGTTCCGGGCGGATCGGTCGAGATCGAAAGCCCGGCGGTGAAGACCAGCAGGGCCACCAGCGGGGGGTGGGCCCGCAGGATGTCGAGGTACTGGCGGAGCCGGGCCGCGCCCGCGGGACCCCGCGTCTGGGCCCGGGGTCGCAGCACCAGCAGCGCCGCCGCGAAGGCGAAGTAGGAGATCGCGTTGAACAGGAACGACGCCCCGAAACCGACCGTCGCCACCAGCCCGGCCCCGATCACGGGGCCGACGGCTCGGGAGGAGTTGTAGGTCGCCGAATCGAGGCCCACCGCCAGGCGGACGTTGGCCGGCGCCACCAGCAGGGGGAAGAGCGACTTCACCGCCGGGGTGAAGAAGGCCGTCGCCACGCCGAGCAGCAGGGTGCAGGCGAAGACCGCGCCGACGCCACCCACGTCGAGCCACACCACCAGCGCGAGCAACGCCGAGGCGGCCGACGACGCCACCTGGGTGACGATCAGCAGCCGGCGGCGGTCGTAGCGATCGGCGATGGCGCCGGTCCACGGGGTGAGCACCATGGTCGCCGCGAACTGGGCGAAGGTGACCAGCCCGACCTGAAGGTTCGATCCCGTGAGTCGGTGGACGTAGAGGGCGGCCGCGATCGACTGGACCCAGGTCCCGACGTTGGAGAGGAACATCCCGGCGAAGTAGACGCCGAAGTTCGGCTGGCGCAGCAAGGCCCAAGCCGAGGACGCGGCCGGCTCGTCGGTGCGGGGGGTGGCGAAGCGCCCCGGTCCGCGGGCGTCCGACCCGACCAATACTTCAGGCCGGCTAACCATCTCTCCCACGGTAGGCGGCGGAGGCGCGGGAGGCGATGTCGAACGTGTGCCGGGTGCCCCGACGATCTCGTAGCCTGCTCCGCGTGGCGGGCCGGGAGATCGACGCGGTCGCCGGTCGAGCCCCTCTCCCCAGCGACGACCTCGCTTCGCTGACCGAGGTCACCCAGCAACTCCTCGGCCGGTTGCTGGCCGAGGCCGGCATCGAGGCCGACGACATCGTGAGCGTGATCGCGGCCGCCCCCGACGGCACCCGCAGCGGCTTTCCCGCCACCGCCGCCCGGTCCCTCGGACTCCACCACGTCCCCCTGCTGGGCGTGGCCGGTCCGGCCCGGGGCGACGAGGCGGGCGACGTCCAACTGCTCATTCACCACCGACGGCGCTGAAGCCCGCCGGCATCCCCAGCCTCAGCCGGCGAGAACCACCGGGAGCGAGCTCACGCCGTAGGTGATGCCGATGGGCATGGCCCGGGTCACCTCGCCGGCGATCCGGTAGCCGGGGAAGCGGCTGAGCACTTCCTCGAGGGCCACCCGCAGCTCCAGTCGGGCCAGGTGGGCGCCCGAGCAGAAGTGGGTGCCGGCGCCGAAGGCCAGGTGCCGGTTCGGCTCCCGGTCGAGGTCGAAGTGCTCGGGGCGCTCGAAGTGGGCCGGGTCGCGGTTGGCCGCGCCGAAGGCGAGCACCACCCGATCGCCGGCCGAGACGGGGCAGCCGCCGATCTCGGTGTCGCGGGTGGCGGTGCGCGCGAAATGCTGGGACGGCGACTCGAGCCGAAGCCCTTCCTCCACTGCCGCCGGGATCCGGGTCGGGTCGCTCACCAGCCGCCGGCGCAGGTCGCCGTCGGTACCGAGGTGGGCCAGCAGGCTGCCCAGGCCGTCAGCCGTGGTCTCGTTACCGGCCAGGGTCAGGGTGATGGCCATCCCCCGCAGCTCGTCGTCGCTGAGGGGCCGACCATCGGGCAGACGGGCCGCCACCAGGTCGCTCAGCAGGTCGTCGCCCGGCGCCCGGCGTCGGCGCTCGAGCTGGCGGTCGAGGTAACCGACCAACTCGGCCCACGCCCGCCCGGCGGCGACCTCGTCCATTCGGACCATGGCCCCGAGCACGTCGTCGACCAACGCCCGGTAGCGGTGCCAGTCACCGGCGTCGAGCCCCAGCAGGACACCGGTGACCAGCGCCGGCAGGGGCCGGGTCAGACCCTCGACCAGGTCGACCGCCTCGGCGGTGGGCAGGGCGTCGAGCAGCTCGGTGACGATGGCCCGGATGGCGGGCTCGTAGGCCAGCACCGCCCGGGCCGAGAGTCGCCCGGCGAGCATGCGGGCGTACGCCGTGTGCTCGGGCGGGTCGGCCTCCTCGGGGATGGCCGGGTACGGGTTCTGCACGAAGGGGATGGTCGAGCCGTTGGCTGCGGTCGAGAACAGCTCGCCGTCCCGGCACACCGCGGCCACGTCGTCGTAGCGGGTCAGCAGGTAGAAGCCGCCCAGCGCCTCGCTGCGGTGGACCGGGTCGGTGGCCCGCAGGTGGTCGTGCACCGTGTGGAACCGCTCGACGAAGTCCGGCGCGGTGTGATCGAAGTCGGCCATGCTCCCCCACTCACGCGATCTGGCTCGCCGGACGGTAGACCAGATCACCCGCATCCGCCTCAGGAGGGCCTGTGAAAGACGGCATGTTCGTGTTCGACAACGTCGTGCACATGTTCGACAACACCGCCGCCAACCTGGTGCCGGGCCGCGACATCGTGGCCGCCGGGGGCGAGGCGTTCGCCAATGCCCTCGATCGCCATCCGCGCTACACCGGCAACCTTGACTGGGGCCACAGCCGGGAAGAGATCGAGGAGGCCGGTCGGATCCTCTTCGAGGAGTCCGACACCGACATGGCCATCGCCCAGACGGTTCCTCTCTTCCACTACTACGACCAGGGCATGGCGCCGGCCGCCCGCAACCACGCGCTGGCTGCGGCCTACCCCGATCGGGTGCTGTTCTGCGGCGGGGTCGACCCGATGGTCATGGGTCTGGCCGGGGCCAAAGACGAGATGCGGCGCCAGGTCGAGGAATGGGGGGCGATCTCGTTCAAGTTCTACAACGCCCAACACCAGGCCGGCTGGGACTGCGACGACCGGGCGCTGGCCTACCCGCTCTACGAGCTGGCCCAGGAGCTCGGCGTGGGCTGGCTCCAGTTCCACAAGGGAGTCCCCCTCGGGCTCGAGCCACTCAAGTACCTGCACCCCCTCGACCTGGACGCGGTGTTCCGCGACTTCCCCGACCTGCAGTTCTCGATCCACCACGTCGGCGCGACCTGGGTCGACGAGACGATCCTGGTGGCCCAGCGCCACCCGCACGTCTCGCTGGTCATGGTCAACGAGTTCGTCGAGTACTGGGCTCGCCCTCGCCACGTGTTGGAGGTGATGGGCAAGGCCCTGTTCCACCTCGGCCCCGACCGACTGCTGTACGGGTCCGAGGCCTTCATCTTCGAGGACGTGCAGTCCTTCATCGAGGGGGCCTTCGATATGGCCATGCCCCAGGACCTCATGGAGGGCTACGCCTACCCGCCGATCACCGACGAGGTCCGACGCAAGATCCTCGGCGAGAACCAGGCTCGCATCCTCGGCATCGACCTGGAGGCCAAGAAGGCGGCGCTGGGATTGTTATAAGTCGAGTTACATCTACGCTGGCGCCATGCCTGCGCTCCCGCCGATCTACGTCAATCTCTTCGGGATCCCCTTCGCCCCCCGTCGTTTCCACGAGATGCCCGAGCTGGCCCGGCGCCTGGAGGCCAGCGGCCTCTTCGGGGGGATCAGCATCGGCGAGCGGACGGTGTCGCCCCCGAAGGTGACCGGGAGCCCCGGGCCCGACCACTCGCTGATCCCGTTCACGGAGCCCGTCGCCACGCTGGCCGCCGTGGCCGGCGTCACCACCGAGCTGGGCCTCATGTGCGCGGTGCTGGGCGTTCCCGTGCGCCCGGCGGTGCTGCTGGCCAAGGAGCTGGCCACGCTCGACCATCTGGCCCAGGGACGCTTCGTGCTCGGCGCTTCGGTCAGCCACGTTCCCGAGGAGTACGACGCCGTCGGCCTCTCCTTCGACGACCGTTACCGGCTGCTCGACGACACCATCGGCGCCTGCCGCCAGCTCTGGTCGTCGGCACCCGCCAGCTTCGAGGGCGACCTCGTGCACTTCGGCCCGCTGAGTGCCAACCCTCTCCCGTGGACCCCGGGCGGGCCGCCGGTGTGGTTTGCCAGCCACTTCTCGGCCGACCTCGTGCGTCGGGTGGTCGAGCTGGGTGACGGCTGGATGCCCTGGCCCGTCGGCTACGACCAGATGGCCGGTGACATCCACTCACTGCGGAAAGCCATGGCCGATGCCGGTCGGGACCCCGAGTCCCTCGGTGTGCTCGGGGTGCTGCCGGCGCTCGACGCCGAGAGCCACCCGGTCCACGCCGGGGCCCCCGGCGAGGGTCCACCCGACCTGGCGGCCATGCTGGGCCAGGCCCCGGCGATCGCTGCCACCGGGGTCAGCGTGCTCGGGCTGGGAATGAACTTCTTCAGTACCGACCTCGACTCGATCGACGCCGACCTCGAGCATCTCGGCAACCTGCTGGCCAACCTGCCCGCTGGGTGATCTGCGGTTCGGCGCGGCCCGGTCTGTCTAGAGTCCGGCCCGATGCCCCGGGTGACGGTGGGTGAGCGGCTGGTGATCGGCGGGGCCGGGCTGTTCGCGCTCTCCACTCTGTGGCCGTGGTGGCGGCGAGTGCAGGGCAGCACCCAGATCGGATCGCGGACCGCATGGCAGCGCGACCCCGAGTGGGCGACGGTGGCGCTGGCACTGGTGGCGGTCTGCGTCGGCCTGCTCCTCGCCTGGCGGATCGGCCACGTCCCCCGTGACGACCGGCGGGCCGTACTCCTCCTGCGGGTGGTGGCGGCCAGTGCCTTGGCGGTGGTCGTCATCAAGACGGTCCTACTGGTCGACAGCCTCACTTTCCGCTACCGCTACGCCCGGGGCTGGGGGCTCTTCGTCGCCCTCCACGCCCTCGGGGCCATGGTCCTGGGGACCAGCCGTCTGGCCGCCGACCGGCGCGCCGCCACCGAGTAGGGGGGACCCATCGCCTCGTTCGTCGTCATCGGGATCGTCAGCGGCTCGATCTACGCCCTGTTCGCGCTCGGCATCGTGCTCATGTTCCAGACCACGGGGGTGCTGAACTTCGCCTACGGGGCGATGGGGGCGGTCGCGGCCTTCACCTTCGCCACCCTCTCGGTGGAGCACAGCCCCTGGACCGCGTTCGTGGTGTGCGTGGTGGCGGCACCGGTGGCCGGCGCCGCCCTCGGGCTGGTCTCACTTCCCGCCCAACGCTCGACGGTGCCGGTCAAGGCCATCGCGACCGTGTCGCTGGCCCTCACCCTCCAGGGGGCCATCACGCTGGTGTGGGGGGTCACGCCCCGGCGCACACCGGTGCTCTCCAACGAGGCGGCCTTCGAGATCTCGGGCGTCGTGCTGTCCAATCAGCAGGTCGCCACCCTTGCCATCGCCTTGGCCACCTGCGTGGCCATCGCCGCCTTCTTCCGCTTCGGCCGCCTGGGCTCGGCCCTGCGGGCCATGGCCGCCGACGTCCTGGTGGCCCAACTCATCGGGCTGCCGGTGCGGACGCTGTGGGTCGTCTCCTGGGCCATCGCCGCGGTGTCCGCCGCCCTGGGCGGGATCCTGGTCCTCCCGGCCACCAGCCTGTCGGCACCGAACCTCACCTTCATCGTCCTCACTCCGCTGGCCGCGGCCCTCATCGCCGGCTTCCGCTCACCCACCATTGCGGTGGCCTCGGCCTTCGCCATCGGGGTTCTCCAAGGCGTGTCCAGCGGCATCGACGGCGTGACCAACCAGTTCTTCGGGCTCGACTGGGACCTCTCGGCCTATCGGGACGCCCTTCCGCTGGCCATCGCCCTGCTGGTCCTCCTGGTCCTGCCGGCCAGCCGGGTGGCGACCTGGGAGCGGGTGTGAGTTCCCTCGACCGGCGCCACCTGGCCTTGGCGGTGGTCGGCGCGGCCGTCGCGCTGGCGCTGCCCTTCGTGCTCGACGGCTCCTGGACCTACCTCTTCGTGCAGGGCGCCCAGCAGACCCTCGTCGTGCTCTCGGTCATCGTCCTCTACCGCGCTGCTCGCGCCGTCTCGCTCTGCCAGTCCGCCTTCGTCGGCATTGCCGCCTTCGCCATGTCCTGGCTGATGACCACCCACGGCTGGCCCTTCGCGGTGGCCTTCGTGGTGGCGCCGATGGTCACGGTGGCAGTCGGGGCGGTGCTGGCGCTGCCCGTCCTGCGGTTCCGGGGGGTCGAGCTGTCGATCATCACCCTGATCGTCGGTCTCGCCGCCAACGCCCTGGTGTTCTCGACCTCGGCGCCGCTCAGGGTCGCCGATTTCGGGGCGTCGATCCCCGACAACGAGATCCTCGGCATCGATCTCACCGGGACGACCGCCGCCTACTTCGTGAGCGTGGTGGTCGCCGCCCTCGCCTACCTGGCGGTGACCCGGGTGCTGTCGAGCTCGGTGGGCAGGACCTGGACCGCGCTCGAGGCCGGCAACGCCGTCGCCGCCTCGTGCGGCATCTCGATCACGCGGGCCAAGTTCGTCGGCTTCGCCCTCTCCGCCGGACTGGCCGGTCTGGCCGGCGTCCTGTTCATCGGGGTGCAGACGTCGGTCGACCCCAGCTCGTTCGCGCCGGCCCAGTCGTTGGCGGTTGTCATCGGCGCCATGCTGGCCGGCATCGACCGACCCTCCTCGGCGGTGATCGGTGGGTTGGCCGTCACCGTCGGGCGCCGGATCCCGGTGGAGTTCGGCATTGACGCCGACTACCTCAACGTCGCCCTCGGCCTGCTCGTGCTGTTCGCGATCCTGAGCAGCGCCCGGGTCCGCCAGGTGCGCACCGGTGGCTGACCAGGCGGCCCTCGCCGCCGTCGGCCTCACCGTCACCTTCGGCGGCGTCACCGCAGTGGACGACCTCGACCTCACCGTCGCCCCCGGCCAGATCGCCGGGCTCATCGGGCCCAACGGCGCCGGCAAGACCACCGTCCTCAACGTCGTGTCGGGCTTCGTCACCCCTCGCCACGGCCGGGTACTGCTCCACGGCACCGACCTCACCCGAGCCCACCCTCAGCACCGAGCCCGGGCCGGGCTCTCCCGCACGTTCCAGACGGCCCGGCTGTTCCGAGGCCTCACCGTGCGGGAGAACCTCGAGATCACCCACCGCCAACGACCACGGTCGGCCACCTCGGGCCTGACCCCCACCGAAGCCCTCGAGCTGACCGACCTCGGCTCGGTGGCCGACCTCGACGCCGACCGCCTGGAGGGTGGGCAGCGACGATTCTGCGAGCTGGCTCGGGCGCTGACGCTCGCGCCTCGGGTGTTGCTGCTCGACGAACCCTCCTCGGGGCTGTCCGAGGACGAGGTCGACAGCTTCGGAACGTTGCTGCGACAGGTCCGCGACGAGCTGGGACTGGCCGCGCTGGTCGTCAGCCATGACATGCGCTTGGTGGCCGCCACCTGCTCGGAGGTCACGGTCATGGACTTCGGGCGGGTCCTCGGTCGGGGAACCGCCGACGAGGTCCGAGCCAACCCGCAGGTCCAGGCCGCGTACTTCGGCGAGGACGACGACGCATGACCGGCGGCCTGCACGTCGCCGACCTGCGGGTCCGCTACGGCGACAACCTGGCCGTCGACGGGATCGACCTGGACGTGGCCGAGGGCGAGATCCTGGCCCTACTGGGGCCCAACGGGGCCGGCAAGTCCTCCGCCCTCGACGCCCTGTCGGGCATGGTCCCGGCGACCGGGACCATGCGGGTGGGCGACGTCGACCTGCGCCCGCTGCCGCCCGAGGCCCGGGCCTCCTACGTGGCGCAGGTCCCCGAGGGCCGCCGCCTCTTCCCCGACCACACCGTCCGGGAGAACCTGCTGCTCGCCGCCTACCGGGCGAACCGAGGGGAGCGCGCCCGGCGCCTCGAGCGGGTCTGCGCCCTGCTCCCCCGGCTCGATGCCCTGCGGACCCGGCGGGCCGGGCTGCTCTCGGGGGGCGAGCAGCAGATGGTGGCGCTCGGGCGAGGGCTGATGGGCCAGGCCCCGGTCCTGGTGATCGACGAGCTGTCGCTGGGCCTGGCCCCGATCATCACCGCGTCGTTCGCCGACGCCCTGGTCGAATTGCGCGAGGAGGGTCTCGCCATCCTGCTGGTGGAGCAGTACGTGCCTCTGGCCATGCGCATCGCCGACCGGGTGGCGGTCATGGCCCGAGGCCAGATCGTCCTCGAGGGCCCCACCGCGTCGGTGAAGGGCGAGGCCCTCGCCCTTCAGGCGGCGTACCTCGGGTCCTGATCCACTTCGACACCTATGGGCAATGTTTGACACGCAACCTGGCCCCGTCTTGACTGGCCACACCACGACCGACCTCGGGGGGGACGGGGTGAGATCGCCGTCGCCCTCCACGTTCCGGAGGTACCGCATGAAGCGATCGTCGAGCTGGCGCTGGCTGCTGACTCTGCTCACCGTCCTCGCGCTCGTCGCCGCTGCGTGCAGCGACGACGAGGAGGCCGAGGGTGACGGCGCCGCCACCGACTCGACCGAGGAGTGCGGCCAGGCCCAACCGATCAACATCGGCAACCTCTCCTCCGAGTCCGGCGGCGTCGACCTGCGAGGTGGACGCCAGGCCCTGGAGGCGTTCATCGCCGAGTACAACGCCGAGGGTGGCTTCCGGGGCTGCCAGCTGGCCCTGGTCTACGAGGACGGCGGCACCGACGCCGGGGCCACATCGGCCGGTGCCCGTGAGCTGGTCGAGGGCCAGGACGTGGTGGCCATGATCGGCGACATGGCGGTGCTCGACTGTCTGGTCAACGCCACCTACTACGCCGAGCAGGGCGTGGCCGCGGTGGTCCCTGCGTTCGACACGAGCTGCTACACGGGGGAGACGACCTTCCCCTACTTCACCGGCGCGGACACGAACCTCCTGCCCGGGCTCGATCACCTGGTCAACGATGTCGGCGCGGAGAGGATCGCCTACGTCGGGCTGAACGTGCCGACCAACCAGGCGCTGGGCACCAACCTCGCGGCCTACGCCAGCGAGCTGGGCGTCGAGCTGGTGGCCAGCGAGTTGGTGGCCACCGACCTGTCCGATGTCGACGCGGCTGTCCAGAAGGTGGCCCAGAGCGATCCCGACGCGGTGATCGTCGCCGCCTTCCCCCAGGCCCTCCAGGCCGTGCGGGACAAACTGGGCCTGCAGGGCATCGACTTGGCGTCGGTCACCTTCATGGCCTCTCCGGGCTCCTACGGAGCCCAGCTCGGTGAGCTTCTCGGCCCCGATGGCGAGGGCGTCCTGGTCACGGTGAACAACTACGTGGTCGAGACGGGCAACGAGGTCGCGTCCAAGGTCGTCGACCTCATGGCCGACCAATACCCCGACAGCCCCCAGACCACCGACCCGTTCGTGGGGTGGACTGGCGGCGAGATCCTTCGCCAGATCCTGGAGGCAGTGGAGGGGGACCTCACCCGGGAGTCGTTCCTGGCCGCTACCCGCTCTCTCGACGGGGTCGACCAGGTGCTGGCCCCATCCACGCTCGACTTCAGCGCCGGTCCCCCGTTCTCCTTGGCCAGCGAAGGACAGATCCTCGAGCTCCAGGCCGACGGCTCCTTCGAGGTGGTCACCGACGACTTCATCACGGTGGAGGTGCCCTCCTAGCGAGCGGCGCGGAGGGCGGGTCGTATCCTCGCCAGCCATGCCCCGCGTCCTCGACGAGCCGGTTCAGCGCTTCGTCGAGGACGTCAGCGAGGCACTGCTCGCCCTGGCGCCAGGAGGGGCGGGTGCCGAGGGAGGCTTCCGGACCGAGGCCAGCGTCGACGCCGCCAACCTGGTCGCGGCCGTCATCGACGCCGACGGCCGCCATACCGACGACGAGCTGTGGGGCTACGCCGCGGCCATCGGACCCCACTCCGGCCACGAGCTGGCTGCCGCGACCCCCGAAGAACTGCGCCGCTCGGGCCTGCTCAGCGGCGCCGCGGCCTGGCTCGAGCAGCCTTCCGAGGCCTTTCGGCTGCTCCTCGATTCCGACCGTCACCACGGCACCGACCACGCCTGGCGCTACTACCAGCGGGCCATGGAGGTGGCCCACGCCACCGTCTCCCTCGACGTGGTCGCCTCACTGGTCGCGCTGGGCGCGGTGGACCGGTTCCGGGAGACGCTCCTGGGCTCCCTGCGCGGCGCTGGGGTGACACCTGTCCGCCACCCGATGCCGCCCTCGGCACCCACGTCCGGGGCACTCCCGGCGCCGCCCGCCGTCGAGTCCCGGCCCGTCGACGAGGTCCTGGCCGAGCTCGACGAGCTCATCGGCCTGGCCCCGGTCAAGGCCGAGGTCCGGCTGGTGGCCGCGCTGCTGCGGGTCCAGCAGATCCGTCGCCAACGGGGCCTGCCCGTCCCCGACGCCAGCCGCCACCTGGTCTTCAGCGGCAACCCGGGCACGGGCAAGACCACGGTGGCCCGCCTCCTGGCCCAGATCTACCGCAGCCTGGGCGTGGTCGAGGGTGGCCAGCTGGTGGAGACCGATCGCAGCCACCTCGTCGCGGGCTACGTCGGCCAGACCGCGCCCCGGGTGCGGGCGGTGGTCGAGTCGGCCCTGGGGGGCGTCCTGCTCATCGACGAGGCCCACGCCCTGGCTCGGGGGGGCGAGAACGACTTCGGTCGAGAGGCGATCGACACCCTGGTCAAGCTCATGGAAGACGAGCGTGAGCGCCTGGTCGTCATCGCGGCCGGCTACACCGACGAGATGGAGGCGTTCGTCGACACCAACCCGGGTCTTCGGTCTCGCTTTCCCAAGACCATCACCTTCCCCGACTACAGCACCGACGAGCTGGTGGCCATCTTCGTCTCGATGGGCGAGCGCGATCGCTACGAGCCCGACGCCGACTCCCTGGTCGCCCTCCGCGCCATGCTCGACGCCCTGCCCCGGGACAAGGGCTTCGGCAACGCCCGGCTCGTACGCAACATCTACGAGGCGGCCGTGGCCCGGCAGGCCGGTCGACTCGTCGCCGTCCCCCACCCCACCGACGAGCAACTGGTCACCCTCACCGTCGCCGACATCCTGGCGCCCTAGGGACACCGATGCTGCCTCGACTGATCGCCGTGGTGACGGCAGTGGCCCTCGTCCTCGGCGCGCTGGCAGTCCGCAACAACCTGGACGACGAAGGCGACGCGGGGGCCGGGAACGCCGATGGGCCGATACGCCTGGTGTGCGCCCGGGAGCTGGCCGACGCCTGTGGCGACCTCGAGGGCGGCGACGTCTCGGTGGTGGTCGAAGACGCCAGCACCACGGCCGACCGCCTGGCCGGGGGCAACGGCCGGCCCGATCTCGATGCCTGGCTGACCATCGATCCTTGGCCCGCGATGGTCGAGGACGCCCGAGCCCGGGCGGGAGCCGAGCCGGTGCTGGCTTCCACCAGCGACGTCCTGGCCCGCTCCCCGTTGGTCATCGTGGCCAAGGCCGACCGGGCCGACGTCCTCGCCCGAGCTTGCGCGACGACGTCGGTCGAGTGGTCCTGCGTGGGCCAGCACGCGGGGGCCAGCTGGGCGTCGCTCGGCGGCGACGAGACCTGGGGCTCGGTACGCCCCGGCCACCTCTCGCCGGACACATCGGCCTCCGGCCTGGCCGTACTGGCCCAGGCCAGCGCCTCCTACGCCGGCCGAGCCGACCTGAGCGCCAACGACCTCGACGACCCGGCCTATCGGCGATGGCTGACCACCCTCGAGCGATCGGTACCCACCTTCACCCCGTCGGCCAGCTCGCCGGTCGAGGAGGTGCTCCAACGCCCTACCTACGACGTGGTGGGCACCACCGAGGCTGACGCGACGACGACCCTCGAGCGCTCGCCTGGCCGGCGAGGCAGCCTGACGATCTTCTACCCTCAGCCGATGGTGACCGCGGACGTCGTGTTGGTCAGCGTCGGCGGCGGCGCCCTCCCCGATAGTCTCGGCTCGGACGCCAGCCGCGCCCTCGCCGGGGCCGGGTGGCGGGACGCCGGTACCGGCGGTTCGCCTCCTGCAGGTGCGCCGTTGTCGAACGGCGAGCCGGTGTTGGCGTCGCTCCCGGCGAGCTCGGGGCTGCCGTCGGCCGGCACGTTGGCCGCCCTGCGCCGGGTCTGGCAGGAGGTCGTCCGATGAGGCGCTGGTCCGGCGCCCGAGCGATCGTGGCCGTGCTCGCCGCCGTCAGCTTGTCGGCGGCCTGCACGTCGGACGGTGACAGCTCCGGCTCCTCCGGCCTCGAGGGGGCCGATCCCGGGGACTGCACGCCCGTCGACATGGCCGTCTCGCCCGAGAAGATTTCACTGCTGACCGAGCTGGCCCGGACCTTCAACGAGAGCGACGCCGCCGAGCTCGACGAGGGATGCGTGTTCATCCGCCCCGCCCGCAAGTCATCGGGAACGGCTGCCAACCTGCTCAGCGAGGGCTGGCCCGACGAAGAGACCAATGGGGCCCGACCGGTCGTCTGGTCGCCCGCGTCGAGCGCCTGGGCCTCGGTCGTCAACCAACGCCTGGACGAGCAGGGCCAGGACCCGATCGCGGGGACCGCCGAGCCGTTTATGCTCACCCCCCTGGTCATCGCCATGCCCCAGCCGATGGCCGACGCCCTCGGGTACCCCGAGCGGGCGATCGGTTGGAGCGACATCCTCGCCCTGGCCTCGGACCCCCAGGGATGGGCGGCCTACGGCCACCCCGAGTGGGGCGCGTTCAAGCTCGGCAAGACCAACCCCAACTTCTCGACGAGCGGCCTGTCGAGCACGATCGCCCAGTACTACGCGGCCACCGGCAAGACCACCGACCTCACCCTCGAGGACCTGGCCCGACCCGAGGTCCAGGAGTTCGCCACCACCGTCGAGTCGGCCGTCGTCCACTACGGCGACATCACCCCGACCTTCCTCAACAACTGGTATCGCAACGACGCCCAGGGGACCGCCCTCACCTACGTCTCCGCGGTGGCGGTCGAGGAGAAGTCGGTCATCGACTACAACCAGGGCAACCCCGACGGCGTGCTCGACCCTGGCGAGGAGGCGGTGCCTCCCAAGACCCCCCTGGTCGCCATCTACCCGAAGGAGGGCACCCTCTACTCGGACAACCCCTACATCGTGCTCGACGCCCCCTGGGTCAGCGACGAGCAGCGGGAGGGAGCGGAACGCTTCGAGGAATTCGTCCGCCAGCCCGAGAACCAGGAGAAGGTGCTGGCCTTTGGGTTCCGGCCCGGAAACACCGAGGTGGCGCTGTCCGACCCGATCGTGGCGGCCAATGGCGTCGACCCCGACCAGCCCCAGACCCTGCTCGAGGTCCCCGACCCGCCGGTGACGGTCGAGATCCTCGATGCCTGGGCCACGCAGCGCAAGAAGGCCAAGGTGCTGATCGTCCTCGACGTGTCGGGCTCGATGGCCGAGCCGGCGGGCGACGACCGCGGGAGCACCAAGCTCGACCTGGCCAAGGAGGCGATCATCGCCGCCCTGGACGACTTCGCCCCGGAGGACGAGGTGGGGCTGCGCATCTTCACCAGCGACGTCGGGCCCGACGGTGCCACCACCCGAGATCTGGTCCCCATTGGACCGATCGGCACCCAACGAGAAACGATGGCCTCGGCCATCCGGAGCCTGGTACCGCTCAACGCCACCCCGCTCTACACCGTGACCCAGGCCAGCTACGAGGACCTGCGCCAGGCGTATGACCCGTCGCGCATCAACGCGGTCGTGCTCCTCACCGATGGGCGCAATGACGACGGCGACACCAGTGACGACCGAGCCCAGCTCGACGAGCTGCTCGACACCCTCGGCTCGGGCGCCGAGGGCCAGGCCGCCCGGCCGGTGCGGGTGTTCCCCATCGCCTACGGCCAGGACGCCGACATCGGCGTGTTGCGGGAGGTGGCGGAGGCGTCCGACGCCGCCGTGTACGACGCCAGCGACGCCAGCACCATCGCCACCGTGTTCACCGCGGTCATCTCCAACTTCTGAACGGCGCCGGTGCCCCGCCTGCGCGATCGCCTCCTCACCCCGATCGTGGCCCGGGCCATGACCTCACCGACGGCCATCGTCCTGGCCGGCGTGGGGGCCTCGGCCGCCATCCTCGTCGGTGCCCCGGCCATCGGGGTGGTGGCGGCCGCCGGTCTGGCCTGGGGTGGGCGGGTGGCGCTGGCGGTCCCGCGCCGGTCGGCGCCCCGGATCGAGGCCCGACGCCTCGACGAACCGTGGCGGTCGTTCGTGCGCGGCGCGGTCGATGCCCGGAGCCGCTTCGACGAGGCCGTGACCTCGGTGCCCCCCGGGCCGCTGCGCGACCGGCTCACCCTGCTCGGCAACCAGATCGCGGCTGGCGTCGAGCAGTGCTGGCAGGTGGCCACCCGAGCCCAGCAGGTGAGCCGGGCGCTGGGGCAGCTCGACACCACCGATGCCCGGGCCCGGCTGGCCCAGCTGTCGGCGAGCGCCCCGCCGACGGACGGTTCGGACCCTGACCACCCGACCGACCACATGGTCGAGGCCTTGCGAGCCCAGCTGGCCACCGCCGACCGCATGGCCCGCGTGGCCGCCGATGCCCATGCCAAGCTCCAGTTGCTGGACGCCCGACTCGACGAGGCAGTAGCCCGAGCCGTCGAGCTGTCGATCGGTGCCAGCAACGACGCCACTCTGGGAGGGGTCGGCGGCGACGTCGACGCCGTCGTCGGCGACCTCGAGGCCCTCCGCCAAGCCCTCGAGGAGGCGGGTGGCTCGCCGTCGGCCGCGAGCGCCTGACCCTCGCCCCAGTCCTGACGGACCCGTACGATCGGGCCCATGCTGAAGCTCCTTCGCCGGTCGTGGCAGTACGTCACCGCCCTGCTCACCAACCGGTTCAACGAGGCCGCCGATCCCCGGGTGCAGCTCGAGCAGGCGATCCTGGAGGCCCAGGAGCAACACCGTCGCCTCCGCGAGCAGGCGGCCAACGTGATCGCCAACCAGAAGCAGACCGAGATGCGCCTCGATCGGGCGTTGAGCGAGCTCGAGAAGGTCAACGGCAATGCTCGCCAGGCCCTGGTCATGGCCTCGGAGGCGGAGCACGCCGGCGACACCGACAAGGCGGCCGAGTACAACCGCACGGCCGAGACGTTCGCCAACCGGCTCATCGCCCTCGAGCAAGAGGTCGAGATGCTCAAGGAGATGCACCTCCAGGCCACCCGGGCCACCGACCAGGCCAAGGCCGCGGTCAACCAGAACTCGGCCTCCCTCCAGAAGAAGCTCTCCGACCGCCAGCGCCTCCTGTCGCAGCTCGACCAGGCCAAGATGCAGGAGCAGGTCAACGCCGCCATGGCGTCGCTGTCGGACACCGTCGGCCAGGACGTGCCCACCTTCGACGAGGTCCGAGACAAGATCGAGGCCCGTCAGGCCAAGGCCGAGGGCATGAACGAGCTGGTGGGCAGTTCGGTGGAGAGCCGGATGCTCGAGGTCGAGCAGGCCGCCCGCAACAACGAGGCCCAGGCCCGGCTCTCCCAGCTCCGCTCTCAGCTCGGCCTGTCCGGACCGGCCGAGGCCACGCCCGCCGCGTCCCCCGCCGCTGCACCCGCTTCACCCGCCGCACCCGCCGCTCCCACCGACGACCCCGGGTCCTCCGGCGCCGGGGGGGCTTGACCTCGGCTCAGCCGATGCGGAAGCGGTCGACGGCGGCCGCGTCCCAGCGAATCCCGTGGCCCGGCCGATCGGGTGGGGCCATGTGACCGTCGACCGCCACCAGCGTCTCCTCCAGGAGGTCGTCGATGAGCGGGAAGTGCTCGATCGAGGTGGCCGCCGGGGCGGCCGCGGCGAGGTGGACGTGGAGTTCGGGAAGGAAGTGGGGGCTCACGCTTGCGCCGAGCGCCTCGGCCAGGGTGGCGATCCGAAGCCACTCGGTGACCCCGCCGACCAACGGTGCATCGGGCATGACCACCGCGGCCGCTCCCGCCTGCAGGTAGGCGGCGAACTCGAAGCGGCCGAGCAGGTGCTCACCCACGGCGATCGGCACACCGACCCGAGACGCCAGCCGTGCGTGGCCGGCCACGTCGTCCGACCGGAGCGGCTCCTCCATCCAGTAGACGTCGAGGTCGGCCAACCGGCGTCCGAGCCACAGGGCCCCGGCCTGGTCGAGGCGCTCGTTGCAGTCGACCATGAGTCGAACGTCGTCGCCGACCGCGTCCCGCACCCCGGCGACCCGCTCGGCGTCCTCCTCCAGGCGACGAGCCCCGACCCGGAGCTTGACCGCCTGGTAGCCCTCGTCGAGGTACGAGCGGGTGCCGGCCACCAGCTCGTCGAGGGTCATCTGGTTGGTCGATCGACCGCTGCCGTACACCTCGATGGTGTCGCGGACGCTGCCGAGCAGGCGGTGCAACGGCAGATCGGCCCGGCGGGCACGCAGGTCCCACACCGCGATGTCGATCGCCGAGAGGGCCGGCAGGGCGACACCCCGGCCCAGGCGGTGGGTCCGGTCCCAGAGGTCGAGCCAGGTGCGGTCCCAGCCGTCGAGTCGAGTGCCCAGCACCAGCGGGCGGTCGGTCGCCGCTATCAGGGCGACCACGGCCTCGGCACCTCCGGTCAGCGCGTAGGTAAAGCCGGTGCCGATCGCGCCCTCGTCGTCGGCCAGGGTGACGACCACGACGTCCACCCCGGTGGCTCCCGACCCGCCCCGAGCGCCCTCGAAGGGCACCCGGCACCAGGCGACGTCGAGCCGGGTAATCGTCGGGGACGTGGCGGTCATGCGGAGCCCCTCACCGCAGCTGGATGAGGGCGTCCAGCGCGACCAGGCCCCGGCTGGTGATCCGCACCGGGTTGAGGTCCAGCTCAGCGATCTCGGGGTGCGAGGCGATGACCTCGCCGACCGACACCAGGAGCCGAGCCAGCGCAGCCCGATCGGCGGCCGGCTGGCCCCGGTAACCGTCGAGGATCCGGGGCACGGGGAAGCTGGCGACCATGTCGGCGGCCTCGGCCAGGGACAGGGGAGCCAGGCGCAGGACGGCCTCATCGACCGCCTCGACCAGCACGCCGCCCACGCCCAGGAGCACCACCGGGCCGAAGACCGGATCGTGCACGGCGCCCACGATCAGCTCAGCCCCCGCTGGGGCCATGGCCTCGACCAGGTACCTGCTGGGGTGCCCAGGTCGGATGGCGTCGATCGCATCGAGGGCGGCCTCGAGGTCGGCCTGGGTGCGCACCCCCACGTGTACCCCACCCACGTCGGACTTGTGCAGCACGGTGGCGTCGAGAACCTTGACCACCACCGGGGCACCCAGCTCGGCCAGGGCCTCGGCCGCTGCCGCCCGGGTGTCGCACGGCCGCCGGGCCGGCATCCGGACCCCGAGAGCCTCGAAGACTGCCTTGGCCTGGTCCTCGTCGAGCGCCTCGGGCCCGAGGGGTGTGCTGGTCGGCACTCGAGGGCCGCGTGGACTCGGCCCATCGTCGCCCCCGACGTTCGCGGCGTGTGGTCCAAGACGGTGGCGAGCCCGGGCGTCGGCCACGCGGGCTCGGATCCCGGCCGCCCCCCGCTCGGGGCTGAGATACACCGGCACCCCGGCCGCTTCCAGAGCCGGTCGCAGCAGGTCCAAGTCGGCTCGGGCGCCTTCGGTGACGTAGACCGCGGGGACCGGTGACCGGCCGAAGGCGGCCACCGGGTCGAACGACGATTCGATGAGGGCGTACCCGATGAGCCCATCGACGACCGGGTCGGCAGTCACGGCGGCCACGACATCGGCGAAGGTCTCCTCCGGCCGGCCGGTGTCGACCGGGTTGCGCTGGTAGGTGATCGGCGGCAGCAGGGTTCCGAGGCGCTCCACGGTGGCGTCGGCCAGCTCGGGGACGGCGACCCCGGCGCTACGTAGGGCGTCGGCGATGATCAGGCCGGGGCCGGCCTGACCGGTGACCACGGCGATGCCCGGGTCGGCGGCCGGGGCCATGCGTCCCTGGGAGAGGGCGTGCACCGCGTCGACCAGCTCGGTCGGGGTGTCGACGACGACCGCCCCCGCCTGGGTCAGGGCCGAGCGGGAGAGGGCGAAGTCGCCGGTGAGGGCGCCGGTGTGCGATTGGGCGAACGCTCCGACGTCGGCCCGGCCGATCTTCAGGGCCACGACCGGCACCCGGTCGGCGGCACGCTCGACGGCCTCGACCACCGCCCGACCGTCGGTCAGGCCCTCGACGTGGAGGCCGATGGCCTTGGTCTCGGGATCGCCGGCCAGGTGGTCGAGCACATCGACGAAGCCCACGTCGATGGCGTTACCGAGACCCACTGCCAGCCGGATGCCGACGCCCTCGTCCCGGCACAGGAAGGCGAGGGCGATGTTCACTCCACCCGATTGGGCCACGATCGACACCCGGCCGGCTGGCAGCTCGGCCACGGCCGGCATGAAACAGGCCCGGACCTCGTCGATCGGATTGATGAAGCCCGAGGTGTTGGGGCCCAGCAGGCGGATACCGCTCTCGGCCACGATGGCCTGGATCTCGGCCTGGATGGCCTCGCCCTCGACCCCGCTCTCGGCGAAGCCCCCGGCGTGGACCACCGCCGCACCGACACCGGCAGCGACCGCATCCCGCAACACTCCGGGAACCGCTGACGGCGGGACGACCAGCAGCGCCAGGTCGACCTGCTCGGGCACGTCCTGGAGTCGGGCATACGCCGGCCGGCCGAGGATGGAGGCCTCCCGGGGATTGATCGGGTGCAGGCCCCCCGGGAACGCCAGCAGGGCGGTCAGTAGGGCGTGGCCGGCTTTGGTCGGCGAGGCCGAGGCCCCCACCACGGCGATGGCGCGCGGCGAGAACAGGGCAGACAGGTCCGTCATCCGCCGGATGGTACGAGATGTCGCTCAGCGTCCCGGCCAGCCGTGGGCGTGGACGAAGCGATGGTGGTATCCGCACAGGAGCATCAAGTTGGCAAGATCGGTCGGCCCACCGTCCTCCCAGTGCACGATGTGGTGCACGTCGAGGAAGTGGCGCGACTCGCAGGCCGGATACTGGCACCGGCCGCCATCCCGCTCGGCCACCAGGCGCCGGAGACGTGGTGTGACCAACCGATGCCTCCGGCCGACGTCGGCCGGGCTGCCGTCGGCCCGGTGATCCATGACCCGGAGATCGGCGTCGCAGGTGAGTAGCTGGGCGACGTGGCTGGCCAACCGCGTCCCGTCGGCGAGCTCGGTCCCGCCGGCCCGCCGGTGCACCACGAGTTCGGTGCGGGGGCGGACCAGTACCCCGGCGAACCCCGACGCGCCCGCGGGCGCGTCGGGTGCTCGGCTCACCGCCCGCTCGACGAGACGCACGAAGGCATCCGCCCGACGGTGGCGCAGCGAGGAGCCGTCGGGGACGAGCTCCGTCCTCAGCGCGTCCGCGGGCGCGTCGCGAACCTCGGCATCGACGACGAGCTCGACCAAGGCCGCCTGGTCGGGCGGAAGCTGCACGCTGATCGTGCGGTTGCCGGTGGGCTCCGTACGGATGGAGAGGCCACGATCCTCCTGCTGGCGGACGGCTGCCCCTTCGGGATCCTCGCGGACCTGCCACCGGGCCAGGGCGGTGGCCAGGAGGCCGGCAGGAGTCCGCTCGGCGATCGCCAGCAGCGCGCCCTCGCTGGCTTCAGTGGCCACCCGGGTCAGCTGGCGAACCTTGGCATAGGAGAGCTCGCCGCGGTCGAAGCGCTCCCGCGTGAGAGGGAGCGAGCGCAAGGCCCGGGCCGTCCGCACCTGTTCGCGTGCGGTTGCCAGCTCGATGTCACACAGAGATGCCAACCAGTGGGCACACGACGGCGCCCCCGTCATTCGCCATCCGGCCATCTCGTCGAAGGCTCCCACGAGGGCCAGCAACCGGGCCCGAGAGACTGCCATCGACGACGCGATGGCGCAGATCTCCGCCTCCACCTCGACAACTGTCAACGCTGGCGACGGGCTCGTCACGGTCATCGTGCACCTCTTCCACCTCAGGAACCGGCGTGAGGGGAGGTGACGAACGGCTGTTCGTCACCCTAGCGAGGGGTTGTGACACTCTCGTCCGGCGCCGAACACGAGAGGCGCGCCCGCGGGCGCGTCCGAGCGGCCGGCGGCGCGACTCAGCTCGGCGGTGACGGGCGGGCGGTGATCCCGGGCGGGAGCGGGCGGGCGTCGTACGACACTGCCCCCTCGGCGGTCACGCCGACCTCGAGGCGGCCGACGCCCGAGATCTCGAGGGACACCCGGTCGCCGTCGACGATCGGGCCGACCCCGGCCGGGGTGCCGGTGGCGATGACGTCGCCGGGCTCCAGCACCATGACCGAGGAGGTGTAGGCGATGAGCTGAGCGACGTCGAAGATGAGGAGCGAGGTACTCGACGACTGCCGGAGCTCGTCGTTCACCCACAGCGACAGCGCGAGATCGTGAGGGTCGGGGATCTCGTCAGCGGTAACGAGCCAGGGCCCGAGCGGAGTGAACGTGTCGAACGACTTGCGGGTGCTGCGGTCCTCGCCCCCGCGCACGGTGATGTCCAGGCAACACGTGTAGCCGAACACATGGGCCAGCGCATCCTCCGCCGACACGTGACTGGCCCGGCGGCCGATGACCACCCCCAGTTCACCCTCGTGGTCGGTGCGCCGATCGGTGTAGGGGAGGCGGATGTCGGCGCCCGGCCCGATCACCGACGACGGGGCCTTCAGGAACATCCCCCAGTCGGCGATGGTCGTGTCGAGCGCCATCTCGTCGATGTGCGAGCGGTAGTTGACCGGTGCCCCCACCACTTTCGACGGGCGAGGCAGAGGCGCCTCCAACCCCACGTCGGCCAACCCAAAGGTTGGCAGGTCGCCCAGGCGCGCTTCGCCCAGCAGCTCGTCGAGCACCACCCCGGAGTCGATCAGCGCCGACAGCAGACCCGACGGGCCGCCGTCCGAGCGCAGGTGTCCAGCCAACAGCGCCGTGATCTCGACGATGCGGTCGTCGCCGACCACCACCCCCACCCGACCCCCGTCGAAGCGCGCCAGCCTCACGTCGTCGTCTCCTCGTCGTCGAGCGGTGGCAAATGGGCTCAGCCCTGGGAAGCGACGAACTCCTCGCGCCAATACCCGAGGGCCCGCTGCACCGGCTCGTCGGTGTACGAGAACAGGATCGCCGGCTCGCTCCCCGAGGTGTTCTCGTGCTCGACGGTGGCCCAGTTGGGCACGCAGAAGATGTCCCGCTCGCCCCACACCAGCTCCTGGCCCCCGACGATCGAACGGCCCTCGCCCTGGACCACGTGGTAGATCGCACTCGAGGTCCGGCGCACGGCGTCGGTGTGGAACCGGGGCGCCAACTGCTGGATGCGACAGGAGATGGTGGGCATGACCGGGCCGCCGTTGAGCGGGTTGGTGAACTCGAGGATGACGCCGTCGGTGGCCGAACCGGTGGTCTCCGACGAGATGTCTCGCAGGGCCTTCTCGGTGTCGGCCCACGGGTAGCAGGCGAGCGGCGACTTGGCGGTGGCGTCGGTGACGTCCCAACGGGGGTTGAGCCGGCCGTGGGCATAGAGGCGCTCGGAGTGGTTGGCCGGCACCGTCGTCTCCTGCTGGCGCTCGTGGTAGAGCTGGAAGAACGACGACTCCATGAGGTTGACCAGCGGGAAGTCGAGCCCGTCGAGCCAGCACATCCAGTCGTCGGCCTCGTTGACGTGGTCGTGCCAGGCCCACCCGGGGGTGAGCAACAGGTCTCGGGGTCGCATGCTGACCGGCTCGCCGTTGACCGTGGTGTAGGCGCCGGTCCCCTCGACGATGAAGCGGAAGGCGTTCGACTGATGCCGGTGAGCAGGGGCCGTCTCGTGGCCCAGGATCAGTTGGATGCCGGCGAAGAGGGTGTTGACCGTGGCCGACCGGTCCTTGAGGGCGGGGTTCACCAGCATGAGCACCCGCCGCTCCGCCTCCTGGGCCGAGAGGATCGGGGCCACCTCGAGGAGCTTGTTGCGGATGGCGTCGTAGTGCCAGAGGTGGGGCACGGCCTGCACCGCCGGCTCCCGGGAGAACAGGTTGCGTAGCTCGAGCCAGAGCGGGAACGACTCGGTCCCGTCCAGGCTGTCGTAGAACGACTGCAGAGCGGCGGACTTGTCGGTGACGGTCATGGACGCTCCTCCTCGACCACCTCGAGGGTGGTGCTGATCTCGATGCTCCCCGCCAGCGATCGAGCGACCGGACAGGACCTGGGGTGGTGCTCGTGCGCTCGCTCGATGGCCGCCCGGTCGGCGCCGGGGTCGACCCGCAAGCGGTAGCGGACCTCGATCCGCCGCAGCACGAGGGTACCCCCGTCGACCTCGAGCTCCCCGAAGGCCTCGGCCTGCAGCCGCCCGTCGAGCACCGGCACCGCTCGGGCCGTCAGGGCGCCACCGAGCGTCCCCACGAGACACGCCGCGGTGGCCCCCACTAGGAAATCGAGCGTGGTCGCGTGGGGCTCGTACGTCCCCTCCTCCACCCGGTAGTGGGCCGCGACCTCATCCCGCATACCCATGGCCACCGGCGCCCCGTCGACCGGCACGGTCACCCACTTGGTCCGAGCCACCCCGAGCTCCACCGAAGCCCGAGCCCGATGCACGACGCCACCCACACCCTCTCCCGCATCACCCATCCCCCCATCCTGTCCACTCCCCACCACACGCCCCACGCCCACCATTCCACCCCCCGGAACAAACAAGCACCCAGCCCACCCACCCCGCGCGACACCGACCGTCCCGACTGGCAGGGACAAGGCCGCCAGGGGTGACGACGGGTGCGAAGGGCGCCTTCGGACCCGAAGGGCCGAAAAGCGCCCGAAGCACCCGTCGTCATTCCGGGCCCCACACCCGTCGCCGCAGGGGTCCAAGGGAGGCGAGACCCGTGACATGCGCCACCCACCAACCATTGGCACACTGTCCGCGTGACGTCGCTGACTGCCGAGCAGCGTGAGATCCAGTCACTCCTCACCACCACCCATACCTGGGCGGTGATCGGGTGTTCGGCCGATCCGTCCCGGGCCAGCCACCGAGTCGCCCGTCGACTTCAGGGCTGGGGGTTCCGGATCATCCCGGTGAACCCGGCGATCGAGGAGGTGCTCGGTGAGCGCTCGTACCCCTCGCTCGGCGCGATCCCCCACTCTGAGGGGGTCGAGGTGGTCGACATCTTCCGGCGCAGCACCGAGGCCGGGGTCCATGTCGACGAGGCGATCGCGGCCGGTGCCCGTGCGGTCTGGATGCAGCTGGGGGTCATCGACGACGACGCCGCCCGACGAGCCCGAGCGGCCGGACTCACCGTGGTGATGGATCGCTGCCCAGCGATCGAGTACCCGAGGCTGCCCCGCCCGAACTAGCGCCAGCCGGGGGGCGAGCCCGCCCGCTCAGAGCGACGACGAGAGCCGCTCGGCCTCGCGCTGGCGGAAGGCAACGTTGACCTCGAGGCGCTCGAGGTGCTGTTCGACCGCCTTGCGCGCTTGGGGCAGTGGGTGCTCGGCCACGAAGGCCCGGACATCGGCCGCCAGCACCGGCGTCGACAGGGCCGTGACCCCCCCGAGAATGCGGGGGGTGATGTTGGACGGGAAGCGGCCGGTGATGTCCTCCCACCGACGCTTCACGAACTCCCAGGCCAGCGGTCCGACGTCACGGTTGACCAGCAGCGAGGCCAACACGAAGGGGGCGTCCTGGGTGCGAACGCCTCCTCCCATGGCCAGCTCGAGGGTGCGTGCCGCGAGCTCTGCCGACGGGAAGCCGGCCAGGGCGCCGAGGTAGCGCTGCTCCTCCGTCGGTGACGTCGCCGAGCGGTACCGGGCCAGGACTGCCTCGTACTCGTCGTCGGCCCCCGAGCTGGCCACCACGTGGACCGCGGCCGCGGCCACATCGGGATCGACGCTCGACGCATCGACCAGATAGCGGTCGTGCACCCGCCGGGCCTCGGCCCGGACGGTGGCGTCGGCCCCGAGCCCTCCGGCGAGGCCGATGATCGTGCCCCGGAGCTGGCGGGTGAGTTCGCCCTCGTCGGGCGCCGGCACCCAGCCGAGATGGGCCAGCGAGGGGGCCGTGAGCCGGCGGACCAGGGCCGCGAAGCGCTCCCGGGCGTCGCCGTCGAGGATCCGATCGATGCCCCCCAGGGCCGTGCCGAGGACGACCCACACGGTCCGGTCGGTCTCGCCGTCGTAGGCCGAAGCCAGGTCGAGGAAGTCGGAGGCGGCGGTGTCGCCGGCCAGCACCGCGGCCCAGGTGTCCTCCAGCAGGAGTGCCCGCTCGACGGGCGCCAACCGGTCGAGACGGTCTCGCAGCGACGCCAGGAGCGTGGCGTCGTAGCGGACCCGGTAGAAGCCGTGGCCGCCGGCGTTCACGATCACCTCGTCGAGGGCCGCGACCTCGACGACCGTGGCCGGCTGGTCGAGGAGGATCCGCCGGGGCCCCTCGCTCGACCCGTCGGCCACCAGCAGCGGCATCGACCACTCGGCGCTGGCCGCCGGGTCGTCGGCCGGGAGGAAGCGAAAGCACCGCTGGGTGAGCCGCAGCGACGAGTCACCGACCGCCTCGGCCCCCACCAGCGGGAAACCGGCCTGGAAGATCCAGCTGTCCATGATCCGCCGAACCGGCTCGCCGGTGGCCTCCTCGAGGGCGTCCCACAGGTCGGTGGTCTCGGCGTTGCCCAGCTGGTGAGTGTGGAGGTAGAGGCGGATCCCGGCCCGGAAGCCGTCATGGCCCAGGTACTGCTCCAGCATGCGCAGGACCGAGGCGCCCTTTTGGTAGGTCAGCACGTCGAACATCCCCTCGGCGTCCTGCGGCGAGTGAACCGGGAACTCGATGGGCCGGGTGCTGGCCAGCGAGTCGACCGCGAAGGCAGCGGCCCGCTCGTTGGAGAACGAGAGCCACCGCTTCCACTCGGGCCGGAAGGCGTCGATGGCGGCGATCTCCATGAAGGTGGCGAAGGCCTCGTTGAGCCACAGGCCATTCCACCAACGCATGGTGACGAGGTCGCCAAACCACATGTGGGCCAGCTCGTGGGCCACCACATCGGCGACCCGCTGGACCTCGCTCTGGCTGGCCGCCGAGGGGTCGACTAGCAGCACCGCCTCGCGGAACGTGATGGCTCCGAGGTTCTCCATGGCCCCGAAGGCGAAGTCGGGGATGGCGATGAGGTCGACCTTCCCGCCCGGGTAGGCGATGCCGTAGTAGTCGGCGAAGTACCGCAGGCAGAACGCGCCGACCTCCTGGGCGAAGGCGCTGAGGTGGGCACGCCCGGGCTGGTGCACCACCCGCAGGGGCACGCCGTCGACGTCGATGGGCTCGGTCGCCTCCAGCGGCCCGACGATGAAGGCGACCAGGTAGGTGCTCATGGGGATGGTGTCGGCGAAGCGCACCGCCACCTTCCCGTCGCCCGCGGCGCGGCGGTCGATCTCGGCCCCGTTGGAGATGGCCAGCAGGTCGGCGGCGACCACCAGGGTCACCGCGAAGACGGCCTTGAAGTCGGGCTCGTCGAAGCACGGGAAGGCCCGCCGGGCGTCGGTCGCCTCCATCTGGGTGGTGGCGATGACCCGCTCGTGGCCCTCGGCGTCGGTGA
Source organism: Actinomycetes bacterium (assembly GCA_031398745.1). Taxonomy (GTDB): domain Bacteria; phylum Actinomycetota; class Acidimicrobiia; order Acidimicrobiales; family CADCSY01; genus JANNNX01. The sequence continues at coordinate 66,189 of JANNNX010000057.1, forward strand.
AGACGCTGAGGTAGAAGCCGCGAAGTTTGTCGTTGAGGGTGCCCCGGAAACCCAGGTGCAGCCGGTGCTCACCGGGACCGACCAGCTCGGCCACCCCGAGGTGGAGGCGCTGGGTGTCGTCGCGGAGGGTGACGTCGAGATCAAGGCGACGTTCGCCGGGACCCTCCAGCCAGGCCTCGTCGATCTCGAGGTCGACCACGTTGAGCACGATCTCGTCCACCGCGTCGACCACCTCGACAGTGATGATCTCGCGGCCCCGGAAGCGGGCCTCCTCGAGGTCGGGCTCGAGGCTCAGCTCGTAGCGTCGGGGCACGACACTGCGGGGGAGTCGGTAGCGGTCGTCGGCGGTGGCGGAGACCGCCTCGTTGGCGTCGTGCACGGTGCGCTCCCAAGGTGAACTCCGAGGGGCGTGAGAGTAGCCACGACCCCCATCACCTGCGAAGGGCCGTCTCCCTCAGGTCTCACCGCCGACGTCGGTGCCGTAGGCCTCATAGACCAGGTCGGCCCCCCGTTGCCGGTGCCGGGCCAGGAGCCCGAGGAGGCGGGTGCAGGCCTCACGGACCTCCGCCACCCACCGGTCATCGCGCCCCTCGGGGCGGTCGGTGGCCACCTGGGTGGCGGCCTCGAGCGCGGCCTCGATGCTGCGGTGCTCTTTCACCAATCGCTCGACGGCGTGCGCCAGGCGAGGAGCATCGACCACCACCTCGGCGTGGAGACCCTCGCCGCCCTCGTTCAGCTCGACGTGTGCCGCCAGTTCGGCCCGGAGTAGACCGAGAGCGGCCGCGACCCCGTTCCCCCAGGCCGGCTCGCGCCCAGGCGCCGGCGCCGCGATCGCCCGTTCGAGGGTGGCCAGGTCGTCGTACAGGTCGGCCCGGCGCCGCCGGACGGTCTCGAGGATCTCCGCCAGCTCAAGGTCGACCTCGGCCATCTCGCTCCCCCGTTCCCCGGTCGCCGCGACCGGCGCCCCCCCACGGTACGTCCGGGCGTCAGCGGTCGCATCGGGCACAGGTCCCGATGAGGTCGAGCCGGTGGTACTCGGCCCGGAAGCCCGACGACGAGGCGACGTCGGCCATCACCCTGGCCAGGCTGCGCTCCACCGCGGGAGGAGCGGAGAAGTCGTCGACCGCGCCGCACACCGAGCACACGAGGTGGTGGTGGTGCTCGGTGAGGTCTTCGGCCAGCTCGAAGCGGGCGAAGGCGTCGTTGGTCACCAGACGGCGGACGACACCGGCCTGCTCGAGCACCGCCAGGTTGCGGTAGGTCGAGCTCTGAGGTGCCCCCGGCCTCGAAGCCAGCATCTCGGGGATGGTGCTGGGCGCCGACCCTGCCGACAGCACCTCGACCAGCGCCCGGCGGCTGGCGGTGTAGCGCTGGTTGACCGATCGCAGCCGGGCCGCCGCCGTCTCGTGGAGGTCGAGGGTCACCGCCCGACGGTATCAGCCGATCTGGGAATCACTGAGAACTGCACCGGCCGCGGCGGAGAGCACGAACACGGCCACCGCCACCAGCACGATGGTCCCGCCGGGAGCGAGGTCCCAGAGCCGGGCACACACCAGGCCGACCACCACCGACGAGATGCCCACCCCACCCGAGATCACGAGCAGGCCCCGCTGGGTCCGAGCCAGCAGCTGGGCAGTCGCGACCGGCAGAACCATCAGCGCGGCCACCAGCAGCAGTCCGACGACCCGCATGCTGGCCACGATCACCACCGCCACCAGCACCGCCAGCACCGAGTTGAGGGCGTCGACGGGAAGGCCGGCCACGGTCGCCCACTCCTCGTCGACCACGGTGGCGAACAGCGCTCGGCGACACACCAGGATGGCCGCCGCGCTGAGGGCGCCGAGGGCCACGACCACTGCCACCTCGGCCGGCTCGACGGTCAGGATGGCTCCGAACAGGTAGGCGTTGACACCCTGGTCGAGCGAGTCGGCGAACCCGAGGAGGACGACCCCGGCCGCGATCCCGCCGTAGAAGAAAACGGCCAGGGCCAGGTCGCCCTGGGCCTTTCCCCGGCTACGCAGCCGGTCGATGGTGAACGCGCCGGCCGTCGACACCGCCAGCGCGGCCCACACCGGCCACACCCCGGCCACCACCCCGCCGGCGACCCCGGCGAAGGCCAGGTGGCCGATGCCGTCGCCCAGCAGTGACATCCGCCGCTGGACGAGGAACACACCGATGAGCGGCGCACAGGCGCCCACCACCAGGCCGGCGGCCAACGCCAGCTGCATGTACTCCCGCTCGAAGGGCCAGGGCAGCGGCAGGGCCCCCGCCAGCAGACCCAGTGCAGAGGCGACGATCACCGCACGCCCTCGAGCCACACCGGCAGGTCGTCGCGGTGGACCCCGAGCGACACCCCCGATGCCGCCAACTCGGCCGGCGGGCCGTCGAAGCGGATGTGCGACTTGAGCACCACCACCCGGTCGAGCGCGTCGGCCACCGCGCCCAGCTCGTGCGAGACCAGCAACACCGTGCCCCCCAGGGTCTGGAGGTGCACCAGCGACCGACGGAAGAGCGCCTGGGACTCGACGTCGACCCCGGCCACCGGCTCGTCCAGGACGAGCAACTCGGGCTCTCCCGCGAGTGCCCGGGCGATGAAGGCCCGCTGCTGCTGACCGCCCGAGAGCTCCCGGAGCCGTCGGTCGCGGTGGTCGCCCAGGCCCACCGCGTCGAGGGCAGCATCGACCGCGGCCCGATCGGCCGCCCTCGGTCGGCGGCGCCAGCCGAGCCGGGCCAGGCGCCCCGACGACACCAGGTCGGCGACGCTGGCCGCCACCCCCTCGCCGAGGTTGGGGCGCTGGGGCACGTAGCCGACCCGACCCCGGTCGGCGGGATCGCCCGGTCGATGCCCGAACAGGCGGACCTGGCCTGCGTCGGGGGAGGCAAGACCGAGGAGAAGTCGTAGCAGCGTCGACTTGCCCGAGCCGTTGGGCCCGACCAGGGCGACGAATTGGCCCGGCCGGATGGCCAGGTCGATGCCGTCGAGCACCGGGTGGCCGGCGGAGTAGCCGAACCGCACCCCCTCCAGTACGGCCACCGCATCGCGCTCGCCGTTGCTGGGCACAAGTGAGAACGATAACCGGTTCTAGGTGGAGGAGCACCCGGCAAGCGTTCAACCACTGTTCCGCGACTGGCCAACGCAACACCGCTCCGCCGTTCAACCGCCGTCCGTAGGTTCCGACCCAACTCGCCACCCAGGAGGTCGCAGACCAATGAACATGAGCCGTCGAGAGCTCTTCAAGCACGCAGCCCGCACCGGTGCGGGCATCGCTATCGTCGGCTCCGGTTCGGTGCTGGCCGAGGGTGTCGCCAGCGGGACTCCGGCCGGCGGCTACGGCCCGCTGGTCGCCGACCCGGCCGGTCTCCTCGACCTGCCCCCCGGCTTCTCCTACAACGTGGTTTCGCGGTCGGCCGACTGGGTCGGTGTCGTGGGCGCCAAGGCTCACGCTCCCGACAAGCTCACCGGGGCTTGGTCGAGCGTCGACGTGCCCAACGAGCCCGACGGCGCTGGTGCCTTCGCCGACGGTCTCGGTAACACCGTCTTGGTCGTTAACCACGAACTGGGCGGCGCGGCCAACACCGCCGGAATGGTGCCGAACACCAACGGCGTGCCCACCTACGACTCGGCAGTCGGCGGTGGCACAACCACGCTGGTGGTCGACTCGACGGGTACCCGTCTCAGCCAGATCCCGAGTCTCTCCGGGACGATCCGGAACTGTGCCGGCGGCGTCACCCCGTGGGGCACCTGGCTGACCTGCGAGGAGACCGAGGCCTACACCGCCTCGACCGACAAGCGCCACGGCTACATCTTCGAGGTCGACCCCACGGGTGCCGCCACAGTGGCCACGCCCTACACAGCGATGGGCCGCATGGCCCACGAGGCGGTCGCCATCGACCCCGCGAGCAGCACGGTGTACCTGACCGAAGACGCAGGCAGCCCGCTCGGCCTGTTCTACAAGTTCGTCCCGACGGACACGTCCAAGACCTACGGCAGCCTCGGCAACGGCGGCACTCTCTACGCCATGAAGGCCGAAACGCTCTTGAACCTTGCCCAGGTGACGACCGTCGGCAGCTGGTTCAACGTCAGCTGGGTGCCGGTACCGACCCCCGACCCCGCCAGCAACACCCTGTCTTCCTCCGGCGCGGGCACCCGCCTCCGCAATCAGTTCACCGACAGCCAGGTCACCCGCTCGAACAAGCTTGAGGGCTGCTGGTGGGGCCGGATCGCCCCGGGGAAGACGGGCGTCTGGTTCGCCGCGGCCTACGCCACGTCCAGCGGCGCACTGGTCAACGGCGGTGTGGCCCACGTCGGCCAGATCTGGACATACGACCCGATCCTGGAGCGGATTCGGCTCGAGGCCATCTTCCAGCCGGGCGGCCTCTTCGACAGCCCGGACAACGTGCTCGTGAGCCCGTTCGGTGGCGCCTTCCTGTGCGAGGACGGCGACGGCGACCAGTACGTGATCGGTCTCGACGGCAACAACACCGCCTTCGCCTTCGCCCAGAACAAGCTCGAGTTCCCCGGGATCGGCGACTACGAGGAGTTCGCCGGAGCGGTGTTCTCACCCAACAACACCCAGATGTTCGTGAACATCATGGGCGCCGGCACGGTGTACTGCATCAGCGGTCCGTGGGGCGAGGTCGAGAGCGTGGAAGCTCCGGGCTCGACGATCGGCTCTGTGGCCCTGCCCCTCGGTGCCACCGTTGTCGCCGCCGGCGTCGCCGGTGCGGTCGCCCTGCGCAACCGTCGTTCGGGCGCCGCCCCGGCCTGATCACCCCGGGGTCGGACTGACCCCACCCCGCACGTCCCTCCTCGGCGTGCTCGGAGGCGCTCCAAGCGTCCCGGGCACGCCGAGGTCGCGTCCCGCCCGGGTCAGGGCCGCCAGCACGGACGCCGCGGCCCCCTCGGCAGGTCTGGCCGAACTCGTCGGCCGGGTACCCGCGATCGTGTCCACCCTCGTCGTTGCCGCCGAGTTCGAGCCGACCTTCCGTCGCCTGCGGTGGTTCAACCTGGTGATGGGAGTCGTCCACCTGGTCTCCGGGTCGGCCATGCTGGCGCTAGCCAACGACTTCTCCCTCCCGGTGACGACGACGTTCCTCCAGGAGCAACCGGGCGGGGCGTTCGATCCCGCTCGGGTCACCGAGCAGCTCTCGTTGCGCATCGGGCCGCTGGTCGCGGGCTTCCTGTTGCTCTCGGCGTTCTTCCACCTGCTCGTGGCCACCCCCTGGGGCTACACCCGCTACCGCGCCGAGCTGGTCCAGCACCGCAACCGCTTCCGCTGGGTGGAGTACTCGCTGTCGGCGTCGGTGATGATCGTGGTCATCGCCATGCTCACCGGCATCACCGACGCGGCCGCGTTGCTGGTGCTCTTCGTTGTCAACGCGTCGACGATCCTCTTCGGCTGGCTGATGGAGCTCTACAGCCAGCCCGGACGCGCCGACTGGACGCCGTTCGTGTTCGGGTGCGTCGCCGGCGCCGCGCCCTGGCTGGCGATCCTCGTCTACCTGGTGGGCCCCGACACCGTCCCGACCTTCGTCAACGGGATCTTCGTGTCCCTGTTCGTGCTCTTCAACTGCTTCGCCCTCAACCAGTGGCTGCAGTACCGCCAGATCGGCCCCTGGCGCGACTACCTCTTCGGGGAGCGGGCCTACATCGTGCTCAGCCTGGTGGCCAAGAGCGCGCTCGCCTGGCAGGTGTTCGCCAACACCCTGGTCTGATGCTCAGGAACAGCGCAGGGCGGTGACGAGGGCGGCCAGGTTGTCCTCCATGATCGAGACGTAGGAGCGACCGGCCTCGGCATCGGCATCGGCCAGCCCCTCGAGGGGGTCGAGGGTGGCGATTTCGACGCCGGCCTCCCGGGCCAGGGTCTCGGCCACCGTGGGCGATACCAGCTCCTCGGTGAAGATGGTGGTGACTCCCTGGGCCTCGACCAGGTCGGCCAGCTCGGCGATGCGATCGGCGTTGGGCTCCTGGTCAGGGCTGAGCCCGGCGATGGCGTGCTGCTCGAGGCCGTAGCGATCAGCCAGATGGCCGAACGCCTCATGCGCGGTCACCAGCAGGGCGCTCTCGCACTCGGCCAGACCGGACTGATAGGCGCGGTCCACGCCCGCCACGGTCTCGTTATAGGTCGCGGCACGGCGCTGGTAGCCGCCGGCGCCCTCTGGGTCGGCGACCGCCAGCGCCTCGGCGATCTCGCCGATGACCTCCTGGAAGAGCACCGGGTCGAGCCACACGTGGGGATCGTCCCCGGCCGACGCTCCCAGTCGGTCGAGGACGGCCAGCGTCGAACCCTCTCGGGCGGCGGCTGCGTCCTCCACCTCGGGCTGGAACCCCCGCCCGAGGACCACCACCAGGTCGGCGTCCTCGACGGCGTCGCGCTGGCTCGGGGTGAGTTCGAGGTCGTGGGGCTCGGCTCCCGACGGCGTCAGGTTGGCCACCTCGACCCGGTCGCCGCCCACCTGCTCGGCCGCCTCGGCCAGCGGGTAGAAGGCGGCCACCACCGAGACCTCAGCGGACGAGGAGCCCGGGTCGGTCGCCGCCGAGCCGCAGCCCGCCAGCAGACTCAGGACGAACACACCTAGCAACGTCTTCATGGCGCGATCCTGCCTTCGAATGGGAATGAGAATGAGTCTCAGCACAGTAGACAGGAGGGGCCCCCCGCCGCCAAGTCCCTCTCGTATCGTCACCGGCCGATGTCGACCCGGCCACGTCTCTTCGTCGACCTCGCACCCCTGCGGGAGTCGAGGGACTACCGGCTGCTGTTCGTCGGTCAGGTGATCAGCTTCCCGGGTCGGGAGTTCACTCGGGTCCTGATCCCCTACCAGGTGTGGGAGCTCACCCACTCGAGCTTCGCGGTCGGCATGGTCGGACTGGTGAGCTTCCTGTCGCTGTCGGTGGTGGCGCTGATCGCCGGGCCGATCGTCGATCGCCACGAGCGCACCCGGCTCTACCTGCTCTCCCAGTCGATGCTGGCCGGCGCCGCGCTGCTGCTGGCGGTCAACGCACACCTCGACCAGCCCCGGCTCTGGGCCGTGTACCTGGGAGCCATGCTCAGCGTCGGCATCGCCGGCTTCGACCTCCCGGCCCGCAACGCCATCACCCCCAACGTCGTGCCGCGGGCCCAACTGGCCCAGGCCGCCGCGCTCAACCAGGTCATGGTCAACGGCGGCAAGGTGATCGGCCCCGCGCTGGGCGGCCTGGTGGTGGCCCGCTACGGCGTCTCGGTCGGCTACACGGTCGACGTGGTGACCTACCTCCCCGCCATCGTCGCCATCTCGATGATCCGGCGCATAGAGCCCCCGGCCGGCCAGGTCGCGACCAGCGCCCGAGCCGCGGTGGTCGAGGCGTTGCGCTTTATCCGCGACGCCAAGGTGCTTCTGGCGTCATACCTGATGGACGTGAACGCCAACGTCTTCGGCATGCCCCAGGCGTTGTTCCCGGCCATCGCCACTGAGGTGCTGGGAGGAGGTGTCGGCACCTACGGCCTGCTGTCGGCCGCCCCCGGCATCGGCGCGCTGGTCGGGGCGGTGCTCAGTGGCTTCGTCGGCCGGGTCCGCCACTTCGGGCGGGCGGTCGTGGGGCGGTGGTGGTGTGGGGGGTCGCGCTTGCCCTCTTCGGGCTGTCGCAGCTGCTCCTGGTCTCGATGGTCCTGCTGGCGGTGGCCGGATGGGCCGACATGGTGTCGGCCATCTTCCGCAGCACCATCCAGCAGGAGTACGTACCCGACTCGATGCGGGGCCGCACCGCCAGCATCTTCGCCATCGTCGTGCAGGGCAGCCCCCGCCTGGGCGACGCCGAGGCGGGGATCGTGGCCGCCCTGGTCTCCTCGCAGTTCGCGGTGGTGTCCGGCGGCCTGGCCGCCGCCCTCGGGGCCATCGTCCTGGCCCGAGCCTTCCCCGAGTTCGTCCGCTACGTCCCCGACCTCGGGCGGGACCGCGGTCCCTGAGCGTCACGCCCGCGTCAGATGAACATCCGGTGACCTGCTCAAACGATTGGCGGCGGTGACCGATACCGAACGGGTGCTCAACGTGACTCGAGTCGGAGATGTCGCCACCCCCCAGGTTCCCCTCCCCCTCGGATCGACCTGCGCCCTACTGGACGAGGTGTTCCAGAGCGAACCCGGCCGCTCCAGCGTGCTGGTCGAAACCAGCGCCGACAAGGTGCTGCTGGTCAACCGTCATACCTTTTTCCAGACGATGACCGGTCCCCTCGGCTACGGCCGGACGCTGCACTACCGGCGCCCGGTGGCCGACGTCATCACCGGGTGGAGCGTGGTCCTGCAGGCGACCACGCCGCTCGAGGAGGCCGCCCTCCAGACCGTCGGATCGACCTCGGTCGCGCTGGGCGACGATGTCCTGGTGCGATCCGACACCGGCTGGGCCACCCTGCCGATCGCCCGGCTCTACCAGCACATGGCCGACAACTACGCCCGCCGCGCCGCCGAGGTCGAGCGCAGCCAGGACCAGCTCCAAGCCCTGCTCGAGAATGCGGTCGACGTGATCGTGGTCCTCGACGCCCAGGGCCGGGTCCGCTCCCGAAGTCGTGACGTCGCGGGGATGGCCACGATGTCGGTCGGCGAGCTCGGCTTCGCCGACGTGGTCGAGCAGGACGCGGTCGAACTCCGGGCATCGATCCAACGTCTGCTCGACGATCCGTCCGCGGCCGTCGTCGGCGAGTTCCGGGCTTGCGCCCTCGACGGCGGCATCCGGGTCTTCGAGTACACGGCCCGAAACCTCCTGGCCGACCCCGCCGTCGAGGGCATCGTCGTGAACCACCGCGACATCACCGAGCGACGGGTACTCGAGGACCGCCTCCGCCACCACGCAACCCACGACGCCCTCACCGGGCTTCCCAACCGCGAACTGCTCTTCCATCGAGCCACCTACGCCCTCGACCGCCTGGAGCGCACCCCGGGGACGGTGACGCTCTTCTATTGCGATCTCGACGGGTTCAAGGCGGTGAACGACGGGCTCGGCCATGCCGTCGGCGACGAGCTGCTCATCCAGGCCGGCGAGCGCCTCGCCGGCGTCCTGCGACGGGGCGACACCCTGGCGCGCTTCGGTGGGGACGAGTTCGTGGTGCTGGTGGAGGACCACTCGGGGAGCCAGGCGGTGACGCTCGCCGCCCGCCTGTTGGACGCCTTCCACCAGCCCTTCGACATCGCCGCCCGACCGATCGAGATGAGCATCAGCGTGGGGTTCGCCACCGCCACCGAGCCCCAACCGGCATCGTCGCTGCTGAAGCAGGCCGACGCGGCGATGTACGCGGCCAAGTCGGGCGGGCGCAACCGCTTCTCCCAGTTCAACGCGGTGGCCCACGAGCGCGAGCTGCGGGAGCACCGGCTCACCGCCGACCTGCGACTGGCGATGGCCCGCGACGAGTTCTCGGTCGTGTACCAGCCGATCTTCGAGACCGCGGGCCTTCGCATCGCCGGGGTCGAGGCCCTGCTCCGCTGGAACCACCCGCTGCTCGGGGCGGTCACGCCTACTGAGTTCATTCCGCTGGCCGAGAACCAGGGACTGATCGGCCGGATCGGGCGGTGGGTCATCGACGAGGCGTGCCACCAGCTCTCGCGGTGGGCCGCGGCCGGCCGGGGCCACGGGTGGATGAGCGTGAACCTGTCGGCCAACCAGCTGGACGACCCCGACCTGGTCGGACACATCGCCGAGGCGCTGGCCTCGCGGAGTCTGCCCCCGGGTTGCCTCCAGGTCGAGCTCACCGAGACCGGAGTGGTCGAACAGGTCCCGGCTCGGCTGGCCACCCTCGCCGCGCTGCGAGCGCTGGGGGTGGTGATCGCCCTCGACGACTTCGGCACCGGCTACTCGTCGCTCAGCACCCTGAGCGTCCTGCCCATCGACACGGTCAAGGTCGACCGCTCCTTCGTGGCCGAGCTCGGCCGGGCGCCCGAATCCGCGGTCATGCTCCAGGGCATCGTCGACCTGGCCCACTCCCTCGGCTACCGGGTCGTCGCCGAAGGGGTGGAGCGGGAGGCCGAGCTACGGGTCCTCGAGCGGATCGGGTGCGACTACCTCCAGGGCTTTCTGCTGGCGTTGCCCGACGACTTCGACGCCGTGCTCAGCCGACCGGCGCGGTTCTCGCAGCCGAAGCCGATCGCGGCGGCGCCGGCGAGCTGACGCCAGGTCTGCACCAACTGGCAAGACGTCGACCACTGATCGCCTGACCGCCACAGCGGCGACGAACCCCGTTCACATCCCCTTCCTAGGTTTCCCGACAGGAACGGACAACCGTCAGGAGGGGTCGTCATGAGGATCCGAACCGCTTTCGTCGCCGGCGTGGTGGCGTTGGTCGCCGCCTCGGGGGTCGCTCCCCTGGCCGGGGTGGCCACGGCCAAGCCCAAGCCGCCGGCGATCAAGGACCGCTCCGAGGTCGAGGTTCAGATCCTCGCCCTGAACGACTTCCACGGGAACCTCGAGGCGCCGAGCGGCTCGGGCGGACGGGTCGGCTCCGTGAACGCCGGGGGTGCCGAGTACCTGGCCACCCACGTCGCCGCCCTGGAGCAGACCAACCGCAACAGCATCGTCGTCTCGGCCGGTGACCTCATCGGCGCCAGCCCGCTGCTCTCGGCTCTCTTTCACGACGAGCCCACCATCGAGGCGATGAACGAGATCGGCCTCGACCTCAACGCGGTGGGCAACCACGAGTTCGACGAAGGGGTCGATGAGCTCCGCCGCATGCAGGACGGCGGTTGCCACCCGGTCGACGGCTGCCTCGACGGCGACGACTTCGCCGGCGCCGACTTCGACTTCCTGGCGGCCAACGTCGTCGACCAGGAGACCGGCGAGACCCTGTTCGCGCCGTACTCGATCGAGAACTTCAACGGCGCCAAGGTGGCCTTCGTCGGCATGACCCTCGAAGGCACGCCCACCATCGTGAGCCCGGCGGGCGTCGCCGGCTACGACTTCCAGGACGAGGCCGACACGGTCAACGCCCTGGTGCCCGAGCTGCGGGCCCAGGGCATCGAGTCGATCGTGGTCCTCCTCCACGAGGGTGGCTCGCCCGCGACCTTCGACATCAACGGGTGCTCGGGCATCTCCGGGCCGGTGGTCGACATCGTCGACCGGATGGACGACGAGGTCGATCTGGTGATCTCGGGCCACACCCACCAGCCCTACAACTGCGTGATCGACGGCACTCCGGTGACCAGCGCCTACTCCGCCGGCCGGCTGGTCACCGACATCGACATGCGGGTCGACCGCGCCACGAGCGACGTCACCTCGCTGACCATCAACAACCGGATCGTCACCCGCGACGTCGCCGCCGACCCCGAGATCACGGCGCTCATCGCTCGCTACCGGAGCCTCTCGGCCCCCATCGCCAACCGGCCCATCGGTCGGATCACGGCCGACATCACCCGGGCCAACGACGACTCGGCCGAGTCGGCGATGGGCAACGCCATCGCCGACGCCCAGCTCGACGCGACCGACGACCCGGGCACCGGCGACGCCGATCTGGCGCTCATGAACCCGGGCGGCGTCCGTGCCGACCTCACCTACGCCAGCGGGTCGGCAGGCGAGGGTGACGGCGTGGTCACCTACGGCGAGGCCTTCACGGTGCAACCGTTCGGCAACTCGCTGGTCACGATGACCCTCACCGGGGCGCAGATCGAACGGGTCCTCGAGGAGCAGTTCTGCGGGATCAACGCTCCCGCCAACGGTGGCTTCGCCCGGGTGCTGCTGCCCTCCGAAGGTCTCCATTACACCTGGGACCAGTCGGCCGCCGGGTCCGCAAGTTGCGCCACCGCCGACGCGGTGGACGCGGCCGGCATCACCCTCGGTGGCCAGCCGCTCGATCTGGGCGCGAGCTACCGGGTGACGGTGAACAGCTTCCTGGCCGATGGCGGGGACGGCTTCACCACGCTGAAGTCGGGCACCGCCCGCCTCGGTGGTGCGGTCGATGTCGATGCCTTCGAGTCCTACCTGCAGACCACCGGCACCACCGGTCTGGCCCCGCCGGCCCGGGACCGCATCGATCGCCAGCCCTGATCTCGGTCGCCGACCGCCTCGGCGGGCTCGCCAATTCTTCACTCGGCTCGAAGCAGTTCCTTACATGAGACCGGCACCGTCGAAGCATGCGAACCACCGCCAGGGCCGCACTGGCCCTGGCGGTGGTGGCCTTGGCGCTCGGCGTCAGCTTCATGGCCGTCGGCGACGGGGACGGTGACAGCAACCGGGCCGAGGTCGATGCCACCCTCGGCACCAGCCTCATCGACTCCCCGGCGACGACCACCGGACAAGGGGATGCCGACGAAGCGGCCGAGAGCGAGAGTGCCGCGCTGGCGGACCTGCTCGGCGGGCTCACCTGGACGGCCGACACCCGCTCGGGGCTGGTGGTGGTCGACCTGGCCACGGGTGCGTCGGCCTCTCTCGGCGCGAGCACCTCGCTGAGCTCGGCCAGCCTCTACAAGCTGTTCGTGGCCTACGGCGTGCTGGCCCAGGTCGACGCCGGCACCCGCGAGCTGGACGAGGTCGTCGGCAGTACCGGCCTCGACGTCGCCACCTGCCTGGAGCGGAGCATCACCGTGTCGGACAACCCGTGCGGCGAAGGCCTCGGCACCCTGATCGGGTGGACCGCCCTCGACGCCACGCTGGCGGCCGAGGGCTACGCCGGCACCGACCTCGACCGATCGACGCCGGGGGCCACCCGCCAGACGACCACCGCCGGCGACGTCGCCCTCCTCCTCGAGCGACTGGTCGACGGCGATCTGCTGTCAACGACCAGCACCGACCTGCTCCTCGGGTGGTTGGCGGGTCAGCAACTCAACGACGAGATCCCCGCGGGCCTGCCCGAGGGCACCGAGGTGGCCCACAAGACCGGCCGGCTCGACGACTGCGTGCACGACGCCGGCATCGTCTCCGCGCCCGAGGGTGACTACCTGGTGGTGGCCATGACCTGCGGATGGGCCAACCCCTCGTCGAGCGGATCAGCCGCCATCGCGGAGCTCTCGGCCCAGCTGTGGTCGTACTTCACCACTCAGCGCTCGTAGATCTGCCGGACGATGGTCTCGATGTCGGGCTCCTCGACCGAGATGTCCCGTACCTCGGCCTGCGCCGTGACCCGTCCGAGCAGCTCGCTGGCGGTCACCTCGTCGCGGCGGAAGCGCAGCCACTGACGCCGGCCCTCGACCTGGGTGACCTCGGCCCCGGCCACCACCAAGGGGGCCGACGGCGCCACCAGGTCGACCACCAGCGTACGTTCGGTGCCGTACTGGGCGGTGATCCCGGCGACCGTGCCGTCCTCGATCACCCGGCCGTGGTCGATGATCAGTAGGCGCTCGCACAACCGCTCGACGTCGGATAGGTCGTGGGTGGTGAGCAGCACCGTCGTCCCCTGGTCGCGGTTGAGGGCGACCAGGAACGCCCGCACGGCTTCCTTGCTGACGATGTCGAGGCCGATGGTCGGTTCGTCGAGCAGGACGAGCGACGGGTCGTGCAGCAGGGCCGCCACCAGCTCGCCCCGCATGCGCTGGCCGAGCGACAGCTGGCGCACGGGGACACCGAGCAGCGGGCCGAGGTCCAGGCCCTCGGTGTAGCGGGCCAGGTTGGCGGCGTGGCGGTCGGCCGGCACCCGGTAGATGTGGCGGAGCAGCTGGAAGCTGTCGCCCAGCGGGAGGTCCCACCACAACTGGGAACGCTGGCCGAACACCACGCCGATGCGTCGGGCCAGCTCCTTGCGTTGCCGGCTCGGGTCGAGCCCGTCGACCGCCACCCGGCCGCGGCTCGGCACGAGGATGCCCACCAGCATCTTGATGGTGGTCGACTTCCCGGCGCCGTTGGGGCCGATGTAGCCGACCATCGCCCCCCGGTCGATCGCCAGGTCGATCCCAGCCACCGCCGCCACCTCCTCCCGACGGCGTCGCACCCAGCCGACCCGGTGGCGGATCGTGAACGTCTTGGTCAGTCCTTCGGCCTCGATGATGGGTTCGGCCGCCACGATCAGCTCCCCGTGCTGCGGTGATGGCGGATGGCCGTCGTCCAGACCGCCCGGGCCACCAGCGCCACCAGGAGCGCCACCACCGGAGAGGCCCACGCGGCCAGGCTCGGGAGGCCGAGAGCGTTGGCTCGATCCAGCAGGTGGGCGGCCGGGAGGTAGGCCACGAAGGCCAGCGGCACTACCAACGTGGCCAACCGGCGCAGCCAGGAGCCGAACACGTCGAGCGGGTACTGCACGACCAGGTCGCCGCCGTAGGTGAAGGCGTTGCCGACCTCCCGGCTCTCCACCGTCCAGAACGCAATCGACGACGTGATCACAAAGATGCCTCCGAAGATGACCGCTCCCGACACCACCGCCACCGGCACCAGCAGGACCTTTTCCGGGTTCCAATCGACGTCCAGAACGACGAGGGCCACCGCCAGCACCACCAACGGCTGGAGGCATCGGGCCACCCGCCGAAAGGAGACCTCCGACCCCGACAGGTGCAGCAGGGTCGGCACCGGGCGCACCAGGAGAAGGTCGAAGGTGCCGGCCTTGATGTGGCGCGAGACCTTGTCCAACTGGCCGATGAAGAGATCGGCCAGCCCGAAGGCGACGCCGCCGAAACCGAAGATCAGGGCCACCTCGAGACCCGACCACCCTCCGAGTGCACGCACGTGACTGAACAGCGTCGCCACCACGGCCAGGTCACAGGAGGCGATCAAGACCTGGCTGAGCAGGAGTAGCAGGAACGACGTCCGGTACTGCCAATCCGACCGGACTCGGGCCGCCGCCAAGTGGCCCCACACGCCGAGCGACGCCGCCACCTCAGCCACCTTGGACCACCACCCGCCGGACGGCCCGCGCCAGGACGTGGTGGCCGGCGACGAGGAGCACGAGCGCCCAGGCGACCTGGGTGAGCAGGGCGGTGGCCATCTCGACCCCACGCAGCTGGCCCAGCCACACCTCGATCGGGATCTCGAGCATCGAGGCGAAGGGCAGGACGCGAGCACTCGACTCGAGCCACGCCGGGAAGAACACGATCGGCACGAATGCGCCGCCCAGGAACTGGGCGACCATCCACCCCACCTGGTTCGCGCCCCGGATGTCGAGCAGCCAGAAGGCGCTCAGTCCGAGGAGGTAGCGCCAACCGAAGGCCACGGCCACCCCCAGCACCAGGCTGAGGACGAAGGCCGACGCCTGCCCGGCATCGGGCGGGATCCGCACCCCGAAGCCGAGGGCCCCGACGAGCACGATCGGGACGCCCCGGGCCAGGAGGTAGTGGGCGGCCTGGCCGTAGGCCACCGCCGCCCACCACAGTTGGTGATCGTGTGGGCGTTGCAGATCGACCACGACGTCGCCGGTGGTGATCCGATCGGCCATCTCGGTGTCGCCGAAGAGTCCGAGGACCATGAGCAGGCCCTGGGCCACGAAGACAAAGCTCACCGCGTCGACGGCATCGAACCCACCGACCGTCCGCCGCTCGTCGTACACCGCGAGAAGAACCGATGCCAGCAGCACGCCCCACACGGCATTGGTGAACACCCCCGCCGCGGTGGCCGCCCGGTAGGTGTTCATCCGAGCGAAGGTGCGCCGCGCCACCTCCAGGTACAGCCGCATGATCGCCCCCGGGACGCGCGCCCGCACCGGAGCGAGCGCTCTGGTGCGGGGTGAAAGCTACCGAAGCCGAGGCGGCCGGGAGGCCGCTCTGACTATGCGGCGAGTCGCCCGGCGCGGGCCCGTCCTGCCGAGCGGCGCCAGTAGACCAGCGCGATCGGCACGCTCACCAGCAGCCCGGGCACCACCAGGGGCAGCGGCACCCCGGAGATGCCGACGCTCGGGACGACCGAGTAGCAGACGTAGGAATGGCTGATCCCCTGGTAGGCCCCCGTCGGCGGGTCGGAGAGGGGCACCCCCGGGGTGGCGTCAGCACCCGTGTAGATCGTGTAGTGGCCGTTGGCCTTGATGACGACCTTGCCCACCACGATGTCGGTGTTCGGGTCGGTGGCCTCGTTGATCGTGAAGGTGGCGTAGATCCCGCCGGGCTCGATGGTCATCGTCACGCCGTCGGCGAACAGGTCGGCATGGGTCGCCACGTTGTCGTCGGCGCCGGCCGAGTCGGTGGTCTTGGCCAAGGGGTTGTAGCTCGACTCGACCTCCGGACTGACGTAGACCCACCGCTCCCCCTCCGCGCAGCGTCCCTCCTGATTCTGGGTCTGAGGGTTGACGTTGCCGCTGGTCCGGATGATCACCGCTGCACCCGCCGGCGCACCCACCGCCAGCACCGCGCCGAGGGCTAGACCGATCGACCCGACAACCCACCCGAAGCGTCGCATGCCACGAGCGTGTTCGGTCGGCGCGGGGCCGATCAACCCTCCCGCCAGCTGTTCGCCTCACGTTCAGTGGCGAGCCGAGTGCCGCAGCCAGTGGTCCCAATGGACGACGTCCGAACCACGAAGCGCTCAGCGATCTCGCGCGACGCCTCGATCCTGGCCCAGTCGCGCCTGGCCAACACCGCCCGGATCAGAACCCGGACTCCCTACCCAAACGCGTAGGGCCTCCAAGCACCAACCCAGAACGCGAGACCGCCAACCGCGGTAACGACACACCAAAGCGCGGCGGCGATCCACGTGAATCGGTTGCCATTCCGGCGGGCGACAAGAGCGCTCCGCAGGCCGAGAATCGATATAGGCGGAAACAACACACCGAATAGGCCCCAGCACCAGGCTCCCAACGCAGACCGATTCGACAGCGGCTGGTAGCGGCCTCGGCCGAACCCGCTCGCGTTGACCCCTGCCCCAGCAGCACCAAACAGGTCGGTCACCCACTCGTCGTTCGTTGGCATCCGATCGTCAGACACGAGCGGAGTCTCGCACTGCGGCTTGAACGGAGTTCGCGGCCACCACCGCTCACGAGGTTCGAACGTCACCACTCTCTCGCGGCCATGTGGAGGTGAGCGGACTCGAACCGCCGACTTCCACGTTGCGAACGTGGCGCTCTACCAGCTGAGCTACACCCCCGAGGGGAGCCGGATCCTACAAGGACCGTCCGGCGGGCCGGCCCTCGACCCGAGGGTCAGTCGGCCACCCGGCGCAGGAACACCGGCGCCGGCTGGGGCACCCGGCGAGCGACGTGGATCGGCCGCACCACAGCGCGGCGGTTGGTGGCCTCGTTGCGCAGGCGCACCAGCAGGGCCACGTATCCGGCGGTCAGGGCGGCGAGCCCCACGCCGAGCAGCAACATCAGGTGCAGGCCGGGCAACAGCCCGAGCAACAGCGAGCCGGCGGTCGCCGCCAACATCGCGGAGAGGACGTCGCGCCGACGCTTGCGGACGTCGGCAGGGGCCAGTGCCGCCGGGCGGGCGGGCGCGCCGAGGCCGATGGACGGCGAGCGCCGAGGGGTCACGACGTCGTGGCCCCGCCCGAGCACGGCCAACTGGCGATTGAAGGCCCCGATCGAATCGGCCGGACGGGTGGCGTCTCGACCTCGAAGCATCGGGGGTACGAGGACGATGGCCCACACGATGGCCAGCACCACGAGTACAGCGAGTACAGCGAGTTGCACGATCTCCGCCTCGGCTTCCGTCGGCCCGGGCCTCCGCGACCTCGGGTTACGTTCGTGCTACGGCGATGACAGTTGTACTACGAACGGCGGACGAACGCCAGGCGGCCAATCGGCGTCGGGCCGCTGACCAGGACCTTCTCAGCTCGACTCGGCACCGTCGGCGGTGGCCCGACGCCGGTACGTGCCGGAACGCCCGCCGGTCTTCTCCCACAGGGCGACGTCGCCCACCGACATCGTCCGGTCGATCGACTTGCACATGTCGTAAATCGTCAGCGCGGCGATGGTGCAGGCGGTCAGCGCCTCCATCTCGACCCCGGTCCGGTCGATCGTCTCGACCTGGGCCTCCACCTCGATCCAGGTGTCGTCGATGGTGAAGTTGATGGCGACTGACCCGACCAGCAGCGGGTGACACAGCGGCAGGAGATCCGGTGTCCGCTTGGCCGCCTGGATGCCGGCCACCCGAGCCACCGCCAGCACGTCACCCTTGGTCACTGCGCCCCGGGCCACCATCGAGGTCGTCGCCGCCTCCATGTGCACCCGGCCCCGGGCCACGGCCCGGCGGTGCGACGGCTCCTTGGGGCTCACGTCGACCATGCGAGCCCGGCCGAGCGGGTCGAGTTGGGTGAAACCCCGGTCGGTCACGGCGCCCGAGTCTAGGTCGGGCCCTAGACGATGCCGTTGGCCCGAACGAAGTCGGCCAGGAAGGCCCGGAAGGCCGGGCCGAGGTCATCGCGGGCGGCCGCCAGCTCGACCGTCGCCCGGAGGTAGTCCGGCTTGTTGCCCACGTCGTAGCGGCCCTTCTCGAACACGTAGCCGAGCACCTCCTGGCGTTCGAGGAGCAGCTCGATGGCGTCGGTCAGCTGGATCTCGCCGCCCTTGCCCGGCTGGGTGCGCTCGAGGGCCTCGAAGATCTCCGGGGTGAAGACGTAGCGGCCGAGCACCGCCATGTCCGACGGGGCCTCCTCGGGCGTCGGCTTTTCGACCAGCTTGCTGATCGAGACGAGGTTCTCGGTGCCCGGTACCGGGGTGGCGGCGACGCAGCCGTAGGCCGAGATCTCCTGGGGACCGAAGCGCTTGAGCGCGACCACCGACGAGCCCCGCTCCTCGAAGGTGGCCAGCATCCCCTTCAACACCGCCGCCTCGTCGACCCAGAGGTCGTCGCCCAGCATGACCACGAACGGCTCGTCGCCCACGTGCTGGCGGGCCATCGACACTGCATGGCCGAGACCGCGGGGCTGGCCCTGGCGGACGAAGTGGATGTCGGCCATCTCGGCCAGGGCGTGGACCTCGGCCAGGGCCTCGACCTTGCCCGAGGCCGACAGCTCGTACTCGAGCTCGGGGGCCCGGTCGAAGTGGTCGGCCAGGGCCCGCTTGCCGCGACCGGTGATGACCAGGATGTCGCGGATCCCGGCGGCGACGGCCTCTTCGACGACGTACTGGATGGCCGGCTTGTCGATGACCGGCAGCATCTCCTTGGGCTGGGCCTTGGTCGCCGGCAGGAACCGGGTACCGAGGCCGGCGGCGGGGATGACGGCCTTGCGCACGGTGCGGGCGGGAGAGGTCATAGGACGTTCCAGTGTGGCGCAGTCACCCGCCGGTCACCCACCTGCCGAAAGCCCCAGCTCGACGCCCCGGCGGAGGCGGGACACGTTCTCGGCGTGGCGGACGACCAGTACCGCGGCGATGGCGGCGCTGAGGGCGACCTCGGCACCGGGGCGCCCGCGGGCGGCGGTCACCACCGGCAGCGCGGCGGCGACGGCCAGCGAGCCCACCGATGCCCGACGAGTGACCCGGACCACCACCACCCACAACACCCCCAGGCCGACGGTCACCAGTGGCAAGACCACCAAGCCGGCCCCGGCCGCGGTGGCCACCCCCTTGCCGCCTCGGAACCGCCGCTGCACGGGGGCCACGTGGCCGAGCACGGCCGCCAACGCGCACCCCAACGCCAGCGTGGAGCCCCCGACGGCGAGGCCCATGGCCGCCGCCAGTACGCCCTTGAGACCGTCGCCGAGGAGCACCTGCGCACCCGCCCGGCGCCCAGCAGTTCGGTAGACGTTGGTCGCCCCCGGGTTGCCGGAGCCCTCCCGAAGGGGATCGTGGCCCGCCCGCCGTCCGACCGCCGCCGCGATCGGCAGGGTGCCGACCAGGTACGCCGTGAGCAGCGTGAACAGGGCCAGCAGCATCCGCCTCATCGTAGGAACCCCAGGTCGCCGGTACACTCTCGGCTCCGCCGACGCCCGAAAGGAGGTCCCCCGATGCCCACCTACGAGTACGCCTGCAAGAGCTGCGGCGAGCGACTCGAAGTCGTCCAGCGCTTTAGCGACGACCCGCTCACCGAGTGCCCCGCCTGCCAGGGCGAGCTGCGCAAGGTCTACGGCAGCATCGGCGTGTCCTTCAAGGGCAGCGGCTTCTACAAGACCGACAGCCGCAGCTCGTCGTCGGCCGCCAAGGCGGCCTCGCCCGGCTCGGAGGGCAGTGGTCAGTCGTCCGACAGCTCGGGCGAGGGGTCCTCCTCCTCCGATACCAAGGCCACGGAGCCCAAGACCTCCGACACTTCGGCGTCCCCCGCCACGCCGGCCAAGGCCGCCTCGGCCTGACCTGCTCTTCCTCCTCTCCACCCGCACCTCCCCCTCTGGCCCCGTCCTGGGAGAGGTGCGCCTCATGTCGTCGTCACGTCGATCACCGACCATCCGCCGGGTCCGAGCCCGCCTGCGGGGGCGAGCCGGGCCGTACTGGGTGCTCTCGATCGGCCTGGCTCTGAGTACCTCGGTGGTGGTCGGCCGGCTCAGTGCCGAGGCCATCGACGCCCGTGCCCGATGGGGAGAGAGCCGACCCACGCTGGTGGCCCGGGTCAACCTGCCGGCCGGCCACCGACTCACCGCCGGCGACACCGAGTTGGTCGACTGGCCCGTGGCGGTGGTTCCCGACGGGGCGTTGGCGGGCGGGGCGGAGGGTCGGGTACTGCGAGGCCCGGTCCGCCGGGGTGAGGCACTGGTCGACGCCCGCCTCGACACCGGCCAGGGCTCGGCCACCGCCGCCCTGGTCCCGGCCGGGCAGCGAGCGGTGGCAGTGCCCCAGGGCCCGGCTCGACCACCTCTCGATGTCGGTGACCGGGTCGACCTGGTGGCCAGCTTCGAGCTCGACCAAGCCACCACCGACTCGCCGACGGTGACGGTGGCCCGGGGCGCGCCGGTGCTGGCCGTCGACGACGTGGCAGTGACGGTGGCGGTGCCGACCGACGACGTGGAGCGGGTGGCCTACGCCCTGACCGCCGGCGACGTCACCCTGGCCCTCGCCGGCCCTCGCTGACGAGGGGGCTCGGTCCCGGCTACGAACCCGACAGGGAGACGTCGCGGATGGCGAGGCTCACCGACCCGGTGCCGCCCGGGAGCCACTCGAGGTCGCCACCCACGGCCACGATGTCGAGGAGCATCCGTTGCAACGACGAGGCGATGGTGATCTCCCGCACCGGCTCGGCCGGCTCGCCGCCTCGGATCATCACGCCCTCGGCCCCGACCGAGAAGTCGCCGCTCACCGGGTTGACGCCCGAGTGCAGGCCGGTGACGCCTTGGACCAGGAGCCCGTCGCCGATCGAGGCCAGCAGCGCCGGCTGGTCGAGCGAGCCGGGGACGACCGCGAGCGCTCGGGCCCCGACGCCGGGCGTCGAGCTGTAGCCCCGAACCGCCGACGCCGTCGAGGTCGTGCCCGCCTTGCGGGCCGACCAGGTGTCGTAGAGGAAGCGCTGCAGAACGCCGCCCTCGAACAGGACGTTGCGGCGCGAGGCCAGCCCCTCGCCGTCGAACGGATCGGCGGCCAGGGTGGCGGGGTTGGTGGGATCGTCGACCAGGGTCAGGAGGGGCGCGGCCACCGTCTCGCCGACCCGGTTGGCGAACAACGACCGGCCCTTCAGCACCGACTCGCCCGACAAGGTCGCCCCGATGATGCCGAGGAAGGCGGCGGTGATCTCGGGCTCGAGCACCACCGTGAGACGTTGGGTGGGGGCCTGGCGGGCGCCCAGCATCCGGGTGGCGCGGGTGACGGCGTCGAGGGCGGCCTCGTCGAGGTCGAGCTCGTCGGGGTGGCGGCCGACCGACACGCCGCCGCCGGTCTGGGTCTCGTCGCCGTCGCCGGCCAGGGCCAGCACGGCTACGTAGCTGGTGGTGGAAGACCCGACCGCCCGGATGCCCCGGCTCGAGACGATGGCCCCGGTGCCGATCGAGTCGCCGTAGGAGGCATTGCGGGTCCCCCGGATGCGGGGATCGCCGGCTCGCACCCGACGCTCGAGTTCGAGGGCGAGGGCGACCTTGCGGTCGGTGGGGACCGAGGCCAGGTCGGCCCGGTGAACGTCGAGCTCCGGCGCCGGCACGCCGTCGGGGTCGGCCAGACCGTTGGCCTCATCCGCGGTGGCGAAGGCGACGTTGTCGCGGGCTTCGGCCAGGGTCTCGGCCAGAACCTCGGGATCGAGGCTGCCGGCATAGGCGAAGCCTTGGCGACCGTCGACCACCACCCGCACCCCGATCCCCGCCGAGGTCGCCTGGGACAGAGACTCGATGCCGCCGTCGTAGGCCACCACTGACGTCCGCTGGCTGCGGGCCACGAACGCCTCGACCTCCTCGCCGTCGCGGGCCCAGCTCACGATCCGGTCGGCTAGCCCCAACAGCACCTCGGGGTCGCTCGCCCGGTCGACCTCGGCCGACACCGGGGAAGCGGTCACGCCGCGGTACCACCGATGGTCATGGCTGCCACCCGCAGGGTGGGCTGGCCGACGCCGACCGGCACCGACTGCCCGTCCTTGCCGCAGGTCCCGCCACCCACGCCCATGGCGAAGTCGTCGCCCACCGCGTCGATGGCCCGGAGCACCTCGGGCCCGTTGCCGATGAGGTTGCCCTCCCGCAGCGGCTCGGTGATCTGGCCGTCCTCGATGAGGTAGCTCTCGGCCATGCCGAAGACGAAGTCGCCGGTAGCGGTGTTGACCTGCCCGCCGCCGAGCCGGGCCACGTAGACCCCGTGGTCGGTGCCAGCCACGATGGCGGCCGGATCCTCGCGGCCCCCCAGGAGGAAGGTGTTGGTCATCCGCACCATCGGCAAGTGCTTGTAGCTCTGGCGGCGCCCGTTGCCCGACGAGGCCCGACCCTCCTGGCGCGAGCGCAGGAGGTCGTACATGTAGTCGGTGAGGACGCCGTCATCGATGAGCACGTTCGACCCCGCCGGGTGGCCCTCGTCATCGATCGCGGCGGTGCCCCACTCGCCCCCGATGGTCCCGTCGTCGACCAGGGTCACCCCTGGGCTCGCCACCCGCTGGCCGACCCGGTCCCGGAACACCGAGGCCCCCTTGCCGACCAGGTCGGCCTCGAGGCCGTGCCCACACGCCTCGTGGAACAGCACGCCACCACTGCCGGGGCCGATGACCACCGGCAGCGAACCCGAGGGCGCGGGTCGGGCGGCGAGCTTCCGCAGCGCCCGCTCGGCGGCCAGCCGGGCGATCTCCTCGGCCGGGTGCTCGTCGAACAGCTCCCAGCCCACGGTGGCCGCGGCCGCCTCGAAGCCGGTCTGCATCCCGGTGTCGCCCAGGGCCACGCAGCTCACCACCAGCCGGGTCCGCACCTGGTCGTCTTCGGCGAAGAGGCCGTCGCTGTTGGCCACCAGGATGCGCCGGCGGGTGTCGCCGTAGCCGGCGCTGACCTGGCGGATGGCATCGCCGGCCGAACGTGCCGCCTCGTCGGCCCGACTGAGCAACTCCACCTTGGCCGCCTTGGACACGTCCTCGGGCTGGATCCGCACCGCCCCCGGCGTCACCACCCGGCGCTCGAGGGTGGCCACCCGGGTGCCGCCCCCGCCCTGGCGGGCCGCGGCCCCGGCGGCTTCGGCGGCCGCTAGTAGGCCGGCGGGGTCGAGGGCGGCAGTGTGGGCGAAGCCGGTGGTGTCGCCGACCACCACCCGGATGCCGGCCCCCCGATCACGACCCGAGGTCAGCTCCTCGATGCGCCCGTCGTCGAGCCGCACCGTCGTCGAACGTCGGTCCTCCACGAAGATCTCAGCCAGATCGCCGCCGTGGCGAAGCGCTTCGTGCAGGACCCCTTGCACCACCGCCGGTTCGAGCATCGGGCAAGTGTGCCAGCAGCCGGGTCCAGATCTCGTCGGTCGGAGCGAGGACCTACGCTCGCCCCGGTGCGTTCGTCCCTCGCTGCGTCCTCGCTTCGGCCGGAGGGCGAGAACGAGGCCACGGCAGGGGCCGCTGGTCGCCGCGTGGGCCGCCTCCGGTGGTGGAAGGAGGTGTCGTTCATCGTCGCCTTCTACCTGGTGTACTCCTGGATCCGGAACCAATTCGGGTCGGAGTCGGTCGGCCCCGGCGTGGCCTTCGCCCACGCCAAGGAGATCATCGCCCTGGAGAAGGCGATCGGCTCCTACCACGAAGAGGCCATCCAGCAGGCCTTCCTCGGCTTCGACTGGTTCATCAAGTCGGTGAACGTCTTCTACGGCACGCTCCACTTCGCGGCCACCGGCGGGATGCTGCTGCTGATCTACCTCCGCCACCGCTCCGACTACCCCCGGTGGCGCACGACACTGGCCTGGACCACCGGTCTGGCTCTGATCGGTTTCGCCACCTACCCCCTCCTCCCGCCCCGGCTGCTGCCCGCCCACTACGGCTTCGTCGACACCCTCGAGGTCTACGGCGGGCCGGGGTGGGTTTTGCACGGGGGGTTGAATGTGGGGTGCAACCAGTTGGCGGCGCAGGCGAGCCAGCACGTCGGGTGGGGGCGGGGGGGTGGTGTGGGCGCTCGG
>JANNNX010000077.1:0-38588 GCA_031398745.1 Actinomycetes bacterium
CGGCCCGGGCGCCCCCGCCCCCGGCGCCCGGGCCCACCCCGGCATCCTCCCCCCCCCCCCCCCGGCCCGCCACCCCCCCCCCCGTCCCCCGACGCCAAACCCCCCCCCCCGGTGCTTTCCGCGACTGGGAAGGGTGGGGGGGTCCCTCCTCAGCTCGTCTGGAGGGACTCTCCGTCCCACCGCAGGGTCACGCGACAGTCACAGTCACGATCCAGCACCGTCAGCGTTCCCCCTTCGATCTGCGGATCGACACCGACATACGGCGTCGACTCCTGGCCCGCCGACGGAGCCGCCGGTAGGAAGCGCCACTCGCCACCGTCTTCGGACAGCACCGCCCCGATGACCTGGGCCGCATCGAAGAGCACCAGCACGTCGTCATGGCCGTCGCCCGTGACATCCCCCACCTGGACGTCGGCATCGGAGCGCAACGGATAGGTCGGAGACGACGGCAGCGACACCGTCGCCACCAACACGCTCTGGTCATCCGCCGGATGCAACCGGGCGACGACCGACACCGGTTCGGTTGGCCCGCCCGGCTGGGCCGGCGCCTCGGTCTGAGTGAGCACGGCCACCATCGCTCCCTCTCGCTCCTCGAGCGGTGGAGAGGCGAGCGTCTTGTCCGCGGCAAGGTCCACGGCCGCAACGGCGCTGGTCGATGTCACCGTCGACCCCCCCTCGGCCTGCACGTCGGCCTCCGTTCCGGCCGACCCGCAGGCGCCGAGCAGGAGAGCGCCCATGACCACGAGCCTCTTGACCAACCAGCGCCGAGGGGTGCCTGTCATGCACCTCTCCTAACAGAATGTGCACCCAGCGACAAGAGTCGCCTCCTTCCGCGTCGCGAACGGCACCGCCACGGTGCTTTTCGCGACTGAGAAGGGCGGGGACCCCCCTACAGCAGACCGGCCACCTGGGCGGCCATCGCTGCCGCGTCGCCGTCGTCGGGCCGGAGCACCAGCTCGGCCGCCGCCGGTGCCTCGTAGGGGCTGTCGATGCCGGTGAAGTCGCGCACCTCGCCCCGCCGGGCTGCCGCGTAGAGGCCCTTCGGGTCCCGCGCCTCGCACACCGCCAGCGGGGTGTCGACGAAGACCTCCACGAACCCCAGCCCGGCGACCTCGTGCAGCGCCCGCACCCGATCCCGGTCGACCCGGAACGGGCTGATCAGCGGCACCACCGCCACCAGGCCGGCATCGGCGAACAGCCGAGCGACCTCGCCGACCCGGCGCACGTTCTCGCTCCGGTCGGCGTCGCCGAAGCCGAGGTCGCGGTTGAGCCCGTGGCGGAGATTGTCACCGTCGAGCAGGTACGCCGGCCGACCCCGGGCCACCAGCAGGGCCTCCAGCTCGACCGCCACCGACGACTTCCCCGACCCCGACAGCCCGGTCAGCCACACCGTGGCTCCGGCCCCACCGACCGCCTCCCACCGCCGCTCCCGAGGCAGGGCCGACGGGTGCCAGACGACCCGGTCGCTCACGCCGACGGGGCCAGCAGCATCCCGGCGGCCACGGTGGCGTTGGTTGCCTCGTCGATCAGGATGAAGCTGCCGGTGGCCCGGTCTCGGCGGTACTCGTCGTAGAACAGCGGCGCCATCGTGCGCAGCGACACCCGCCCGATCTCGTTCATGGTCAACGATTCGGCTGCCTGGTCCCGGTGCAGGGTGTTGACGTCGAGGCGGTAGTCGAGCGCCTGCACGACGGTGCGGGTCTCCTGAGTCGTGTGCTTCAACGCGTAGCGCCCGCCGACCTGCAGCGGCTGGTCGGCGAACCAGCAGACCATGGCCTCCAGTGCCTGGCCGACCGTCGGTCGGTTGTGGGGGCGACAGATCATGTTGCCCCGGCTCACGTCGAGGTCGTCGGCCAGCCGCAGCGTCACCGACATCGGCGGGAAGGCTTCGTCCACCGGCCCATCCGGGCCGTCGATGGCCTCGATGGTGGTGGAGAAGCCCGACGGCAGCACGACCACCTCGTCACCCGGTCGCAGCACCCCCGAGGCCACCTGGCCGGCGTAGCCCCGGTAGTCGTGGAACTCGTCGGAGCGGGGTCGGATCACGTACTGCACCGGGAACCTCACGTCGATGAGGTTGCGGTCCGAGGCGATGAACACCTCCTCGAGGTGGTGCAGCAACGAGGTCCCCGAGTACCACGGCATGGCCGCGCTGCGGGTCACCACGTTGTCCCCTCGCAAGGCCGAGACCGGCACGAAGGCCAGATCGTGGATGTCGAGGCGGGTGGCGAAGGCCCGGAACTCGTCGCGGATGGCGTCGAAGACACCCTGGTCGTAGTCGACCAGGTCCATCTTGTTCACGCACACCACCAGGTGGGGCACCCGCAGTAGCGAGGCCAGGAAGGCGTGGCGGCGGCTCTGCTCGACGATGCCCTTGCGAGCGTCGATCAGGACCAGAGCGAGGTCCGCGGTCGATGCCCCGGTCACCATGTTGCGGGTGTACTGGACATGTCCCGGGGTGTCGGCGATGACGAACTTGCGCTTCGGAGTGGCGAAGTAGCGATAGGCGACGTCGATGGTGATGCCCTGCTCCCGCTCGGCTCGCAAGCCGTCGGTCAGCAGCGCCAGGTTCACCTGCTCGTCGCCCCGCTGACGCGAGGTGCGCTCGATGGCCTCGTACTGGTCCTCGAAGATGGCCTTGGAGTCGTAGAGAAGCCGGCCGATGAGGGTCGACTTGCCGTCGTCGACCGAGCCGGCGGTGGCGAACCGCAGCAGCTCGGCCATCAGAAGTAGCCCTCCTTCTTGCGGTCCTCCATGGCCGCCTCCGAGAACCGGTCGTCGGCTCGGGTGGCCCCCCGCTCGGTGATGCGGGTCGCCGCCACCTCGGCGATCACCTCGTCGAGGGTGGCGGCCGCCGACTCGACCGCGGCGGTGCAGGTGGCGTCGCCCACCGTCCGGTAGCGGACGAGGGCCTCGAAGGGCTCCTCGCCCTCGCCCGCCGGGAAGAACTCGTTGACCGCCATCAGCATCCCCCGCTGACGGACGACGACCCGGCGGTGGGCGAAGTAGATCGCCGGGATCTCGATCGACTCCTCGGCGATGTACTGCCAGATATCGAGCTCGGTCCAGTTCGACAGGGGGAACACCCGGATGTGCTCACCGGCGCGGTGGCGACCGTTGTAGAGGCTCCACAGCTCGGGTCGCTGGTTCTTCGGATCCCACTGGCCGAACTCGTCGCGGAAGCTGAACACCCGCTCCTTGGCCCGGGCCTTCTCCTCGTCACGGCGGGCCCCGCCGAACACCGCGTCGAAGCCGTGCTCGCCGATGGCGTCGAGCAGCGTCACCGTCTGAAGCCGGTTCCGGCTGGCCGTGGGCCCCACCTCCTCCACCACCCGCCCGGCGTCGATCGACGCCTGGACCGACGCCACCACCAGGCGCAGGCCCGACTGGGCCACCCGGCGGTCGCGGTAGGCCAGGACCTCGGGGAAGTTGTGGCCCGTGTCGATGTGCATGACCGGGAAGGGCAGCGGTGCCGGCCAGAACGCTTTCTCGGCGAGGTGGAGCATGACGATCGAGTCCTTGCCACCGGAGAAGAGCAGCACCGGGCGCTCGAGAGTGGCGGCCACCTCGCGGATGACGTGGATCGACTCTGCCTCCAGCGCCCGGAGGCTGCCGAGCTCGTAGGGGGCGACGATCGACTCGGGCACGGCCGACCACGCTACCGAAACCTGACCAGATGACTCCCCTTTCGGGACGCACCCGGCCGCGGCGGGCATGGGTCAGGATCTCTCCCGACGCGCTGCGAACCCGTCCACCTCCTGGGGACAGGCCAGCGCAAGGAGGAGTGCGACGTGGCCAACGAGGAGCGCCCGCCCGAGCTCGACGCCCGTTTCACCCTGGCCAACGAGCGCACGTTCCTGGCCTGGCTGCGCACCGCCCTCGGCCTCCTGGCCGGCGGGGTCGCCCTCGACCGCCTGGGTCCCGACGGGAACAGCGGCGACGGTGGTACCGCCCACTCGGCAGTGGTGGGGCTCTGCGTCCTGCTGAGCGTGGGCCTGGTGATCGGTGGCTACCTGCGGTGGGCGAGCGTGCAGCGCTCGCTGCAGGCCGGCGAGGCGGTAGCGGTCACGCCCCTGGTCTCCCTGCTGGCCGTGGGCGTGGTGGTCCTGGCCGTCGGCTCGCTCTTCATCCTGTGACCTCACCCGACGGCTCCCTCCACGACGCCGGGCTGGCCGCCGAGCTGGCGGCGGGGGCCGGACGGCTGCTGCTCGACGTGCGCACCGAGTTCGCCACGGCCGACCCGTCCCGGCGCCGGGCCGAAGGGGACCAGCGGGCGCATGAGTGGCTGGTGGGGGCCCTGGGCCGGACCCGCCCGGGCGACGTCGTCCTCTCCGAGGAGGGCGCCGACGACCCCCGCCGCCTGGGTGCCGAGCGCATCTGGATCGTCGATCCACTCGACGGCACCCGAGAGTTCGGCGAACCCGGCCGTGACGACTGGGCCGTCCACGTGGCCCTGGCCGACGGCCGGGGCCGACTCCTGGCCGGCGCCGTCGCCCTGCCCGCCCGGGGGCTGGTCCTCGCCACCGACCCGGCGCCGGCGCTGCCCGCGGTCGAGTCCCGGCGTCCGCTGGTGGTCTGCAGCCGCTCGCGCCCGTCGGCCGAGTCGGCGGGGGTGGCCCAGGCGATCGGCGGGGTGCTGCACCCCCTCGGATCGGCCGGGGCCAAGACGGCGGCCGTGGTCCTCGGGGAGGCCGACGCCTATGTGCACGCCGGAGGGATGTTCCAATGGGACTCGGCCGCTCCGGCCGCGGTGGCACTCGCCGCCGGTCTGCACGCCAGCCGGATCGACGGCGCGCCGCTCGTCTACAACCGATCCGACCTCTCGCTACCCGACCTGTTGGTCTGCCGACCCGAGCTGGCCGACGCCTGCCTCGCCGCCCTGGCGGCCGTGGGCAGCTGACCGACGATCACCCCCGGCCCGGCGCCTACGCTCGCCGGCCGTGGTCGACGCCGACGTGCTGGTCGTCGGGGCCGGCCCCGCCGGTGCCGCCGCCGCCCTCGAGTTGGCCCGAGCCGGCCGGCACATCGTGGTGGTCGACCAGGCCCGATTCCCTCGGGACAAGTGCTGTGGCGACGGTCTGACCACGGCCGCGCTCGGCCACCTCGAGCACCTCGGGGTCGATCCGCGGGGGCTCCCGTCGGCCACCGAGGTCTCCACCGCCGTCCTCCACACACCGGCCGGCCGGACCAAGGTGCTGCCGCTGCCCCGGGGGCGGGGCACCTACGCCCTGGTCGTGCCGCGGCTCGAGCTCGACGCCCTCCTGGTGGCCGCCGTCGAGGCCGCCGGCATCGATCTTCGGCTCGCCAGCCCCCTGACCGCCCTGGCGGTCGACGGCGACCGGGTGGTGGCGTCGGCTGGGGGGTCCACAGTGAGGGCCGGCTTCGTCGTGGCCGCCGACGGCATGTGGTCGCCGACCAGGAGGCTCGCGTCGGCGACGCCGGACGGGGGCGGCCGGAGGGCGTCCGCCGACCTGGGCGAGTGGCACGCTCTGCGCCAGTACCTCACCGACGTCCGCCTCCCCCCCGACGAGCTCCATGTCTGGTTCGAGCCCGATCTGCTCCCGGGCTACGCCTGGGCCTTCCCGCTGGCCGGAGGCCGAGCCAACGTCGGCCTCGGCGTGCTCCGCCGCGACCGGCGCCGCACCGGCGACCTGACCCGGCGGTGGCGAGAGGTGCTCGAGCGGCCGCACGTGCGATCGGTGATCGGCGACGACGCTCGCCCCGAGTCCGGGGTCCGAGCCTGGCCGATCCCCACCGCCATCGGCCGTCGCCCGCTCAGTGCCCTCGGCGGACGGGTCCTGTTCACCGGTGACGCCGCCGGGGCCGGTGATGCGCTCACCGGCGAGGGCATCGGCCAGGCCCTCCAGACCGGTCGTCTGGCCGCCGAGGCGATCCTCGACACCGGCCTCGACGAGCCCCAGGTGACGGCCGACCGCTACCGAGCGGCAGTCGCCGCCGAGCTGGGAGCCGACGACCGGATGGCTCGGGTGGTGGCCGGTCTCGTCACCCACCGCCCCTTGGCCGAGGGCGTCTTGGCGCTGGCCGGCGCCACCCCCTGGATCCGGGGCCAGGTCGCCCGCTGGATGTTCGAGGGCTACCCCCGGGCCTACCTGGCGACCCCCCGCCGTTGGCACCAGCACTCGATGACCGGTCCCGGTGCCTGGGCCCCGTGACCCGGTCGGCTCCCAGGAGCCACACAGCGGCCACGCCGCCGATCACCAGGTCGGGCCTCAAGTCTGACCCCTGGTCGTGCCGATGTCGCGTGCATGTTCCGATCGTCGTCGGCCGGTGCCTCGGTCGACGATCTGCTCGACGACCTGCCCGCCGGCTACGCCGTGCTCTCGGTGGCCGCCGGTCGCCTGGTGGTCGGCCCGACCGGCGTGTTCCTGGTTGCCGAGGCCGTCGGCGATCCACCGGTGGCGCCCACCGACCTCGGCCGGTTGGCCGCCTACCACCGAGAGATCTTGGCCGAGCAGCTCGGCGCCGCGCCGTTCATCGACACGCTGGTGGTGGTACCCGATCGCTGGCGAGACCACCCGGTCCCCGGAGCGTCGGCGGTCAGCGTGCGGCTGCTGCGCGACACCGTGGTGTCGGGGCCGGTGCTGCTGGCCGCCGGCGAGGTGGAACGGATCGCCCGCGTGCTCCGGGCGGCGCCGTCCACCGCACTCGATCGGTCAGGCTGACGCCGGCGCCGGCTCCCGGGCCGGCGCCCACCATTGCCATCCCTTGAGGGCGAGCGCCCGCTTCTCGACCAGGTGCCAGGAGAGGTACGCCGCGCCCAGCGACAGGATGAGCGCCACCAGTGCCGAGGCCAGCCAGCCGAAGCGGGAGAACCCGTACAGGGCGAGCAGCTGCTGGATGGGAAACGCGTAGATGTACAGGCCGTAGGAGTAGTCCCCGTGGCGCTCGAAGCTCCGGATCGGGAGGACGAAGGCCGTCCACAGGCACAGGTAGGCAAGCGCCGGGAGGCCGAGCACGGTGTACCCGCCGGTGACCAGCGTGCCCACCACGACCGCCGCCGCCAGGCCGGCCAGCCGCGGGTCGGACGGAACCCGGTCTCGCAGCACGTACAAGGCCGCCCCGAGCATGAACAGGAAGGCCAGACGACTCAAAGCACCGTCGGAGATCACCGGGATCCGGCTGACGACGTTAGGGGCCACCTCGTGCAACAGCTCCACCAGCCACAGGCCGGCGGCACCCGCCACCACCAGCGCCGGACGCCGCCACCGACGGAGCGAGACGATGGCCAGCAAAGCGATGCCGAAGTAGCAGACAACCTCATAGCGCAACGTCCAGAGCGAGCCGTTGAGCTGCGGGTCGACGCCGGCGTCCTTGGCCGGCAGTTGGTCGAACACGCCGTCGACGCCCCATTGGCGGATCCACAGGGTGCTGTTCTGCACGACGTAATCCACCGGCGAATCCGCCACCGAGAGCACGCCCTGCCAGTCGCCCTGGCTGTGGTGCCAGGCCACCGGGGCGACCACGAAGGCGCTGACGACCAGGCAGGCCCAAAAGCCGGGCATGATCCGCAGGAAACGACGCCAGGCGAAGTCGGCCAGGCTCCGAGATCGCTCGGCGCTCCGGGTGATCAGGAACCCGGAGATGACGAAGAAGCCGGCGACCGCGAGGCCCCCCAGGAACTCCTGGTGCTTGGTCCACCCCCACATCGGGTCGTCGGGACCCGGCGGGGCGACCACGTCCGGACCGATGCCGGTGATCAGCCAGGCGTGGCTGAAGACCACCACCGCGGCCAGGGCGAGTCGAAGGAAGCCGAAGCCGTTCGAGCGAGGGTCGAATGCGTCACCGAAGCTGGTCCGGGTTTCCCGGGCGCGCGGCAAGTCAATGTCTCGTAAGAGTTTCCCCACGCTCCGTAGCGTAGAGAATCACTCCTCGCGGTGACAACTCCTACGCTCGAGTCCGAGATCGTCAGCCCGCGACCCCGGCACGCAGGGCGAAGCGCTGGAGTTTGCCCGTCGGCGTGCGGGGCAGGGACTCGAGGTAGGTGAAGCTGCGCGGCACCTTGAACGGCGCTAACCGAGCCCGCGCCAGGGCGGTCAGCTCGTCGGTCAAGGTGTCGTCCTCGAGGGTGCTCCCGGCCGACCGGACGATGAACGCCCGCAGCTTCGAGGCGCCCGAGTCGTCCCGCACAGCAGCCACCGCGGCCTCCCGCACCCCCGGGTGCGAGCTGAGTACGTCCTCGATCTCGTAAGGCGTCACCGTGATCCCCCCCACCATCTCGAGGTCGTCCACCCGTCCCATGTGGGTGATGTAGCCCTCGGCGTCGATGGCCACGCGGTCGCCGGTACGCATCCAGCCGTCCCCCACCAGGGTCGCCGCCGTCTCCTCGGGCTTGCCCAGGTACTCGACGAACAGCGACGGGCCCCGGACCCAGAGCACGCCCGGGGCGTCCGGGGCGACGGGGTCGCCCTCGTCGTCACACGCCCGCACCTCGTAGGGCGGGAGGACCCGGCCGATGGTGCCCGGCTTGCGGGCGCCGACCAGGTTGGAGGTGAATCCCTGACCGACCTCGGTCGAGCCCAGGCCATCGAGGATGGGCACGCCCAGCCAGGCCTCGGCCCGGTCGGCCAGCGCCGGGGTCAGGACCTCGCCGGCGGAGATCGCCACCCGGACCGACGAGAACGGCTCGGCCGGGGCGTTGGTGGCCAGGTTGGCGTACATGGTGGGCACCGAGAACAGCACCGTCGGCCGGTGCCGCTCGGCCAGCTCGGTCACCACCTCGACG
The DNA here is from genome assembly GCA_031398745.1 of Actinomycetes bacterium. Lineage (GTDB taxonomy): Bacteria > Actinomycetota > Acidimicrobiia > Acidimicrobiales > CADCSY01 > JANNNX01. The sequence continues at coordinate 8,744 of JANNNX010000077.1, forward strand.
GTGGGGGGACGGGGGTCGATGATGGCTGCCGCCCCCGAGAACAGCGGGAACCACATCGAGTTGCCGGTGCCGTAGGCGAAGTACATCTTCGAGATCGAGAGCAGGACGTCGTCGGGGCGGATGCCGACTGCCCCTACCGCGAAGGCCTCGTAGAACACCGCAGGATCGCTCTGGCGGTGGACGGCGCACTTCGGCGGTCCGGTGGTGCCCGAGGTGTAGTGGGCGTAGCCGGGGGCCGATGCGCCCACGGGCACCGCGTCGACAGGGTCGCCGGTGCGGGCCGCATCAGCGATGTCGGTGGGCGTGAGGACCGGGACGCCGAAGCGAGGGGTGAGCTCGGGCTCGCAGATCACCAGCACCGCCCCGGAGTCCGACGACAGGTACCGGTGGTCCGACTCGGTGAGTCGGGCGTTGACCGGCACGGCCAGCGCCCCGAGACGCATCGTGGCCAGGAAGGCCCACACGAACTCGATGCCGTCGGGCAGCGCGACCAGCACCCGGTCGCCGACGCCGACTCCCTCGGCCCGCAGTCGACCCGCCACCCGGGCTGTGCCCTGGTGGGCCTGGCCGTGGGTGACGACGTCGTCGCCCACCAGGAACGCCGGGCGATCGTCCCACCCTCGGGTCGCCGCCAGGTGGGCCAGATCGGCGGTCAGGTTGGACACCTCGGGCATGTGTGGGACCTCCCCGTCGCGGGCCTCGGCCTCGAAGGTGGCCCGAGCGCCACGATGGTGCCAGAAGCCCTGTCCGGCGCGGTGGCCGAGGCTGGTCGGCGCCCTGGGCTCGGGGCCCCGGCCGGCGCCCCACTACCCTGTCGCCGCTCCACCGTCGCCGAGGAGGACCCATGAAGCTGGCCACCATCCGCACCGCCGACGGAACCCGAGCGGCCCGCATCGAGGGCGACGAGGCAGTCGTGCTCGACGCCGCCGACGTGGGGGCCATCCTGGCCGGCGCCCTGGGTGGCCTGCAGGGCGCGGCCCAGGCCGACGGCGAGCGGCGCCCGGTCGAGGGGCTCGACCTGGCCCCGGTGGTGCCCCGGCCGGGCAAGATCCTCTGCGTGGGCCAGAACTACCTGTCCCACATCCAGGAGATGGGGGCCAAGATCCCCGACTTCCCGACGCTGTTCACCAAGTTCCCCTCCAGCCTGATCGGCGCGGCCGACGACATCTACCTGCCGCCCGAGTCCGACACCGTCGACTGGGAGGTCGAGCTGGCCGTCGTGGTGGGCCGCTCTGTGCGCCGGGTCGACCGCCAAGGAGCGCTCGACGCCATCGCCGGCTACACCGTCCTCAACGACATCTCGATGCGCGACTGGCAGAACCGCACCCGCCAGTGGATGCAGGGCAAGGCCTGGGAGCACTCGACACCGGTGGGCCCCTGGATGGTGACCCCGGACGAGGTCGACCACGCCGCCGATCTGCACGTGGTCTGCGAGGTCGACGGCGAGGTGGTCCAGGACGGGCGGACCTCCGACCTCCTCTTCGACGGCGCCCATGTCATCTCCTACATGTCCACGGTGCTCACCCTCGAGCCCGGGGACATCATTGCCACCGGCACCACCGGCGGTGTCGGCCACGGCCGCACCCCACCCCGCTACCTGGCCCCCGGCCAGGTCGTGCGCACCGCCATCGAGGGCATCGGCGAACTGGTCAACACCACCGTGGTCGACCCTGGCGCCTGATCCCGCCCGACGCCGGGTACCCGCGTCGAGCGGTCCCCGGCGATGTCACAGCCCAGTCGTAGCCTGCCCAGGATGACCCTGCCGGTGCCCCGCTCGCTGTCACCGTCGAAGGTGTCGAGCTTCCGCGACTGCGCCCTTGCCTTCCGGTTCTCGGTGATCGACCGGCTGCCCGAGGCGCCGTCGCCGGCAGCGGTCAAGGGCACCCTGGTGCACCGGGCCCTCGAGCTCCTCCACTGCCAGCCGGCCCCCGACCGGACCATCGACGTCGCCCTCGACTGCCTCACCCGGGCCCGGAGCGAGGAGGACAACGCCGCCGAGCTGGCCGACCTGGCCCTCGAACCCGAGGCCGAGCGTGCCTTCGCCCTCGACGCCGAGCGGCTCGTGCGCCGATCCTTCCTCCTCGAGGATCCCCGGCAGGTCTCGGCCATCGGGCTCGAGCTGCTGCTGGAGGCCGAGCTCGGTGGTGTACGGCTACGGGGCATCATCGACCGCCTCGAGCTCGACGCCGACGGCGGGCTGGTGGTCACCGACTACAAGACCGGCCGGGTCCCGTCCGAGCGCAACGAGCAGACCCGCCTGGGCGGCGTCCACTTCTACGCCTGGCTGTGCGAGACGGTCCTCGGCCGCCGGCCGTCACGGATCCAGCTCCTCTACCTCAGCGAGCCGGTGGCAGTCATCGCCACCCCCACCGACCAGTCGCTGGCCGGCCTCGAGCGGCGGGTGGCCGCGGTGTGGTCGGCCGTCGAGCGGGCCTGCGAGCGCGACGACTTCCGCCCGCAGCCCGGACCGCTCTGCTCGTGGTGTTCGTTCCAGGCGCTCTGCCCCGCGTTCGGCGGCGACCCCTCCCAGGCCCGCCAGCTCGCGGCGGCCGGGTGAATCGCTTCGACGTCTGGCTCGACCGCGCCTCCGATCGCCTCCGTGGCCACGCGCTGGCCGACCGGACCTTCTACACCGCCTCCCGAGCCGCCGACCACTCGGTGCTCTGGCACGTGCTGGCCGTCGGGGTGGCGTTGCCCAGCGCCGAGCCGCTCTCGACCTGGCTGCCGCTCGCCCTCGCCCTGGGCTTCGAGTCGCTGCTGGTCAACGTGGGCATCAAGTCGCTGTTCCGCCGGCAGCGACCCCTCCAGGACCACCCTCGCCCCCACCACCTCCGACGGCCTCGCACCAGCAGCTTCCCCAGCGGCCACGCCACCTCGGGCTTCATGGCCGCCGTGGTGCTGACCTCGTCGGCCCCCCCACTGGCCCCCTTGTGGTTCCTGTTGGCCACGGTGGTGGCGTGGAGCCGGGTGCACGTCCGCATCCACCACGGCACCGATGTCGTCGCCGGTGCCCTGCTGGGGGCCGCCCTGGGGTTCGGGGTCGTGCGGGTGTGGCCGATCTGAGCGAGGTCGGGGGAATGTGCCCCGCGGGGCGGCTGTTGACCGGCGGGTGAGCACCCCCGCCTTCGCCGTCAACTTCGACTACCGCTGCCCCTTCGCCCGGATCGTCCACCAGTACCTGATCGACGGGCTGGAGGGAGACGCCGAGTGGGACGTCGCCTTCGTGCCGTTCTCGCTCAGTCAGGCCAAGGTCGAGCCCGGCGAGCCCGACATGTGGGACGCTCCCGAGCGCGATTCGGGTCTGCTCGCCCTGCAGGTCGGCGTGGCCGTGCGAGACGGGCAGCCCGACCGCTTCCTGGCGGTGCACCGGGCCCTTTTCGCCTTCCGCCACGAGCTCGGTGGCGACTTACGGGACGAGGATGCCCTCCGCCGGATCGTCGCCGACGCTGGGGCCGACGTCGACGCCACCTTCGAAGCGGTGCGAACGGGGGGACCGCTGGCCGCGGTGCGCGACGAGCACACCTGGTCGGTGAAGGAGAGCGACGTGTGGGGCACCCCGACCTTCCTAGCCGGGGGGTCGGCCAGCTTCGTGCGGCTGATGGCCGGTCCCCGCGACGCGCAGCACGCCCGCGACACCGTCGAACGGCTGGTCGAGATGCTGACCGAGTGGCCCGAACTCAACGAGTTCAAGCACACCTCGCTCGAGCGCTAGGAGGCGCTCGCCCGAGAAAGGCGCGGTCGTCGTTGCGGGAAAGGCGGCGCCGGCAGGCCGGCGACCGGTCAGCTCGAAGAAGGAGCGGTGACCTCGGAGGAGGCCAGGAGCAGTCGCACGTCGAGGAGGAGGTCGGCCATCTCGTCGGTGGACACGAGCTCGCGATGGAGGAGGTCGGCCAGACCCCGGTCGATGACGACCAGCGCCTCGGTGATGACGGTCGCCTCTTCCAACTCGGTGGTCATCGTGCCCTCCCGTTCGTGTCGTCAGCGATGCAGCAAGTTAGAGCGTACCCGGGGGCCCCGCCCGGGGGGCGTCGGTAACGGAGCATTCACAATGGCTCGGCCATCACCGAGGCAATGCGGGAGTGTGACCGACGTCTCATTGACGAAGTGAGTGCTCACTCGCAATTGTGGGCCTGTGCCGACAACGCCAGGTACGGAACAGGCAATCGAGCGTCCGACCGAGCGCCGGGGCCGCGCCCCCCGTCTCGCGGCCGACGCCCGTCGGCGCATGCTGGTCGACGCCACCCTGCCCCTGCTCGCTCGGCGCGGCCCGACGGTGACCACGGCCGAGATCGCGGCAGCGGCCGGGGTGGCCGAAGGCACCATGTTCCGGGTCTTCCCGGACAAGGCCGGCCTGCTCGAGGCGTGCGTGGCGCACGCCCTGTGCGCCGACGACACCCATCGCCAGCTGGCCGACGCGGCACGTCACGACCAGCTCGAAGAGCGGCTCGCGGCCGCGGGCGACGCCCTGCGGGCCTATTTCACCCGGGTCGGCCCCCTGCTCGATCGCCGGCTCCTCGACCCCGGCCCGACCCTCCCGGACCACACGCCGGAGCGGATCCTGCCCCTGCTCTCCCAGTCGGTGGCCGACCTGTTCGCCGGCGTCCCGGCCGCCTCGCTGCGCGCGACGCCGGAGCTGCTGGGCCGGCTCTACGTCCTGCTGTTCGCGGCCGAGGGCATGCCCACTCGCACGGCCAGCGCGCCCCTGCCCATCCCCGAAGTCGTCCGGGTCCTCCTGAGCGGGGCGCTGGCCGGCGATGCCAGCCATTCCGACCTCGACGCTCACCCCACCACCGAACGGAGCACCGCCCGATGAACGAGTCCGAAGCCGCGGTCGTGGTCGAGGGCGTCAGCCGCCGCTTTGGCTCGGTGATCGCGCTCGACGCTGTCGACCTACGGATCGAGGCCGGGACCGTCCTGGGCCTGCTCGGCCACAACGGCGCTGGCAAGACCACCCTCGTCCGCATCCTGGCCACGCTCCTGCCGCCCACCGCCGGTCGAGCGCGGATCGCCGGGTTCGATGTCGTCTCCCAACCACGAGAGGTCCGTCGCCGCATCGGTCTCACCGGCCAGTACGCGGCCGTCGACGAGCTGCTCACCGGCCGGGAGAACCTGCAGATGGTCGGCCGCCTCCTGGGAGAGAACGCCTCCTGGTCGCGGCGCCGGGCCGACGACCTACTCGAGCGGTTCGCCCTGGCCGACGCGGCCGACCGGGTAGCCGGCACCTACTCGGGGGGCATGCGCCGCCGACTCGACGTCGCCGTCAGCCTCGTTGGCCACCCGGTGGTGCTCTTCCTCGACGAACCGACGACCGGCCTCGACCCGGTCGGGCGCAACGACATGTGGGCCCTGGTCGAGGAACTGGTGCATGAGGGCACCACCCTCCTGCTGACCACCCAGTACCTCGACGAAGCCGACCGCCTGGCCGACCGCATCGTGCTGTTGGCCCGGGGGGCCAAGGTGGCCGAGGGCACCGCGGCCGAGCTCAAGCGCCAGGTCGGCGGGAGCTCGGTACGGATCACCGTGCGGGAGGCGGCCGACCTCGAGCCGGCCCGGCTCGCCCTCACCCCGCTCAGCGGCACCCTCGACGTCGACCTCGAATCCCGCACCATCGCGGTGCCGGTGTCGGGTGCCGAGGCCACCGCCCCCATCGTCCGAGCCCTCGACGACGGCGGCGTCGTCATCACCGGCCTCGAGATGATCAGCCCCTCCCTCGACGACGTCTACCTCGCGCACACCGGCCACGACCCGGCCCAGGAAGGAACCCCCGATGAGCACGACATCGCCCCCCCAGACGGCCCACCCGGGCGACGACCCCGCCGCCCCGGGCGGGCGGGCGCCGGCATCGGGGGTCGTGGCCCACGCTGAGGTCGCCCGTGGAGGTCGGCTGCTGGTCGAGGTTCGCGTCCTCACGTGGCGCAACCTGGTCAAGATCTGGCGCACGCCGCAGCTGCTGATCGGCTCGCTGATCCAGCCGCTCATCTTCCTGGTCCTCTTCAGCCAGGTCTTCCGGTCCCTGGCCGAGACCCCGAGCTTCCCCCAGGGCGTGAGCTACATCGACTACCTGCTCCCCGGGATCCTGGTCACCACCACCGCATCGTCGGGCACGCAGTCGGCCATCGGCATGGCCAACGATCTCGCCACCGGCATCATGGACCGGTTCCGGTCGTTGCCGATGCACACCGCCTCGGTGCCCCTGGCCCGCTCGATCTACGACCTCGTGCGGGGGGCCATGCAGGCCGGGCTGATGATGGCGTTGGGCTTCCTGCTCTTCGGCTTCCGCCCCGACGAGGGCATCCTCGGGGCGGCCGGCGCCATCCTGGTCGTGCTGACCTTCGGGTTCGCCATGTCGTGGCTGTTCATCGGCGTGGGCACGACCTTCCGCAACGCCGAGGCGGCCCAGACCATCGGCTTCCTCTTCGTGTTCCCGCTCATGTTCGCTTCGTCGGCCTTCACCCCCATCGACGGGCTCCCCGACTGGCTCCAGCTCATCGCCCGCTGGAACCCCATGACGCACGCCGTCAACGCCTCCCGGGCCCTGGCTCTGGGCGGCACCACCATCGGTATCGACACCACCCACGAGGTCCTCCTCACCGCCCTGACCAGCGCGCTCCTGGCCGGAGTGGGAGGTCTGCTCACGATGCGAGCCTTCCGGAAGGTGTGAGCGGGTGGCTCGGTCGATGGGCGAGCAGGAGTGGCGGGACTTCCTCCTCGAACGGCCTCGCCCGGCAACCCTCGGGTGGGTGACCACCGACGGCCGGGCCATGGTGGCCGCGGTGTGGATCGACCTCGACGGCGACGACGTCGTCTTCCAGACCGGGGCCGACACGGCCAAGGCGAGGGCCATCCGGCGAGACCCCCGCGTCACCCTCCTGGTCGACGACGACCGGCCGCCGTTCGCCTTCGTCCGGATCGAGGGGATCGCCACCACCTCGGACGACCTCGACGACGTAGTGGCGTGGGCCGAGCGCATCGGCGGTCGCTACATGGGGGCCGATCGGGCCGACGAGTACGGCGAGCGCAACGGGGTCCCCGGAGAGCTGGTGGTCCGGGTCCGAGCGACCCGAGTGGTCGCCCAGCGGGACATTTCGGCCTGAAGGGGACGGCCCGGCTCCCGCCGACGTCCCCGCCGAGGATGACTGTCACACCCCCGGCGCATACTCCTCCCATCGAGACGATCGAGAGGAGCCGATGATGGCCACCGCCACCCCCTGGACAGCCATTCCCCCGTACGCCGGTCCGAGCCCGACCGAGCAGTGCCGGCACACCCTGGTGGTCCACCACGACGGCAGCCTGGAGTGCGAAGGCTGGGAGTCCTGCCTGGCCGACGAGCTGCGCCACGACCACTCGATGGCCTGCGAGGCCCGGTCCTGCGACTGCTCCGAGCCGATCGAGCGGGTGCCCGCCTCCCCCCGTCCCTACGCCGCCGCCGCCTGAGCGGCCCGCCCTCCGAGCCCCGAGGAACGACACCGTGCCCCCCACCACCGCCCGTTCAGTCCCACGACGGCGCCCGCCCTCACGGCGGCCGAGCACCCCGCCGAGGTCCGCTGGCCAGCAGCACCTCCTCCCCGAGCGCCCGGCCAGCTGGCAGCTCGACCCGCGCACCCGGGACCGCGGCCGCCGGGGGGTGGCCGCCGCCCGGGCCGCCTTGCGGGCAGCCGCCGCCCGCGTCGACGCCGCCGCCTGAGCACCAAGGTGGTCTTGCGAGCCCGGACGGCCCGAACCCTGCTGGGCATCGTTCTCGCCACCCCGGTCCTGGTGGCGCTGGCCATGACCCAGGTCGGGCAATCCACCTCGGCCGACGAGAGCGGAGGCGAGGGCCGGGCCGTGGTCGAGCGGGTCGTCGACGGCGACACCATCGTCGTGCGGATCGAGGGCTCGAGCGAGAAGATCCGTCTCATCGGCATCGACACCCCCGAGTCGGTCGACCCCCGGAGCCCGGTCGAGTGCTTCGGCACCGAAGCCAGCGCCCGCACCGCCGAACTCCTGCCCGAGGGCACCGAAGTCGATCTGGTCCGCGACGTCGAGGCCCGCGACCGCTACGACCGGCTCCTGGCCTACGTCTACCGGGCCTCCGACGGGCTCTTCGTGAACGAGGCGCTCGCCCGCGACGGCTACGCCGTGCTGTCGACCTACCCCCCCAACGTGGCCCACGTCGAAGCCCTCCAAGCCGCGGTGGCCGACGCCCGCTCGGCGGGGCGAGGCCTGTGGGCCAGCTGCCCCGCCCCCGAGGACTGACCCAGGGGACCCGGTCGCCGCGCCGGTACGGTGACGGTCCGTGACCACCCTGGCCGAGCGACTCGGCCACCCCCCTGGTGCCCGGCTGCTCATCGTCACCTGCGACGACCTGGGCACGACGCACGCCGCCAACGCCGGCACCTTCGATGCGGTCCGAGCCGGGATCGCCACCGGGGCCTCCCTGGTGGTGCCGGCACCGTGGGCTCGACTGGCCGCGGCCGGCTACCGCGGTGAGGACGTCGGCGTCCAGCTCGACCTCAACGCCCCCTGGGACCTCTACCGGTGGGGCCCGCTCACCGACGCACCGTCGCTGCTCGACGGCAACGGTGGCTTCCCCCGGTCACGGGCCGAGCTGTGGGACCACGCCGATCTCGACGAGGTGCGCCGGGAGTGCCGGACCCAGATCGAGCGGGCGATCCTCTGGGGCTTCGACGTCAGTCACCTGAGCTCGCAACTCGATGCCCTCTGCCTTCGGCCCGAGTTCTTCGACATCTACCTCGACCTGGCGGTCGAGCTCGGCCTGCCGATCCGCCTCCCCGGGCCCGCCGTGGAGCGGGGCGCCGGCTTCCCGTTCCGGAGCCTGGCCGCCGAGGCCGGCGTGGTGTTCCCGGACCACGTCCTCAGCGGCGCCGAGACCGTCACCCGGGCCTCGTTCGAGGCGCTCCTGGTCGAGCTGCCTCCCGGGGTCAGCGAGCTTCCGGTGACCCCGGCCATCGACACCGCCGAAGTGCGAGCGGCCGCGCCCGACTGGGCCCAACGGGTCGAGGCCCACTCCTGGCTGACCGATGGCGACCTGGCGTCGTTGGCCGACCGGGTCGGGGTGACCCTCGTCGGCTACCGGGCGCTCCGCCAGCTCCAACGCGACGGGTAACGGCCGGCCAGGCCCCACCCGCGGCCGCTCAGAACTCGGTCTGTCGGCAGAGCTCCTCTTCGATAGCGACGTACTCGGCCTTGGTCGTGATCGGCATCAGCGACATCAGCTTGCCCAGGTCGCCCTCAGCCTGCACCCGCCCGGACATGAAGCCCTCCTGCACCAGGAGGTCGCGCTTGGCGATCTTCACCGCGTCGTCGTAGCTACTGGTCAGGGTCACCTCGGCATCGGCCAACTCACCGAGCGCCTGCTCGAGGGTGTGACCGTCCTCGATCACCCGGTAGTAGCGGACCGTGCTCCCGTCGGGCAGCCCGTTCACCACCTGCTGGAGCCGGACACTCGCGCCGGGCGTGTGCGGGAAGGTGGCCGCCAACCGGCGAGCGAGGTCCATCCACTCCTGGCTCAAGAACGCGGCCATGGTGCTCCTCCGTGCGATCGCGGGTCGGCGTCAGCGACCGGGCGCCGGCACGCCGGCGAACAGGTCGGTCTCGGGCAGCTCGCTCTCGACCAGCGAGCGGGCCAGGCGGTACTCCTCGTAGGGGTGGATGCTGTCGGCCTCGTCGTCGGGCAGGCCGAACCACATCGGATGGGCGGGGTCGACCTGGGTCCGGTGGGCCAGGAGGGCCAGGCGACGGGCGGCCACATGACCCTGGAGATCGATCGAGGTGGTGACCTCCTCCGCCGCCGGTCGGGGTCGGGCCCGCATCTCGGCCACGAACGGCGGGAGCTCGAGCCCGAGCTCCTCCATGCGGGCGAAGGTCGCTTCCATGCGAGCCACCGACCAGACGTTGTAATAGAGCTTCAGCGGCTGCCAGGGCTCCCCGGCCTCGGGGTAGGCCGACGGGTCCCCGGCCCGGTCGAAGGCCAGCACCGTGATCTCGTGGACCCGCAGGTGGTCGGGGTGGGGATAGCCCTCCTGGTCCTCGCCGTAGGTGATGATCACCTGGGGTCGATGGGTCCGGATGGCGGCCACCAAGCGGCCCACGGCCTCGTCGAGGTCGGCCCGGGCGAAGCAATCGGGGTGCTCGTTGGGCGGCGTCCCGGGCATGCCCGAGTCGCGGTAGCCGAGCAGGACCAGCTCGTGGTAGCCGATGATCTGCACGGCCTGGCCGAGCTCGGTCATCCGGTAGGCGAAGAGGTTCTCGTGGACGTCGGAGCGATCCATGGCCGGATTGAGGATGTCGCCGGCCTCTCCCCCGGTGCAGGTGACCAGCACCGCCTTCACCCCGGCAGCCACGTAGCGGGCGGTGGTGGCCGCCCCCTTCGAGGCCTCGTCGTCAGGATGGGCGTGGACCGACAGTAGGCAGAGCGGGGCGTTCTCAGGCATGGCCGCAGAGGCTAACGAGGCTCAGGTCCCGGCCAGGCGCTCGACCACCGGAGCCAGCGCCTCCATGGCCCCGGGCCCGGCCACCACCACGTAGGAGATGCCGAAGCGCTCCCGGTTGGCCTGGAGCTGGTCGACCAGCTCCTCGGGAGTGCCGATGAGGTGGTTGGGCGAATCGAGGACGTCGTCGATGCTGACCTCGCGGTCCATGGTCTCGATCGCCATCCGCCCCATACGCCCCACCGCAGCCTCGGCCGCGGCGCGGCGGTCGTCGGTGATCGTCGGTGAGCTCAGCATCGACAGCTCGATCTGGTCGAAGCGCTCACCGGCCGCCTCCCGGAGCCATTCGATCTTGGTCCGGCAGTGGTCAGCCGAGTTGTTGGACACGATCACCCGACCCTGGGCGTCGGTCCCGTAAGAGATGTTCACGATGTCGGCCCAGCGGCCGGCCACCCCCATGATCTTGGGGCTCCCGGCACCGACCAGGATCGGCAGCTCAGCTCCCTGCACCGGCTTGAGGTCGTCGAGCTCGTGGACCTGGTAGTGCGTGCCCTCGAAGGTGGCCGGCCCCTCCGACCACATGGCCCGCATGAGCTGGATCGACTCCTCGAGGCGATCGATACGCAGACCGGGCTGGTCGAAGGCGATGCCGGCCGAGTCGTACTCGGCCTTCATCCACCCGGCCCCGATGCCCAGCTCGAAGCGACCGCCCGACAGCACGTCGAAGGTCGCCACCTCCTTGGCCAGCACCGCCGGGTGGCGGAAGTCGTTGCACAGGACCATCGTCCCGATGCGGATGGTCGAGGTGGCGGCGGCCGCGAAGGCCAGCATCTCGAGGGGCGCCATGCCCATGCCGAAGTGGTCGCCGGTGGTGACCACCGAGTAGCCGAGGTCCTCGGCCTGGCGGGCGGTGTCGGCGATCGAGCCCCCGCCGGGGCCCATGCCCGTCTGCACCCCGAATCGGAACGGCTTGGTCACAGCAACTCCCCCGTCGTCGAGCCCGGGAAAGTACCAGGCGTCGATCCAGGCGAGGATGGCCAGGGCGAGGTGGCGCGCAACTCTTCCAGCGGTGCTCGCGGGTCAGCCCGTAACTGGAGTACTCCGTGACGACGCACTGTTATTCGCGGACGCCCACAAAGGCCGGTCAAGGCCGCGGATTATCCACGTCCCGGCGATGATCGAGAGTGGTAGGCCGACCACATGTGTGATCGTCCGGCTCGCGTCCTGGACCACAACCAGGTTCCAGGTCACGTTCACGGTCGGCGTCACAAAGAAGACCAAGACCACGACACACCAAACCAGGATCCGGAGCCCCGACCCTAGGAGGTGCACGGCAACCGGCGACGCGTTGATGGGTCGCCGTAGACGTTGGCGCAGCCGCCCTGGATGGGCTCGCTGTCGCACGAGAACGCCACGACGAGAGAAGGCCCTCCGCTCAACGGCGGGCGGCGAACTGCTGGTTCGGTTCGCGATCCAGAAATCAGGGCGCCGGCCATATCCCACCCCCGTTCGGGCTCCCCCCGGTCGGGTCCTCGTGTTCATCCGCTCGTCGCAGATCCTCGGGGGGCTGGAGCGAGGAGCTATATCGTCGCGCGCTACGGGCGGTTGCCCAAAGGAAAGCGACGACCACTCCTAGCCCGACAAGAAAGAACCCAAACGAGTACACACCTTCAAGAGAGCCGGAATCCATTCTTTCTCCTCCGATCAGCCCAGGAGAGTCGCAGCTCGTCACCGACGAGCACTCCACCTACCCGGATAGGTAGTCCAGCGGCCTGCCGCCATTTCGTAGCACTTGCAGAGCGTGTATTGAGATAGTCGGAACAGGGAGCACTGTATCCAGCCACCGCCTCGTCGTGGCGAAAGACGTCCACCAGATGACCGCCAAGATCACCGTGCACCTCGTGACGATGAATGCAGCGCGTGGCCCGTGAGCGTGGGAGCGGCTCGCGCCCTCACCGGAAGTCGCGGGAGCCGGCGGTGGCCACCACCGGCAAGGGTTCGAGGGCGTCGGCCACCACGTTGACCACCCCGTCGACCCGCTCGAGGATCCCCCGCACGACCAACGCCGGCGAGGAGACGGCCACCTGCCGGTGGCGCTGCCACACCCCAGCCGAGCAGATGACGTTCACCAGCCCGGTCTCGTCCTCGAGGTTGAGGAAGATCGTCCCCGACGCGGTCGCCGGGCGCTGGCGGTGGGTGACCACCCCGGCCACCCGCACCCGGCGCCCCGGCTCAGCCGTCGCCAAGTCGGTGGCGGTCAGCACCCCGCGGGCCTCGAGCTCGCCTCGGAGGTGCTCGGTCGGGTGGGAATCGACCGAGAGGCCGGTGGCCCACAGGTCGGCCACCGTCTCCTCCGGCGGGGTCATCCCCGCCAGCCGGGGGGCGTCGAACCCGGTGACCACCCCGGGGAGGTGATCGGCCCCGGCCGGGCCGGGCCGAGCCTGGGCCGCGGCCCCGGCCGCCCACAACCCCCGGCGCCGGTCGAGCCCGAGGCACGCCTCCAGCGCACCGGCGGTGGCCAGGGCCTCCAGCGCGGCCTGGGGTACCCCCACCCGACGGACCAGGTCTTCGAGCGAGGCGTAGGGCCGCCCCGCGGCGATCCGCTCGGCCAGTTCGGTACCCACCGAGCGCACCGAGGCCAGGCCCAGGCGCACCGCATAGCCCCCGGTGGAGGTCGGATCGGCCTCCAGGGTGGCGGTGGCCGAGCTGGCATGGAGGTCGGGACGACGCACCGCCACCCCGTGGCGACGGGCGTCGCGGACCAGGGAGTGGGGTGACCAGAAGCCCATGGGCTGGGCGTTCAGCAAGGCGGCGGTGAACGCCGCCGGGTGGCGGAGCTTGAACCAGGCGCTGGCGTAGACCAGGTAGGCAAAGCTCACCGAGTGGCTCTCGGGGAAGCCGAAGTTGGCGAAGGCGGCCAGCTTCTCGTAGAGGGCATCGGCCGTCGCCCCGGTGATCCCCCGCTCGGCCATGCCCGCGTAGAAGCGGCCCCGGAGCCGGGCCATGCGCTCGGTCGAGCGCTTCGAGCCCATGGCCTGGCGCAGCTGGTCGGCCTCGCCGGGGCTGAAGCCGGCCACGTCGATGGCCATCTGCATGAGCTGCTCCTGGAACAGCGGGACGCCGAGGGTCTTGGCCAGGCTCCGCTCGAGCAGAGGGTGGAGGAAGGTCACCGGCTCCACCCCGTTGCGGCGCCGGATGTAGGGGTGGACCGAGCCGCCCTGGATCGGCCCCGGGCGGATGAGGGCCACCTCGACCACCAGGTCGTAGAAGACGCGGGGTCGCAGCCGGGGCAGGGTCGCCATCTGGGCCCGGCTCTCGACCTGAAAGACCCCGACCGTGTCGGCCGCCGACAGCAGCTCGTAGACCTCGTCCTCCTGCGGGATGGTGGCCAGGTCGATATCGACCCCCTGGTGGGCGGCCACCAGGTCGACCATGCCGTGGAGGGCCTCGAGCATGCCCAGGCCGAGAAGATCGAACTTCACCAACCCGATGGCCGCGCAGTCGTCCTTGTCCCACTGCAAGACGCTGCGCCCGGGCATGCGACCCCACTCGACCGGCACCACCTCGATCACCGGCCGGTCGCAGATGACCATCCCCCCGGAGTGGATGCCGAGGTGGCGGGGGAAGTCTTGGAGCTCGCTGGCCAGGGCCAGCACGTCAGCCGGGAGGGAGGGGTGGGCCTGGTCGCCCGCCAGGCGGTGGTACCCGTCGAGCTGGGCGGCCCAGGCGTCGAGCTGACCGGGGGCGTGGCCCAGGGCCCGGCCCACGTCCCGCACCGCGGAACGGGCCCGGTAGGTGATGACGTTGGCCACCTGGGCCGCCCGCTCACGCCCGTGCAGCTCGTAGACGTGCTGGATGACCTCCTCCCGGCGCCCGCTCTCGATGTCGATGTCGATGTCGGGCGGGCCGTCGCGCTCGGGAGACAGGAATCGCTCGAAGAGCAGGTCGAGCGCCACCGGATCGGCGTTGGTGACCCCCAGCGAGTAGCAGACGGCCGAGTTGGCGGCCGACCCCCGGCCCTGGCAGAAGATGCCCGACCGGCGGCAGAAGTCGACCAGCTCCCACACCACGAGGAAGTAGCCGGCGAACCCCAGGGCATCGATGACGGCCAGCTCGTGGTCGATCTGGGCGTAGGCCCCCGAGATGCGCTCGGCGTCCCTCGAGCCGTAGCGCCGGGCCGCCCCCTCCTCGGTCAGCCGGCGTAGCCAGGTCATCTCGGTGTGGCCATCGGGCACCGGGAAGTCGGCCAGCCCGGGCGCGACCAGCGCCAGGTCGAAGGCGAACGAGCGGCCGTAGTCGGCCGCCCGGGCGACCACCCCCGGGTAGCGGCGGAACCGCCGGGCCTGCTCGGCCCCCGACCGCAGGCAGGCCACCGGGGCCGCCGGCAGCCACCCGTCGGCCTGGTCGAGGCTGCGCCGCCCCCGAATGGCGGCCAGCGCGGTGTGCAGCGGGAAGCGGGCCGGGGTGGCGTAGTGGACGTTGTTGGTGGCCACCACGTCGACCCTCGCCCGGGTGGCCAGCTCGGCCAGGGCGTCGTTGCGATGGCCATCGAGGGGATCGCCGTGGTCCCACAGCTCGACGGCCACGTGGTCGCGGCCGAAGGCCTCGACCAGCCGGGCCAGCTCGCGCCCGGCGGCGGCGGGCCCTTCGGCCACCAGGGCCGAGGCCAGCGCCCCCTTGCGACAGCCCGTGAGCACCTGCCAGCCACCCTGGTGCAGATCGGCCAGGGTGGCCAGGTCGGTGCGGGGCAGTCCCTTCTCGCCCCCCACCAGGTGGGCCTGGCCGATGGCTCGGGACAGGCTGGCGTAGCCCTCCGACCCCCGGGCCAGCACCAGCAGGTGGGTCCCGGTGGGATCGGGCTGGCCGGGAGGCCGCAGACGGGTGAGGCCGAGGGTGAGCTCGGCCCCGAACACCGTGGGCAGGCCCACCGCGCGAGCCGCCTCGGCGAAGCGGACGACCCCGTGGAGGCCGTCGTGGTCGGTGAGGGCCAGGGCCTCGAGGCCGAGGCGGGCCGCCTCCTCGGCCAGCTCGTCGGGGTGAGAGGCACCATCGAGGAAGCTGAAGTTCGAGTGGCAGTGCAGCTCGGCGTAGGGCACCTCGGCGTGACCCCGGACCAGCGCCGGCGGCGCCACGTAGGGCGGGCGGTGGCGGGACCAGGCCGGGCTGTCGCCCCCGTCGCCCTCGATCGGGGCGACCACCGAGGCGTCGCTATCGGCCAGGCGCCGCTCGAGCTCGGCCCACGGGATCGGGGGGTTCCGCCAACCCATGGGCCGACCGTATCGAACGTGTGTTCGTCCGTCGAGGGCCGGTGCCGGCCACTCGAACCCGCTCCGCGAGGGCGCTACCGTTGCTCGCCTTCACGTGGGTAGGCAGCAAGACCGACCCCGCCAGCAGAGAGGGGACGGTCATGGCGACCGGCACCGTCAAGTGGTTCAACGCCGAGAAGGGCTACGGCTTCATCGCCCGGGAAGGCGACTCCGACCTCTTCGTGCACTTCTCCGCCATCGCCGGCAACGGCTACCGCAGCCTCGAGGAGGGCCAGTCCGTCGAGTTCGAGGTCGCGGAGGGCCAGAAGGGCCTGCAGGCCCAGAACGTCACCGTCCTCGGCTGAGACCCCGGCCCGGTCTCGGGCCGGGGGGGTACGGTCGCCGGCCATGGCCGATGACCACCTCGCCGACCTAGCCCTGGCCGTCGACCTCGTCGACGCCGCCGACGCCATCACCTCGGCCCGCTTCCGGGCCCAGGACCTCCGGGTCGAGACCAAGCCCGACCTGACCCCGGTCAGCGAGGCCGACCACGCGGTCGAGGCTGAGCTGCGTCGCCTCCTGGCGATCGCCCGCCCGGGTGACGCGATCGTCGGCGAGGAAGCCGGCTCGACCGGCGGTGGCCGGCGCCGCTGGATCATCGACCCGATCGACGGCACCAAGAGCTACGTCCGGGGCGTGCCGGTGTGGGCCACCCTGGTCGGCCTGGAGGAGGACGGCGAGCTGGTGGTGGGCATGGTCTCGGCCCCGGCCCTCGGTCGGCGCTGGTGGGCCGCCCGGGGCGAGGGGGCCCACGCCACCGACGGCCCGATCTCGGTGTCGGGCGTGACCAGGCTGGCCGACGCCCAGCTGAGCTTCGCCAACCTGGTCGAGTGGGAGGCCGGCGGGCGGGGACCGGCCATGCTGGAGCTGTGCCGGGCCTGCTGGCGCACCATCGGCCTGGGCGACTTCTGGGGCCACGTGCTGGTGGCCGAAGGCGCGGTTGACGCCATGGTCGAGCCCGAGCTGTCGCTGTGGGACATCGCCCCCCTCCGGCCGATCATCGAGGAGGCCGGCGGCCGCTGTACGTCGCTCGACGGCCAACCGGCGCTCGGGCCGGGCGGCGGCATCACCACCAACGGCCACCTCCACGACCAGGTGCTGGCCATCCTCGGACACCCCCCGGAGGCTCAGTCGTAGGTCGCCTCGACCCGCCAGCGACCGCCCTCGACCAGCAGCAGGCGGGCGGCGTCGTCGGTGAGCACCTGGATGCGGGCCACCCGTCGCCGCTGCGGTGGGTCCCACCAGCGCTCGTAGGCCGGCCACGGACCGGCCCACCCCCGAACCTCGGCCCACGCCCCTCCGGCGACCGAGACCCGCGCCGGGGGCCCCGAGATCTCCCCCCGTCCGCTGACCGTCACCGCCTCCCCCCGGTCGTCGACCACCTCGACCCGGACCACCCCGGCGTGGACCGCGGCCGGCGCCGGACGGGGCACCTGCCCGGGCCACGGAGCGGGCGACCCCGACCCTGACGTCGCCGGGGCCCGGCGCCGGGGCCCGGGGGTCGGCGACGACCCCGGCTCCAGCTCATCGGCCGCCGGCACCAGCACGACCTGCTCACCCGGGGCTCGACCACCCCGGCGTCGAGGGACCAGGACCGCATCGGGACCGAGCAGGCCCTGGGCTCGGGCCACGGCGCGGGCCGCCCGCTGATCGGCGGCGCTGCGCTCGCCCCAGAAGCCGAGCTGGCGACCGTGGTCGGCGACGACCTCGTCGGGCACCAGCCGCACCATGGTGATGCCCCCCGTGGGCGCGGCCGTCGAGTCGCCACGGAGCCAGCCGTCGAGCTGCCACCGGGTGCGCTCGGCCAGGGCGGTCGGGTCGAGGGCTCCCTCGTGGCGCCACAGCCGGGCCCGCGACTCGCCGTGCTCGGTCTCGGCCTCGATCGAGACCCGGGTGCAGGCCAGACCCGATGCCGCCAGCCGGTCGTCGAGCTCGACGGCCAGGGCCCGAGCGAGAAAGGCCACCGCCTCGACCTGCTCGGCCGGGGGGTCGAGCTCGGCCTGCACGACCAGATCGACCGGCGGCGTGCGGGCCACCACCGACGCACCCCCCAGGCCCTGGGCCAGGCGGTGGGCCCGCACCCCGTCGATGCCGAAGCGACCGACCACGTCGGCCGGGTCGAGAGCGGCCAAGTCCCCGAGGGTCCGTAACCCGAGCCGACCCAGGACGTCGGCCAAGGGTCGGCCCCGCTGGTCACCCAACGCCGGGTCGAGGGCCAGGGACGCGATCGGCAGCGGGGCCAGGAACCGGGCCGCGGCCCCCGCCGGCACCACCGCTCCGGCCCGGGCCGCCACCAGGGCGGTGAACAGCCCGTCGGCGATGCCCACCCGGGGGCCATCGGTGGGGCCCTCGGGGCTGTCGACCGACCCGACCGCGCCGGCGACCTGACGCAGCCGGGTCGCCAGCGCCTGGTCGCCACCGAAGTAGCGGGACGGGCCCCGGGTGGCGAGGGCCACGGTGCCCGGGGCCAGCACCTCGACCCGGGGGCACAGCTCGGCCACCGCCGCCGCCACCGGCTCGAAGGCCCGGGCGTCGAGCGCCGGGTCGGCCGCCACCACCCGCACCCCGGGGCAGCGCTGCTGCGCCGTCCGCCGCCGCTGGCCCTCGACCACCCCGGCGGCGGCGGCGACCGGCGAGACCGCCACCACCACCTCGGCCTGCACCACCACCACCGGATCGGCGACCCGGTCGAGGGTCGGATCGGCCCGGGTCGCGGCCACGATCGGCCACCGCGGCCACCACAGGACGAGGGTCCGCTCGATCACCCGGCCACGGCCAACGACGAGGGCATCGCCGGCTCCTCGGCCCGACCCTCGGTGCCTGGGTCCAGCCCACCGGCCGGCTCCTCGGCCCGCGCCGCCACCCGACCCTCGGGGCCCGGCAACCACAGCCGCTGGCGGCGAGGGCGAGCCGCCTGGCCTCTCCCGCCGACGGCGACCACCAGCTCGCGAGCCTGCAGTCGGCCGCCCCCCTCACCCGTGAGGCCGTGCCAGGCCACCTCCTCGACCACCACCCGCAGGTCGGCCGGGCCCGGCCAGGACGAGGAGAGGGCCACCAGCACCGCTCCCCGCTCGCGCACCCGTGCCCCCAACCGCCGGGCCAGCGAGGCCGACAGGCGGGGTGGGGCCTGCACGTAGACCAGATCGACGGCATCGACGAAGGCCCCCACCACCGTGGCCCACGACGCGGGCGCCACCTGCGGCACCACCACCACCCGCTCGAGGACGAGCCCGAGCTCGTCGAGGGCGCCCGCCCCGATATCGGCCGTCCCCACCATCGCCACCCACGATCCGGCGACCGACGCCGCCGACCCCAGGGCCGCGGCCACGCTGGTGGCGGCCGCACCCGACACCGCCACCGTGGTGCCCCGGACCAACCCGGCCGACGGGAACAGCGGCGCCAGCACCGGTCCCACGGCCACGACCCGGTCAGCCGCCCCGACCACGGGCGTGGCGGCGTGTGCCAGCTCGTCGGGGAGGGCGGGTCGGGTGAGGGTCACCCCTCGACGGTAGCGAACACCTGTTCGACCCGAAAGGGCCTACGTCCAGGTGCCCCCGGTCAGGCGGGAGGTGACCCGATCGGCCGGGGCCGGGCGCCCGAAGAAGTAGCCCTGGGCCCGGTCACAGCCGAGCTCGTGGAGGCGCTTCGCCTGCTCGGGCGTCTCGACCCCCTCGGCCACCGCTCGCAGGCCGAGGACGTGGGCCAGGTTGATGACCGACTCGACGATGGCCTCGTCGTGGTCGTCGACGCCGATGCCGGCGACGAAGGACCGGTCGATCTTGAGCGTGTCCACCGGGAAGCGCTTCAGGTAGGCCAGCGACGAGTAGCCGGTCCCGAAGTCGTCGATCGACAGGCCGAGGCCCATCGCCCGCAGCGCCGAAAGCGTCTCAGCCACCCCGTCGGGGTCGTGCATGACCACGCTCTCGGTGATCTCGAAGGAGAGCGACAGCCGCCCCGGCTCGAACTTCGACTCGGCTAGGACGGCCTCGACCATCTTCAGCAGCTCGCCCGCGTTGAGCTGGGCAGCCGACAGGTTCACCGCCACCTCCAACTGGCCGGCCCCGGGCAGCTTCTGCCACTGGATCGCCTGGCGGCAGGCCTCGGTGAGGACCCACGAGCCGATGGGCACGATGAGCCCGGTGTCCTCGGCGATCTCGATGAAGTCGATCGGCTCGACCAGCCCCCGCTCCGGGTGGTGCCAGCGCAGCAGGGCCTCCACCCCCACCAGCTCGGCACCCGGCAGGGTGACCAGCGGCTGGTAGTAGACCTCGAAGTCACCGTGCTCGAGGGCCTGGCGCAGGTCGTGCTCGACGTGGAGCCGGGTGGTCGCCATCGTGCGCATCTGCTCGTCGAACAGCTCGACGCCCGAGCTCCCCCGGCGCTTGGCCCGGTACATGGCGGCGTCGGCATCGCTGATGAGCTGGTCGACCTCGCCCCGCCCGCTGTGGGCGACGGCGATGCCGATGCTGCAAGTGGCGATCACCTCGTCGTCGTCGAGGTCGATGGGGGCGGCGACCACGTCGGAGATGCGCTCGGCCAGGCCGACGGCCACCTCGCCCTCGCCCTGGATCTCGGCCACCACCACGAACTCGTCCCCGCCGTAGCGGCCGACGGTGTCGCTGAGGCGCAGCACCCGGTCGATGCGCCGGGCCAGGGTCACCAGCAGCTCGTCGCCGCGCTCGTGGCCCAGGCTGTCGTTCACCAGCTTGAACCGGTCGATGTCGATGAACAGCACGGCGACGGTGGCCCCCGAGCGCTGGGCGCTGGCCAGCATCTGGCTCAAGCGGTCCCGCACCAGCGCCCGGTTGGGCAGGCCGGTCAGCGAGTCGTGCAACGCGGCGTGGGTCAGCGCGGCTTCGGCCGCCTTGCGCTCGGTCAGGTCGCGAACCACCACCAGGGTGGCCGACTCGCCGTCGAAGGTGACCGGCAGGGCGAGGCTCTCGGACTCGACGACGTTGCCGTCGAGCGCCACGATGCGCTGCTCGCGCATCGCCGGTGTGCCGTCGTCGGACAGGGCCCCCAGGCGGGCCGCCAGCAGCTCGCGGTCGTCGGGATGCACCAGGTCGAGAACCGAGCGTCCCAGCAGGTCGGCGGCCGAAGTGGCGCCGTGGAGGCGTACGGCGGCCGGGTTGACGAAGACCAGCCTCCCCGACACGTGGACCAGGATCGCCTCGGGGAGGTGATCGACCAGCAGGTGGTAGCGCTCGTCGCTCTCCTGCAGGGCGGCGGCCACGGCCTGGCGGACCTCGGCCGAGGCGTCGTGGGTGGTGGACGCCATGTCGCGATCATCGGCAGGCGAGAACTCCCACCTGAACGAAACCCCAAAGTCAGCTTTTGGCCAGAGCCAGGAGCTCCTCGACCGGCGCCAGGTCGAACGGGGGGTTGACGGCGACGATCACGTGGGAGATGCCGGCGCCGAGGTAGCCCTCGAGGGTGGCCTCATCGGGCACGCCCATGCTCATCACCGTCCGCTCGATGCTGGCCGGGTCCCGGCCGACCTTGGCGCACCAGTCGTCGAGGATGGCGCTCTTGCGGGCGATCTCCTCGGGCGAACCGATGATGTTCCACATGTCGGCGTGCTCGGCGACGAGCCGCAGGGTCACCTTCTCGCCTCCGCCGCCGACCAGGATCGGTAGCGGGCCCACCGGCGGGGGGTTGAGCTTGGGTAGCCGAGCCTTCACCCGCTCGAGGGTCTCCCGCAGGCCCCGGAGCCGGCTCGGGGCGTCGCCGAACTCGTAGCCGTACTCGTCGTAGTCGCGCTCGAACCAGCCGGCCCCGAGGCCAAGGATCAGCCGACCCCCCGACAGGTGGTCGATGGTGCGGGCCATGTCCGCCAGCAGGTCGGGGTTGCGGTACGACTGGCAAGTCACCAACGCGCCGAACTGGGCGTGCTCGGTCTCGACCGCCATCGCCGCCAGCAACGACCAGCACTCGAAGTGGGTGGCATCGGGATCGCCGAACAGCGGGAAGAAGTGGTCCCAGGTCCAGATGCTGTCGACCCCGAGGGCATCGGCCTCCTTCCAGACGGCCCGCAGGGCCGGCACTGTCGTGGCCTGGGGCGGGAAGTTGGCACCGACCTTGAAGCGGTTCGTCATGGGCGGACCCTAGCCCCGGCCCCCGAGCACTCGACCGGGCGGGTATCGCTCAGCCGAGTGCGCTCCGGAGCGACTCGACGGCCTCGGGGACGACCCGCCACCACACCCAGCGACCGCGCTTCTCGCCCACCAGGAGTCCGGCGTCGGCCAGCACCTTGGTGTGGTGGCTCACCGTGGGCTGCGACTTGCCCAGGGGCCCCAGCAGGTCGCAGGCACACACCTCGCCGGCCTCGGCGACCAGGCTCAGCAGGCGCAGCCGAACCGGGTCGGCCAAGGCGGCGAACACACGGGACAGCTCCTCGGCCTCGGCCGCCCCGAGGGGGGCGTCGAGGACCGAGCTCGAGCAGGCGTCGGCGAGTACCGCGAGGGTCCGCTTGGGCACGGTGTGCACACCTCACCGGTCGTGGTCGGAGTCAACGTATTGACATCGATCGATGGATCTGGAACAGTCCATCCATCGACAGCTGTCGATAGTAGAGCCTGGAGGTGGCTAGTGGCCCGTGTGCAGCTCGCCCTGAACGTGTCCGATCTCGACGCCGCGGTCGACTTCTACTCGCGGCTCTTCCAGGTTGATCCAGCCAAGCGCCGGCCCGGCTATGCCAACTTTGCGGTGGTCGACCCTCCGCTCAAGCTCGTCCTCATCGAGGGTGACGGCGCCGGAGGGACGCTGAACCACCTGGGCGTCGAGGTGGCCGACACCGACCAGGTGGCCGCCGCGGCCGAGCGCCTGGCGGGCGCCGGCCTGCCCATCGCCCTCGAGGACCAGGTCGCGTGCTGCTACGCGGTTCAGGACAAGGTGTGGGTGTCCGGCCCGGATGCCGAGCCGTGGGAGTTCTACGCCGTACTGGCCGACGTGGAGATGCCCGATGGCCGGCTGCGGGCCACCGACACCTCGGCGAGCGGGTGCTGCAGCTCGAGCACCGCGGCCGCCGCCTGCTGCTGATGGGCGCGGACCGTGATCTCGCTCGTCGGGCCACCGCCGAGGCGGTCGGCACCGGGCTACTGGTGGCCGTGGTGGTGGGCTCGGGCATCTTCGCCCAGCGCCTGTCGCCCAACGACGTGGGTCTCCAGCTGCTGGAGAACTCCCTGGCCACCGCGGCCGGACTGGTGGCCATCATCCTGGCCCTCGGACCGGTCTCGGGCGCGCACCTCAACCCGGTGGTCACACTGGTCGACCGGCTGCGGGGCGGACTCGACACCACCAGCGCCCTGGCCTACGTCGGAGCCCAGGTGGTGGGCGGCGGCGCGGGGACGGTGGTCGCCAACCTGATGTTCGACCTGCCGGCGATCGAGTGGTCGACCCAGCACCGCTCCTCGGCCGGGCTCTGGCTGGGCGAGGTGGTCGCCACCTTCGGCCTGCTGGTCGTGATCCTCGGCCTGGTCCGGACCGGTCGCGGCGCGCTGGCCCCGTTCGCCGTCGGCTCCTACATCGCGGCCGCCTACTGGTTCACCTCCTCGACGTCGTTCGCCAACCCGGCCGTCACCCTGGCCCGGACCCTCACCGACACCTTCGCCGGAATCCGCCCGTCGTCGGTCCCGGCGTTCGTGGCCGCCCAGGTCGCGGGTGGGCTGCTGGCCCTCGGCCTCACCTGGTACCTCCACCCCACCGATCGCGCCACCCCACCCGACGACCTGGTCGTTCCCCACTCCCCCGCTCACCCCCTCGCCGTCACCGAATGACTGGAGCCCCTCCGTGACCGACCCCGACGCCCTCGACCAGACCGACGACCGACCCAACGTGGTCTTCCTGTGCGTCCACAACGCCGGGCGTAGCCAGATGGCGCTGGGCTGGTTCCGCCACCTCGCCGGCGAGCGGGCAGTGGGCTGGTCGGGGGGGTCCGAACCGGCCGACCAGATCAATCCGGCGGCGGTCGCGGCCATGGCCGAAGTGGGCATCGACATCGCCGGCGAGCAGCCCCAGCGCTGGACCGAGGAGGCCCTGCGCCAGGCCGACGTGGTGATCACCATGGGCTGTGGCGACGAGTGCCCCTTCTACCCCGGCACCCGCTACGAAGACTGGGCCCTCACCGACCCGGCGGGCATGGGGGTGGAGGCAGTGCGGCCGATCCGTGACGACATCGGCGGGCGGGTCCGGGCCCTACTGGCCGACCTGGGTGTGACCCCGGTCTGAGACCCGCCAGTGGGGCCGCCGGACCAGGCGGTCAGCCGGCCGCCTGGGCCTCGGCGGCCGGAGCGGCAGTGTCGCCCAGCAGCTCCTCGTCGGTCGGCGGGAGCACACCGTCGACGTAGTGGAGGAAGAGGCCCTCGACGACCTCCAGCAGCCCCTCGCCGGTCGACCCGTCGGTCAGGTCGGCGGTGACCACGTTGGAGAAGATGTGCACCCCTTCGACCTCGCCGGTGGCCAGGAGGCGCCGGGCCAGCTCGTCGGGCGGCCGGATCCCGGTGACCTCGCCGCCCCGCCGGTAGCGCTCGTGGCCCATGCCGGTGAGGCTGCGGTTGAGCTCGAAGCGGACGATGCCCGGGCGCGACGTCGGCTTCTCGGTGGCGGTGATCGGCTGGCCCATGGGTCGGCGATGCTACCGACCCCCACCGCAACCGACCGGGCCGAGCGCCGGTCGACCCCGCCGAGGTGCTCCACGCCGGTGGGTACGCTCGCCGGCCAGTGGCGACCGAACCCGGACCGATCCCCAGCGACCGCGAGTCCCCGCTGCTACTGCCCGAGCAACGCACGCCGGTGCCGTGGCGGACGATCCTGGCCACCGTCGGTGTCGTGGTCGTCACCTACTTCCTGCTCCTCTTCGTCCGCAACGAGAGCCGGGTCCTCATCCGCATCGTGGTCGCCGGCTTCTTCGCGGTGGTCCTGTCCCCGGCGGTGGACGCCCTCGATCGGCGAGTGCACCGGCGGGCCCTGTCGACCAGCCTCGTCTTCCTCACCTGCTTCGGGGTGCTGGCCCTCCTGATCTACGTGTTCGTCACCCCGATCGTCGACCAGGCCGACAACCTGGTGGAGAGCCTCCCGGAGCTGGTCGACGACGCCCAGGCGGGCCGAGGACCGGTGGGCGAGCTGGTCGACCGCTACGACCTGGACCGCTGGGTGAACGACAACCAGGAGCGCCTCCAGGGGTACGTGAGCGACCTCAGCACCCCGGCGCTCAATGCCGCTCGCTCGGTCTTCAACGGCCTGATCGCCTTCCTCACCGTCTCGGTGCTGGCCTTCCTCATGGTGCTGCGCGGGCCCCAGATCTGCGCCAGCGCCCTCGTCCTGATCCCCCGGCGGCATCGGGAGCGGGTCGGGCTCATGTCGGTCGAGGCCAGCCGGGCAGTCAGCGGCTATGTGGCCGGCAACCTGGTCATCAGCATCGTCGCCGGGCTCGCCACCTACGCCTTGCTGCTCGTCCTCGGCGTCCCCTACGCCAGCGTCATCGCCCTGTGGGTGGCCTTCGCCGACATCATCCCGCTGGTGGGGGCAACCCTCGGCGCCATCCCGACCGTCGGCTTGGCCTTCCTGCACTCACCGGCCGCGGGGGTGGCGGCGCTGATCTTCTACATCGTCTACCAGCAGTTCGAGAACCACGTGCTGCAGCCGGCGGTCATGTCCCGGACGGTCGCCGTCAGCCCGCTGATGGTCATTGTCAGCGTCTTGATCGGCGTCGAGCTCCTCGGCTTCCTCGGCGCGCTGCTGGCGATCCCGGCGGCCGGCGTGCTCTCGGTGGTGGTCCGCACCCTCTTGCACGAGCGTCAGGTCCGAGCCCCGCGGGTGGTCGAAGGAGCACCCGCCGACAGTCCCGACTAAGCGCGAGAGGCTCCGGTTGCCACCGAGGGGCGGCCACCGACCGAGCGCCAGGCCAGCGCCACCAGGCCGATCGACACCACGGCCAGGCCGACGTGGACCACGGTGAAGCCGACGGCGTGGTCGGCCAGCACGATCGACGGGACCCGCACGACCCACACCAGCGCGGTCGCCACGCTCAGAGCGAGGAGCGGCCGCCGCACCTCACCGCGCCGGACGGCGGTGACGCCGAGCCACCCGGCCAGCGCCACCATGGCGCCGGCGGTCAGCAGGGTGGCCGCCTGGGCCGAGCCCGAGAGCGATCGGTCGTCGAGGGCATTGCTGATGCGGGTGCCCCACACGAAGGCCGTCCAGCCCACGAGCAGCAGAGCGGCGACCACCGACCGACCGTACCCGGCGCTTCGGCGACGGCGCCGGTCGGTCAGTCGTCGAAGAGGCGGGCCGGCTCGGCGGCCGGAGGTCGGTGCAGCGCCGTCCACGGGAGCCCGTCGACGAAGGCCCAGGTGCGGCGGTGGATCGACGTGGGGCCCCAGGCGGCCAGCGCCGCCTTGTGCCGGGGGCAGGGGTAGCCCTTGTTGATCTCGAAGTCGTAGCCCGGGAAGTAGTCGGCCTGGCCCCGCATGAGCCGATCGCGGGTGACCTTGGCCAGGATCGACGCCGCCGCGATCGACAAGCACCGGGCATCGCCCTTGACCAGCCGCTCGACCCGCCCCACCCCGACGAAGTCCCAATTGCCGTCGATGAGGACATGGGCCGGCTCGACCCCGAGCGCGTCGAGGGCCCGACGGGCCGCCAGGCGCTGAGCGGCCGACATGCCCAGCGCGTCGCACTCGGCAGGGCTGGCGTGGCCGACCGCCCAGGCGTCGCACCAGCCGGCGATGCGGGTGAAGAGGCCCTCGCGCTCGGGCTCGGTCAGCGCCTTGGAGTCGCGGACCTTGTAGACCCGCCGGGTCTGGGGCAGCACGGCCATGCCCACCGAGATCGGGCCGGCCCACGATCCCCGGCCGACCTCGTCGACCCCGACCACCACCCCATCGCCTCGGCGCCACAGTCGCCGTTCGACCTCGAGGGACGGCGCCGCCCGCTTCAGCGCCTGACGCAACGGCGCGGCCGTGGTCCCGGCGGCGGTCACCGCGCCGCCGGGACCAACACGTCGGCGTCGGGCGGGGTGGCGAGGAAGGCGTCGACGATCTCGACGCCCACCGCGGCTGTCGTCAGGCGCAGCGAGAGGGCGAGGACGTTGGCGTCGTTCCACCGTCGGGCACCGACCGCGGTGGGGGCATCGGTACACAGGGCAGCCCGGACACCCGCGACCTTGTTGGCCGCGATCGAGACCCCGGTCCCGGTCCAGCACCAGACGAGACCCCGATCGGCCCGGCCGGCCGCGACCGCCTCCCCGACCCGTCGACCGACCTCGGGCCAGGGGTCGCCGTCGGCCACCACCACCACGTCGTGCCCGGCCGCTCGGAGGTGCTCAGCGACCGTTTCCGGGACGGGCCCGGCCTCGTCGGTGCCGACCGCGATCCTCACCAGGCGGCGCTCCCGCTCACGACCGCAACCCGTGGAGCTCGTCGCCGGCGTGGCGGGCCAACATCACGGCCAGCGCCTCGGACGGCGAGCGGGTGCCCTGGCACACCGCATCGACCTGCTCGGCGATCGGCACCTCGACCCCGAGCTCGGCGGCCAGCTCGACGATCACGGTCGAGGTCCGGACCCCTTCGGCGACCATCTGCGTCTCGGCCAGCACTTCGTCGAGCGGTCGGCCACGACCGAGCTGCTCGCCGACCCACCGGTTGCGGCTGTGGGGGCTGGTGCAGGTGGCCACCAGATCGCCGACCCCGGCCAGCCCACTGAAGGTCAGTGGGGAGCCGCCCAGGGCCACCCCCAGCCGGGTGAGCTCGGCCAGACCCCGGGTGACCAGCGCCGCCTTGGCGTTGTCGCCGAAGCCCATGCCGTCGCCCATGCCCGCCGCCAGGGCGATGACGTTCTTGGCCGCCCCCGCCACCTCGCACCCGATGACGTCGTCGTTGGTGTACACCCGCAACGTCCCGGCCGTGCACAGCGCCTGGAGATCGGCCCCCACCCCGGCGTCGCTCGACGCCAAGACGGACGCCGCCGGGTGGCCGTCGACGATCTCGCTCGAGAGGTTCGGACCGGTGAGCACCGCGCAGGGACTGGTCGGGACCACCTCGGCCACGATCTCGCTCATGCGCCGGCGGGTCCCCTCCTCCAGCCCCTTGGTGAGGCTGATGACCGGCACGCCCTCGGCGAGGGAGGCGGCGGCCTCGCTCAGCACCGCCCGAAACCCGTGCGACGGCACCGCCATCACCACCACCTCGGCCGGGCCCACCACCTCGGCCAGGACCGACGACGCCTGGAGCCGTGCCGGCAGTGCCACCCGCGGCAAGTAGGTCGGGTTGGTGCCTCCGGTCCGGATGGCCTCGGCCACCTCCGGGCGGCGGGCCCAGAGCAGGACGTCGGCGTGGGTGGCCAGCAAGGAGCCCAGCGCGGTGCCCCACGAGCCCGCCCCGATGACCGCCACCGTGGTCGCCATCGCGGCACCCTACCGGCCCCTCGGGATCGCCCCGGGCGGCCCCCGTACACTGCCGAGCGCATGGAACCGCGCCCCCCGTCGGCCCGCCGGGGCGTCCCCCACGCGGCCGTGCTCATCCCGGTGAAGGCGTTCTCGCAGGCCAAGGTTCGCCTGGCGCCCCGGCTCGACGCCCCGACGCGGGCCCGGCTGGCCCGGACGATGGCGGATCGGGTGGTGGCCGCGGCCGAGCCGCTGCCGGTCGTCGTCGTCTGCGACGACGACGACGTCGCCGAATGGGCGGGTGACGCCGGCGCGGCGGTGGTGTGGACGCCGGGACTCGGCCTCGACGGCGCCGTCGCCCGGGGGGTGGCGCACCTGGCCGAGCGGGGCGTAGCCAGGGTGGTGGTGGCCCATGCCGATCTCCCGTTGGCCCACGACCTGGCCGAGTTCGCCGAACCGGGCCGCGCCGAGGTGGTGCTGGTGCCCGACCGCCACGGCGACGGGACCAACGTGCTCGTGGTCGACACCGGTGCCGGCTTTCGCTTCGCCTACGGACCGGCGTCCTTCACCCGGCACCAGGCCGAGGCGGCGCGCCTGGGCCTGAGCGTGGAGCTCTGCCCCGACGCCGACCTGGGCTGGGATGTCGACCTGCCCGACGACCTCTCGGCGGTGGTCGACCTGACCGCCGCCGCGCTCGACCCGGGTACCCGGCCGTGAGCATCTCGGTCGACCTCCCGGTCCCGGCCGTGGCCCTGGCCATCGCCGCCCACCCCGACGACGTCGAGTTCGGTTGTGGCGCCACCCTGGCCAAGTGGGCGGCGGCCGGCTGCATCGTGCACCACCTGGTGTGCACCGACGGGTCGAAGGGCTCCTGGGACCCCGAGGAGGACACGGCCCGCCTGGTGGTCACCCGCCAAGGCGAGCAACGCGCCGCGGCCGCCGCCCTCGGCGCCACCGGTGAGTGCGTCTTTCTCGGCTGGCCTGACGGCGAGCTCGAGTCGGGTCTCCGCCAGCGCTGGGAGATCGCCTACTGGATCCGGCGCCTCCGCCCGACGGTGGTGCTCGGCCACGACCCGTGGAAGCGGTGGCGGCTCCACCCCGACCACCGCAACGCCGGGTTCCTGGCCGTCGACGGCGTGGTCGCGGCTCGCGACCCCCACTTCTTCCCCGAGCAGCAGCTCCCCCCGCACCGCCCGAACGAGCTGCTGCTGTGGGAGGCCGACGAGGTCGACCACGTCGAGGACGTCGCCGGCCACGTCGACACCAAGGTCGCGGCGCTGCTCGAGCACCGGAGCCAGTTCGTCACCACCCACGCCATCGACGACGAGAGCGACACCGACCAGCGGGAGGCCTTCGACCGGCGGATCCGCGAGCGCCTGGCCGAGCTGGGCGCCTCGGCGGGAGTCGCCCAGGGCGAGGGCTTCAAGCGCATCGATCGACTCTGACCGCCAGCTGTCGGCCCTCTCCGCCCGAGTGTGACGTTTGACACATAAAGGCCCGCCGACCAATATGTAAGAGCCCGGTGCGAGCCGCTGAGTCGGCTCGGCGCCGGGGAAACGTGGAGGGGCCGAGGCGCGTCGGGGGGGCGTACCTCGGCCCCCACGTCTTTCCGAGTCCGGACGCGGCCCCGGGGGCCCCGCCGGGCCCCCGGGGGCCCCCCCCCCCAAGGAGGGTGAGCGGGTGAGACCCCCCGAAAACCGAGAGCAGGCGGGGGAAATAAACGCCCGCCA
>JANNNX010000067.1:0-9828 GCA_031398745.1 Actinomycetes bacterium
CGGCGGATGCGGCTCTCGGCCGGGTGGATGCGCTGGGAGAGGGCGTCCCAATCGAGGCCGGCAGCGCCGACGACCACGATCTCGCCGTCGAGGACGGCCTGGTCGGGGAGGTTGGCCTGGAGCGCCTCCACCAGTTCGGGGAAGTACCGGGTGAGGGGGCGTTCGTTGCGGCTGCCGAGCACGACCTCGTCGCCGTCGCGGAAGGCGATGCAGCGGAACCCGTCCCACTTGGGCTCGAAGATGGTGCCCGGCGCGGTGGGGAGGTCGGACGCCGACTTGGCCAGCATGGGTGCCACCGGGGGCATCACCGGGAGGTCCACGTCACCCTCCGATCGGTCACTTGAGAAGGCGCGACAGGCGCCGGTCGGCCAGGACCCGGCCGTCGGTCTGGCAGTTCGGGCAGTAGGTCATCTCGTAGCTGTCGAAGGAGACCCGGGCCAGCGTGTCGCCACAGCCGTTGGGGCAGGCCTCTCCGGCCCGCTTGTGGACCACCCAGTGATCGCCGAGCTTGGTGGGCAGTCCCCCGGTACGCCGGCGCTCGATGGTCAACCCATCGGCCAGCGCGGCCCGGACGGCGTCGACCAGTCGCTGGCGGCTCTCCGGCTCGAGGCTGGCGACGGTGGCGAAGGGCGAGAGCCCGGCCCGGTGCAGGGCGTCGTCGGTGTAGCCCCGGCCGAGGCCGGCCACCGTCCGTTGGTCGCGGAGGAAGGTGTGCAGTCGCCGGCGGTCGGTGGTGGTGGCCACCAGCTCGGCGAAGGCGTCGGTGTCGATGTCGGGACCGAGCCCGACCAGGGGTCCGTCGTCGCCCGGGGCCAGCACCCACCAGCCGGCCTTTCGCTCGGTGCCGAACTCCTTGAGTAGCACCGCTGGGCCGCCGGCGAAGGTGAAGCGCACCAGCGCTCCCCGGGGCTTGGTCGCCTTGGGGGGATCCTCCAGGTCGACCCGCCCGCCCTGGCTCAGGTGGAAGAGGATGCGGGTGCCGGCGCCGAAGCCCCAGACGACGTACTTGCCGCGTCGGCTGACGTGCTCGACGGCTTCGCCGACCAGCGATGCCGGGTCGGGGGCGAAGGTCTTCAGCGACGCGAAGGCCAACGGGTGGATCCGCTCGATGCGCCGCCCGGCGATGGCCACGTCGAGGCGCTCGGCCAGCGCCTGCATCTCGGGCAGCTCG
Organism: Actinomycetes bacterium; assembly: GCA_031398745.1. Lineage (GTDB taxonomy): Bacteria > Actinomycetota > Acidimicrobiia > Acidimicrobiales > CADCSY01 > JANNNX01. The sequence continues at coordinate 1,172 of JANNNX010000067.1, forward strand.
GGCACGCCCCGACGCTACCGGGGGTCGCCGCGGCGGCCCGACGGCGTAGCCTTCGCAGTCCCGGGGACGTAGCTCAGTTGGCTAGAGCACCTGCTTTGCAAGCAGGGGGTCGTGGGTTCGAGTCCCATCGTCTCCACCAGGACGTCGGGCCGCTCAGCTGGCTCCCTCGTCCGGCGGCGCGGCGCCGGGACGGAGGCGCCGGCCGGCGGCACGGGCCCCGCGGGTGGTGCCCCGCACCGCGGCGCCCGCGCCAGAGCGGGCGGCCCGTCCGGCCTGCTCGGCGGTGCGCTTCGTCCGCTCCAGGGCGGCTGCGGCCCAGGCGTACTCGGTGCCGAGGATGGCGAAGCCGATGGCGATGACGATGATCCCGGGCCCGGGCAGCACCAGCAAGGCCAACCCGGCGGCCACGAAGGCGGCGCCGACCACCGACACTGCGATGCGCTTCGAGCTGCGGGCCACGAAGCGGAGGACCTCCCCTGGCGAGGACATCCGGCGTCGGTCGCCGGCCATCAACGGACCAGCTCGTAGGTCGCGGCCACCGACACCCGCATGTTCATGGCGAGATCCCCCTCAGGTGGTCGCCAAGCGACGGAACGTGGTGGCACGACGGTAGAAGACCCGATCCGCAGTCGGCCAACCGGTTCCCACCAGCTCCCTCGGGCCGAGCTCCCCTCGGCCGGGATGCATGGCTGTCGGATTCCGGGAGCCATGCATCCCGGCGGGGCGAGTACGACCGGGCGGGCCCGGCCGACCGGGCGGCCCGCGAGCGGGGCGCCGCTACTGTCGCCGGGCCGACCCAGGAGGCCCGCCCATGACCGACCGACGGGTTCGCCTGGGGGCGATCCTGACCGAGCGCCACACGCTGGAGGCCGAGCCCACCGCCACCATCGAGGTGGCCCAGCACGCCGAGGCGGCCGGCTGGGACATCGTCTACATGGGCGGCCACGTGATCCTGGGGAGCCACAGCGGTGACGACGGGGTGGCGGCCAACCCCCGGGCCCAGCACCGCCCTGGGCAGATCCCGCCGGCCTACCCCTACCTCGAGCCGCTGACCACCCTGGCCACCCTGGCCGGCGCCACCCGCACCATCCGCCTGGGCACCGCCATCCTCATCGCCCCGCTGTACCAACCGGTCCTGCTGGCCAAGATGGCGGCCACCATCGACGTCCTGTCCGGCGGTCGCCTCGAGCTGGGGGTGGCCTCGAGCTGGCAGGAGGACGAGTACCGGGCGCTGGGGGCCGACTTCGCCGGCCGGGGGCAGCGCATGGACGACCTCATCGAGGCCTGCCGCCAGCTCTGGAGCGACTCGCCGGCCAGCTACCACGGCCCCACCCTCGACTTCGACGACGTGTGGTGCGAGCCCAAGCCAGTCCAGCCCGGCGGCATCCCGATGTGGTTCGGCGGCGACCTCCACCCCCCGGGACTGGCTCGCATCGTGCGCTTCGGCCTCGGCTGGTACGCCCGCCGCAACCCCGACGTTCCGGCCCAGGTCCGCCGGCTCAAGGCCGCTCTGGCCGACGCCGGCCGCGACCCGGAGGTGATCGACCTGATCTACCCGCTGCGCCCGGTGTTCGGCGACGACGGCCGCCCCGACCTCGATCGGACCACCGAGACCATCCCCCGCATGGTCGAGGCCGGCTTCACCACCTTCGTCACCGGTGCCTTCGCCTGGCTCGACCGACCGGGCGACGCCCCCGAGCTGTTCGGTCGGATCGAGGATCGCTTCCGGACCCTCGGGGTGCGCTGAGGTGCCCAGGCCGCCCGGGGCCGATCGGCCGTTCCGCTTCGGCGTGCAGCTCCGGGGCCACCGCGACCCCGCGGGGTGGGCCGACCAGGTCCGGCGAGTGGAGGCCCTCGGCTACGACGTCGTGCTGGTGGCCGACCACTTCCGCCACAGCCTGGCCGCCCTCCCGGCGCTCGCCGCGGCGGCGGTGGTGACCACCCGGCTCCGGCTGGGGACGATGGTGTGGGCCAACGACTTCCACCGGCCGGTGGAGACGGCCAAGCAGGCGGCCACCGTCGACGCGCTCTCCGGGGGCCGGCTCGAGCTGGGCATCGGCAGCGGGTGGATGCCCTCGGAGTACGAGCAGATCGACGAGCCCTACGACCGGGGCGGGGTCCGTCTCGAACGGTTGGAGGAGGCCATCGAGGTGATCCGAGCGCTGTGGGGGCCCGGCCCGGCCGACTTCGCCGGTGCGCATTACACGCTGCGATCAGCCGAGATCGAGCCCAAGCCGGCCCAGCGTCCGGGCCCGCCGATCCTGGTGGGGGCGGGCGGGCGGCGGGGTCTTGGGCTCGCCGGCCGCCAGGCCGACGTCGTGAACTTCTCGATGGGCGCCACCCCGACCGGCCAGCTCGACCTGACCGACATCGGGGCCGCCTCCTTCACCCGCAAGGTCGGGTGGCTGGCCGAGGCTGCGGGCGACCGCTTCGCCGACATCGAGCTGAGCGTCCTCGCCGAGCTGGCCGTCACCGACGACCCGGTGACCGTGGCCGAGGCGGTCCTGGCCCGCACGGCGCCGACCAGTGCGGATGTCACGGCCCTCGGCTCGCTGGAGGTGGCCGACGTGTTGGACTCGCCCCACCATCTCATCGGCTCGGTGGCCGAGATCGCCGAGCGCTGCCTGGATCGGCGCGATCGATGGGGCCTCTCGTACCTCGTCGTGCGGGAGGACGGGCTCGACGGGCTGGTGCCGGTGATGGAACGGCTGGCGACCGAGGCCCGGTGAACCGCGCCGAGCCCGGCGACCGGCGGGCGAGCGCGGCCGTCTGGGCCACCACCGCCCTCTTCGCCGCCACCTTCGGGACGCTCATCCTCCGCCAGCACGACGCCTACGCCACCCAGACCTTCGACTTCGGCATCTTCGACCAGGGCCTGTGGCTGCTGTCGCGCCTACGCGACCCGTTCGTCACCCTCCGGGGCCTGCCGCTGTTTGCCGACCACTCGTCCTACGTGATGGTGCCGTTGGCGCCGCTCTACTGGCTCTGGGACGACCCCCGGGCGCTGCTCCTGCTCACCGTGGGCCTGCTGGCTGCGGTCGGGCCGCTGGCCCTGGCCGCCGGTCGGGCGCTGGGCCTGCCGCCGGTGTTGTCCGCCGCGGTGGCGATCTCCGCCCTGGCCCACCCCGCGCTCGGGTGGGCGACGTGGTGGACCTTCCACCCCGAGCTGGTGGCCATCCCGTTGCTGCTGGCCGCCTTCCTGCTGGCCTTGCGGGGCCGGGCCCGCGGGACGCTGCTGGTGCTGGTGGTGGTGCTGTCGGTGAAGGAAGACGCCGCGCTGGTGGTCGCCCCCCTGGGCCTCTGGATGGCGTTGTCCGACCAGATTCGGGGGCCCACCGCCACTGCGGTGCGGCGAGCGGGGATGGTGGCCGCGGCCCTGTCCGTCGTGTGGTTCGTGGTCGACGTCGGCTTCGTGCTTCCCAGCCTGAGTCCGACCGGTGAGCTGGTGTACACCGGGCGCTACGCCGCCTTCGGCGACGGTCTGGCCGGCGCACTGTGGGGGATGCTCAGCGACCCGGTCCGGGTGCTCGACGTCCTCCTCGCGGACGACCGGCCCTGGTACCTGCTCCAGATGCTGGGCCCCTTGGCCATCTGCCTCCTCCGGCCGTCGCTGCTGGTCGTCGCGCTCCCGGTGACCCTGGCCAACCTGCTGTCGGGCCAGGCCGGCCAGCACGACATCCGCTTCCAGTATTCGGCTTACCTGAGCGCCATCGTGGTGGCGGCTGCCGTCCTGGGGGCCAAGCGGGCAGTCGCCCTGGCCGGTGGCCGAGCGGCGCCCGTGGCGATGGTCAGCGTCGCGGTGGTGGCGGCGGCGGTGGCCGCCAACGTGGCGTGGAGCCCCTCGCCGGTCGGCCGCCACGCCGAGGAGTGGATCACCGACTCGGGCTCCGACCAGGTGGTGGCCGATGCCCTGGCGCGCATCCCGGCCGGCGACGTGGTGTCGGCGGGGGCCTTCCTCACCCCGCACCTGGCTCATCGCCCGGTCGTCTACCTCTACCCCAACCCCTTCTCCCGTTCGTACTGGGCGGTGGACGGGGTGGCCCTCCCTCCGACCGACGAGGTCGAGTGGGTGGTGGTGCGCCCGGGCGATGTCGCCGGTGATGAAGCCAAGGCCACCTACGAGGGCCTGCGGGCCGGCGGCGAGTGGGAGGTCGTGGTCGACGATCCGACCGTCGTCCTGCTCCATCGACAGCCCTGACGGGGGACAAACCTGTGGGGACTGCTGTCAACAACTCGCACAACTTGGGGAGAACCGAGAAATGTTGGGGATGTCCTGTGAGTTGATGAAAATATCGCTTGACCTGGGCTTTTCGTAGGAGCAAGGTAGCGCCAGCCGGGAAAACGGACCGGTCGGGTCAGGCAGCCGGCCCCGCAGCGCATCGGAGCGAAAGCGTCGAGGCGAGGTGGGACTCCGGCACCAGGTCCGACGGTGCGCCCCCTCGGTCAGGATCGGAGGAAGGACCACCATGTCGGGGCTCTCGGGCACCGGGATGGAGGAGCACCCCTTTGATCTGCCCTGAGTTCGACCCCGAGGAGTTGAGTGGTCCGCCGCTCGGCTACTCGGGGTCGACTCGCGTCCGGCGCCGAGTCGAGGAGTGACCGTGGACGGCGTGATGATCGTCGACGCGGTGCGCAGCCCTACGGGCGCCCGCAACGGGCTGCTGTCGGGCTGGCACCCGGCCGACCTCCTGGCCACCGTGCTCAGCGAGCTGGCTCGCCGGAGCGCGATCGACCCCGGCCAGGTCGGGCTGGTCGTCGTCGGCTGTGTCACCCAGGTGGCCAACCAGGCTCGCAACGTCGGGCGGTCGGCAGTTCTCGGTGCCGGTTGGCCCGAAGCGGTCCCGGCGGTGACCGTCGACCAGCAGGAGGCGTCGTCCCACCTCGCCCTGCATGTCGCGGCCCAGGCGGTGGCCAGCGGGTCGTGCTCGATGGCGGTGGCGGCCGGTGTCGAGGTGGTGAGTACGACGCCGCCGGGGTCGTCGGCGGCGCCCGGCCCGACCAGCTTCGGCGTCGGCATGGCCGAGCGTTACCGAGACCAGGGAGGCCTCGTTCCCCCGATCCAGTGGGCCGAGCGGCTGGCCGCCGCGTCCGGTCTCGACCGGGACTCCCTCGACGCTGAGGTGGCGGCCTCCCACCACCGGGCCGCGGCGGCGCAGACTGCCGGCGAGCTCGCCGCCGAGGTCGTGCCCCTCGCCGCCCGCCGCTGGGACGTCGAGCGCCGGGCAGCGGTGGAGCTCGGCCGGACGGTGTTCGCCGACGAGCCGGTGCGGACCGATCTCGGTCCCCAGGTGCTGGCCGACTACCCCGCCCTGGCCGAGCCTGCCGGGGTGGTGTCGGCGATGGGCGTCGCCCCGAGCGCCGATGGGGCCGCGGCGATCCTGGTGGCCAGCGAGGAGGCGGCCGCGGCGGTCGGTGCCGTCCCCCGGGCTCGTCTGCTCGGATCCGCGGTGCTCGGGTCATCGCCGACCGACCCCGGTGACGCCCTGGCGGCGGTCACCACCGCCGGTCTGGCGTCGGCCGGCCGACGGGCGAGGGGAGCGGGGGCGTCGGCGCTGGCCTGGATCGAGATCGACGAGCCGTTCGCGGTCGTCCCTGCCGCCTGGCGCCGGCGCCACCGCGAGGTCGACCCCTCGGTGGTGAACTCCCGGGGTGGGGCGCTGGCCCTGGGCCTGGCCCCGGGAGCCGCCGGGGCCCGGCTGCTGACCACCCTGGTGCACCGGGTCGGCTCGACCGACCCAACCGGCGCCGACGGGTGGGGGCTCGGGTTGTCGGTGGCGGCCGGGGGGCTGACCGTGGTGTCGGTGGTGGCCCGGCCCTAGCCTCGCGGTCGATGGGTCGCGCCGTGTCCGTCCTGGCTGCCGCCGGTGCCATGTGGCTGATCCTGCGGGTCGGGTTCGGGATGCTGCGAGGCCTGGCCACGCCGTTGCCGCCGCCCCCGCCGTCGGGCGAGATGCGCCGAGTGAAGCTCCGCTACCGCTGCCCGAGCTGCGGGATGGAGCTGCGAGTCGATCGAGCTGAGACCGAGGACCCCGATCCACCCCGCCACTGCATGGACGAGATGGACCTCGTACCGGCCGAGGAGTGAGACGATCCGGGCTCGTCCGGCCTTGTCCCCAGGGTGTGGATAACGCTGGGGAGCGTCACACGTCTGTAACTCGCTCGACATGCGGCGGCCGGACCCGGCGTGCGCTGTTCGCGGGCTGTTTGCCCTCAGCGGTACTGGGTGGCAATCACGAAGCCGCCGGTGATGCACACCAGGCCCAGCGCCAGCACCCCGGTCGAGGCCGTGCCGTTGGTGAAGGGCAGGATGCCGAGGTAGTTGGCGAAGATGAGCGCCCCGCCGAGGCCGAGGAGCCCGAACATGAGGATCGGCACCCACAGCGGGCTGGTTCGGTACTGGCGAGGCGTCGGTGGGGTGTAGCGGGACGACAGCCCCGGGGGAGGGGCGTCGGCCCGGGTGCCCTTGGGAGTAACCCGTCCGGTGCCGATCGGCGCGCCCGCGCCTCGTTTCTTGGCCATCGCCGCACAGGATAGGGCGCCGAGCCCGGCCGCTAGCCTCCGGCCGTGGGCACGAGGGTCTTGGTGGTCGACAACTACGACTCCTTCGTGTTCAACCTGGTCCAGTACCTGGGGGAGTTGGGCGCCGAACCGCTGGTGCATCGCGACGACGCTCTGAGCATCGACGAGGTCGAGGCCCTCGACGCCGACGCCGTCCTGATCTCTCCCGGCCCGGGCCGACCCGACGACGCCGGGCTGTCCAACGAGATCATCCGTCGCTTGAGCGGGCGGGTGCCGATCCTCGGGGTCTGCCTCGGCCACCAGTGCATCGGCCAGGTGTTCGGCGGCCAGGTGGTGCGAGCCCCTGAGGTCGTCCACGGCAAGACGTCGGTCATCGACCACACCGGGGTCGGGGTCTTCCAGGGCCTGCCCCAGCCCCTGACCGCCACCCGCTACCACTCGTTGGTGGTCGCCCCCGACTCCGTGCCCGACGAGCTCGAGGTCACCGCCACCACCGCCGACGGCATCGTCATGGGCCTCCGCCACCGGCACCACCCGACCGAGGGCGTCCAGTTTCACCCCGAGTCGATCCTCACCCAGGGAGGCCACCAGCTCCTGGCGAATTTCCTGGCCTACGCCCGGTAGCGGCCGCGGGCCGCGGGCCGCGGCCGGCGGGGCGGCGGGGCGGCGGTCCGGTCGAGTCGAGCTAGCCGGTGGTGGTGGTCGTGGTGGTGGTGGTGGTCGTCGATCCGGTCGAGCCGGTGGTGCTGGCTTGGCCGACGACGATGGTGATCACCGCATCGGGGGCGGCCCGCTCGCCGCCGCTGGGCGACTGGTTCACGACCTTGCCCACGTCGGACGCCTGCACGGCTTGGCCGGCGACACTGGTGCGGAAGCCCGCGGCCTGCAGGGCCGCGGTGGCCTGGGCCTCGGTCTGGTTGAGCACGTTGGGCACCTCGATCGTGGCGGCCCCCGACGCCACGTACACGGTGATGTTGGAGCCCTTGGCCAGCATCGACCCGGTGCCGGGGTCGGTGCGGATCACCTTGCCGACCTCGACGGAGTCGCTGCGAGCCGACTGGATGATCGGGTTGAACCCGGCGGCCGACAGCTCGTCGGCGGCCTCGTCCCGGCTCTTGTTGCGGACGTCGGGAACGGCGACCTCGGTCGGCCCCTTCGACACCACCACCTTCACCGTGCCGCCGGCGGCCAGCGGGGTGCCGGGGACGGGATCCTGGGAGAGCACCTCACCTCGGGGGCGCACGTCGTCGAACTGATCGGTGGACTCGACCAGCAGGCCGAGGTTGGTCAGGTTTCGGGTGGCGTTGTCGAGCGTGTCACCCACCAGGTCGGGGACGGCCACCTCCTTGGGGGCGCTGACGAACAGCTCGACCTCGCCGCCCTCGTCGAACTTGCTCCCCCCCTCGGGATCCTGGCGCACCACCCGACCGAGCTCGACGCTGTCGTTCTCGACGTTGGTGACCTTGACCTCGAAGCCGGCGGCCTCGAGTTCGGTGGTGGCGTCGTCGACCGTCTCGCCCACCACGTCAGGCACGTCGACCTTGGCCACCCCGTCACCGATCCCGAGGTTGTTGGCGAAGGCCACGCCCAGTCCGACCAGCGCCAGCACCAGGACCAGCAGGGTGGTGACCAGCGGCCAGCGCCGGGGTCGGATCTCCTCGGCCACCGTGTCGTAGCCGGCGTAGGCGGGAACCACTGTGGTGCCGTCGACCGCCCGGACCGCCCGGGTGGCGCCGGTGGCCGGCAGGGCGGCGACGGCCGACACCGCCTGGCCCCGGTGGAAGCGCAGGAGGTCGTTTCGCAGCTCGCCGGCCGACGGGTAGCGATCGGCGGGGCGCTTGGCCAGGGCCTTGAGCGTCACCGCTTCGAGTGCCGGCGGGATCGACGGGTCGAGCCGGCGGGGCGGGACCGGCTGCTCCTGCACCTGCTTGTAGGCCACCGCCACCGGGTTGTCCCCGGTGAAGGGCGGGGTGCCGACCAGCAGCTCGTAGAGAACGACGCCGAGGGCGTAGACGTCGCTGCGGGCGTCCACCATCTCGCCCCGGGCCTGCTCGGGCGAGAAGTAGGTGGCGGTGCCCATGACCGAGCCGGCCTGGGTCAGGTTCTCCTGGGTCGACACCGCCCGGGCGATGCCGAAG
>JANNNX010000012.1:0-27454 GCA_031398745.1 Actinomycetes bacterium
CGGCCCGCCCCCCCCCCCGCCCCGCCCCCAAACCCCCCCCCCCTGTTCTCCCCCCCCCCCCGCCACGGTGGGGAGGGAGGGTCAGACGGCGGTGACGGCGGCGGTGGCCGGCTCGTAGACGCGGCCGCGGCGCCAGGTGCGCTTGGTGGCCACCCCGTGGAGGAGGTAGCGCCGGACGGCGTCCTCGGCTTCGCCGTTCAGTTTGCGACCGTCGGTGTCGACCAGCTCGAAGCGGTCGTCGGCCTCGCCCTCGACCCCGCCGATGGTCGCCGCCACCACCTCGGTGCCCGCCGCGGCCAGAGCGGTGGCGATGACGTGAAGCAACTCGGGCCGGTCCGGCGCCTGCACCTCACACACGGTGTGCCAGGGCGAGGCCAACCGGTCGAAGGTGACCACGGCGTCGGGCACTGGGGCCGCCGAGAGCTCGGAGGAGAACGCGGCGTGGATCGCCGACCCGAGACGCTCGGTGTCGGGCTTGGCCGCGCTGCGCACCCGGAACGATTCCAGCGCCACCCCGTCGGCCCAGGTGGCCACGATGGCCTCGGCCACGTCGAGCTCGTGGGCGGCCAGCACCCCGGTCACCGCGGCCAGGAGGCCGTGGCGATCGCGGGCCGCGACATCGACCCACCAGGCGTCGCCCCCCGCCGCGGTGGCCCGCACGTGCACGTCGTGGCCCCGCAGCGGCGGGGTGAACAGCTCGGCGTGGCGGGCGATGGCGGCCGCCGACTGACGCAGAACGTAGGGCCGGGGGGCCCGGGCGATGCGGTCGCGGACCGCCTCGTCGTCGCGGGCCATGGCCAGGGCCTGGGTCCGGCGCCGTCCCAGCAGGTTGCGCGCCTCGACGCCGGTGAGTTCGTCATGCGCCAGAGCGTTCTGGACCAGGTCGTGGAGGTCACGGAGTCGGGCCTGCTCCCAGCTGGCCCGCTCGGTCTCGACCAACGCCGACAGCACGTAGAGCGTGCGGGCGCGATCGGGGGTGTCGAGGTGCGAGGCCAGCGGGAGCACCGCGTCCTCGCCGAGCCCCCCGGCTCGGACCGCGGCGGCCCACAGCAGACCGCGGTCCCGCAGCAGAGCCACGATCGCCGCCCGGGTCTCGGCGTCGAGGCCGAGGCGGCGGACCACGGCATCGGCCACGGCGTCGCGCCGACCCACCGAGTCGGTGGCCTCGACCAGCAGCAGGGCGAGCAGCAACCGCTCCCGGTGCACGACCCGGTCGGCCTCCACGGCCAGGGGGTCTCCCGGGTCGAGCCCGCGCAGGCGCTCGAAGCCGACGAAGCGGTACGGGCCGAGGAGGTCGAGGGTGAATGGATCGGCCTGGCGAGCCCGGAGGGCGTCGGCCAGCTCGGGCAGGGCCGCGGCCAGGACTCCGGTGGTTTCGAGGAAGCGCCACGACCGGGGGTTTCCTCGCTCGATCACGTCGAGCAGGTCGTCGAGCACCGAGCCCCGCCACCGGTAGGCACTCTCGGGACGGCTGGCCAGCCAGCTCAGCAACTCGCCGCCCGGCTCGTTACGGCTGACGATCAACGCCGCGTCGAGCGCCACCGAAAGGGCCACGTCGTCGCCCGGCATCGCGGCCAGCTCGACGGTGCCCTCCCCCACCACCAGCCAGCCGCCCGGGGGTCGAGCCTGGACGGCGGCCACCGCCGGCTGGGCGCCGGCCCGCAGCCGGCTGTAGCGGAGCTTGAGCAGATAGGGGGTGACCAGCGTGGTGGCCAGAACGACCAAGAGGAGCGAGGCGTAGAGCTCGTCGCCCAGCACTCCGTTGGACAGGCCGATGGTGGCGAAGATGAGGCCGACCTCGCCCCGGGGCAGCATCCCGAGCCCGATGAGCATCTTGTCGCCCGGCGAGCCGACGGCACCACCGGCCGCCACCAGCTTGCCGATGACCGCCACCACCAGCAGCAAGCCCGCGTTGCGCAACACGGTGGCATCGGCGAAGGCGCTGACCTCGGCATCGATGCCGATGTGAAGGAAGAAGACCGGGATGAGCAGGTGGCCGACGGGCGCCAGCTCTCGCTGGATGCGATCGGCCTGGTGGCTGCGGGTCAGGGCCAGGCCGGCGACGAAGGCCCCCACGATGGGGGCCAGCTGGGCGGCGTCGGCCAACAAGGCGAAGCCCAGGGTGAAGGCCAGGGCCAACGCGACGAGCGTCCCGGTCGAGCGCGACAGTCGGTCGACGGCGGTGAACAGCGGTCCGCTGATCCGCAGGCCGGCGAGCCCCGACACCAGCAGGAAGCCAACCGCCACGGCGATGATCCCGGCCACCGACAGGGCCGACACGGAGCCCTCGGTGACCAGCCGGACCACAACGGTGAGGACCACCAGGCCCATCACGTCGTCGGCCACCGCCGCCCCCAGCACGATGCGGGCCTCGGTGGTGGCCAGGGCCCGGAGGTCGCCGAACACCCGGGCGGTGATGCCCACGCTGGTGGCGGTCAGGGCCGCCCCGATGAACAGCGAGGTGTTGAAGTCCTCTCCGAGCAGCGACATGGCGCCGAAGCCGAGCGCCATGGGCGCCACGACGCCCATGATGGCCACCAACATCGACGTTCGGCCGACCTTGCCCAACTCGGCGATGTCCATCTCCATGCCCACCTGCAGCAAGAGGATGATGACGCCGAGCTCGCCCAGGGTGCGGAGCACCTCGTCGTCGGCACCGACCATCCCCAGCACCGAGGGGCCGACGAGGACGCCGGCCACGATCTCGCCGACGACCGCCGGGATGCCGAGACGCTCGGCCAGCTCGGCCGCGACCTTGGCCGCCACCAGCACGATGAGGATGTCGGTGAGGACGGAGCCGATCTCCATGGGGGTCCCAGGTCTTCTGTGTTCAGGGCCAGTTCAGATCGAAGGGCCCGGCGGACGTGGGACGGGCGGGCACGGCGAACCGTGCCCGCCCGTCGAAGGATGGGTGTGCGTCGGGCTCAGTGGCCAGCGCCGGTGGACTCCTCCCGGGTGGGGCTGACTCCGGCGTGCTCGACCAGCGCCTCGACCTCCATGAACTCGGGGTAGGCCAGGGCGCCCATCTCGGGCAGGTCCATACCCGCCATCTCCATCTCGGCCGAGGGACGGATACCGCCCTTCATCACCGCGTTCTGGATCTTGAAGAACGCGTAGGCGATGCCGAAGATCACCGTCCAGATGACGACCACACCGATGGCCTGAGCGGCCAGCTGGCGGGCGCCGAGGGAGGCGTCGTAGAAGAGGCCGGTGATGCCCAGAGCCGACGCGGCCGGTCCCTCGGTGGTCAGGTTCCAGCCGGCGCCGTAGGTGCCGTTGGAGAACAGCCCCACACACAGCACGCCGAAGGTGCCGTTGACACCGTGGACAGCCACCGCACCCACCGGGTCGTCGACCTTCAGCACCTTCTCGATGAAGGTGGCGGCGTAGATCACCAGCACACCGGCGATGGCACCGATGAGGGCAGCGGCCCACGGGTCGACGAAGGCACAGGGGGCGGTGATCGCCACCAGGCCGGCCAACATGCCGTTGACCATCATCCCGGGGTCGGGCTTGCCCCAGCGCCACATGAGCCAGAACATCGCCGAGGTGGCGCCGAAGGCACCGGCCAGGGCGGTGTTGACGGCGACCACTGCCAACTGGATGTCGGTGGCGGCCAGCGTCGAGGCGGCGTTGAAGCCAAACCACCCGAACAGAAGGATGAAGCAGCCGAGCATGGCCATCGGGATGTGGTGGCCGGGCAGCGTGTTGGGCGACCCGTCCTTGCCGAACTTCCCGATGCGAGGACCCAGCACCAAGGCGCCGGCCAGACCGGCCACCCCACCCACGGCGTGGACGACGCCGGAGCCGGCGAAGTCGACGTACCCGAAGCCCAGGTCCATGCTGTTGCCAAGCTGGCTGAGCCAGCCGCCGCCCCAGGTCCAGGCCCCGAAGATCGGGTAGTAGATGGCCCCGCAGAACAGGCCCCAGCCGACGAACGCCTTCCACTTCCAGCGCTCGGCCATGGCCCCGGTGGGGATGGTGGCCACGGTGTCCATGAAGGCCACCATGTAGAAGAAAAAGCCGGCGACCGCCGCTCCCCCGGCCTTGCCGATGTCGGTCAGCGCCCAGCCGCCCTCCCACAGGAAGACCCAGCTGCCCGAACCGATCAGCGGGCCGCCAACCGGACCGGAGTAGCCGAAGTCGTAGCCCGGCAGCACGTAGCTGTAGCCGCCGAACATGAGGGCATAGCCGACCAGGAAGTAGCCGACGAAGCCGAGGCCGAAGATGGCGAAGTTGGTCGAGATGACGTGGGCGGCGTGCTTGGCCCGGCAGAAGCCGGTCTCGACCAGGGCGAAGCCGGCCTGCATGAACACCACGAGGACGGCGCCGATGACGATCCACAGCAGGTTCACCTGCTGGCCCATGGCGGTGACGCTCTCGGTGGTGGCCGGCTCGGCCTCAGCCGCCGACGCCACCCCGGAGGTCGCCAGCACGCCGAGCAACGCCAGACCGGCGCCGACGAGCAGCTTGCGTCGCATCAGGAAGCCCCCCTTCGACGGTGGGAGACGGAGCAAACACGGTGCATCGAGGTTCCTTTCGGGAGTGTGAGCGCTGACGCCGTTGTCAGGTGGTCATCTGACCTGTGACTGAACCTAGGAAGGGGCGGTCACGGGTTGGTCTCCGCTGGGTGAACAACGTCCTTCCGCTGTCTTTCGTCAATCTGTCCGGGCCACGACCGCTTGGCGGGATTCGTGCGCCAGACTCTGGCCATGCCCGACGAGCTGCCTCAGATCGACCCCCGCCGGGTGCGATTTGGCCTTGCCCTGGTCACCGTGGTGTTCCTGGTCGCCCTGGTCCTGCTGGTGACGATCGATGACACCCTCGGCCGGGCGGTGATGGCCGCCATCGTGGTGGTGGCGGTGGTGCGGGCGTTCCTGCTCATGCGCCAGGCCCGCGGCGACGCCGCCACCCGGCGAGCCGCCGGCGACTGAGGCGGGTCGCGGGTTGGCTCGAGGCAGCGAACGTCAAGGTCGGCCCGCCGGTTGCCGATGCAGAACACGGTGCGAACCGTGACTGACGGAACCTGGTCCCCGGACCAGCACCCGACTCCAGCGCCGACGGCCGGGGATTCCGCGATCAGCCTCGACGAGGTCCTCGATCAGGGTCTGCTGCGCTCCGTCTACCAGCCGATCGTCGACCTCGACACCGGCCTCACAGTCGCTTGCGAGGCCCTCGCCCGGGGCCCCCGGGGCACGGCCCTCGAGCTGCCCCACGATCTGTTCAGGGTGGCCGCCGCGGAGCGGCGGGTCACCATCCTCGACCAGGCCTGTCGGCGGGTGGCGGTGGCCGGAGCGGTGGCGGGTGGCCTCAGCGTGCCGCTGTTCGTCAACGTCGAGCCCTCGACCCTGGGGCCGGCCGACGAAGGTGCCATCGAACGACTTGCGCTCGATGCCGCAGGGTTGCACCTGGTGCTGGAGCTGACGGAGCGGGCCATCGCATCCCGTCCGGCCGACCTCCTGGCGGCGGTGGCCTTCGCCCGAGCGCACGGATGGGGCGTGGCGATAGACGACGTCGGCGCCGACCCTCACTCACTGGCCCTCATGCCCTTCATCGCTCCCGACGTCATCAAGCTCGACCTGCGGCTGATCCAGGACCGGCCGACCGAGCAGGTGGCGGCGATCATGACCGCCGTGCTGGCCGAGACCGAGCGGACCGGAGCGGCGGTGCTGGCCGAGGGCATCGAGACCCTCGAGCACCTCGATCGGGCCCGGACGATGGGGGCGGTCCTGGGACAGGGCTACCTCTTCGGGCGGCCGTCACCCACGCTGCCCACCGCCACCGGAGCCTGGGCCCGGCCGACAGTCTCGGTCGCCGCCCCGGAGGCCACGCCCTACACCGTGGTCGCGGCCGAGCGGGACGTGCGGCGCTCGACCAAGGCCATGCTGGTGGCCATGTCGATCCACCTCGAGGCCCAGGCCCGAGGCATCGTGGGCGGGGCGGTGATCCTCAGTGCCTTCCAGGACGCCGAGCACTTCACGGCGGCCACCGCTCAGCGCTATGGCCACCTGGCCGCCGACTGCCCTCTGGTCGCAGCCGTGGGCGTGGGCCTGGCGCCGGAGCCCGTGGCCGGCGTGCGCGGCGCCACCATCGCCACCGGCGACCCCCTGGTCGACGAGTGGTCGGTGGTGGTAGTGGCCAACCACTACACCGCCGCCCTCGTGGCCCGCGACCTCGGTGACCGTGGCCCTGAGCGCGACCGCCGATTCGACTACGCGGTGACCCATGACCGAGACCTGGTGCTGCGGGCCGCTCGCTCGCTCCTGGCCCGCATCGTCCCCACCGGCGGCTGACCGAGCAAGCCCAGCCCTTCCGGTGGGGGGTGACCCACGTCGGAACGTAGGGTGACGACGTGAGCAACACGTCGAGCAAGGCCGACCACCCCGTCCTCGTCGTGGGCGCCGGCCCGGTGGGCCTGAGCGCCGCCCTTGGCCTGCGGTCCCACGGCGTGGCGGTCACCGTCCTCGAAGCCGGGCCCGAGGGGCGGCCCCGCCCCGGTAGCCGCGCCATCTTCCTGCACCGCCAGACCATCGAGCGCCTGGAGCAAGCCTTTCCCGGCCTGGGCTGGGAGGTCGTCGCCCACGGTGTCGAGTGGCGCACCAAGCGCACCTTCTGGGGCGATCGCCAGGTCTACGCCCGCAGCTACTCGGCCCCGCCCCAGGGCGTCCTCCCCCACTCGACCAACATCTCCCAGCGCGACACCGAGGCGCTGATGTTCGACGCCTGCAAGCGGGTCGGCGTCGAGTTCGCCTGGGATGCCGAGGTGACGGCGGTCGAGACGACCCCCACGGGCGTCACCCTGACCACCACCAACGGCGCCACCTGGCAGGCCCAGTACGTCATCGGGGCCGATGGCTCCCGCTCGGGCACCCGCAAGGGGCTCGGGATCGAGATGTCCGGCAGCCGCTCCGAGCACTCCTACATCGTGGTCGACGTGGCCGAGGACCCCGACCAACCCCTCCCCCTGGAGCGACTCTTCTATTACCAGCACCCGGCGGTCGGTGGCCGCAACGTGATGATGGTGCCCTTTGCCGGCGGCTGGCGGGCCGACCTGCAATGCCACGACGACGACGACCCGGAGGAGTGGAGCGACGAGGCCGGCGTGCAGGGCTGGATCGCCAAGGTCATGCCCGAGCGCTACGCCGAGCGCACCACCTGGGTGTCGAGCTACCAGTTCCTCCAGTTGGTGGCCGACGCCTTCACCGACGAGCACCGTCGGGTCCTGCTGGCCGGCGAGGCGTCGCACCTGTTCGCTCCCTTCGGCGCCCGCGGCCTCAACTCCGGGGTGCCCGACGCCCTGGCCGCGGCCAAGGCCGTCGCCCTCGCGCTGGGTGCCACCAACCCGGCCGCAGCCGACGGCGCGGTGGACGAGTTCGCCGCCATCCGGCGGGGGGCGGCCCTGCACAACCGCCAGGCGGCGAGCATCGCCCTGAAGTACCTGCGGGCCTCCGACCTTCGGACCCGGCTCCTCCAGCGGGGGGCGGCCGAGCTGGCCCGGGTCTGGGAGCCGGCCGGCAAGTGGCTCGACCAGGCCCCCTACGCGACGTCGGTGGGCCCCGCCACCCAGACCGGCATCTACTGACGAATCGCTCGAGCGACCCTCAGTCCGCTCGAGCGACCTCGATCTCGACCTCGGCGTCGCCCACCAGACCTTCGAGACCCTCGAGGCCGCGCAACTCGCGGAGGTCGTCGATCGATCGGCGACCGAGACCGTCGGCGATCTCCATACGGTCGCGGCCCGCGCTCTTGGCTCCCAGCAGCGCCTGGTCGGCGGCCACCAGGACCTCGTCGTACGAGCCGCCGATGCCCGACGAGGCCAGACCGAAGCTGGAGGTGAACACCGGCACCCGGGCGCGGCCAATCCCCTCGGCCAGCTTCACCTGGATGCGCTCGACCACGACCACCGCCGCCTCGACCGTGCAATCCGGGAGCACCAGGACGAACTCCTCGCCCCCGAACCGGCCCACGACGTCTCCCGGCCGCACCGAGTCCCGGAGCGCCTGGGCAAACACCCGCAGCGCCCGGTCGCCGGTGTCGTGGCCGTGGACGTCGTTGAGCTGCTTGAAGTGGTCGAGGTCGGCGAACACCACGGTGTAGTCGGTACCGGCCTCGACCAGGTCGCGCACGCCGTTCTCCAGGCTGCGCCGGTTCAACAGCCCGGTCAGGGGATCGGTGCGGGCCTGGGTCTGGGAGGCCGAGTAGGCCCGGATCATGCCGATTCGCTCCGACGCCTTGCGGGCCACCAGCTCGACGTCGACCAAGGTCCGGCGGTCGGGCGGCGAGCCATCGGGCCCGGTGGCGTGCACCACCCCAACGGTCAGGCCAGCGATGCTCACCGGCACGCAGGCGGCCGAGCAGTCACCCCCGGGGCGCCCCTCGAGGTGCGGGCAGGCATCGAGCTGACGACTCGACGTGTACACCATGGTCTGGCCCTGACGGGCGGCCGGGCAGTCCCGAGGGGTGCCTACCAGGCAGCCGGCACCCCCAGCCGGGTCGGTGCTGAGGACCTGATGGAAGTGGGCACGGCTCGAATCGGCCAGCAGCAGCTCGGCCGGTGAGGCCGGGGCCACCTCGGTCAGGGCTCGGCCGATGAGCGTGTAGGTGCGGTCCTCGACCTCGGCCATCTCGAGGGCCCGCTGCAGCCGGGCCTCGAGCTCGTTGCGGCGGCTCTCCTCGGATCGGATCGCCTCCTGGGCCGCGTCGAGCGCGTCCTGGCGCCGACGCCAGCGCACGCCCGCCGCGGTCACGAACAGCGCGCCGATCAGGCCGACCGAGCCGACGGCCAGCGTGCCCCGGCGAGCCAGGCCCCGGGCCCGGTCGATGTCGTCGATGCGATCCATGACGGCCGGGGTGTAGAGGGTCTCGTCGAGTGACGCCAAGGCCTCGTGGGTGAGGGCGTAGGCGGCCCGCTCCTGATCGAGGGACTCCTGGAAGCCCACCACGTCCTCGACGGTCTTGATTTGGGCCAGCAGCGGGAGGTTGGTGTCGACCTGCTCGACCAGCACAGCCTCACCCGGGAGGTCGAGTGACCGGTCCTTGAAGTCGAGCCAAGCCCGCTGGGCCTCCTGCGAGGCCGAGGTGGCGACGTTCAACTGAGCGGTGTCGCTGACGCCGACCCCGGTCGCCAGCGGCTGGATGACCTTCTCGAAGGAAAGGTGAGCCTCGGTGCTCAGGCGATCGGCCGACACCAGGTCGTCGCGGGCAGCGCCCGTGCGATCCCGCAGCTCGTCGAGCGAGTGCAGTTCCCAGGAGAGGAGGCCGAGCCCCGTCACCACGATCAGGCCCACCGAGAATCCCAGGCCTCCCAACCACATCCGTTGCGTTGCACTGATTCGTCGTCGCATGAGGGGCTCCTAGGCCCTACATCGGCCCCGCGCGCCCTCACCTTGACCGAAGATGACAACCCGTCAGATCACTCCGGGTCGGGCACGGCTCGGAGGGAGTCGAGCTCGACCACCACCCCGAGCCCGGTGACCTGCTCGAGCAGGCCGGTGCGCAGGCCCGTGGCGTAGAGCTCGAGGCTGACGTCGGCCCCTGGCCGGGGCACCACCACCACCGCCAGGGTGCCCTCGACGACCTCGGCCCGAACGTCGGCCACCAGCCCGGCGTGGTTGCGGTCGAGGCCGATGGCCACCCGCAGCACCGCCGCGAGGGACCGCACCAGCCGGCGATCGTCGTCCCGGAGACGGACGAAGCTCTCGTGCTTGCGCTTGGGCTCGCTCTTGCGGTGGTAACGGGCGACCTGGGCAATCAGCTCGATCTCCCGGTCGGTGAACCCGACCAGGTGCTCGGAGTTGCGGATGACGTAGTACGAGTGCTTGTGGTGGTTGGCGTGGGACACGAACAGTCCCACGTTCGCCAGGAGGGCAGCCGCCTCCAGGTACTCCCGGGCCTCTGGGCCCAAGGCCAGCCGCTCGGCCAGATCGTCGTAGAGGCGCAGCGCCAGTCCGGCCACATGCGCGGAGTGGACCGGGTCGTCGTCGCAGGCCTCGGCCAGCTGCGTGACCCCCCGGCGCCGGAGGTCGTGGAGGTGCTGGATCGAACCCCGGCTCGAGCGCTCCCAGGCGTCGAGCAGGACCCCCTCACGCAGGGCGAACTCCGAGACCACCAGCTGCTCGACGCCGAGCTCGCGACACACCTCGTCGAGGATGAGGGCGCCGGCCAGGGCGATGTCGGCCCTGGTCGGGTCGAGTCCGGGCGTCCGGGCCCGCTCGTCCAGCGTGCGGGCCTCGGCCAGGCGCTCCACTACGGCAGTGATCTCCGCCGCGCCCAGCACGAAGTTGTTGAAGGTCTGGGGGCGGGGCTCACCCCGAGCCGCCTGGGCCATCGACGCCACGCTGGTCACCGTGCCCGACGAACCGATGGCCACGTCGTAGCCGAGGCGCCGCACCTCCAGGGCGAAGGTCACCAGCTCGGCCCGCACGAAGCGGCGGCAGGCCTCGACCCGGCTGTCGAGCAGCCGGTTCGAGACGAAGAACCGCTGGGTCAGGCGCAGCGCCCCCAGCTTGAGGCTCCGGGCGGCCAGCGCCTCGCCCCGCTCGCCGACCAGCAGTTCGGTGGAGCCCCCGCCGATGTCGACCAGCAGCAGTCGCTTGTCGAACACGGGTACCGCCTGGAGCACCCCGAGATGGATCAGTCGGGCCTCCTCCACCCCGGAGATGACCTCGACGTCGACGCCAGCCTCCGCCCAGGCCCGGGAGGTCAGCTCGTCGCGGTTGAGCGCCTCCCGCACCGCCGAGGTGGCGACCGCCCGGATGGGGGCATCGAAGCGGTCGGCGACCTGCCGGAACCGCCGCAGGGCGTCGACCGCTCGATCGATGGCGTCGCGCTCCAGGCGTTTCATGTCGCCGGGCCCCGAGCCCAGGCGGATCATCTCCTTCTCGCTGTCCAGGACCTCGAATCCGCTGTTGGGCAGGGCCCGAGCGACCACCAGGTGGATGGAGTTGGTGCCGATGTCGACGGCCGCCAGGATCTCGTCGGACGGCGGCTCGCCGCCGGCCGAGGGGTGCCAGGTCACTGGGGGGAGAGGGTCAGGGCCGGGGGCCGAGATCGGGCCGACCGGTGCGGCCGCGCTTGAGCTCGTAGAGCGCCGGGACCTCGAAGGCGGCCTCGATCATGTCCCACAGCCGTGACCCGCTTCGGGGGTCGGGTACCTCGAGCAGCACTGGCCCGAAGTACGCCTTGCGCTCGAAGCCATGCGTCCGGACCGACAGCACCGGTGAGCCGACATCGGGCCCGACCAGGGCTCGGCCCTCGTCCATGTCGGCGTGGACCCGGACGTCGATGGCCGGATCGGCGGCCGCGTCGACCACCGTCGGCGGCAGCTCGGCGGCCGCGATGACGTCGGCCAGCAGCCGCTCGTCCCGCTGCTGGTCGTGGTGGAACCGCCGGCCCCACTCGAGGTAGGTCCGGCCCACCGCCTCGTTGCCGAGCTGCTCCTGAGCCGCCCGCAGCAGCCGGCGGGCTCGAGTCCCGAGCTCGACCGCGGCCCGGCGCTCGTCCGGGATGGAGGCCGGGTCGACGTCGCGCCCGAGGTCCCACAGGTGCCACACCACCTCGAGATCTCGGTCTGCGGCCACCCCGACCAGCCACCTCGAGGTGATCCAGGTGAACGGGCAGCGAGGATCGAACCAGAGGTCGACGGTGGTGGTCATCGGGTGCCGCAGGATAGGTCAGCGACGCGGGATTGACGGGCCAGACGGCGCGCGGGCCGCTCGATCGGGCCCGTCTGGTCACATGGGCCATCCGACCCTCTCGTCACCCCCTCGGCAGGCCGATACACACGAGGTGCAGGATGCCCTCGCGCCCCGTCTGCTGCTCGACGGCGGCATGTCCAACGCCCGCCTGCGGGCCCGCTTGGCACTGCAGGCGTCGGGACTCGGCGCGGTCACCCAGCTGGAGCGGATCGAGGCCACCTCGAACGAGGCGTGGCGAGCCGGGCCCTTCGTCGTGCGGGTCTGCACCACCCCCGGCAGCGACCGGCTGCTGAACGAGGCGAGGGTGGCGGCGCAGCTCCCGGCCTCGATCCCCTACCCCGGAATCGTCGCCCGCGGCATGAGCGGCACCAGCACCTGGCTGGTCACCGAGAGGGTGGCGGGCATCACTCTGGGCCGGGTCTGGCCCGACCTCGATCCCGATCAGCGACGGCGGGCCGTGTCCCAGCTGGCCGAGGTGCTCCGGGCCTTCCACCAGCTCCCGGCCTCTCTCTCGACGATGGACCAGAGCCCCGAGTGCCCCCACCCGCTGCCGGCCCCCCGGCTGGCGACCCTGGTCGAACGGCTCCGCCAACTCCCGGGCCTGGCCGCCGCCGACCCCACCCTGCTCGACCAGGTGACCGAGCACCTGGCGGCCCATGGCGACGCCCTCGACGCCGGGCCTCCCGCCACCCTGGTCCACGGCGACCTCCACTTCGAGAACCTGCTCTGGCACGCCGGCCGGGTCAGCGCGGTGCTCGACCTGGAGTGGTCGCGACCCGGACCCCCCGACCTCGACCTCGACATCCTGCTGCGGTTCTGCGCCGACCCCGGCAACCAGGTCAGCCCCGACTACGCCCGCCGGATCGGGGCCGGGCAGTTCCGACAGGTCCCGACCTGGCTGCGGGAGGACTACCCCGAGCTCTTTGCCCACCCCCGCCTGCACGAGCGACTCGACCTCTACGGCCTGGCCTACGACCTCCGCCAGCTCCTGCGCCACCCACCCCGCGACGGCACCGTCGCCTTCGCCCCCCACCACCCTCTGCGCCGGGTGCGACGCCGCCTCGACGGCGAGGACGGCCTCGCCGTCCTGTCCTGGTGAGCCCCGCGTCCGCCGACACCCACCGGCCGGGTCAGCAGGCCGACAGGTAGCCGCAGGGGTCGACCGGCGAACCGAGGATCCTGACTTCGAAGTGGAGGTGGGGGCCGGTCGAGGCACCCGTCGAGCCGACCGTGCCAATCCTTTGGCCCCGGGTCACGCTGTCGCCCACCGACACCCCGATGCTGGCCTGGTGGGCGTAGGCGGTGGCGAGCTGGCCCCCGTGATCGATCACCGTGTAGTTGCCGTAGCCGCTGCTGTTGCCGGCGAACACCACGGTGCCATCGGCCGACGAGAGCACCGACGTCCCGGTGGAGGCGCCCATGTCGATGCCGGCATGAAAGCGAGTCTCGCCGTAGATCGGGTGCACCCGGTTGCCGAAGGAGGAGGTGACCCGCATGTCGTCGAGCGGATCGCGAAGGGAGACGCCGACACCCAGTGTCTGGGTGGCCTGACGGCTGCGGAGCAGGCTGCTGATCGAGTCGGAGGTCCGCTGCTGGGCGGCGACCTCGGCCTCCCACTTGGCCTTGCGGGCCTGGATCTCGTCCAGCTTGGCGTCGAGTTCGGCCAGCTTGGCGTCGAGCTCGGCCTTGGCCGCCAGCTGGCGGTCGCGGGCCGCCTCGACCTCCACCGCCTCGTCGCGGGCCTCGGCCAGCTTGGCGATCGACACCGCCTGCAAGCGCGACGACTCGACCTCGAGGCGGGCGGCGTCGTCCTCCGCCAGCCGGTAGTCGTCGACCACCTCGTCCTGGCGGGCGGCGACCACGTCGTCGAGCACACGGGCGGTCTGCACCTCGTGTTGGCTGCCACTCCGGCTGAGGGTCTCCAGCTGGCGGCTGGGGGCTCCCGAGCCCGAGGTGATGTAGGCCCGGATGGCGTAGTCGCGCAACGTCTCGCGAGCCGAGGCCACCGCGGCCTTGGCCACCTCCAGCTGCTGGACCACGACCAGGTGCTGGGCGGTGGCCTCGTCGGCCTCGGCCTGGGCGGCGTCGACCCGGGCCTGGGCAGCCCGCAGCTCGCCGTCGAGCTGGGTCACCTTGGCGTCGAGCTGCTTCTCCTCGGCCCGGATGGCGTTGAGCGCCTTGAACGCCGCGGCCTCCTCCTCGGTGGCGTCGACCAGCTCCTGCTGGGCATCGGAGAGCGAGGAGGTGGCGGCCGCGACCGGCACCCCGTCGATGGCCAGCTGTCCGGCCAGCAACGCGCTCAGCGCCAGCAGAGCCAGACGGCGGCGCATCACACGTCCAGGAAGCGGCTGACCGCCACTCCGGCGCTCACTGCCCCGATGCCCGACCCGAGGACGAGCATGAGGATCCCGGCCGACGTGATCTGCGACTGGACCAGGACGAAGTCCTGCAGGAGCTCGATCTGACGGGCCACCGACTCGGCCCGGCCGCTGGCCAGCAACACCAGCAGGAAGGCGATGGCCGATCCCAGGAATCCCTGGAGGAGCCCCTCGATCATGAACGGCACCCGGATGAACCAGTTCGTCGCCCCCACCAGCTTCATGACCTCGACCTCGCGGCGTCGGGAGAAGATGGCGAGGCGGATGCTGTTGAAGATGAGCAGCCCGGCGGCCAGCAGGACCACCACCGCCACCCCGAGGATCACCCGCTGCATGACGTTGGAGAAGTCGAGGAGGTCGCGGACCTGCTCCTCGGGGAACTCGATCTGCATCACCCCGGGCTGTCCCTCGTAGCTCTCACCCAGCAGCCGGATGGCGGTGGCGTCGTCGAGGGCGGGGTCGATGCGCACCGAGGGCGGCATGTCGACCTCGGTGACGGCCTCGAGGTACTCGGGTCGGTCGGCGTTGACCTTCACGAAGAGGTCCCACTGGGCCGCCTTGTCGAAGTACTCGGTCGAGGAGACCTGGGGGTTCTCGTCCAGCGCCTCCTGGACCGCCGCGATCTGCTCGGCAGTCGCGTCGGCATTGAAGAAGATCTCGAACTCGATGCCCTGGCGCCACTGCTTGGTGGCGTTGTTCACGCCGTCGCGCAGGAGGAGGGCGCCGCCGACCATGCCGAGCGACACCGCCACCGTGAGCAGCGAGGCCAGGGACAGGACGAGGTTGCGCCGGAGGTTCTGGAGCGTCTCGCGCAGGACGTAGCGGACCCGGTACATGGTTAGGCGTACACCCCTCGGTTCTGGTCCCGCACGATCGTCCCCCGGTCGAGCTCGATCACCCGGCGACGCATGGTGTCGACGATGCCCTGGTCGTGGGTGGCCATCACCACCGTCGTGCCGGTGCGGTTGATGCGATCGAGGAGGCGCATGATGCCGACCGAGGTGGTCGGGTCGAGGTTCCCGGTGGGCTCGTCGGCCAGCAGGATCAGGGGCCGGTTGACGAACGCCCGGGCGATCGAGACCCGTTGCTGCTCACCGCCGGAGAGCTCGCTGGGCAGGTTCTTGGCCTTCTTGGCCAACCCGACCAGCTCGAGGATGGCCGGCACCTGCTGGGTCACCACGTGGCGGGGGCGGCCGATGACCTCGAGGGCGAAGGCCACGTTCTCGTAGACCGACTTGTTGGACAGGAGCTTGAAGTCCTGGAAGACGTACCCGATGTTGCGGCGCAGCAAGGGCACCTTGCTCTTGGGCAGGGCCCCCAGCTCCTTGCCCGCGACCCAGATCTCGCCGTCCTCGGGGAGCTCCTCGCGGTTGAGGAGGCGGATGAAGGTCGACTTGCCCGACCCCGAGGGGCCGACCAGGAACACGAACTCGCCCTTCTGGATGTCGACACAGGCGTCCCGCAGGGCGATGGTGCCGCCCTTGTACCTCTTGGTGACGTGGTCGAGCTTGATCACGAGGGCGACTCCGGGGATGACGTCGTGGGGATGGCCATGGTGGCGGGGGCGGCCGATCGGCCACCGACACCCGCCCGACGTGCCGGGCTGGCAGGGTACCAACGCCACCCGCACTCCCACCGTCATGGGCCCCTCCCCGCCCTGGCGGGCGAGCGGGCGCCTCCCCCGCCCCCCGTTCTCGGCGCGCTCTGGCCGTCATGCCGTACGAGACGCGCCGAGAACGAGGAGCATCGTGTGGCGGACGAGGTCGGCCTCGTGGGCCACCTGCTCGTAGGTGAACACCCGGAGCTGCCACCCGGCCTCGGCCAGGCGGTTGCGGCGTTCGAGATCGTGGGCCCGCTGACGCCGGGTGGCGTGGCTCCCGTGGCCGTCGACCTCGGCCCCGATCCGGTGCTCGGGCCAGGCGAAGTCGAGCCGGGCCAGGAAGCGGCCCCCGACCCGCACGTCGAACTGCCGGACGGGGGTCGGGATCGCGAGGTCGGCGATCACCTGCAGGAACCTCCGCTCGAGGACGCTTTCGGGCACCGGCCCGCCACCGCCGTCGGCCAGCGCGGCGCGCAGGGCCGTGACGCCGGGACGACCACGCACCGCCAGCGCCTCGAGCCGGGCCGCCAGCTCATCGGCCGAGACCCGGCCGTCGCGCAGGGCGGCATCGACCGCTTCCTGCACCCGACCTCGGTGCACCACCGCCCCGAGGTCGAGCAGGGTGCGGGCCACGGAGGTGCTCGGCACACCGGCGACGGCGGTCACGTCAAGCGGATCGAGGCGCACCGGGCGATGGAGGACGACCCCGCTGGAGAAGGCGTGGCGCGAGCGCCGGGCCGTGATCTCGACCGGGGCCGCAGGGACGGGAAGGCCGTGGAGCTCGGCTGCCGCCCGGTGCGAGGCCACCGCTCCGGGGCCACCGGCCAGGCAGGCCGCCAGCACCGTGGCGCGCCAGGGCGCGTTGGCGCC
Source organism: Actinomycetes bacterium (assembly GCA_031398745.1). GTDB lineage: Bacteria > Actinomycetota > Acidimicrobiia > Acidimicrobiales > CADCSY01 > JANNNX01. The sequence continues at coordinate 16,545 of JANNNX010000012.1, forward strand.
CGCGACGCGGAACACCGACGGGTGCACCACTTCCAGACGGCCGTCGGCGACCCAGTCGGTGATCGTGCTGGGGGCGACGCCGACGTCGCCCAGTTGTCGGTGAGTGATGAGGCCGAGCTGCTGTCGGGCCCGCTCGGCGATGGCCGCATCATGCGCTGCCATGACCACAGCATGACGAGCCCCAGTGACAGCCACCGACGCTCCCCGTTCTGGGCGCGCTCTGGCCGCTATCCCGGACGTCGCGCGCCGAGAACGAGGGGGGCGGGTGAGCTCCCCGTTCTGGGCGCGCTCTGGCCGCTATCCCGGACGTCGCGCGCCGAGAACGAGGGGGACGGCGGGGGTCAGGTCGTGACGGCCGAGCGCTGCCAGCGGAGGTAGGCCTCCATGAAGCGGTCGATGTCGCCGTCGAGCACGCCGTCGACGTTGCCCGTCTCCTCGTCGGTCCGCAGGTCCTTCACCAGCTGGTACGGGGCCTGGACATAGGACCGGATCTGGCTGCCCATGGCCGCCTGGCCCGACGAGCCGGAGATGGCCTCGAGGTTGGCCCGGCGCTCGGCCCGCTGCCGCTCGGCCAGCTTGGCCGCCAGGATCTGCAGGGCCCGGGCCTTGTTCTGGTGCTGGCTGCGCTCGTTCTGGCACGACACCACCACCCCGGTCGGGAGGTGGGTGATGCGCACCGCCGAGTCGGTCACGTTGACGTGCTGGCCACCGGCGCCGGAGGACCGGTAGGTGTCGATGCGCAGGTCCTTCTCGTCGATCTCGACCTCGTCGGAGGCGTCCTCGATGAAGGGCGTGACGTCGATCGAGGCGAAGCTCGTCTGGCGGCGGGCGGCCCCGTCGAAGGGCGAGATGCGGACCAGGCGGTGCACGCCCTGCTCGGCCCGCAGCATCCCGTACGCGAAGCGGCCCGAGACGATGAACGTCGCCGAGAGGATCCCGGCCTCGCGGCCCTCGGACACCTCGTCGACCTCGACCGAGAACCCGTGACGCTCGGCCCACCGCGAATACATCCGCAGCAACATCTCGGCCCAGTCCTGGGCGTCAGTGCCGCCCTCACCGGCGTGGACCTCGCACACCGCGTCGAGCTCGTCGTACTCCCCGGCGAACAGGGCCCGCAGCTCCAGCTCGTCCAGCGCCTCCGACAGCCCGGCCACCCCGACGGTGATCTCGGCCTCGAAGGACTCGTCCGCCTCCTCCCGGGCCAGCTGGTCGAGCGTGCGCAGGTCCGACAGCCGCTCGGTCAGCCCGTCGAAGAGCTCGACGTCGCCCCGAACGGCCGACAGCTCGGAGGTGATGCGGCGGGCCGAGTCCTGGTCGTCCCAGAGCCCGGGGGCGGCGGCCGCCTCCTCCAACTCCACTAGCCGGGTCCGGGCCGGCCCCACCCGCAGGTACTCCTCCGCCTCGTCGATCCGCCGGCCGAGGGCCTCGAGGTCGGCGCTGAAGTCATGCACCGGTCATCGCCCGTGACACTGCTTGAACTTCTTGCCGCTCCCGCACCAGCAGGGCTCGTTGCGACCCAGCTTCTCCTGCTCCGACCGCACCGTCGGCGCCTGCACGGCCGGGGGGGCCTGCGGTACCGCGGCCGCCGGCGCCCCACCGGCCGCCTCCAGGCTCCCGTCGGCGGCCATGGAGCGGGCGGCCAGCGCCACTCCGCTGGCGCCCTGGACCGGGTCGTCGGCCGCCGAGTACTGCAGGTCGCGCACCGGGGCCGCGGCCTCGGGCTCGTCGCGCACCACCCGCAGGTGCATGACGTACTTCACGAAGTCCTCGGCGATGCCCTCGACCATGGCCGAGAACATGGCGTAGCCCTCCTGCTGCCACTCGACCAGCGGATCGCGCTGGCCCATGGCCCGGAGGTTGATGCCCTCCTGCAGGTAGTCCATCTCGTAGAGGTGGGCCTTCCAGCGGGCATCGATCACCCGGAGCATCACCTGGCGCTCGATCTGGCGCATGTTGTCGACGCCCAGCTCGGCCTCGCGCTCCTGGTAGGCGGCGCGGGCCTCGGTCTGGAGCGCCTCGACCAGCTCGTCGCGCACGCCGGCCCGGGCCAGATCCTCGGCGCTGAACGCGCTCGGGTAGAGCTCGCGCACGTCGCTCACCAAGCCGGGGAGGTCCCACTCGTCGGGCAGCTCCGACACGCAGTTGGCCCCCACGGCCCGAGCCAGGGCGGTGTCGAGCGCCGCCAACGACTCGTCCCGGAGGTCGTGGCCTTCGAGGATCTGGTCGCGGCGCCGGTAGATCACCTTGCGCTGCTCGTTCATCACCTCGTCGTACTTCAGGACGTTCTTGCGGATCTCGGCGTTGCGAGCCTCGACCGTGTTCTGCGCCCGCTCGATGGCCTTGGTCACCATCTTGGCCTCGATGGGCACGTCGTCGGGCAGGGCCTTGCCCATCACCCAGCTCATCGCCCCGGTGGCGAAGAGGCGCATCAACTCGTCCTCGAGCGACAGGTAGAAGCGGCTCTCGCCGGGGTCGCCCTGGCGTCCGGCTCGACCCCGCAGCTGGTTGTCGATGCGCCGGCTCTCGTGACGCTCGGTGCCGAGCACGTAGAGCCCCCCCAGCTCACGGACCTTCGCCCCCTCGGCCTTGCACTCGCGCTCGAAGGTGGCCAGCACCTCGGCGTAGCGGGCCCGGCCGTCCTCGGCGTCGGGGTCGAGGCCCTCGGCCCGGACCTCGCGGGCGGCCAGACCCTCGGGATTGCCGCCGAGGAGGATGTCGACCCCCCGGCCGGCCATGTTGGTGGCCACCGTCACCGACCCCAGGCGGCCGGCCTGGGTGACGATCTCGGCCTCCCGGGTGTGCTGCTTGGCGTTGAGGACGGCATGGGGGACGCCACGGCGGGTGAGGTGGCGGGCCAGCAGCTCGGATCGCTCCACCGAGATGGTGCCGACCAGTACCGGCTGGCCGGCGGCGTGGCGATCGGCGATGTCCTCGACCACGGCATCGAACTTGGCGGCCTCGGTCTTGTAGATGAGGTCGCCCTGGTCCATGCGGACCATCGGCCGGTTGGTGGGGATCGGCACCACCGTCATGTCGTAGGTGCTGGCGAACTCGGCGGCCTCGGTGAGGGCCGTGCCGGTCATGCCCGAGAGCTTCTCGTAGAGGCGGAAGTAGTTCTGGAGGGTGATGGTGGCAAGGGTCTGGTTCTCCTCCTTGATCTTCACCCCCTCCTTGGCCTCGACCGCCTGGTGGAGACCCTCCGACCAGCGGCGCCCGTCGAGGATCCGCCCGGTGAACTCGTCGACGATCTTCACCTCGCCCCCGTCGACGATGTAGTCGCGGTCACGGCGGTAGAGCTCCTTGGCCCGCAGGGCGGCCTGGAGCTGGTGGACCAGGTCCTGGGCCACCTCGTCGTAGAGGTTGTCGATGCCGAGGGCGGCCTCGACCGTCCCGATGCCGTCCTCGGTCGGACTGACGTGGCGCTTCTCCTCGTCGACCTCGTAGTCCACGTCGCGACGCAGGCCCCGGACGATGGCGGCGAAGCGCACGTAGAGGTCGGCGGCCTCCGACAGCCGGCCGCTGATGATCAGCGGGGTCCGGGCCTCGTCGACCAGGATCGAGTCGACCTCGTCGACGATGGCGAAGAAGTGGCCCCGCTGGACCTTCTCCTCGAGCGACAGCGCCATGTTGTCGCGCAGGTAGTCGAAGCCCAGCTCGTTGTTCACCGCGTAGGTGATGTCGCAGGCGTACTGGGCCCGCTTGGCCGCGGCGGTGCTGGCGTCGGGGACGATCAGGCCGACGTCGAGCCCCAGGAAGCCGTGGACCCGACCCATCCACTCGGCGTGGAAGCGGGCCAGGTAGTCGTTGACGGTCACGACGTGGACGCCCTTGCCGGCCAGCGCGTTGAGGTAGCTGGGGGCGGTGCCGACCAGGGTCTTGCCCTCGCCGGTCTTCATCTCCGCCACCCAGCCGAAGTGCAGCGCCGCGCCCCCCATGAGCTGGACGTCGAAGTGGCGCTGGCCGATGGTCCGCCGGGCTCCCTCGCGGATGACGGCGAACGCCTCGACCAGCAGGTCGTCGAGGTCCTCACCGTTGTCGAGGCGCTGGCGGAACTCAGCCGTCTTGGCCCGCAGACCCTCGTCGCTGAGGGCCTGGGTCGCGGGTTCGAGGGCGTTGATCTCGGGCACCAGCGACGCCAGGGCCTTCACCTTGCGCCCCTCACCGGCGCGCAAGACGCGGTCGAGGATGCCCATAGAGGCAGCGAGTCTACCGGGGGGCGCTTTGCCGCCCGGCTCGGGCCGTCGCGCTACGTTCGTTGACGCCGTCAACTGGACGGCTCGATACCAGGCGACCGGCGGTCGTCGGAATGGGGGGGCTCATGGCACCGACACTGCGTCGGCGCACCTGGATCATCGTGGCCGCGGTCGTCGTCCCGCTGTTGGCGGTCGGTGGCTTCGTCACCTGGTTCGCCACCAAGGACGACGGTCCGGCCGAGTTCGCCCTCGACGGCGGCGTGACCTTCGAGGCGGTGTCGGCCCGCGACCTGGCCGGCGAATGGGAGGTCGCCGAGGGATCCGAGGCGGGCTACCGGATCAAGGAGAAGCTGGCCTGGCTGGCCTTCGAGAGCGAGGCCGTCGGCCGCACCTCGGCCGTCACCGGCAAGGCGACGATCGCCGAGTCGGGCGACGAGCTGGTCGTCACCGACGTGGCCCTGGTGGCCGACCTGACGAAGATCGACTCCACCGACGCCCGGCGCGACCGGTACATGAAGACGATGGGACTCGAGACCGACACCTTCCCCGAGGCGACCTTCTCGGCCGACGGCCCGGTGACGATCCCGGCCGAAGCCACCGAGGGCGAGACGGTCACCGTCGACGTTCCCGGCAAGCTCACCATCCACGGGGTCACCAACGAGGCCACGATCCCGCTGTCGGCTCGCCTCAACGACGGGCAGATCGAGGTCGTGGGCAGCTACGAGCTGACCCTGGATGACTACGAGATCCCCGAGCTGCTGTTCGCCCAAGCCATCGACATCGCCGACCAGGGCACCCTCGAGCTGCACCTGTTCCTGTCCAAGGTCGGTGGCTCGCTCGAGACCGCGACCCAGGCCTCGGCCACCACCAACGTCATCACCGTTCTGGCCGAACCGTCGTTGACTGGCGCCTTCCAGGAGATCGAGCAGGCCTACGAGGCGGCCAACCCCGGTGTGGACGTGCAGATCCGCTTCGATGACTCAGTCACCCTCCACGACCTGGTCGAGAGCGGCTCCGAGGCCGACGTGGTGGCGCTCGACAGCGACTCGCTGATGGCGGATCTGGCCGAGGCCGACCTGATCGAAGAGGCCGAGGCGTTCGGGACCACCGGTCTCGAGCTGGTGGTGAGCCCGTCGAACTCGACCATCACCTCGGTGGCCTCTCTCAACAGCGTCGATCCCACCATGATCGGCATCTGCAACGCCGACTTCCCGTGCGGCACCTACGCCCGGGATCTCCTGGCCAAGAACGGGGTCACGGTGACGCCGAACTACACGCCGCCGATCGCCGACGCGGTGACCGGCGACACCTCCGGGCTGCAGATGATCACGCCGGTGCTCTACGGCTTCACCACCGTCGACGTGGTCTACGTCCCCGACGTGCGCAACGCCGGTAGCGCGGTCAAGGGCGTGGCCATCCCGGCGGCCGACAACATCGAGGTGCCGTACTCGATCGCCGCTCTGCGATCGAGCCCGAACGGCGACGGGGCCGCCAGCTTCATCGCCTTCGTGCGTTCGAGCGAGGGGGCAGCAACCCTGGCCGCGGCCGGGATCAACGCCCCGTAGCCGCACCGAGAGGCTCGCAGCAGGCAACGTGCCCCGGTCGGGTGACCGGGGCACGTTTGCGTGCTGCGTACGGCTGACCTGGTCTTCGACCCCACACCCGCCCGCCGAGGAGATGACGAACGCCAGCGCCGGCAACCGGCGATCGCTCGCCGCTCCGACGGCGCCTTCTGCGCCCGCTTGGCTCCTTCTCGCGCCGCTCCCGCGGATCGGGAGGGCGACGCGGCGGGGCTTACCTCTAAGCCGCACCGTGCTCAGCGACCACAGGTCGCCTTATGTGGGTCGTTTCGCCTGCGACTGGCATCGACTTGCAACCACAGACCCGTACGCAGCCCGCCGAGTGTACGAGCGTGATCTCGACGACGGCCGATCAGCGCAGGCGATCGCAGACCAGGCGTCCCACCATCTTGCGGGCCAGGTCGTCCGAGCTCGGGGAGCGGCCGGCCTCCATGCGGGCCCGCACTGCCGCCACCCGCTCGACCCGCACCCGTGGGAGCTCGGCCTGGTGCTCGAGCACCTCGGCGGTGAGCAGCTCGATCGACAGGGGGACCGGCACCGTCGGCTCGACCGACGGTTCGTCGCGAAGGGCCCGCAGCGAAGTGCGGATCTGAGACTCGGACAGCTTCACCCCTGGAGTGTCGTCACGCTCCGTGAGTGCCTTGAGTCACTCTCCGTGGTGTGTCGGAACGCGTCGGTCGGGGGTCCGGGCCAGCGCCAGTACCTCGACCCGGTCGACACCGGCGGCCCGCAGGGCCGTGGCCATCGCCCGGACGCTGGCGCCGGTGGTGACCACGTCATCGACCAGGAGGATCCGGGGCGGCAAGACCGCGCCCACGACCTCCAGCTCGGGGCCCCGCTGGCGGTCTCGGCGGCCGCGTCCGGTCTGGGCGGGGCCGGGGCCGCGGCGGGCCGCCGAACGACACGGGCGGCCCAGCTGGCGGGCCACCCGCCGCGCCAGCAACTCGGCCTGGTCGTAGCCCCGGGCCCGCCTCCGCCCCGGCGAGGTCGGTACCCAGGTGACCAGGTCGACGTCGGCCGGGTCGACCAACGCGGCCATCGACCGGGCCAGCACCCCGATGGCCGAGCGGTGGTTGCGGTACTTCAGGGCGGTGACCACCCGCCGGGCCGTGCCCTCATAGGACAGCAGCGCCCGGCAGCGGTCGACCCCGGGCGGGGGCGCCAGCGCCGGTGCCCGGCGCAGGGAGGCCCGGCAGGGCGCGCACAGCGCGGGGCCGGCCCGGCCACAGCCCGGACAGAGACGTGAGAAGAGCACCGTCCGGACGCTACGGCGCGGGTGTGACAGCGAGCCGTAGGGTCGGCGGATGGACCTCCGCATCTTCATCGAGCCCCAGCAGGGCGCCAGTTACGACCAGCAGCTGGCCGTAGCCCGGGCCGCCGAGGAGCTCGGCTTCTCGGCCCTCTTCCGGTCGGACCACTACCTGCGCATGGGCAACGGCGACCCCTCGCCGGGCCCGACCGACTCCTGGATCACCCTGGCCGGCCTGGCTCGGGAAACCACCACCCTCCGTCTGGGGACGCTGGTCAGCTCGGCCACCTTCCGCCTGCCCGGGTTGCTGGCCATCGCCGTCGCCCAGGTCGACGCCATGAGCGGGGGTCGGGTCGAGCTCGGTCTCGGCGCCGGCTGGTTCGAGGCCGAGCACCGGGCCTACGGCGTGCCGTTCCCCTCGGTCACCGAGCGCTTCGACCGCTTCGAGGAGCAGCTGGCGGTCATCACCGGCCTCTGGTCGACCCCAGTGGGCGAGACCTTCAGCTTCGACGGAGCCCACTACCCGGTGGTCGACTCGCCGGCGCTGCCCAAGCCGGCGCAGTCGCCCCGGCCGCCGATCATCATCGGCAGCGGCGGGCCTCGGCGCGGGCCAGCGCTGGCCGCCCGTCACGCCGACGAGTTCAACCTCGCCTTCCGACCGGTCGAGCAGTGGAGGCGCCAGCGCCAGCGGGTCACCGACGCCTGCGAGGCCATCGGTCGCGACCCCTCGACCATGGTCTGGTCGGTCGGGCTGGTGGTGTGCGCCGGAGCCGACGAGGCCGAGGTCGCCCGGCGGGCGGCGGCCATCGGTCGGGAGCCCGACGAGCTGCGAGCCAACGGCGCCGCCGGCACCCCCGACGAGGTGATCGCGACCTTGGAGCGCTGGGCCGCGGAGGGGGTCGACCGGGTCTACCTCCAGGTACTCGACCTCGCCGACCTCGACCACCTGGCCCTGGTGGCCGAGCAGGTGATGCCAGCCGTGGCCTGAGCGCGCCTCCCCGGCCCGGGGCCCCGGCCTCCGGATCCACCCTCCCGTTCTCGGCGCGCGACGTCCGATATGGCGGATCTGGCGCGCCGAGAACGGCGGTGGGGCCGAGTGGGACGTCAGGCCGGCGGGGCGCCCGGTGGAGTCGCGCCGGGGGGCATCGGGGGCATGGCCAGAGTGGGAGGCGGGCCGGCCTGATCCAGCAGGCGCTTGGCCGCCTCGTAGAGCTCGCCGGGCAGCGGACCCTTGGCCGCGGCCGCGACATTTGCTGCCAGGTGCTCGGGGTTGGCGGTGCCCACGATGGTGGTGGTCATCCCCGGGTGGCTGAGGGTGAAGCGCAGCATGAACTCCATCCGGGACATGCCGCCGAGGATCTCCTCGATTCCGGCCCGCTCGAACGTGTCGCGCTGGCCCTCCAGCATCGGGCGAATGAACTCGGGCACCGACGTGAAGGTCTCCTCGGTGGCCACCGGCGTCCCCCGGGCCACCCCGCCCCGGACAACCACGCCGGCGCCGGCGGCGGCGGCCTCGGCGATGAGGGCCTCGTGGTCGCGTTCGAGGGCCGAGTAGGGGATCTGGAACTCGTCGAAGACGCCCATCCCGATCTGGCCGGGGAGGTCGGGCAGGGTCCCCGACATGCCGATGAAGCGGATCTTGCCCTCGTCACGCAGGGCCTCGAGCTCGGCCACCGCACCGTTCTCCTCGAGCACCGCCGGTGACGGGCTGCCGTGGAACTGCACGACGTCGAGGTAATCGGTGCGCATGCGGCGCAGGCTCTGCTCGACGCCGGCCCGCACGTTCTCCCGGGTGAACACGTGCGCCATGGGGCCGACGGCCGACGGCCCGCCGCCGACCTGGCACCCGCACTTGCTGGCCAGGAAGAACTCGTCCCGCCGGGCCGAGAGGGCCCGGCCGATGTGCTCCTCGGAGTCGCCGTAGTCCGGAGACGTATCGATGAAGTTGATCCCCGAGTCGAGCACCTGATTGAGGAGGCGATCGACGTGACCCGGGTCGAGCTGGCGACCACCCATCGGGCCCGGACCCCGCAGCTCCATGGCCCCGTACGCCAACGTGGTCACTTCGAGACCCGTTCGACCCAAGATCGCGGTCGGCAGTTCTGCCATGTCGCCCCCTCGCCTCTGTGTGGGGACGCACCGTATCGCCAGGCCGCACCGGCCGCCCCCGGTCGCCCCCGACTCCGAGCCGGGGGCGAGACCGAAGGGCGGCCAGCCGGGGCCTAGTACCGGTAGTGCTCCGCCTTGTACGGACCCTCGAGGGGAACGCCGAGGTAGTCGGCCTGCTCGTCGGTGAGCGAGGTCAGACGGACCCCGAGGTGGTCGAGGTGGAGGCGGGCGACCTGCTCGTCGAGGCGCTTGGGCAGGATGTAGACCCGGTTCTCGTAGTCCTTGCCGTAGAGGAAGAGCTCGATCTGGGCCAGCACCTGGTTGGTGAAGCTGAAGGACATGACAAAGCTGGGGTGGCCGGTGGCGCAGCCCAGGTTCAGCAGCCGGCCTTCGGCCAGGACGATCACCGAGTGGCCGTCGGGGAAGACGAACTCGTCGACCTGGGGCTTGATGGTGATGCGCTGCACACCCTCGTAGCGGGCCAGGCCGGCCATGTCGATCTCGTTGTCGAAGTGCCCGATGTTGCCCACGATGGCCTGGTGCTTCATCCGGGCCATGTCGTCCGCGCCGATGATGTCCTTGTTGCCCGTCGCCGTGATGAAGATGTCGGCCGTCTCCAGGACATCCTCGAGTCGGACCACCTGGTAGCCCTCCATGGTGGCCTGAAGGGCACAGATGGGATCGACCTCGGTCACCACGACTCGGGCACCCTGGCCAGCCAGCGAGGCCGCGCAGCCCTTGCCGACGTCGCCGTAACCACACACGACCGCCGTCTTGCCGCCGATCATGACGTCGGTGGCCCGGGCAATGCCGTCGATCAGCGAGTGCCGACAGCCGTAGAGGTTGTCGAACTTCGACTTGGTCACCGAGTCGTTGACGTTGATGGCCGGGAACAGCAGCGTGCCGGCCTCCTGACGCTGGTAGAGCCGGTGCACGCCGGTGGTGGTCTCCTCGGATACACCGACCACGCCGGCGCCGAGCGTCGTCCACCGCTGAGGGTCCTCGGTCAGGCTCTTGCGCAGGAGCGAGAGGATGACGCCCTCCTCTTCGGATCCCGCGGTCTCGGGCCCCGGCACGGCCTTGGCCGCCTCGACGTCGGTGCCCATGTGGATGACCAGGGTGGCGTCGCCACCGTCGTCGAGCAGCATGTTGGGGCCACCGTCGGGCCACAGCAGCATGCGCTCGGTGCACCACCAGTACTCCTCGAGGGTCTCGCCCTTCCAGGCGAAGACCGGGACACCTGACGGGTTCTCCGGGGTGCCGTCGGGGCCGACCACCACCGCGGCGGCGGCGTGGTCCTGGGTGGAGAAGATGTTGCAGCTGGCCCAGCGCACGTCGGCCCCGAGGGCGACCAGGGTCTCGATGAGGACCGCGGTCTGGATGGTCATGTGCAGCGAGCCACTGACCCGGGCGCCGGCCAGGGGCTGGCTATCGGCGTACTGGCGGCGCAGGGCCATGAGGCCGGGCATCTCGTGTTCGGCCAGCTGGATCTCCTTGCGACCGAAGGCAGCCAGCGACAGATCGGCGACCTTGAAGTCGCCGGCAGTGAGGGTGGACATGGGTGTTCGCTCCCCGAAGGTGTGTGCGTGGGTGGCGCGCGAACAGCACGCCCAGGATCCGCAGGCGCTCTCGCCGCGACCGCCCATTGTGCCGTCTCGGGCCCCGCCGCCCCGTTCCGCGTGGGGCTAAAGAGCGCCCCCGCGGGGTTTTGGGGCCGCGGCCGTGGGGACGCAAGAGGGGCGGGAGCACGGCCCGGGGTGGGGGCCCGGGGGGCCCCCC
>JANNNX010000013.1:0-21668 GCA_031398745.1 Actinomycetes bacterium
CGCCGGTCGAGCCGAAGAACTCGGCGTCGCCGTAGGAGAAGATCCCGCCGTCGCGGGCGACCAGCCAATAGCCGGCGCCCGAGGTGGACACGGCCATGCCGACGATCGGCTGGTTGAGCGAGATCGCCCCGGTCGAGCCAAAGAACTCGGCGTCGCCGTAGGAGAAGATCCCGCCGTCGCGGGCCACCAGCCAGTAGCCGTCGCCCGAGGCGGTGGCCGACATGCCGACGATCGGCTGGTTCAGCGAGATCGCCCCGGTCGAGCCGTAGAAGGCGGCGTCGCCGTAGGCGAAGATCCCGCCGTCACTGGCCACCAGCCAGTAGCCGAGCCCGCTCGGGGTCGACGCCATGCCCACGATCGGCCGGTTCAGCGAGATCCCGCCCGTCGAGCCGTAGAACACCGCGTCGCCGTAGGCGAAGATCCCGCCGTCACGGGCTACCAGCCAGTAGCCGCCCCCGGTGGACGTCACCGCCATCCCGACGATGGGCTGGTTGAGGGCCATCGACCCGGTCGACCCGTAGAAGCCGGCATCGCCGTAGGAGAAGATCCCACCGTCGCTGGCCACCAGCCGGTAGCCCTGAGCGGCACCGATGTAGGCCCCGGAGGGCTCGGAAGCCGGGCCAGTCCCGACGGCGTTGATGGCCTCGACCGTGAACGTGAACTCGACTCCGACGTAGTTCACCGTGATCGCCAGCCGCTGAGGGGAGGGCCCCACGTTGAAGACGAAGGGCCCCGGCGTCGCCGTCACCCGGTAGCCGGTGATGGGGCTGCCATTGGCGTCCGGTGCCGCCCAACTCACCGTGACCGTGTCGCCATCGATGACCGCCGTCACGTTGGTCGGCGCCCCCGGCGCCAACGCCGATGTCGTGATCGAATCGCTCGCCCCCGGGCCGGTGCCGGCGCTGTTGGTCGCCGTCACCGTGAACGTGTAGGCGGTGTTGCCGGTCAGGCCCGTGATGGTGGCCGAGGTACCCGAGACCGTCGCCGTCCCGCCGCCAGTGACGGTGTAGCCGGTGATGGCGGCCCCACCGTTCGACGCCGGCGCCGACCAGGTGACCGTCGCCGTGGTCTGCCCCGTCGCCGAGGCCGAGACACCCTGGGGCGCCGAGGGCGCGACCGGTGAGGTGGTGATCGGGTTCGAGGCCGTACCGGGCCCAGGACCGTCGTCGTTGGAGGCGGTCACCGTGAACGTGTAGGCGGTGTTGCCGGTCAGCCCGGTGATGTCGGCCGAGGTCCCGGTCACCACCGCGGTGCCGCCGCCGGTGACCGCGTAGCTCAGTGGCAGGCCACCATCGTCGAGCGGGGCGTCCCAGGTCACGGTGGCGGTGGTCTGCCCAGTGGCGGCCGCCACCACGTTGAGCGGCTCGGACGGTGCTACCGCAAAGGCGGCGGGGACGCCGAGGAGTCCGGTGGCCACAACTGCCACGACGGCCACCAGCAAGCGGCGGATTCGGGTCATGCAAGATCCAATCGTCACCGGGACCTCAGCCCCGTCCTACGCCGCCCTACGTCACCAGTTTCGCGAAGAACGCGCCTCTCGCAGGAAGTAGCCCCCGTTCACCACACCCACGATCAGCAGCACAATGGCCAGTACTGCCACCGTGTTCGACGGGATCACCCGCGACAGCAACCCTGACGAAGACTTGTCAGAATCCGTGCTCGACGCCAGCACGGTGGTCGCCGTCGTGGTCGTGGTGGTGGGCCCCACGGTGGTCGTCGAAGCGACCGTGGTCGTGGTCGGCGCCTCGGTCGACGCAGTCGTCGTCTCCGGTGCCGGCGCGGGGGCCGGCGCCAGCGTCGTCGCCGTCGGTCGCCGAGTGGTAGCGGTGCGGGGTGCGGCGGTGGTCGGCGTCACCGGCTCGGGATCGGGCGGCGGGGTCGTCGCCGGAGGCGAGGTCGTCGGGGGCGTGGTCGGCGTGGTGGTCGGCGACACGGTGGGCGTCGTCACACACGACGGGATGCAGGCGGCGATACCGGTGCCGTCGGCGACACCGGCGCCACTGGCCGACTGGGTCCCGAGGACGCTCAGGCCAAGGATCCCGAGCGTGGTGCACACCACGAACCAGGCGCGACGACGCCGCCCGCCGGTGGTCGATCGCACACGTTCGGTGGTGACTACGTCACGTTCTGTCATATGGGACTCCCAAACGGTACCGAGGCGCTGGCACCAGAGGAAGTGGCAGCGAGCACCTAGCCTGCGAGCAGATGCTTGACCACGTCTTCACCGACGCCATCGGCGCCCTCCGGGACGCCCTTGAGAACGCGTTGCTCGAGCGCCAGGCCTTCGAGGAGCGCTTTCAGGTAGACGTTCTCCTCGGCGACGTCACCTTCGAGACCAGCTACGGGGTCCCCGGCGAGGGCTCGCCCCCGAGGGTCCGGGCCGACATCACCCTCGACTGGCCCACCTGGGCCCAGACCGCCTACCGCAGCTGGTACATCGGCGAGCCCTTCGACGAACCGCCCGAGGTCATCGTCGAGATCACGCTCCGCATCCAGCGCCTGGCCGGCCGGCCTGAGCCCGACATCGTCCTCAAGGTGCTGCCCGAGTCGAGCCCCCCGATCGGCGACGAGCACCTCGAGCGCACCAGCCCGACCATCGAGCAGATGCTCGGCCCCGACCTCGAGACCGGCGAGTTCGCCATCGAGGTCTCCTACGAGGGGACCCTCCTCCTCGACGAGAGCACCCTGGCCGACGGGTCCGTCCTCGACGAGCGCTTCCGGGAGATGGGCGGGTGGGTGGCCTCGACCCTCGTCCGCCTCGGCGACCTCGAGTTCGACTTCCTCCCCCCCGATCCCGACCTCGACGACCTCGGTAACTGACGCCGAGCGGCTCGGCCGCCGCCGCCGCCCGCCGCCCGCCAGGCCCCACCAGTCCGGGACAGTGGCCGCACGGATTGCGTGCGTTCCTCGTCCCAGACTCGAGATCGTGAGGCCGTTGTCCCAGACCTGGGGCAGGCCAACGGGGGGGCCTGGTCAGGCCAGGAGGTCGGCGGCCAGTGCGGCCAGCGGCACTTCGGGACGGGCCCCGAGGTGGCCGATGACCTCGGCCGCGGCCACCCCGCCCAGGCGACCGCAGGTCTCCAGCGGCAGCCCGAGGGTGAAGCCCCGCAGGAACCCGGCCGCGAACAGGTCACCGGCCCCGGTGGTGTCGACCACGTGCGTCACCGGGGTGGCCGGCACATCGATCCGTCCCGCGGCCGAGACGATGGTGCATCCGGCCGCCCCTCGGGTCACGGCCACCACCTCGCAGCTCACCGCGGCGGCGGCCAGCGCCTCGTCGAGGTCGTCGGTCTCGTAGAGGGAGCGCAGCTCGTCGGCATTGCCGAAGACGAGGTCGGCCTCCTCCCGCACCATGAGGCGGAACGCGTCCCGGAAGCGGTCGACGCAGAACGAGTCCGACAGGGTGACGGCCACCCGCCGGCCCGCCCCGTGGGCAACGGCCGCCGCCTTGTGGAAGGCCTCGGTGGCGGTCGCCCCGTCGACCAGGTAGCCCTCCAGGTAGGTGACCGCGGCCCGGGCCACGAGGGCCTCGTCGATGTCGTCGGCGGTCAGCTCGTTGGAGGCACCGAGGTAGGTGCTCATCGTCCGCTCGGCATCCGGCGTGACCACGATGAGGCACCGGCCCGTGGGCGACCCGTCCAGAGCGGGCTTCACCGGGAACTCGATGCCCAGCGCGGTGATGTCGTGGGCGAAGACATGCCCCAGCTCGTCGTCGGCCACGCGGCCGATGAAGCCGCCCCGGGCCCCCAGCGAGGCCAGCCCGGCGAGGGTGTTGGCCGCCGACCCCCCCGAGGCCGCCACCGCCGGTCCCATCGCCTGGTACAGGGCCGCCGACCGATCGGCGTCGACCAGCGCCATCGCGCCCTTGATCATTCCGTGCTGAACCAGGAACCCGTCGTCGACCGGGCACAGCAGATCGACCAGGGCGTTGCCGACGCCGACGACGTCGAGGGGTGTAGGCACGGCCCGAGACGGTAGCGACTCGGGGGCGATGGTCCCGACCCCGCAAGACCCCTGGTCCTTGGCCAGGGGGCGCACCCGGCCGGTAGCCTGGCCGGCACACTCTCACGACCAGCAGGAGCAGGGCCCATGACGGCAACCGAGATCCCCGCCCGGGTCGACACCGAGCGCTATCCGCAGCTCAGCGGGTTCGATCACCTCGAATGGTGGGTCGGCAACGCCCGTCACTCGGCCGCCTTCTTCGAGGCCACCCTGGGCTTCGAGGTGGTCGGGTACCGGGGGCCCGAGACCGGCCAGCGCGACTCGATGTCCTACGCCCTTCGCCAGGGCAACATCCAGTTCGTGGTGACCGGGTCGCTGCGGCCCGACGGCGAGATCGCCGACAAGGTCCGCACCCACGGCGACGGTGTGCGCGACGTGGCCTTCATCGCCGAGGACGCCGAGGAGTCCTTCAACCGGGCGGTGGCCAACGGGGCCAAGCCGGTGCACGAGCCCCACACCCTCGAAGACGACCAGGGCGTGGTGAAGCGGGCATCGGTGGCCACCTACGGCGACACGATCCACTCCTTCATCCAGCGCCAGGACTACGCCGGCGCCTTCCTCCCCAACTTCGAGGCGGTGAACCTGCGGAGCCAGGGCGCCCATGTCGGGCTGGGCACCATCGACCACGTGGTGGCCAACATCGAGCGAGGTCACCTCGACGAGTGGGTCGGCTACTACCGCGACGTGTTCGGCATGGCCCGCATCCTGCACTTCGACGACGACCAGATCTCCACCCAGTACTCGGCCCTCATGTCGAGCGTCGTCTCCAACGGCAACCGCATCACGATGCCGATCAACGAGCCGGCCGACGGTCGCAAGAAGAGCCAGATCGAGGAGTACCTCGACTATTACGGCTCGCCGGGCGTCCAGCACGTGGCCATGCTCACCCACGACATCGTCTCCGCGGTCAAGGCGTTGCGGACCCGAGGGCTGCGCTTCCTCGACATCTACGACACGTACTACGAGGACGCCAAGGTGCGGATGGCGGAGTTCGACATCCCCTGGGACGACGTCCAGGCCGAGAGCATCCTCGTCGACCAGGACCCATGGGGGCACCTGCTCCAGATCTTCACCGAGAACATCGCCAGCCGGCCGACGGTCTTCTTCGAGGTCATCGAGCGCCACGGCGCCCAGACATTCGGCGAGGGCAACTTCAAGGCGCTGTTCGAGTCGATCGAGCGGGCCCAGGCCCGTCGGGGCAACCTCTAGCCCGACCCCGCCGCGGACGAAGGCCGGGCCTGGAAGGTCCGGCCTTCGTCGCGTCTAGGGTCACCCCGCTTCTTGCCACCCCCACCCCATCAGGAGGACCCATGAACTACGAGACCGCGAGCAAGCTCGTGCACGCCGCCGTCGATGCCGCCAACGAGCAGGGCCTGGCCGGCGCCTCGGTGGTCGTCACCGACACCGCGGGCAACGTGGTGGCGTCGGCCCGCCTCGACGCCGGCAACTTCCTCTCCTACCGGATGGCCGAGCGCAAGGCCCGGACCTCGGCGGTCATGGGTGCCCCCACCCACGCCATCGCCGAGATGATGAAGGGCGATGACCTGATCTTCGCGGCCATGAGCAGCGACCCGGCCATCGTCCTGCTGGGCGGCGGCTTCCCGGTGGGCGGCCCCGACGGGGTCGTCGGTGGCATCGGCGTCGCCGGTGGCCACTACAGCCAGGACCAAGCGGTGGCCGAGGCCGCCCTCGCCTCGCTGGGCTAGACCGGCCGGCCGCGCCTGGCGCGGCACCGTCCTGCACCTGCGCCCGCACCCCCGACTCCGGGCGCACCCGTCTGGCGCCCGCCCTGCCACTGAGCCGGGGCGGGCGCCGGTCGCGTCGGGCCTCAGCCCTCGGCCAGGATCGGGCGGGCCACCGCGAACGCCCGGTTGGCGGCGGGGACGCCGGCGTAGATCGCGCTCTGCAGGAGGACCTCGGCCAGCTCCTCGACGCTGACCCCGTTGGCCCGCGCCCCCCGCAGGTGCAGGACCAGCTCCTCGTCGCGGCCGAGGGCCACCAGCATGGCCACCGTGATCAGACTGCGCTCCCGGCGCCCGAGACCGGGCCGAGTCCAGACCTCACCCCAGGCATAGCGAGTGAGCAGGTCTTGGAAGTCGGCGGTGAGGTCGTCGGTCTCGGCCACTGCCCGATCGACGTGCTCGTCGCCCAGCACCGCCCGGCGCTGGGCCATGCCCGCGGCTCGACGCTCGTCATCGTTCATCCGTCGTCTCCCGTCAGATGGGCCCGCAGGGCAGCACCGAAGAGTTCGGGCTGGGCGATGTTGGCCAGGTGGGCCGCCCCGGGGAGGACGACCAGCGTCGATCCGGGGATGGCCGCGCTGATCGACTGGGCCACCGCCGGCGGGGTCGAGGGATCGTCGGCCCCGGCGAGCACCAGGGTGGGAGCGGTGATCGACGGAAGGTCGGCCCGCTGGTCCATGACCCGGATGGCGTCGCAGCAGGCGGCGTAGCCCTCGGCCGGGGTGGCCCGCAGCATCGCCGCGACCCGCTCGACGGTGACGGGATGGCGCTCGACGAAGTCAGCCGTGAACCACCGCTGGAGCACCGGTTCGACCAGCGCCGCGGTGCCCTCGGCCCGCACCGTGGCCGCCCGGTCGGCCCACATCTCCGGAGGGCCGAGCTGGGGCGCGGTGCAGGCCAGCGCCAGCCGGTCGATCCGCTCGGGGGCGTGGGTGGCCAGCCACATCCCCACCATGCCGCCCAGGCTCAGACCGCAGAACGAGACCCGCTCGAGGTCGAGCTGGTCGAGGAGGGCGACGACGTCGGCTCCCAGCTCGGCGATGGCGTAGGGCCCGGGAGGCACCTCCGAGCGACCGTGGCCTCGGTGGTCGTAGCGCAGCACCCGGAACTGGTCGGCCAGGCCGCCGACCTGGGGGTCCCACAGGGCGGCGGTGGTGCCGATGGAGCTCGCCAGCACGACCACCGGTGCGCCGGCCGGGCCCGTGATCTCGTGGTGGAGCCGAGCCGTCACCGTCGGCCTCCCGATGCTCGGTGGGCGGCCAACGCCCGGTCGACGAGGGCCGGGGCCGCGCCCAGTGCCTGCGCCGGGTCGAGGGCCGCGTCGACCTGCTCGACCGACAGCACCTCGGCCACCACCGGGTCGGCCAGCAGGGCCCGGCGTAGATCACCCTCGTACGCCCCGCCCAGGACCAGGGCCACCACGGCCTCGACCACCTCGTGGGCCCGGCGATGACCGAGCTGGGCACCCAGCGCCATTGCCACCTGCTCGGTGAGGGGGAGCCCACCCCGGGCCTCGAGGTTGGCCCGCATCCGATCGGCATCGACCTCGAGGTCGGCCAGCACCTCGGCCACGCGCTCGACCGCACCCCCGGTGAGGTCGACCAACTCGCCCAGCACCTGCCACTCGGCCTGCCAGCCGCCGGCCCCCCGCTCGTGCTCCTGCGCCATCGCTCCCAGCACCACCCCCACCAGACCGTGGGCCCGGCGGACGGCCGCCGACACCGACGCGCCCGCCACCGGGTTGCGCTTGTGGGGCATCGCCGACGAGCCGCCCCGGCCGGGTGCGGCCGGCTCGGCCGCCTCCCCCAGCTCGGCCTGCATGAGCAGGGTCACGTCGAGCGCGATCTTGCCCATGACCCCGGCGGCGACCCCCAGAGCGGTCGCGACCTCGGCCACCCGGGTGCGGTCGGTGTGCCACGGCAGCACCGGTTCGGCCAGACCCAGTTCGTCGGCCAGGGCGGCCACGACGGCCAGCCCCTCCGGGCCCGACCCCAACGACGACAGGGTCCCGGCGGCGCCGCCCAGCTCCACCGCCAGCCGCGCGTCGGCTACTCGCAGGCCGTCGGCGGCGGCGTCGGTAGCGATCAGCCAGCCGGCCGCCTTGAGACCGAAGGTGGTCGGGACGGCCGGTTGGAGCAGCGTCCGCCCGGTCATGACCGTGGCCCGGTGGCGATCGGCCAACACCGCACACGCCGACGCCACCCGTTCGAGCCCGTCACCGAGCAGGGCGAGGCCCCGCCGGAGGACGAGCGAGGTGGCGGTGTCGAGCACGTCCTGGCTGGTGGCCCCCCAGTGGACCCAGCGGGCGGCGTCGCCTCCGACGGCCGCGGTGAGGGCCCGCACCAACGGGATCACCGGGTTGCCGGCGTCGACCGCGGCCCGTCCCAGCTCGCTCAGATCGAGGCCCAGGCCGTCTACGTCGGCGCAGCGGGCGCTGATCACCGAGGCGGCATCGGCCGGGATCAGCCCCACCCGAGCCTCGGCCCGGGCCAGGGCGGCCTCGAACTCGAGCATGGCTTCGAGCCAGGCCCGGTCGCCCACCGCGGCGTGCACCGCGGGGGTGGTGAAGATCGGCGTGAAGAAGCCCTCAGACGGCAAAGAAGACGGTTTCCCGTTCACCTTGGAGGTGGATGTCGAAGGTCAGGATGCCCCCTGCGGCCACCGCGACCAAGGTCTGGCGGCGTGCGAGGTCCTCGATCCGGCCGAGCACCGGGTCGGCGGCGTTGGCCTCGCCCTCGTCGGGGAAGTACAGCCGGGTCGACAGGCGAGCCAGCAGGCCCCGGGAGAACACCGAGACGTTGAGGTGGGGCGCCTGGCTCCCGCCACCTGGGGCCGGCACCCGCCCAGGCTTGACGGTGCGGAACCGGTACCGGCCCTCGGCGTCGGTGGCGCTACGGCCGTAGCCCCGGAACGACGACGGCGCCGGGTCCTCGGGGTGGGCGTAGTGACCGTCGGCATCGGCCTGCCACACCTCGACCAGGGCGTCGCCCACCGGCGCGTCGGCGCCGTCGAACACCCGGCCCTCGATCCGGAGGGCATCAGCCCGACCGGGGTCGACGATCTCGGCGGCACCGGGCCACGGGAGGGCGAAGTGGAAGAACGGGCCGATCGTCTGCGACGGCGTGGGGCGGAGGAGTTGCTCGGGCATCTCAGTCGTCTCCCTCGGTCTCCATGGGGGTGGCCGCGCCGCCTCGCAGGACGATGTCCCAGCTGAAGCCGAGAGCCCACTCGGGCACAGTCGTGTCGAGGTCGAAGGCCGACACCAGCCGCTGGCGGTCGCCGGTGTCCGGCACCGAGTTGAAGATCGGGTCGTAGGCGAAGAGGGGGTCGTCGGGGAAGTACATCTGGGTCACCAACCGGCTCACGAAGGCAGTGCCGAACAGCGAGAAATGGACGTGAGCCGGGCGCCAGGCGTTGGCGTGGTTCTGCCAGGTGTAGGCCCCGGGACGGATGGTGACGAAGCGGTAGCGACCCTCGTCGTCGGTCAGGCAACGCCCGGCTCCGGAGAAGTTGGGGTCGAGCACGGCCGAGGTCTGGTCGACCTCGTGTCGGTACCGGCCACCCGCGTTGGCCTGCCAGATCTCGATCAGCTGGCCCCGCAGGGGACGGCCGTCCCCGTCGAGCACCCGCCCGCTGAGCACGATCCGCTGGCCGATGGGCTCCCCGTCGTGCTGCCGAGTCAGGTCGTGGTCGGTGGGGCCCACCGCCTCGTGGCCATAGACCGGGCCGGTCCTCTCCGACAGCGTCTCGGGGATCGACACCAACGGCCGGGTCGGCGCCCGCAACGAAGTCGACCGGTAAGCCGGGCTGTCGTTCGGCGGGTCGACGTCGACCAACGGGTAGCGGCGCTGGACGTCGGCGGGTTCGGACATCACGACCTCCGGGTGAGGGTGGCGTCGAGCGCTCGGAGGCGCTCGAGCTCGATGGCTGAGGGCGGATCGGTGCGGGCGAGGGTGGCGGCCACGGCCAGCGGCCAGCCGGTGGCGGCGACCACTTGATCGACCTCGACCCCGGGGTGCAGGTGGGTCAGGGTCAGCTCGCAGGTCTCGGGGTCGGGGCGCAGCACGCCGAGGTCGGTGATGACCTGGACCGGGCCGGCGCCCGTGAGCCCGAGCCGGGCCCGATCACCGGGTCCGGCGCCGTGGCCCACCGAGGTCACGAAGTCGAGCCGCTCGACGAAGGTCCGGGGGCTCTGGCGACACACGATCACCAGCTCCCGGCAGGAGGCCGCGATCTCGGGGGCTCCGCCCGCCCCCGGGAGGCGGACCGAAGGCGCGTCGTAGTCGCCGATGACGGTCGAGTTGAGGTTGCCGAACCGGTCGAGCTGGGCGGCGCCGAGGAACCCCACGTCGATCCGGCCGGCCTGGAGCCAGTAGTTGAAGATCTCGGGCACCGACACCAACGCGTCGGCCGTCTCGGCCAACTCACCGTCGCCGATCGAGAGCGGGAGGCGGGTCGGCTTGGCTCCGATGGCTCCCGACTCGTAGACCAGGACCAGCTGGGGAGAGTGGGTCGCCCGAGCGAGGTTGGCGGCACGCGACGGGAGCCCGATGCCGACGAAGCACACCGCTCGCCCGGCCAAGGCCCGCGACGCGGCCACCGTCATCATCTCGTCCGCACTGGGCTCGGGGGTCATCCCAGCTCCTCCCGCCGGGCCCGCACGTTCTCGTCGAGCCAGGCCTCGAAGCGGTCGCGGTCGCGGCTGACCGCGTCCCACGCCTCGTAGGCGGCGTTGTCGCGCTCGGAATAGCCGTGGGCGTAGGACGGGTGGGCCCCGCCCGGCACCTCGGCCACCGCGGTGACCACCCAGTTCGGGAGCACGACCGCTCCGGGGCGGGGCTCGAGGTGTTCGACCACCTCCTCCACCGTGACCAGCGAGCGCGACGCGGCCAGCACCGCCTCCTTCTGGATGCCGACGATGCCCCACAGCGCGACGTTGCCCTGCCGATCCGCCTGCTGGGCGTGGATCACGGTGACGTCGGGGCGCAGGGCAGCCACCGCGGTGAGCGCCTCCCCAGTGAACGGGCAGATGATCGGGGCGATGGTGGGCGTGTGGCGGGCCAGGTCGGTCCCGGTGTAGCCCCGCATCACCGCGAAGGGCAGGCCCGAAGCCCCGGCCACGTAGCGGTTGGCCATGCCGGCGTGGCTGTGCTCCTCGATCTCGAGGGGGCGGGGCCAGCCCCGCTCGACCGCGTCACGGAAGCGGTGGAGGGAGCCGACCCCCGGGTTGCCGCCCCACGAGAAGACCAGCTTGGCGGCCACGCCGGCCCCGATGAGCTGGTCGTAGACCAGGTCGGGGGTCATGCGGACCAGGGTCAGGTCGCGCCGGCCCTGGCGGATGACCTCGTGGGCGGCGGCGAAGGGGATCAGGTGCGTGAAGCCCTCGAAGGCGACCGTCTCCCCGTCATGGATGAGCTCGCCGATGCCCTCGGCCAGGCTCACGATGTCGGCCACCCCGGTGATCGATCGTCAGGACCCGGCGGCGAGATCGGGCAACGGCTCGGTCCGGAGCTGGTCGAGCTGATCGGCGTGCTGTTCGAGGTGCCCGACCACGAACTCGTCGAGCATGCGGTGCAGATCCATGTCGCCCAGCGACTGGTGGCGACCGACTCGGGTCCAGTCGGCGTCGGTCACCTCGCCGTCGAGCCACCGCCGCCAGCGTTCGATCTCCCGATCACAGGCCGCGAACAGGTCCTCGGGATCGTCGTGACGGCGAGCAGCGATGGCCTCGATCCGCCCCTCGTTCGACTTCACCCGACCGAAGGGCACCGGCTCGTCGCTCGCCGCGGTCACCACCACCCCCACCACCTCGCCCCACCAGTAGCCGAGGATCTCCGCCAGGTGGGACCAGACCTGCCCGGCATCCCATTGCTCGCCGGTGGCTTGGTCGGGGATGGTGTAGCCCGAGGGCTTGCCCTGGGCCAGGTGGTCGCGCAGCCGGGCCTCGACGGCGTCGAGCCGGGTCAGCATCTCGTGCTGCATCTCCGAAGGGGTCGCCATGTCGGCACCCTACGGCAGCCCGCGATGGCCCGGCGATCCCCTACGCCGCTGTCCGGGTTGCCCTCAAGCGGTACCCGCTGAATGCCGATCGTTCTGGACACGGGGGGCCGTCGGCTCCCCCAGGACTCGACCCGGGAGGTGCTCGATGGACAAGACCGACGCGGCCCCCTCCCAGGGAGCCCAGGCGGCCGCATTCGCGGTGCGGACCCTGGGGGTCTCGCTGGCCGCGCTGGGCGTCGCCCTGGTGCTGGCTCGCGTCGTGCTCCAGCACGACGTCGCCGTGACCCACGACCTGACGGTGGCCGCGCTCTTCTCCTTGTCCGCCGGCGTCCTGGTCACTCTCTTCATCACCCGGCCGGTGGCGGCCGTGATCAAGCAACAGGAGGAGGTCGTGGCCCATCGGGAGCAGGAGCTGCTGGGCCAGGCCCGGCGCCAGGAGCTCGACGGTCGGCTGTCGCGAGCGTTGGAGATGGCCGACACCGAGGACGACGCGATCGTCGTCGTCGGTCGGGCCATGGCCCGGGTGACGACGGCGCCAGCCGAGCTGCTGCTGGCCGACTCGAGCAAGGCCCACCTCGTCCGGGCCAGCGAGACCGGGCCCGACGACCTCGGTCCGGGGTGCGGGGTCGCTTCGCCCGGCAAGTGCGCGGCGGTGCGCCGGGGCCAGACCATGGTCTTCGAGAGCGGTGCCGACCTCGACGCCTGCCCCCATCTGCGGGGCCGACCTGATGGCGCCTGCTCGGCGGTGTGCGTTCCGGTGACCATCCTCGGCCAGGCCGTCGGCGTGCTCCACACCACCGGCCCCGAGGGCGAGCCCCCCGACGCCCGCACCATCGCGGGCCTGGAGACGATCGCCACCCAGCTCAGTGCCCGGGTAGGGATGATCAGGGCCCTCGCCCGCTCCGAGGTACAGGCCTCGACCGACCCGCTTACCGGCCTGCTGAACCGGCGCAGCCTCGACGACCAGGTCGGTCGGATCCTGGCCGAGGGCCGCTCCTACGCGGTGGCCATGGCCGACCTCGACCACTTCAAGCAGCTCAACGACATGCACGGCCACGACACCGGCGACCGGGCCCTGCGCGTCTTCGCTGCCACCGTGCGGGGTGTGGTGCGACCGGGTGACCTCGTCTCCCGCCACGGCGGCGAGGAGTTCCTGATCGTCTTCCCCGACTCCACCGCCGAGGGCGCGGCCGGCGTCGCCGAGCGGGTGCGCGAGGCCCTTGCTCTGGCCCTCACCGACGGCGCCCACCCGGTGTTCACCGCCAGCTTCGGTGTGGCCGACGATCGCTTCGGCCCGTCGTTCCCCGACGTGGTCTCCGCCGCCGACACCGCCCTCATGGCCTCCAAGCGCGAGGGCCGCAACCGGGTCACCGCCGCCACCCGGCTGACCGCGGTCTGAAGCAGCCTGCCGGGAGCGACGACCGGCAAGGCTCGTTGATCAACTCAACGATTGGCGGATACCGTCGGTGCCGTTGCACCGGGGCACGCCCGCTCCGGCCAGAGCCCGGGGGAACCATGCGCCTGAGTACCTTCGCCGTCCCGCACTCGTCGGGGCCCGACCACGACATCGAGGTCATCGACGCCGTCATCGAGCGCTCGCTGCGGGCCGACGAGGGCGGGTTCGCCGGCGTGTACCTGCCCGAGCACCACTTCACCAGCTACGCGCCGTACTCCAGCAACTTCATGCTGGCCTCGTACCTCGCCCCCCAGTTCCGCCAGGCTCACCTCGGCCTATCGGTGGCGGTGGTCGGGCTGCACCACCCTGCTCGCCTGGCCGAGCAGGCCAACCTTCTCGACGTGCTCACCCGGGGACGATTCGTCCTCGGCCTCGGGACCGGTGGCATCCACATGGAGTCGCTCGGCTTCGGCCTCGAAGCCGAGGAGATGGGGCCCCAGTTCGACAAGAACTTCGAGGTCGTCGAGCAGCTGTGGGCCAAGGAGTTCGACGACGAGCCCGTGACCTTCGACGTGGGCCATTACCGGGGGACCCTCCACCAGCGCATCATGCCGACCTCGTACCGGCGGCCCCACCCCATCGTGAAGCTGGCCACCTTCCACGAGGACCGGCTGCTGCGGGCCGCAGCCAAGGGCTGGGCCGTCTTCACCACACCCCAGATGATGGCCACCTACCGCGACGCGCTGGCGGCCGCCGGCCACGACGAGGCCACCACCGAAATTGCCCTCCGGTGGAGCTGCGTCGGAGGCTCGATCCACGTGGCCGAGACCGACCAGCAGGCGTACCAGGAGGTGGCCGAGGGAAACCGGCTCCGGGCCGAGGGCGGCCGGCTGGCCACCATCGGCAAGCCCCACTTCG
The DNA here is from genome assembly GCA_031398745.1 of Actinomycetes bacterium. Lineage (GTDB taxonomy): Bacteria > Actinomycetota > Acidimicrobiia > Acidimicrobiales > CADCSY01 > JANNNX01. The sequence goes on from JANNNX010000013.1 coordinate 14,059, forward strand.
GCATGCCCAACCCGTGGCCGATCGATCCCACCTCGGCAGCACCGGTGCTGCCGCCACGGGCCGCGCCCGATTCGCCCGAGGGCATCAACGCCGTGCTCCACGGGAGCCCCGAGACGGTCATCGCCAAGCTCAAGGAGCTCGAGGCGCTCTCCGGCGCCCGCGAGGCGGTCTTCGAGTTCGACTGGGGCATCAACACCCCCGAGCGCCGGGCTGCCATCGACCGGTCGCTCCAGCTCCTCATCGACGAGGTGCTTCCCCACTTCGCCGCCTGAGGGCGGTGGGACGGGCCCCGGCGAGCGGGTAGCGTGGGTGCCAATGCCCAACCACAGCACCCTCCTCCTGCTGATGTAGGCGAGCAGCCCAACCGCTGCTCGCCAGCCTCCTGCGCCCGCCGGGCCAGGGGGCTTCGTGCTTTCCGGCCTACTCCCCGCCCAGGAACCGAAGGAATCCGCCATGCCGCCCGCCTCCGTCAACCCCCGACCGATGCCGTACGACCGCTACCGGTCCTACGAGTTCGGCCAGCCCCTGGCCGACCGGACATGGCCCGACGCTCGCATCGAGCAGGCACCCCGCTGGTGCTCGGTCGACCTCCGTGACGGCAACCAGGCCCTCATCGACCCCATGGACCCGGTGCGCAAGCGGCGCATGTTCGACACGGTGGTGGCGATGGGCTTCAAGGAGGTCGAGGTCGGCTTCCCCTCGGCCTCCCAGCCCGACTTCGACTTCTGCCGAGCCCTGGTGGAGGACGACCTGGTCCCCGAGGACGTCTGGATCCAGGTGCTGGTCCAATGTCGGCCCGAGCTGATCGACCGGACCTTCGAGGCGGTGGCCGGGGCCAAGCGGGTGATCGTCCACTTCTACAACTCGACCTCGGTCTTGCAGCGCCGTGTCGTCTTCGGCGCCGACAAGGCCCAGGTGCTGCGGATTGCCACCGATGCCGCCGCCTACTGCCGCGAGCTCGAGGCGGCGCACCCCGAGACCGCGTTCCGCTACGAGTACTCGCCCGAGAGCTACACCGGCACCGAGTCCGCCTACGCCCTCGAGGTCTGCGAGGCGGTCATGGATGTGATCGGGCCCACCCCCGAGGTGCCGATCGTCCTCAACCTGCCGGCCACCGTCGAGATGTCGACGCCGAACCTCTACGCCGATCGCATCGAATGGTTCCATCGCCACCTCTCCCGCCGTGACGCGGTGCTGCTGTCGTTGCACCCCCACAACGACCGGGGCACGGCGGTGGCGGCGGCCGAGCTGGGGGTGATGGCCGGGGCCGACCGGGTGGAGGGAACGCTCTTCGGCAACGGCGAGCGGACCGGCAACGTCGACGTGGTCACCCTGGCCCTCAACCTCTTCAGCCAGGGGGTCGACCCCGAGCTCGACCTGTCCGACATCGACGCCGTCCGCCGCGTGGCCGAGTACTGCAACCGGCTGCCGGTGCACGAGCGCCACCCCTACGCCGGCGACCTCGTCTACACCGCCTTCTCCGGCTCGCACCAGGACGCCATCAAGAAGGGCCTGGCCGCGCTGCCGCCGGACTACGCGCAGTGGGAGGTGCCGTACCTGCCCATCGACCCGGCCCACGTGGGGCGCACCTACGAGGCCGTGATCCGGGTCAACTCCCAGTCGGGCAAGGGCGGGGTGGCCTACGTGATGGAGACCGAGCACCAGATGCTGCTCCCCCGCCGCCTCCAGATCGAGTTCTCCAAGGCCGTCCAGACGGTCACCGAGGACACCGGCACCGAGATCTCCCCGGCCGCCATGTGGGACATCTTCACCGGCGAGTACCTCCCGTCGGCCCCGTCGGTCGAGCTGCGGGCCGAGGAGATCACGCTCCGAGGCGAGCAGGCCCAGGTGACGACGCACCTGATGGTCGACGGGGAGCCCCTCACCATCAGCGGCACCGGCAACGGCCCGATCGATGCGTTCGTCACCGCCCTCCGCGACGGCCTGGGGGTGAAGCTCGATGTCGTCGACTACCACGAGCACTCCGCCGCCCGGGGGCTCCGACGCCACCGCCGTGGCCTACGTGGAGACGGTCGACCCGTCAGGGACCTTGCGCTGGGGGGTGGGCATCGACCCGAACATCATCACCGCTTCGCTGCGCGCCGTCCTCTCGGCGGTGAACTGGCGGCGGGCCGCTCCGACGCTCTGATTCGCGGCCCGTCGTTGGGCCGGGTTGACGAGTTGTAACGGTGCTCCATAGCCTGCGACACCGTTACATCCGACCCGGGGGGGCAAGCGAATGATGCGATGGACGTCGAGGACCAAGTGGCTGGCGCGGCTGGTGCCGTTGGTGTTGGTGATGGCGCTGGTGGCCGCCGCCTGTGGCGATGACGGAGATGACGACAACGCCGGCGACGACACCGGCACCACCGTCGCGGGTGGCCCCCACGGCACCTTGCGCCTGGCCGGCAGCGACGTGACCAGCCTCGACCCGACCGTCGAGGGCGGGGCCGCCGAGAACTACCTGCTCCCCATCTTCGACACTCTGGTCGACTCCAAGACCCAGGACGGGACGGTCCAGCCGAGGCTGGCCGAGAGCTGGGACGTCGACATCCCCGGCGCCAGCTTCACCTTCCACCTCCGCTCTGACGTGACCTTCACCGACGGCACACCTCTCGATGCGGCCGCGGTGAAGGCCAACTTCGAGCGCAAGGCGCAGAACGACTCGCGGCTGTCGACCCTCTACAAGTCGCTCGAGGCGCCCGACGCCCAGACCTTCGTGGTCACCCTGAGCAGCTTCAACAAGATCTTCCTCGACACCCTCGGGGGACAGGCCGGCATGGTGATGAGCCCGGCCTCGTTCGACGCCAACCCCGGCGAGGAGCCGGTGGGCTCGGGCCCCTACGTCCTCGACTCGTGGTCGGCCCAAAAGGTGACCTACGTGCCGAACCCCGACCACTGGCGGGACGGGGCGGCCAAGGTTGAGCATCTCGAGGTCTACAACGGCCTGACCGACACCGGCGCTCAGCTCAACGCCCTGCTCAGCGGGCAGATCGATGTCGTCACGCTGGATCCGTCGACCGCCACCCAGCTCCCCGACGGCGACGACTACACGCTGGTCACCAAGCCGCAGTCGGCCTACGCCCTGGTCGTGCTCGATCGGGAGGGCACCAAGGTGCCGGCGCTGGCCGAGCCCAAGGTTCGCCAGGCCATGGCCCGGGCCATCGACCGAGAGGGAATCGTCGACGCGGTCCTCCAGGGCTACGGCCGGGCCTCGACCCAGCCCACCCCCGAGGGGGTCCGGGGTTACGACGAGAAGTGGGAAGAGGACCTCTCCTACGACCCCGAGGCGGCGCGAGAACTGCTCGCCGAGGCCGGCTATGCCGACGGCGTCGAGTTCGACGTCCCCGTGAACTCGACCACCTCCACGTTCGCCACCGCGTTGCAGGCCATGTTCGAGGAAGTCGGCATCACGATGAACATCAAGCTGCTCGACAGCGCGGCCTACAACGACGCCGTCCGGGGCACCGAGTACCCGGTGACCATCTCGACCACCCTCCCGGTCGACGAGCCCTATGCCTCCATCTCGCTCTACCAGGGCAACGGCCCCTTCAACACCTTCAAACTGGTCGAGCCGGAGCTCAACGACCTGGTCAGCAAGGCCGGCGAGACCACCGACGCCGACGAGCTGCTGACCATCGACGAGGCGGTAGCCGAGATCATCGTGGGCGACGCCTTCGTGGTCACCGCGGCCGCCGGCGAGTCGATCGCGGCCCACAACGACAAGATCGCCACCATCGAGTGGGTTCTCAAGAGCCCGGGCCTCGACATCCTCGACATCACCATGAAATGACGTTCGCCCCTCCCACCGAAAGGCATCCCTCCCGATGAGGTTCTCCACCTTCCACACCCCGATCACGCCCAGTCCTGAGGCCGACACCGCGGTCATCGACGACCTGATAGAGAGGATCTTCATCCTCGACGAGGGTGGCTTCGCCTGCACCTACCTGCCGGAGCACCACTTCGACGACTACACGACCTACAGCAACCCGTTCATGCTGGCGTCGTTCCTGGCGCCTCAGATGAAGCAGGCCTACGTCGGCTTCTCGATCGCGGTGGTGCCCATGCACCACCCGGCTCGACTGGCTGAGATGGCCAACCTGCTCGACCAGCTGACCAAGGGCCGCTTCGTCTTCGGCATCGGCGGGGGCGGCATCCCCCTCGAGTCGGCCGGCTTCGGCATCCACACCGCGGACATGAAGGACATCCACGACGAGGTCTTCGAGTCGGTGCTCGAGCTGTGGGCCAAGAAGCCCGAGGACCCCCCGGTGCAGATCAAGGTGCGCGACCTGTACGAGGGCACCGTGTACCAGCGGATCATGCCGTCGGCCTACTCGCCGGGGGGCCCGCGGGTGAAGCTGGCGGTCTCCAGCCCCGACCGCATCGACAAGGCCGCCCGCTACGGATGGTCGGCCTTCATGTTCGGACCCATGCTCGGCATGTTCCGCCAGAAGCTGGAGGAGAACGGCCACAGCCCCGAGCGGATCGAGGAGATCCTGGAGTGGACGTCGGGCAGCGCCACCGTGCACGTGGCCGAGACCGAAGCCGACGCCCGGGCCGAGCTGCTCGAGGCCATGGCCAGCCGCAACGCGTGGGCCATCGGCCAGTTCGCCCTCAACGAGACGACGGTCAACACCTGGATGCGGCTCAAGGCCGAGCGGCTGGGCGCGGTCGATGGGAACGACGAGGAGGCCCTGCTGGCCAACACCATCTACGGCACCCCCGAGCAAGTCATCGACAAGCTCCGGCCCTTCGCCGACATGGGCTACCGAGAGATGCTGCTGCAGATGGACCACGGCGTGTTCACCCCGTCGGTCATGGGGGCGTCGCGGCGGTCGATGCAGCTGTTCTGCGACGAGGTCGTGCCCTACTTCGACGCCTACCAGCCCGACCTGGCCGCGGGCGAGGCGGCGGCGGCGGAGATGCAAGAGCGCATGCGGGCCACGATGGCGGCTCGGATGGCCGCCGCGGCCAGCGACGACGCCCCCGGCGGAGCCGCTCCCGTTCGGGCCTGAGCGCCCACCCCCATCGGGCGCCCACGGCCCCCGGTCCACCTCGGTGGACCGGGGGCCGTGTCGCGTCCGGGGGAAGATTCCCTTGCCCACTGTCTGTGACGTCGTTACAGTCCGGGCCACAACGAGAGGGAGGGCTCGCATGATGAGACGGTGGGGACGATCGGTCGCGGCTGTGGTGGCACTGGCCACACTGGCAATGGCCTGCAGCAGCGATGGCGACGACGGCACCACCGGCACGACCGCCTCGCAGGAGGGTCCGAGCGGCACCCTCGTCTACGGGGCCAACGGCGACTTCTCCAGCTTCGACCCGCACGGCGGCAGCCTCGAGGTCGACCTCATCTACTTGCGGCCGGTGTTCGACACCCTGCTCGAGCAGGAGGTCGCCGGCGGCGACCTCACCCCGGGGTTGGCCACCGAATGGGAGGTGGTCGACGAGAGCCAAGTCCGCCTCACGCTGCGCGAAGGCGTCACCTTCACCGACGGGACCCCGCTCGACGCCGACGCGGTCAAGACCGCCCTCGAGCGCCCCACCAGCGGATCGACAGACACCGTGTGGACCCCGATGACGGTCGAGGTGATCGACGACCGCACGGTCGTGGTGACCCCCGAGACCTGGAGCGAGACGTTCATCAACAACCTGTCGAACCGCCAGGGCATGGTGACCTCTCCCGCCACCACCGACTTCGACCGGGCGCCCATCGGCTCGGGCCCCTGGATCTACGACGAGGGCGCCTCGGACGCTCCGCTCGAGTTCACCTACACCCTGAACGAGGACTACTGGGACCCCGACAAGCAGGGTGTCGAGCGCATCGAGATGCGGGCCCTGGCCGACGCCAGCGCTCGGGTCAACGCTCTGGTCTCGGGTGAGATCGACATCGCCCTGCTCGACGCGGCCAGCGTGCCGCTGGCCGAGGGCCAGGGCTACGAGCTGATCGAACGAGCGACCTCGACCTACAGCATCTCCGTGCGCGACCGGGCCGGTGACAAGGTCGAAGCCCTGGCCGACCCCCGGGTGCGCCGGGCCATGTCGCTGGCCATCGACCGGGAGGCGTTCAACGACAACATCCTCTTCGGCATCGGCTCCCCGGCGGTGCAGAACGCGGTCGAGGGTCAGCCCGGCTTCTCCGAGGCGCTCGAGGGCGACCTGTCCTATGACCCGGAGCAGGCGAAGGAGCTCCTGGCCGAGGCCGGCTATGCCGACGGCTTCAGCTTCGAAGCCAGCAGCATCCAGCTCTGGCAGACGCGGCTGGAGGCGGTCGCCGGCTTCTGGGCCGAGATCGGTATCGACATGAAGCTGTCCGTCCTCGACCCTTCGGGGATCGGCAACTACGCCACGTCCAAGGACGAGCCACTGTTCGCCATCGAGAACCCGAGCTACGACGTTCTCGGCTTCTACGAGGGCTCGTACATGCTCGACGACCCGACGACCCCGGCCACCGAGGGCAACCAGAACCTCTACCAGATCCCGCCCCCGGCTGAACTCGAGGCCCTCTACGAAGAGGCCAAGGCCGCCGACCCGGCGGACCAGGGACCGATCCTGGCGCAGATGGCCGACTACATGTACGGCAACGGCGACCTGATCGCGGTGGCCCACATCAACGCAGTGGCCGCCTACAACGCCGACGCCCTGTCGGAGGTCACCTTCACCGGGGGCGTGTCGCCGTCGATCTACGGCATCCGGGTCATCGACTGACGGCCGGGGCCGACGCCGTGAACGCGACGAAGTTCTCGCTCCAGATCAACCCCTACAACGACGTTCCCGACGACGACACCGCCCTCATCGACGGGATCATCGACGACGCCATCCGGGCCGATCAGGCCGGGATGGCGGCCGTCTACCTCACCGAGCACCACGGGAACCACCCCGGCAGCAGCTTCGTGCTGGCTGCCTACCTGGCCCGGGCGCTCGAGCAGGCCCACCTCGGGTTCTGCATCTGCACCGTTCCCTACCACCACCCCCAGCGGCTGGCCGAGATGGCCAACCTGCTCGACCAGCTGACCAAGGGGCGCTTCGTGTTCGGCATCGGGGGCGGCGGGCTGCCGCTGGACTCGGCCACCGTGGGCATCCACGCCGCCGACTGCACCCAACTGCATGACGACGTGTTCGAGGTCGTCATGCAGCTGTGGGACAAGCAGCCCGACGACGAACCGATCAGCTACGAGGTCGGGCCCTATTCCGGCGAGCTGATCCAGCGGGTGGTCCCTCGGGCCTACGGGCACGACCGGCCCCACGTGAAGCTGGCCGGGCTCGGCCCGCGCATGGGCAAGGCTGCCCGCTACGGCTGGTCGATCTTCTCGATGCCGGCGGCCGTCGTCGGCTACCGGGCCCTGCTCGAGGCCGAAGGCCACCCTCCTGACGTCGTCGAGAAGGCCATGGAGTGGACCTCGGCCAGCGCCATCGTCCACATCGCCCCTACCGACGACCAGGCCCGGGAGTGCGGATCTGGATGGTGGATGCGAGGTTGGTCGCCACGGTCGTCTTGCCGACGCCGCCCTTCGGATTGAAGACGGCGATGCCAACCATGGCCACCTTTTTATGCGCCCGTTGCAGCTCGCTCACTTTTTGGTCTTTTTCTTCGGGCAGCACTTCGGCAA
>JANNNX010000034.1:0-3836 GCA_031398745.1 Actinomycetes bacterium
GAGGACATGGGCATCCCGGTCGAGTACTCGCAGCACGAGGACAGCCCCAGCCAGCACGAGATCGACCTCCGTCACACCGACGCCCTCACCATGGCCGACACGGTGATGACCACCCGGCTGGTGGTGAAGGAGATCGCCCAGGAGCGGGGCGTGTACGCCACTTTCATGCCCAAGCCCATCGCGGGCATGCAGGGCTCGGGCATGCACACCCACTTCTCGCTCTTCCGGGGCGACGAGAACGCCTTCCACGACCCGGGCGACGAGTACGGGCTCTCGACCGTGGCCAAGCAGTTCATTGCCGGCCTGCTGGTCCACGCCCCCGAGATCACCGCGGTGACCAACCAGTGGGTGAACTCCTACAAGCGCCTGGTGGTGGGCTACGAGGCCCCGGTCTACGTCTCCTGGGCCCGCAACAACCGCTCGGCGCTCATCCGGGTGCCGATCCCCAAGCGCGGCAAGACCGAATCCACCCGCATCGAGTACCGGGCCCTCGACCCCGGGTGCAACCCCTACCTGGCCTTCGCGGTGGTCCTGGCCGCCGGCCTGCGCGGCATCGAGGCGGGCTATGAGCTTCCGGCCGAGGCCAGTGCCAACCTCTTCGCCATGACGCCCGAGGCGCTCCTGGCCGACGGCATCACCGCCCTGCCCAGCAACCTGAGCGAGGCGGTGGCGGTGATGGAGCGCTCCGAGTTGCTGGCCGAGACGCTCGGTGACCACGTGTTCGAGTGGTTCATCCGCAACAAGCAGGCGGAGTGGGCCGAGTACAAGACCACCGTGAGCCAGTTCGAGCTCGACCGCTACCTGCCCTTGCTGTAAGGCTCGCTGCCCGCCATGGAGCCTCTCCTCGTCTACCCCGACCCGGCGCCTCTCGTGCTCTCCCAGGCCCTCGACGCCGCTGGCTACCCCTGGAAGGCGGTGACGTCGGCGGAGGCGGCGGCGGCCCTCGAACCCGAGGACGGGTGGTCGGGCGCCATCGTGGCCGCCGACAGCGACCCCGACGCCGCCTTCGCCCTCTGCCGGGCGGTCCGCAAGGTCGACGTGCCGCTGGGCCCACTGGTGCTGCTGGTGTCGCTCGACCAACTCGGGGCCATCGAGCTGCGGGAGGAGCTCTTCGACGACTTCTGCGTGCTGCCCATCCGGGTGGCCGAGCTCGACGCCCGGCTCAAGCACCTCTTCTTCCGCACCGGCGGCGGCACCCGGCCCGAGCTGGTGGAGTACGGCGACCTGATCCTCAACCTCGAGACCTATCAGGCCTCGATCGCCGGCCGGCCCCTCGACCTGACCTACATGGAGTACGAGCTGCTCAAGTTCCTGGCGTCACACCCGGGCCGGGTCTTCACCCGCGAGACCCTCCTCTCCAGGGTCTGGGGCTACGACTACTACGGCGGAGCCCGGACGGTCGACGTCCATATCCGTCGCCTGCGGGCCAAGCTCGGTGAGGAGCACGCCCACCTGATCTCGACCGTGCGCTCGGTCGGCTACCGCTTCGGCGAATCCCGCTGGGGGGCGTGAGTCGATGGACCTGCAGCTGACGGGCAAGCGGGCGATCGTGACCGGGGGGAGCCGGGGCATCGGCAAGGCCATCGCCCGCCAGCTCGCCCTCGAGGGCTGCGACGTGGTGCTCGCGGCGCGCGATCTCGAGCGCCTGGCTGCGGCCGCCGCCGAGCTGGCCGACGAGACCGGCCGTCGGGTCGTGGGCCTCGGGGTCGACACCGGCAACGACGAGTCGGTGCGAGCCCTGGTGGCGGCCGCCATCGAGGCCCTGGGGGGTGTCGACATCCTGGTCAACGCAGCTGCCCAGGTCGGCGGAGCGCCCACCCCGGGGGTGGCCGCGGTGACCGACGAGGCCTTCTACGGCGACGTGAACATCAAGGTTCTGGGCTACCTCCGCACCGCCCGGGAGGTCGCCCCCCACCTGGTGGCGCAGGGCTGGGGCCGCATCATCAACATCAGTGGGCTGGCCGCCCGCCAGACCGGCAACATCGTCGGCACCATCCGCAACGTCTCGGTGGCGGCGCTGACCAAGAACCTGGCCGACGAGCTCGGCCCCCATGGCGTGAACGTCACCGTGGTCCACCCCGGCATCACCCGGACCGAGCGCACCGACGAGGTCATGGCCGCCCGGGCCGTCCAGATGGGCGTCGAACCCACCGAGGTCGAGCAGCGCCTCACCGCCGGCATCTCGATCCGCCGCATCGTCGACGCCGCCGAGGTGGCCGACGTCGTGGCCTTCCTGGCCTCGCCCCGCAGCGTCGCCATCAACGGCGACGCGGTCTCGGCCGGCGGCGGCGTGACCGGCTCGATCTACTACTGAGCTCGGGTTGACATTGGGATCAGCCCCTCCCCGGTGGTTCGAGGATCCCAAAGGGCCATCCCAGCGTTCTCGCCCTATCCATCCACTCGTCGAACTCACGTCGCACCCGCGGCACGTCGACCTGGGCACCGAGTACCGCCCTGGCCTCGGCGAGTGCCACATCGTCCTCCGGGACGTCCACCGCGACGGGAAGTCCGTTGTACCAGCGCGCCCGGCGCAGGCCGATCTCCATGGCCTCCCAGGCCACGAAGCGCTCTCGGTGGCCTAGGGCCGGGGCGCGGTCGAGTCGCCCCCCGAGATGTCCCCGCAGAGCCGCCAGCAATGCCTGACAGCGCTCCGCGTCGGCGAGGGCAGAGCGCGCCACGGGATTGGCGACGAGGAAGTCGAGAAGAGCCGACACCTGCGATAGGTCGTAGCCGTACGTCAGAGGGCGCACCTCGATCAACACAGCTCCGGATCGGGCCCCGAACCAGGCCGACTCCGATGGACCGACGGTCACTTCGCACTCGTCCCATCCCACCGCGTAGACCGAGCCCTCCCCAGTCCGCAGGCGAATCCCGTCGGGCGCCAGCTCAAGTCGCCGCAGGGAGGAGAACGGCCGCATCAGTCGCGTGACCAGTAGGTGAAGTCCGTCGTCGTCCCACCGCCACCGGGCGGGAGCCAGCAAGCGGTCCTGCACCGTCATGCTGAAGACCCCGGGCCCGACGCTCAACGGTGACCAGGTAGCACCGTCGTCTGCGGGCGTACTCGGTGCCGATGGTGCCGCCGCGACAGGAACGCCGGGTAGGAGCCGACCGTCCACCACCAGGCCGACCTCGCCTCCCGGCTCCAGCCGGCCCACCGCGGTCACCGGCGCTGGAATGACCATGTCGGGAACGAAGACGTCGACCTCGCATATGGGTTGGGTCGACGGCGGGTCGGCCCAGAACGTGGCGGTCTGGGCCCCTCGACGCTCCGACCAGGTGGCCCGAAGGTCGAATGCCGGTTGGAATGCCAGCCGCTCGCGCAGCCGCCACCAACCGACCAGACGGCGACCACCAAAGACGCCGATGCCCACCACCGTCATCCACGCCCACACGATGGGTTCCATCGGTTCGTACGGCGCGTCGAGCAGCCGGATCCTTCCTGCTCCGTCCGCGACCGCTGGGTAACGATCACCGACTCGGTAGTCCTCGGGGAAGGCAACCGGGGCGTCGCCCTCCATTCGGTTACCCGCCGCGAGGCGGTAGCTGAGGTGCAACGCCTCGGAGTCGAGCCGTTCGATCGTCGCCACAACTCGCTCCCCGGCGGCCGTCCACTCCCGGGACCGCTGATGGGCCCGCCAGGTGGCCACGGTGATGGCCACCGCGAGAATGACCATCCCGGCCATGACGACGTTCCACCACCGAGGCCACGGAGGTCGCCGCGGCAATTGCAGTCGAGGCCAAGGGGGAGGACTCCCCTGAGTAGCCGGGACGAGCAGCGCGTCGCCGCTGGGCCGCCGTCCGCTCGTCGCCGACATCGCCGGCGCGGCCGGCCACAA
>JANNNX010000042.1:0-1832 GCA_031398745.1 Actinomycetes bacterium
CCATGTCGGTCAGCGGCACGGCGCAGTGCACGGCCCGGCACAAGTCGGGGCGCTGGGTCACGGCCACCGCTACCAGCAGCCCGCCGTTGGAGCCGCCCCTGATGGCCAGCCGCGCCCGGCTGGTCATGCCCCGCTCGACCAGCCAGTCGGCGGCGGCGTGGAAGTCGTCGAACACCTGCTGCTTGCGCCCGAGCATGCCGGCCTGGTGCCACGCCTCGCCGTGCTCGTCGCCCCCCCGGATGCCGGCCACCACGAACAGCCCGCCGGCGTCGGCCACCACCTGGGCCAGAGGGCTGTAGGAGGGCCCGTAGGAGATGGCGAAGCCGCCGTAGCCGGCCAATACCACGGGGGTCTCGGGCGAGGGCGTGACCTCGCGGCGGCGGACCCAGAACACCGGGACCTTGACGCCGTCGGTCGACGGGTACGTCGCCTGCTCGACCACGTAGGGCGACCCGGGTTCCGATGACCGCGCCGGGCCCTCGGCCCAGGGCTCCACGCCACCGTCGGGCGTCCAGCGGTACAGCGCAGCGGGCTGGGCCACCGACTCGAAGACGAGGAAGGCCTCCTCCCGATCGGGCTCGGTGTCGAGCCCGCCGAGAGAGCCCAGCGCCGGGAGGGCAACCTCCTCGAGCACGGGCCCGTCCGTCCCGGGCGCTTCGATCGGGGCCGCGGGATCGAAGGCCCGTCGGTGCAGGTGGCTCACGCCCACTACCGATGTCGCCACCAGCAGCCACCGCCCGGCGACCGCCACCCCGGCCAGCACCCCTTCGCTCTCGGGCACCACCGTGACCCACTGCTCGACGCCCGGATCGTCGATCGGGGCCACCACCACCCGGCCCCGGGAGGCGTCGAGCGTGGTGGTGCCGAGCAGCCATTCGCCGACGACCTCGAAGCTCGAGCGGGCTTCGACCCCCTCCACCACCGCGGTGCGGGTGCCGGTGGCCCGGTCGATCAGCCAGACGTCGGTCCGGCTCCATCCCCACGACACGTGCACCAGCAGCCAGCGACCGTCGCGGCTGACCGAGACGTCGGGCCACGCCGCGGGGTCACCACCCGTGTCGGCGTCGCCGAACAGGGCCACGTCAGTGGCGGGGTCGGTTCCCAGCTCGTGCCACCAGATCGCCCGGTGGTAGTTGGCCTCGTCCTGGCCGACCTCGAGGGGGTCGGGGTAGCGGGTGTAGGCAAAGGCGGAACCGTCGGGAAGCCAGCCGACCGAGGCCGCTCGGGTCCGGGTGAGGACGTCGTCGAGGAGCTCACCGCCCTCGACGTCGAGCACCCGCAGCGTGCTCTGCTCGTCGCCACCCTCCGAGGTGCCGAAGGCGACGAGCCGCCCGTCGGGGGAGGGGTGGAACCAGTCGAGGGCGACGGTGGCGTCGGTGACTCCGGCGGCCGGGTCGACCAGCGGCCGAGCCGGGCCGGCGGCGTCGTCGGTCGATCGGACACACAGCACCGGTTGGTCGGCATCACCCGATCGCTCGAGGGTGAAGAGGCGGTCACCGGCGACCCGGGGCGCCCGAGTCGTCCGCACCCGCAGGAGCTGGTCGAAGCGGGCGCGCAGCGCTTCCCAGTGGGCCAACGAGCCGAGGTGGCGGCGGGCCTCGTCGTCCTGCGCCGACGTCCAGGCCTCGACCGGGGGGTCGGCGCCGACCTCCAGCCAGCTATGGGGATCGGCGACCTCGACGCCATGGACGAGGTCGACGGCGCCGCCGTCGGTGGGAGGCGGCACCTCGGCGTCCAGGGTCAGCCTCGGCCGGCGTTGGGCTTGGTGCCGTGGTTGGCCTTGGACTTGCGGGCCTTCATCTTGTGCTTGCTGGTTCGCTTCGACATGGGCC
>JANNNX010000043.1:0-42559 GCA_031398745.1 Actinomycetes bacterium
GGACCGCCACACGTAGCGGCTCTGGTCGGCGTCGCCCCAGATGTCGGACCCGGCGCCGGTCACGGTGAATCGGCCGGTGGCCGCCGTGTAGGACTCCGAACCGCCCAAGGCCGGAGCGCCCACGTCGCTGCCCGTCCAGCCCGTCGGCAGCAGCTCCTGGACGCTGAGCTGGCCGAAGCCGGCGGTCGCCACCCCGTCCCACTGGTGGGAGGTGACGAAGGTGCCGACCAGCACCTCGCCGGTCAGGCCCACGTCGTCCTGGCCGACCTGGACCCAGCTCAGACCGTCGGTCGAGGTGAGCGCGGTCACCACCGAGCCGGTTCGCTGGAGCTTCAACCAGACGTTCGGGAAGGTGTAGGCGCCGCCGCTCGTCTCCTCGGAGAAGTTGCGCTGGAAGACGATGCCGTGGTCGGGAGTGACGGCCAGCAGGGCGTAGGCGGAGCCGGCCTCGGTCGACTGCTTCACCATCACCCCGGCCTTCGACCACTCGCTCTCGGCCACCTGGTACAGGACCCGGGTAACGATCTCACCGTTGTCCTCGAGGGGCCGGTAGACGAACCGTGACTGGTCGGCATCGCCCCAGATGTCGGTGCCCCCGCCGGTCACCGACAGCGTGCCGTTGGTGTAGAGCGAGGTGCCCTGGGTCGCCGGCGACCCGATATCGACGCTGGTGTAGCCCTGGGGCGCGGTCGAGAACGAGTGGAAGCGGGCCGTGTAGGTGCCGCCTGTGGGCGGGACGATCACGGTGTGGGTCCGGTCCCCGCCGTCGGACCACGAGTCGAAGAGGAACGAACCGGCCGCGGTCGACTGGGGTGACGCCGCGCTCACCACGTGGGCCACCCCCACCACCACGGTCTGGGTGACCGGGGCGGTGAACGGGCGCCCGTCGACCGTGTAGGTCACCGACGGTTCGTCGGCACCCCACGTCACCTGGGTCAGGTTGGGGTGGACGGCGCTCGAGGTGGTGGTCGACAGCCCACCGCTATCGGTGACCGTGGCCTGGATCTCGTACCAGGTGGTGGACACGTTGTCGGGAGACCGGGGGACCGTGAAGGAGCCGCTGCTGCTCCCGCTGAGCGGGCCCAGGAACGGATGGACGTGGTCGGCGTGGTGGAAGATCACCTTCCACGAGAACGACGATGGCCCCAGCGGCCCGTCCTCGGGGTCGGTGGCGACGGCCGAGTAGGCGATCGAATCGCCGGCGTCGTAGGTCGCGGTCACCGACGGGGCCGTGATGGTCACCGACGGTCGGCGGTTGCCGACCGTGATCGTCACCGAGTCGGTGGCCGACTTTGCGCCCGAGGTGACGGTGAGCGTGGCCTGGAAGGTCCCATCGGTCACGTAGGTGTGGGTCGGGTCGGCCTCAGTCGAGGTCGGACTCCCGTCGCCGAAGTCCCACGAGTACTCGAGTACCGACCCCTCGTCGGAGTCGGAGCTCCCGGCCGAGGAGAAGGCGACCTCGAGGGGGCCGAGACCGTCGGTGGGGGTGGCGCTGGCCTCGGCCACTGGGCTGCGGTCGCCTCCCGACGGGGCGATCCGCGAGAGCCGGCCGGGATAGATGTCGAGCTGGTAGATGCTGCCGTCGGGAGCCTGCGACAGCTGCACCGGCGTCCCAGCATCGGCATCGAACTCGTGGTCGGCGATGACCGACGAGTAGGTGCCGTCGAAGGTGAGGTAGCGGATGAAGCCCAGCGTGTAATCGGCGTAGAAGACGGCACCGTCGTAGCCGGCGCCGAGGGCGTCGCCCTCGTAGACCATCATCGACGTGATGGCACCGGCCTTGGCCGGCGGGTCGGTGTGGGGGTAGCTGAAGATCGGGTTGATGGTGCCGCAACTCGAGCAGCTGCCCTCGGCATCAGGCCAGCCGTAGTTGCCGCCCCGCTCGATGATGTTGACCTCCTCCCAGGCGTCGCCCCCGACGTCACCGGCGATGATCCGGCCGTCGGGCAGAACATCGAGCCGGAACGGGTTGCGCAGGCCGGTGGCCCAGATCTGGGGAACTGCCCCGGGGGTGGCCACGTAGGGGTTGTCGGGCGGGGCCGAGCCGTCAGGGTTGAGCCGGAGGATCTTGCCGTGGATGTTGCCGAGGTTCTGCGAGTTCGGCCCCTGGCCGTTCATGCCGGTGGCCCAGTAGAGCTTGCCGTCGGTACCGAAGCGGATGTCACCGCCGTGGTGGAACTCCCGCCCGAGCTGGTCGGACTCGAGCAGGACGACCTCGGACTGGGGGTCGGCGACATCGCCGACGACGGTGAAGCGAGACAGCCGGTCGCGGTTGGCGACTGTGGTGTAGGACACGTAGAGGTGCCCGCTGGTGGCGAAGTCGGGCGCTGGCTCGATGCCCAACAGGCCGCGCTCCCCCTCGCCGTCGACGGCCAATGTCAGCAGCGGCTCCTCGTGCACGTGGGCGTCGTGGTAGAGCAGGATCGTTCCCTGCTTCTCGGCGATGAGGAGGCGCCCGTCGTCGAGGAAGCGGAAGGCCGTCGGCTCGTCGAGACCGTCGACCAGCGTGGTTCGCTCCAGGTCGGCCGGGAGGGCAGCCGAGGTCTCGGTCTCCCAGGCCGCCACCAGCATCACCGCCAGGCCAACCACCGCCAGCGCGATCCCCCCCCGGAACCACAAGCCCCGACCTCGGGACCGGCGCTCGCTCACGCCCCCGCCGCCGGCTCGCTGACCAGCCCGTGGGTGGTCTTCTCCCAGTAGTACTGCCGCTTCGGGTCGAGGAGCTGCAGGCCGGCCCGGTAGGCAGCCACGCTCATCAAGGCCCAATAGAGGGGCACCGCCAGCATCCACTTGACGTTGCGGTACAGGCCCCGCTCCATGCAGCCCATGAACATCGTGTAGGCGAAGAGCCAGTTCCCGACGACCAGCGACACCAGCCCGGCGTAGAAGATCGGCGCTGGGTACAGGCTGCGGATGGTGTCGGACCCGGTCACCGCGTAGAGGAGGGTGAGCCCCCAGAAGACCGGGTTCAGCAGGCAGGTGAACCACGTGCCGCCGACCACCAGATGGAAGGCCAGGAAGCGCCGCCAGCCGAGTTCGGCCAGGAGTCGGCGGGGTGCGCGGGAGTGGGCCAGCCAGGTCTGCATGAAGCCCTTCATCCAGCGCGACCGTTGCCGGAGCCAGTTGCCGACCTGACTGTTGGCCTCCTCCAGGGTCACCGAGTCGACCAGACCGACCCGACCCCCGCGCCGCGCCAGCCAGATCCCGAGGTCCGCGTCCTCGGTGACGTTGAACGGGTCCCACCCCCCGAGGTCGCGCAGGGTGTTGGTGCGGAAGTGGTTCGAGGTCCCGCCGAGCGGGACGGGCCAGCCGTGACCGACCAACCCCGGCAGGTACAGCGAGAAGTTCATGGCGTACTCGGCCGCGAAGAAGCGGGTGAGCCCGTTGGTGTTCGGGTTCCAGTACTCCAGACGGGCCTGGAGGCACACCACCTCGGGCGGCGACGCCTCGAAGGTCACCACCGTCCGCTTGAGTTGGTCGGCGTCGGGGCGGTCCTCGGCGTCGAAGATCACGCAGTACTCGCCGGTGACCTCGGCCAGTCCGAGGTTGCAGGCCCGGGGCTTGGTGCGAGGCCCTCCTTCCCCCACGATGACCGATCGGAAATGGGGCGGCAGATCGACCCCGCCGAGGGCCGATGCCGTCTCGACGTCGTCGTGTTCGATGAGCAGCAGCACCTGGAGCCGGTCGGTCGGATAGTCGAGCGCCAGCAGGCTTCGCACCAGCGGGACCACGACCTGGCCCTCCCGGTAGAGCGGGACGAGGATCGAGTACGCCGGCCACGCGTGGTCGGGGCGATCATCGACTGCCGGCACCGGCCGACCCCGCCACCGCACCGATCGGGCCACGACCAGCGCCTTGGCCGTCATCACCACCAGATAGACGACCGTCGCGACCCCCACCGACATGGTGGTCGTGGCCCGGGCCAACCCCATCCAGGTCGACTGGTCGGTCCAGGCGGCCAACGCCAGACCAGCCACCGTCACCGCCATCAGGCACGACACGACGCGCTGGATGTAGGCGAACGAGCGGGTCTCGACCGCCGAGGGCCGGGCCCCGCCGACCGACGAGAACGGGTGGGAACTGTCGATGAGCCGGATAACCGGCGACGCGGTCACGCGCCAGCTCCGGCCGGGGCGCGGTCGCGTAGGCGGAAGATCTGGCGAACCCCGTCGTCGAAGAGCTGCTGGTAGCGATCGATCGCTGGGGTGCCGGCCAGCCGGTCGTGCACCTCGTCGTCCGCCCGCAGGTAGATCCAGGTGATGTCGCTCTCGGCCGGGTCAGTCAAGGCAGGTTCCCACCGCTGGTAGCTCCCCTCGTACACGAAACGGTCGAGCGGGATCCGGGATTCGAAGATCACCGTCTCGTTGCCGAACCCCTCCATGAGCACGAGGCCGTCGTCGTAGTTCGCCCGCCACCACGAGGCCGCGGCCGCGTTGGCCTCCTCGGTGGGCGACGACTCGAAGGCCTCGGCCTCACGCACCACCGACACGTCGCCGCCGTGCACCGACAGCGCGGCCGAGCCCACCGCCACCGCCACCAGCGCGACCTTCGGCACCAGGTGCCAGGCCCGACCGGCACCGAGGTTGGCCAGCACCCCGAGGCCGATGGCCACCGGAAGGATCATGAGCAGCCCGAAACGGGTGTTGTAGAGGTCGCCGCTGATCTGGGTGACGTGGAGCGGGCGCTGGCCGAGGTAGAGGCTGAGCACGTAGAAGGGCGCCAGCAGCACCAGGCTCCCCACCGCCATCGAGGCCACGTCGAGGCCCGACCGCCAGACCAGGACGACCAGGCCGACGGCGGCCAGGGCCAGCAGCACCGGCCCGACGTTGCCGGTCACGGCGTAGCCGTAGGTGCGCAGCGCCACCCCGAGGTCGCCGACCGCCGGCTCGCCGGCGCTGACCCACAGAGAGGGCTTGGCGTAGGTCCCCCTCTGGAAGCCCAGCCAGTCGCCGAAGAGCACTTGGTTCCAAAGCAGCCACAGACCGATGCCCCCGGCCGCGATGGCCAGGAAGAACACCACGCTGCCCTCGGCCGCGCCCCGCGCCCCCCGCGACCCGAGCGCCGCCAGGCGCCCGCCGATCGTGGTCGCGGTCGTGGTCCGGGCGTCACGCCGGGCCGCGCCGATGACGACCACCGCGGCCAGCCCGGCGAGGACGATCCACCCTTCGTAGCGACTCATGGTCCCGAGCAGCGCCGCCACCCCGGCCACCGCCAGCCACTCGTAGCGCCCGCTCTGGCCCCAGCAGACCACGGCGTACACCGCCCCCGTCACGCAGGCGAAGAGCAAGGTTTCGGTCATCGGGGTGGCCTGGAGGTAGAGGACCGCCGGGTTGGTCATGAACACCGACGCCGCCACCCAACCGGCGCCGCAACTGCCGGTGAGGCGCATCACCGTGCGCTGGAGCAGCACCGCGGTGGCCACGAAGGCAGCCATGGAGACGATGCTGCCGGCCAGGCCCGAATAGAAGAGGGAGCCGATGGCGGCGAACGGGAGCGTCAGCAGGTGCGGCAGCGGAAGCCACACGTTGCCCAGCTGGGCCAGACCGGGCGTACTGCTGGCCACGACCCGCCGAGAGATGAGGAGGTGGGCGATGCTGTCGGGGTAGTCGAGGATCGCGCCCCGCCGAGCCGCCACCACGTAGGCCGACAGCGAAGCGATGGCGGCCACCGCCGCCACCCACCGGCGTCGGGTGGGCAGCGTGGCGAGTGTCGGCCGAAGAGCGGCGGCGCTGACCGCCATCACGCCCTTCCCGGGCGCAGCTCGCGCCGGAGGCGGACCAATCCGACCAGCGACCGCACCACCACCGAGAGCCGAGCCCCGCTCTGCTGGCCCGCCCGGCGGGGGAGGTGGCGCACCGGCAACTCGATCACCGTCGCCCCGGCCCGCCGAGCCTTGGCCAACAACTCGGGTGAGATGGTGGCGGCGTCGCCCACCAACTCGATCTGCGAAAGCAGCGAGCAGCGCACCAGCTTGAACGCGCAGTCGACGTCCTTGACCTGGTGGTCGACCAACGCCTCGCTGAGCCAGCCCCACAGCTTGGCGTTGACCCGCCGTACGAGTGGGTCTGCTCGTTCTGCTCGGTAGCCGACGACGGCGTCGGCCTGGACCGCGTCGGCGACCGCGAGGAATGCCCGCAGCTGGGACACGTCGAACTGGCCGTCGGCGTCACAGAAGAACGCCCATTCGAACCCGGAGTCGACTGCCGCCTGAAAGCCCGTTCGCAGGGCCGCCCCATAGCCGCGGTTGGACGGGTGGCGATGAACCCGGAGCCGGCGCGGGCCGTACATCGACTGCAGATCGAGGGCGATGGCGCCGGTCTGGTCCACGCTCCCGTCGTCGACGAGCACCAGGACGTGGTCGATGTCCAAGTCCTCGAGAACGTCGAGCGCCTCGGCCACCGTCTCGGCGATCACCGCCTCCTCGTTGAAGGCGGGCAGGAACATGGCCACGCCCGGGGTCCGGTCGCTCGTGCCACCGGCGGGCCCGGCGTCGGTCAGATCGATGACCGCCCGCTCGCCCGCCTGCTCGACGGCGTCCGCCGCCACCGTTGCCTCGGCCACCACCCTGAACTCCTGTCTGCGTCTCGGCTTGCCCCGGGACTGCACCGACAGGACTCCCGGCCCGTTGGTACGAGGTCGAAAGCTAGGTAGCGGAGGGTGACGCTTGCAACACTTTAGGTGTTGTTCACCCCCCGTTCTCCCACGGGCCGGTGGTCGTCAAGGACACCTCCGTCACCTGCCTCACCACTCACACTGGCCACAGGGCCGGGAGGGGGAGCGATCAGGGAGCTCGACGAGCGAGTCGGTCGGCCGCGGCCGCCCGCTCGAAGCACGCCTCGGTGATCCCGCCGGCGTCGTGGCTGGCGATGTCGAGGACCACCCGGTTCCAGGAGTTCGACCAATCGGGGTGGTGGTCGAGCCTCTCGGCCACCAGGGCCAGACCGGTCATGAAGCCGAAGGCCTCCACGAAATCGGCGAATCCCAGCTCGCGGTGGAGCTTGCCCTCGAGGACCGACCACTCGGCGTCGAGCGAGCCGAGCCGGCGCTCGACCTCCTGCGGAGACAGGGCCTCGGTCATCGGCCGCACGCTAGGCCGCGTTGGCCTGGCGCGTCATTCGACCCCACCGGGCTCGACGACGGGCGACTCGGACGCCACCGGGACGACATCGGCCAGCACGTGACCCATGAGTACGTCGAGGTCGTCCCCGGCCCGATCCTCGCCGTAGATCCCGTCCGACAGGCGGATGGCGATGACCACGCCATCGACCTCCCGGTAGGCCAGCCGGACGTCGCCCCCATCGTGGAAGATGTACTCGCTGCTTCGACTGCCGTCGGCCCGGGTCGCGCACGGGCAGAACCGCCAGGCCCCGAGGCCGACCGCCTTGCCGAAGGCCGACCCACCGTTGAGCATCTCGTCTCGCATCGTCGGGGACAGGACGGTGCCGTCGCGCAGCAGGGCCGCGTACCACCGCACCAGGTCGTCGAGGGTCGACACCACCCCTCCACTTCCGTGCCCGACGAAGCCCGGGCGGTCGTTGCGCACCAGCCGGGTGTCGTCGAGGCCGAGGGGCTCGAACAGACGCCGCTCCAGCAGCTGATCGAGCGGCGTCCCGGTCACCTCCTCCAGAAGCAACCCGACGACCAGGTAATTCGCCGCCGAGTAGACCACCTCGGTGCTGTCGAGATCGCTGCTGGCCAACGAGAGCGCGACCGCGCTGGTGGGGGTGAGCTCGAGGTCGGGCCGGTAGCCCGCAGCATCGCGGTAGTCCACCAACCCGGTGGCGTTGGCCAGGAGCCGCCGCAAGGTGAGTTCGTCGGTGATGTCGCGGGACACGCCGTCGATGGCCACCAGCGGGCCGTCGAGGGTGATCCCCCCCTCCTCGACCAGCTGGAGGGCCACCGCCGCCACCATGGTCTTGGTCACGCTGGTCACCTGGAACGGCTCGCTGGCGGCGCCACCGTCCCAGGTCCCGAGGCCCACCACGGTCGTGCCCGTCGCTTGCGCGATCTCGGCCACCGCCCCCTCGATCTGGTGCTCGGCGAGCCAGGTGGCCGCGCCGTCCGCCGATCCCGTCTCGGGGGTGGGTGACCCCGGCGAGCTGGCCGCCGCCGTCTCGGCCCCCACCAGCGGGCGGCCCGACGGCGGGGGAACTTCCTCGTCCGACGCCTCGGCGGGAAAGAGCGTGGGCCGGCTGACCGCGCCGGCCAGCAGTAGCGCCACCAGGGCGACCGACCCCCACCGGATCGTCGGACGGATGCCGGTGGCGAGCACCTCGATGGGATGCAGCGCCCGCACCACCACCGCGGTGGTGGCGATCAGGACACCGGCGAACACGACGTAGCCGGCCAGGGACCGGGGGGTGCCGACCAACCAGTAGGTCGTGCAGATGGCCACCGTGTGCCAGAGGTAGATCGTCATCGATGAGGTTGTCATCCGTCGGACCACGCCGTGCAGCACTCGGGTGGCACTAACCCGGCGCAGCGGCTCCTCGAAGGCCAGGGTCAGGAACAGCCAGGCCAGCCCGACCAGCGCGGACAGGAGGTAGGAGTTGTTGACCACGTGGTCGACCGGTGGGGCCAGCACCGTGGCCAGCCCGGCGGCCGCCGCGGCCAGGGCGACGACGACCAACCGCCACCGCCGCGAACGTGAGGACCGACCGTGGTGGAAGAGCGCGCCGAGCAGGAAGAACCCGGCGTAGCAGACCACGTCGCCGAGCCCCCGCCAGAGGGCGGTGGCGGTGGTGCTGCGCTGCTGGGCCACGATCGCGTCGAGGACCGCCAGCCCGACCAGCCAGCCGCCCACGGTGAGAGGCCAGGGCCACGCCCGCACCCTCGGGACGAGGAACGGGGCGATCAGTAGGACGAGGAGCAGGGCGCGGATGAACCAGAGCGGCGACGAGAGCCAGCCGCCCTCCCACGGCAGGGTCGACGGGGTGGCCACCACCGGCACGATCCACCCAGCGACCGCGAGCAGGTGACGGGAGACCTCGCGGGGCGCGGCGGCCCACACGCAGGCGAGGCTCACGGCTACGAACATCAGGTACGGCGGGAGCAAGCGGACGAACCGCCCGATCACCACGTCGCTCAGGCGGCGATGGCGACGCTTCCGGAGGAGCACGGCCCCGGACACGTAGAACACCGCGGGCATCGCCGCGAACGCCCACGAGATCCACCAGAAGCCGAGGGCGTGCCAGCACACCACCCGGATCACCGATACCGCCCGGATGAGATCGAGCAACCCGTCCCGGCCCGATCCAGCTCCCCCGACGGCGGTGGTGCCGGGCACCTCGGTCCGGGTTATCGCCGCCGCGACCTCGGGCGGATCGCCGGTCGTGGCGCCGGCCTCGTCACGCACCCTCGGGTCAATCGGGTCGGCCATGCAGCCCAGCGCAGTGGCCAACGCCAGCACCGTGTAACCGGCGACGGGCGCCAGGTCCCAGGGTGACGCGCCTTGCGACAGGCGCAGTACGCACAGGACGGTCACCGCGGCGGCGGTGCCGATCGCGGCCGCGATCACGAAGTCGACCAGGTGATCGGTCCGCCGGTAGCGCCGGTCGCTCGGGTTGCCGGTGGACGCCGCGCCACCGGTGGGGACCCACTCCTGGTCGCGGTCGGTGACGTGATCGACCAGGGCACACAGGTGGGCGACCTGCGAGAGCAGGCCCACCCGCCGGGACGAAGATCCGTGGTGGCGGAGGTGCCAGCGGGGCGAGACGACCAGGCCCATGACCAGAGCCGGGAGCCCGAGGGCGGCGGTCCGCAGGGTGATGGTGCCGGGTGCTTCCAGCAGGCTGAGTACGGGGAGGAGCACGGCCGCCACCGGGGCCATGGCCCCGCTCACGTAGTAGGCCCAACCGTCCCAGTAGGAGAGGCGCTGACGGGTGGTCAGCCGGACCCGGCGGAACAGCGAGGTGCCGACCAGGGCGAAGGTGCCACGGGCCCAGCGGTACTGCTGGGACGACAGCGAGCGCACGTCGGTGGGCGATGAGCCCGCGGCCAGCACCAACGGCAAGTAGCCCACCCGGTAGCCGGCGTCCATGACCTTGAGGCCGGTGAACACGTCCTCGGAGTGCTCGATGAGGGCCACGCCGCCGCGGGCGTCGAGGGCGGCCCGCCGGTACACGGCGTTGGTGCCGACGCAGATCGTGCTCCCCCACCGGTCTCGGGCCCGCTGCACCAGCCGGTAGAAGATCTCCTGCTGCTCGGCTGCTCCCTGCTCGACCCAGTTGGCCGGGTCGACGTCGAAGTACTGCGGGGTCTGGAGGATCCCGAGGGCCTCGTCCTCGAAGTACGGCACCACATGCGCCAGGAGGTCGGCCCGCACCGCGAAGTCGGCGTCGAGCACCAGCACCAGGTCGCCGGTCGAGCAGTCGAGGCCGTGCTGGAGGTTGCCTGCCTTCTTCATCCAGCCCGGCCGGGGCCGGCGCAGGTAGGTGGCGCCTCGCGCCGCGCAGACGGCCTCGACCAGGGCCGAGCCGGCGTCATCGAGGACGTAGACCTTGAGCGGGCCCGGGTGCTCCAGCGCCAGGGCCCGCTCGACCGTGTTGGCGATCACCGCCGGGTCCTCCCCGCAGACGGTGACGAAGACGTCGACCGACCAGCGATCGCGCCGCACTCGCCGGCCGCGCTCGAGGTGGGACTCGACGTCGAACACCGGGATCTGGGCCGACCAGGCGATGCCCGACAACCCGGTCAGGACCACCAGGACGGCATAGGGGGCCAGCAGCAGGAGCCAGCGACCCTGGAAGGTGAGGCCGAGGACGCCGAGGCCGAACACTACCCGGGTGATCGAGTTGGCACCCAGGAAGAACCGACCGGTGCCCGCCGCGTAGGCGAACACCTCCTGGTCGGTCGGCGGCCGGGGACCGGCGGCCACGATGGTCGCCGGTGGGACCGGCCCGGCGGCCGTCGTGCTGTCCGGAGAGGGGGGCGGGGGCGGGGGCCCGGTGAGCGTGGTCATGACGCCTGAGCCAGGGCGACCGCCACCAGCGGGAGCCAGCACGCCATCACCAGCACCCCGGTCCCTCGCATCGACCGGTCGTGGGCGGCACCGAACAGGTAGGGGTCACGATGCGGAACCTCCCGGCGCTCGGCCCGAACCGACCGTCCGGTCAGGCTGGCGGCCACCACCGCGAAGGCGACGGCGCCAACCACCAGGTCGAACCCGGGCCCGGTCACCAGTCGGACCAGCCGGTCAGCCGAGTAGGCGTCGACCGGCGCCCGCAGGACCACCACGTGGTGCACCAGCAGGGCGACCACGCTGACCGCCCCGACGCGGAGTCGGGCCCGGTCCCGCTCGGCCGGCGACGACGAGGTCGGGGTGCCCCACGACCACCACAGCAGGGCCACCGCCACCGGCACCAGGATCCCGGTGCTGAGGGTGGAGGTGGCGAGCCTCCAGGGGGCTTCGGGGTCGGCCAGACCGGGCACCAGATACAGGCGGCGGTAGAGGAGGTCGGACGGCCCGGTCAGGGCCGAGGACAACGCGCCCACGGTGAGGGTCGCCACCGGCAGCCATATGCCCAGCGACAGGGCTGCAACCCTCCGGAGCACGGCGGGTGCCCGCAGGCCGTGGCAGGCCAGGTAGCTGCCCACGGCACCGCAGGTGATGGTGGGTCCGAGGAGCTGGCGCCCCAGCTCGGGGGCCACCAGGGCACCGACGCCGGCGATGATCCCGATGGCCGACACCATGCCGAGGCTCGGCGGCGCGGCATGGCTCTCGGCCTGGCGGATGCGAGTTCGCTCGGTCATCAGGGTGAGGGCGATCCCGACCGCGCACAGCAGCTGGAAGGCGACGATCCGATCGTCGACCACCGACGCCTCGGGCCCTCCTCCCCTCGACACGATGCCGACGGCCAGCAGGGCGATGGCCAGAGGGACCAACTCGACCTTGATGCCGAGGTCGGTGTCGGCCGGAGACCGGACAGTGGTGTAGGGCGTCGTTGTGACCACTCTTCGTGGTATCGGTGGCCGCAGGCGTTCATCCCAAGCGTTGGAAGGGAGTGGAAACACGATGTTCACGGCCAGCGCACCGAGGTCAGTCCGAGGTCACTCCCCGTTTACGAGCGCCTCACACGAGGCTGGTTGGCTGCCGCGGGACTACTCAAACGACAACAGTCCTCCGCTCCCCGACCCCCCCCACCGGAGCGCCCATGGTCTTCCCGACGCGACGCGCCGGCATCGTCACGATCCACCACTCCTACAACTACGGCGCCCTGCTCCAGGCGTGGGGACTGCGCCAGACGATCCGAGACCTCGGGTGGTCGGTCGACCTGATCGACTTCCGCCCGCCGGGCAACAACGACTGGTACGAGGACTACGCCCGGAGCCTTCGGCGCCACTACCCCCGCCTGAACCGGTGGAGCGCCGCCTTCCGGGCCAAGGCAACGGCGCTCGACCGGTTCATCGCCGACGAGCTGGCGCCGGTGGCCTTCCCGCACTCTCCCTCCGGCCTGCCCGGTGTCGACGACGGCTATGACGTACTGGTCGCCGGGAGCGACCAGCTCTGGACCCTCGAGCACGGCCTGCATCGGTCGTACTTCCTCGACGGGGCGCCCGACGGTGTGGGCCGGGTGGCCTACGCCCCCAGCTTCGGGGGCACCGACGACCTGGGCGCCCATGCTGACACCATCGCCGGGCTGCTCCGGCGGTTCGACGCGGTGTCGGCCCGCGACGAGAACACCGCGGGCCTGGTGCGTGCCGCCGGCGTGGCCGACCCGACCCGGGTCATCGACCCTGCCCTGCTGGCCGACCTCTCCCGCCTCGAGCGGCCGTGGGACGGTGGGCCGGCGGTGGTGCTCTACTGCGAATCGCGACTCACGCCGGTCCAGGCCGCGCACGCCCGGGCCGTGGCGAACGAGCGGGGCCTACCCCTGGTGTCGATCGGGTTCCCCCATCGGGTGGCCGACGTCAACCTGGTCGAGCTCGACCTCGGGCAGTGGCTCGGGGCGTTCCGGTCGGCGGCCTATGTGGTCACCGGCCTGTTCCACGGCACGGTGTTGGCGATCAGGTACGGGGTCGACTTCACCGCCTTCGTCAGCCCCAGCCGGGCCCACAAGGTCATCGACGTGCTGCGCCGATTCGACCTACTCGACCGCCTCGAGCTCGATCGACCCCGCCACGGCCCGGATCCGCGGGTGCCCGATCGGCTGGCCGACCTGAAGGCCGAGTCGATCGCCTGGCTCGCCACGGCGATGGACGCGGCGGCCCCGCTCCGCCCCGCGGCACCGGTCGTGATCGACCTGACCGAGTCGGAGCGCTCGCCGCTCCCACCCCGGAGTTGAACCGAACCGCCGATCCGAAGTTCAGCACACCGGAATGGTGACGTTGCTGACGGCATGGCGGTCGGTCAACCGCCCCTCGCACCGTGAACCCCACCAGCACCTGGGCCGACAACGCCACCCGCGTCGACAACACCCCCACCCCGTCCACGGACACCGACAACACCCCCGACCCGTACCCCACGACCACCCGCCGGGTCACCCCCCGCAGCGAAGGAACCGCGCTCGAGGTTGCCACCCACGCCAAGGTGTCCGCTCCGGAGGTCGTTCCCCGTCGACACCCCATCGAAGTTGGCCGACGGGTTCACCGCCCTTAGTCGATGACCACCAGGGAGCCCACCGCAACCAGCACGGCGGTGGCGAGCCGTACGACGCGGCGTCTCCTCCGGATCGAGCTCAAAACCCTGCCGGGTCTCCTGAGCCGGCGGCGACGGAGTCATATCGCCGCACCGAGACGTCCCCATAGGGGATGTCCTCTACCAACACCCGGTCGGCGAGCGCAGCCTCCACCTCGGCCACCAACGCGTCGTCATCGGGGGCGTCGGTGCCGACGACCACCCAGATCCGTTCGGCACCGAGGTCGAGGGCAGACACCGCTGGACCGTCACCCCCGTAGAGCGGCTGCTCACCCCAAGGTTGGCGGGGCAGAAGAGGCTGGGGCAGCGCATCGGAGTCGGAGTGCTCCAGCAGCTCGTACTCGAATGGCATCCTCTGGTAGCCGGGTACCACGATCAGTCCGTCGTCGGGACGCCCCTCGGTGGCCACCTTGGCGGCCAAACCTCGCCAGTCTTCCCGGCTCCCGTCGGTCACCGACGAGGCCGTGGCCTCCACCTCGAAAACCAGGAGCACCGCGATGAGGCCCCAAAGAAGCCGGCGATGGGGAAGGCGCCCCAGAGCCCCAGCCGCCACCAAGACGAAGGCTGGCACCGACACCAGCACGTAGCGCGGCACCAGGATCGGGTGGGCGACACTGATGGCGGCTCCCGCCGCCAGCGGGCCGCTGGCCCACGCCAGCAGGAGAATCCAGCGCCACGACTCGCGGTTGCGGCCTCGCCAAGCCACCGCGCGCAACGTCGCGAAGGCGGCGGCCAAGAAGAGCAGGGCCATGGCCGACACCAGCCGACCACTCCCCCCACTGAGGAGTTGGAGCCCCCGTCCGACGGCATCGCTCGGCTGGTCACCGATCCAGTCGACCTGACTGGTCTCGGTCTGTCGGAGGAACAGAGCCTCGGGCACCAACCCCAGGCCGAACGTAGTAACGGCGAGCAAAAGGTGGCGTCGGGGCACGGTGCTGCGGTCAAGCCAAAGCACCGACGCGCCCATCGCCACCACGGCAGGGCCGGCGAAGAGGTGGGCGTAGACGGCCAGGGCGCCGACGATGCCTGCCCCCACCCAGAGCCACTCCCGGCGGCGGTCCACCCCGGCGATCAGTAGCCAGGCGGTGGCCGACACCAGCAGCATGGCCAAGGTGTACGCCCTGGCCTCGACCGCGTACTGCACGACCGAGGCGTGGACGGCGAGGAGGGTGGCGGCAACCAGCCCGGTGCGACGGTCAAACAACCGGACCCCGAGTAGCGCCACCAGTGGTACGGTGGCCAGCGCGCACAGCAGCGAGAAGCTGCGAAGCACCTCAGGGGAGTCACCCAGTGCACCCCACGGGCGCAAGAGCAGGTAGTGCAGGATCATGTTGAGCTCGCGGCGCCAGGCGATGGTGGTGAACTCGTCCCACGGCGCCCGGACCATGCCCGCGGTGAAGGCCTCGTCGTACCAGATCGACCGTCGGCCGAGGGTGGCTGCACCGAGGGCTGCCAGCACGACGTCGGCGGCCGCGACGCCGACCCAGAAGCGCCGGCTCTGGGCACGTCGCTGGCGCCGGACGGCGGGCGTCGGTCGGCCCGCCGGCGATCGAACCGGGCTGGCCGAGATCCGCGGCTCGGTGAGGGTCATCCATCGACCAGTTCGGCCGCCGCAGGCAGTAGCTCGGATTCGCCTAGCGCGGAGTCACGCAGGTCGATGACCAGCGCAGCTGCCGCGCTTGCGGCCGCCGCGGCGCCGGCAGCTCCCGGACGGGGGCGCCTGAACACGGCCGACCAACCCACTCCGTGCCAGGCCTTGGGCAGGAAGGACCCGACATACACAATCGAGATCACGGCCCAGTAGGCCGAGCCGAAGTCGAAGCCCTCGAGCACCGCCCCTCGGGCCAGAGCAACCACGATGGGCACGGGTATGAGGGCGCAGAGCGCGAGGTGGGCGCCGACCTCGCGCAGGTACGCGCCGTGCACGTGGTGCTTGCGAGTGACCCGGTAGGCCGGCTTGCGCCGAGGGCCGTAGGCGATGGCGCGGCAGACCGCGACGGCGTAGGTCGGTGCCAATCCGAACCACATCTGGCGGGCTCGCCACAGCACCTCGAAGCGCTGGCCGGTGTTGAGCGCGACGAGGAACAGCTCGATTGCCACCACCATGGGCCAGAACCGGACGGCGTAGTCCAGCTGGGTGGTGACCAGTGGGTAGCTCGACGTCATGAGCCCGATCAGGGGATAG
The DNA here is from genome assembly GCA_031398745.1 of Actinomycetes bacterium. Classification (GTDB taxonomy): domain Bacteria; phylum Actinomycetota; class Acidimicrobiia; order Acidimicrobiales; family CADCSY01; genus JANNNX01. The sequence continues at coordinate 15,822 of JANNNX010000043.1, forward strand.
AGGGCCAGGAGGATGGTGGCCGGGCCCAGCACGTAGAACAGGCCGAGCTCGACGAACTGCAAGCGCTGCCTCAGGCTCAGGCCCGAGAGGTCTTGCCATAGGAGGAGGCGGACCGTGTCGAGGGCCCAGGTGCCTCGCTGCTTGAAGACATTGGGGATGTCCTCTGGCGCATGCTGACCTATGGCGCCGACGATCGGCAGGTAGGTCGCCGTCCAACCCCTACGAAGCGCCTCCACTCCGGACTGCAGATCCTCCACCAGGTTCCACGCCGGGAACCCCCCGATTTCCAGGAGTGCGGCCTTGCGCCAGACGAGGCCCGAGCCGCAGGGGAACACGGCATTGGCCGCATTGCGGGCCAGCATCGAGCCCTCGTAGAACATGGCATCGGTGTTGCCGAACGGATCCCCCGGACTGACCTCGGCCTGCTTCACGGTCTGCACGTAGGCCATGGCTGGCTCAGCGAGGAGCTGGGCCACGGTTCGTCGTAGGAAGAAGCGATCGCCAACCAGGTCGTCGGCATCACGGGTCTCGATCAGATGGACATCCGGGTGGTGGCGTTGGAGGACTCCGAGGCACGCATTGAGGTTGCCTGCCTTCGCCTCTCCATCCCGGCGCCGGCTACCCCGCTGAGGTGGACGGAGGTAGTGGAACACGGCCAACGGGTGCAGCCGGGCCAGATCCATAACCAGGGTCTCCACCTCGCTAGAACCAGCATCATCACCGACCACCACCACGAGCCGATCGAGTGGCCAGTCCTGATCCAGGACCGATCCGATGGTCCGCCGCAGCATCCACGCTGGCTCCCCATACGTCGGGATCAGCACTGCGACCGTCGCCTCGAGGCCCTCGGGTACAACGATGGAGCTCGGGCGGAGGCGGGTCCAGTTGTTGATCCAGGCCACCAGAGCGGCGGCCACCACCACGTGGTTGGCAAGCACGAAGGGGATAGACAGCCAGAGGGCTTCGGTGTTGAGGTGGTCCCAGAGCCAAGGGATGTAGAACCAGGCAGCGATGGCCACCACGGTGCCCGCGGCCCGAATCCTCCAGGTCGACATCAGGAAGCCTCCCTAGCAGTGTTGTGCCAGACGACCACTCCCGCCGACCACGAGACGTACTCCAGTGACGGGGCCAGGTTGGTCAGGACACCCTCGCCCTCGTAGACCCGTTCGAAGGTGCCGCAGGCCGCCAAGGCCGAACGGGTGGCTTCGTCCCAGCCCGTCGAGTTCTCCTCGTCAACGAACCAGTCCACCGAGCACAAATCGGGCGGATCGGGTTCGTGGGATACCCGATACGGGTCCCAGACTCCTTCGAGATCGTCGAGGGGGCCATCGTTGTACAGCGCCGGGAGCAGCGGCCACTTGTTCCCCAGGTAGAGAACATCGCCCGCCACGACGTTCTCTTGGAGGTACCGGCCGGCGGCGCTGGTGTCGACCCAGGTGCGGTCGAGCTGGCGCATCTGGGCCCAACCCCCGATGCCCAGACCGGCAATAGCGACGACAGCGATGGCGGCCACCGCACGACGGCTCTGCGCCACGCGGCCCACGAAAGAACCGGCGACAGGAGCAGCAAGGAGCATGCCGTAAACGACGTGCTTCGGTGCACCGACGCTGTTCCCGATGAGGATGTGGTACGTCGGGAAGACCAAGAGCGTCAGGCTCATGACCAGACGAATCCGCCGGCCCGGTCCATGCTGAAGCGCACCTGCGAAAGCCACGACCGCGAGGGGCAACAAGAACAGCGCCGCCTCGTAGGCGATCATCGATCTGGTCACGCCGAACGCCGGATTGTTCTCCACCCGCCAGGAAACGAATCGGGCCAACTGGTCGCGAGCCGGGAGAAAGGCAGCGAGCTGGATGGCAGTGAACACGAAGCCGAACAGCAGGCCGTCCATGACGAAGCGGTCCCGCCGGACGAGGTAGAGGACGGCCACAATTGGCACTAGCAGGGCTGCGGTGGGGTATTTGGCCAGCACCGCGCCGGAAAGGCACACCGCCGCCAGCACCGGCCAGAGCCGGTGGGAGCTGACTGCCACCCGAGCCACAGAGGCCAGACTCAGTCCGACCAAGGCAACCGCCAGCACGTCATAGACGGCCAGGTGCCCCAGGGCTAGCACCGGACCCGAGACGACCAAGATGGCCGCAGTCCAGGGCTGGGCCGACGTCCCGAACAGGTCCCGACTGGCGCGGGCAGATCCCCAGCAGCCGACCGCCATCAGGGCCGCGCCCACAAGTCGAGTCATCACCAAGCCGCCCAGAGCGTTGGCCGCGCCAGCCACCACCGGCCAGAACAGCGAGCCGGCGAACCACGTCAGGTAGCCGTCGCTGATCGCGTAGCCCTGCCAGGTACGCAGGCCGGCCGTGATGTAGATGCCCTCATCGAGGAAGGGGCCCCGCAGCCCTCCGGCCGTGATCAGAACACCTTGGACGGCTAGGTAGGCGAGCACTATGACCAAGGCGATTCGCCCCGACCATGACCCGACGAACGCGCCGCCCCGAAGGGCCCGCACGTGGCCGAAGAAGCGCTGGGTCTCACGGCGTCCGAACTTCGAGCTGCCTTTGGTCCGGGCATGGAACCGGTAAGGGATCTCGGCGACAGACGTCGTCCCTGAGCGCACCAGGACCTCAAGCAGGATCTTGTACCCATCTGGGGTGAGCTCGACGCCGTCGAGTAGGTCGGCACGGAATGCGAAGAAGCCCCCACAGGGGTCACTGACCTCACGCAGATCACGGAAACTGGCGTGGACCACTCCTCGGGCGACCAACGATGCGAGCCGCCGGCCCGGCCCGCCCAAGCCGGTCGCCGAACCCCCCGGGCAGTAGCGGGAGGCCACCGCCACGGTGGAAACTCCCGTGAGCACCGGCGCCACCAACGGCGGGATCGACTCCGGTGGATGTTGGAGGTCGCCGTCCATCACCACCACCACTGACCCACGGGCAGCGCGAGTCCCCTGTACCACCGCCCCGGCCAGACCACCATGACGTTCTGACAAGGGTCGGTGGATCAGCCGCACCCGCTCGTCCCCCATCGCCCGGGCCATGATCCGCGCCGCGGTCGCGTCGTCGGAGTCGTCGACGAACAGCAGCTCGAAGGTCAAAGCGGCCCTCGTGAGGGCGGCTGTCACCCGATCGACAACCTCGTCGACGTTCTCGGCCTCGTTGCGGGTCGGCACCAAGACGGTCAGGCGGGTGCTCTGCTGCTCGCGCCGGTCGCCCACCTCGGTGTCCACCAGGGTCATGGTCCGGGAGTCCCGAAGGTACGTCCGCGCTCGACCGCCTCGAGGCGGACGTCATCGTCCACGATCGCTCCTCCGCCACCACGCTCCCTATCGGAAATGTCACGCTAGGTGCCGGTTTTGTCGTGCGGGCGACGAGTGTGTGACGGCAATAATGCCAGTACCTGAACGTGCGCCGAGTCTGGCGCCCCAGGATCGGGCCGAAGCTCAGGCCAACGGGTCCGCCCGCGGGTCGGCGGCCGCTTCCGCAGCCTCGCCCACTCCCTCGGAGTAGCCGGCGTAGCCGGTGCGTTCGAGCACATCGGCCAGGTCGGCGTCGCCACTGTCCACGATGCGGCCGCCGATCAGCACGTGGACCACGTCGGGCCGGAGCTCGGCCAGCAGCCGGCGGTAATGGGTGATGGCCAGCACCGCCAACCCCCGCTCGTGGGTCTCGGCCTCGACCCGACGGGCCACCGCCCGCAGCGCATCGATGTCGAGCCCCGAGTCGATCTCATCCAGCACCGCCACCTTGGGCTGGAGCACGCCGAGCTGGAGGGTCTCGTTGCGCTTCTTCTCCCCGCCCGACAGGTCGACGTTGAGCGGACGCTCGAGGAAGCGCTCGTCGAAGCCGATCCGCTCGGCCTCCACCACCATCCGCCGGCGCACGTCGCCCTGACCCCCCGCGGCCAAGGCCGCTCCCGGCTCCCTCGCGGCCAAAGCCGCGCCGAGCATCCCGTCGAGGCGGACGCCCGGCACCTCGGTTGGGTACTGCATGGCCAGGAAAAGGCCGGCCTGGGCCCGCTCCCACGGCGCCAGCGCCAGCAGGTCGACGCCGTCGAGGGTGACCGTACCCCCCAGCACCTCGTAGCCCGGGCGACCGGCGAGCACGTGCGACAGGGTCGACTTCCCCGAGCCGTTGGGCCCCATGACCGCGTGGACCTCACCTCCCCGGACGACCAGCTCGATGCCGTGCAAGATCTCCTTGTCACCCACCGCGGCCCGCAGGCCCTCGATCACCAGCTCGGTCATCGCTCCTCCACCACCACGTCGTCTCCCTCCCGGCGCACCGCGAAGATCGGCACCGGCTTGGTGGCCGGCAGCGAAAGCGGCGCCCCGGTCTCGAGAGAGAAGGCGCTCCCGTGCTTCGGGCACTCGACCGTGAGGGTGTCGGGGTCGACCTCGCCCTCGGCCAACGAGACCTCGGCGTGGCTGCAACGGTCACCCACCGCGTAGAGCCCATCCCCCACCCGCACCACGCAGACGGCCACGCCGTCGACCTCGACCCGGGTCGGGAAGCCGTCGACCAACGAGTCGAAGGGAATCACCGCCCGACCACTCCCGTCACTCGCCATCCTGGTCCCTCCGGTCGAGCTTGGCCGAGATCTCGCTCCGCAGCGGCGCCATTGCCTCGGGCACCGAGCACCGGTCGAGCACCTCGTCGAGGAAGCCCTGGACGATCAGTCGCTCGGCCACCTCGGGAGGCACGCCCCGGCTCTCGAGGTAGAAGCGCTGCTCGGGGTCGACCGGCCCCACCGCCGAGGCGTGGCTGCAGCGCACGTCGTTGTTCTCGATGTCGAGGTTGGGCACCGACTCGGCCCAGGCGTGCTCCGACAGCTTGATGTTGCGATTGGTCTGGAAGGCATCGCAGCCGCGGGCATCGGGGGCGATGTGGATCGTGCCGGTGTACACCGACTGGGCGTGGCCCTCGAGGGCCCCTTTGAACAACAGCTCGGAGGTCGTGCGGGGGGCGGCATGCTCCTGGCGGGTCCGGAAGTCGTGCACCTGGTGTCCCTCTCCGAAGTAGGCGGCCAGGATCTCGCCCGCCGCCCCGGGCTCGACCAGCCCCGACTCGATCACGCTGCGGGCGTAGCCGCCCCCGAGGGCGACGTTCAGCGACTGGAACCGGGCCTTGGCCCCGACCGCGCTCACCTGTCGTCCCAGCTGCCACACCCTCCGGCCCAGCGCTTGGATCGAGATCAGCTCGGCCCGGGCGCCGGCCGCGACCTCGACCTCGACCACCGGGATCACCAGGGCGGCCAGATCGTCGGCCGAGCGCAGGTGCTCGAGGACCGTCGCCGACGCGCCCTGGCCGATGCGCACGATGGTGTGAGGGAAGCTGACCGCCCCCGACTGGGTGAGCTCGTGGCGAAGCACGATCGGGTGCTCGACCACGGTGCCGGCCGCCACCTCGATCACCACCGGGTCGGCAAACGCGGCGTGCAGGAGATCGAACGCGTCGGCCGGGGGACGGGCCACCCACTCGAGGCTGGCCTCGGGTGGCCCGTCCGGTCGCTCGGCCAGGCGACCAACCTCGATCCCGCCCTGGTCGGCCCCCGTGACCTCGACCACGATCCCGTCTCGCACCAGCACGGTCACGGCCCGCGGGTCGGCCCCCACCGGGTCGTCGAGATCCAGGTCGGCGGGGGTCGCGCCGGGCGCGCCCACCAGCCGGTAGGCGTCGAGATCGAGCTCGCCGATCGGGCTGTAGCGCCACACCTCCTCCTCGGGGGAGGGACGGGTGGCGTGGCCGAACCGCTCCAGGGCGGCGAGGCGCTGGCGTCGCAGCCAGTCAGGCCCGTCGAGGGCGGCGACGGCGTCGGCGGTGAAGGTGGTCAGCGGAGTGGCCTCTCTGGTCTTGCCGGGATTCTTCGACGGGAACGGGCTGGCCGGGGCGGACTCAGCGCCGGCGGCGGAACACCCGTCGCCAACCCGAGGGTCGAGCGCGCTCGGCCTCCACCTCGGCCAGGAGCCGGGGCCCGGCGGCGTTGACGATCTCCTCGGCCGCGTCGAGCAGCTCGGCGATGCCTTCGCCCTCGGGAGCCTCAGGGGTGGGTGGGGTCACGATCGAGCCATGCGACCAGTTGACATCGGCCAGCCGACGCTCGTAGGCGGGGCACGGATCCGGGCAGCGCCAGGGTGCTTCCGGCGCCAGGTCGAGGTTGCACTTGCGCACTGTCTCGCGGGTTGCATAGGTGCGCGACTCGAAGTTCTTGCACTCCTCGCGCATGGGCACCGGTCAACCTCGCAGACGCGACGCGGACGCGCTCAACCGACCGACCCCTCCATCTGGAGCTCGATGAGCCGGCTCCACTCGACCGCGTACTCCATGGGCAGCGTGCGGGTGACGGGCTCGATGAAGCCGTTGACGATCATGCCCATGGCCTGCTCGTGGGAGAGGCCCCGGCTCATCAGGTAGAAGAGCTGGTCGTCGCTGACCTTGGACACGGTGGCCTCGTGGCCGACGGTGGCGTCGCGCTCGCCGATCTCCATGTAGGGCAGCGTCTGGCTGACGCTGTGCTCGTCGAGGATCAGGGCGTCGCACTGCACGAAGCTCTTCGAGCCGACCGCCCCCTCCTCGACCCGGACGAGGCCCCGATAGGTGGCGATGCCGCCGTCCTTGGAGATCGACTTGGAGATGATTCGGCTGGTCGTCTCGGGCGCGGCGTGGGTCATCTTGGCTCCCGCGTCCTGGTGCTGGCCCTCACCGGCGTAAGCCACCGAGAGGACCTCACCCGACGCCTTGGGGCCGACCATCACCACCGCCGGGTACTTCATGGTCAGGCGCGAGCCGATGTTCCCGTCGATCCACTCCATGTGGCCCTCGGCCTCGACCCGGGCCCGCTTGGTGACCAGGTTGTAGACGTTGTTCGACCAGTTCTGGATGGTCGTGTAGGTCACCCGGGCCGACGGCTTGACCACGATCTCGACGACCGCCGAGTGCAGCGAGTCGGAGGTGTAGGTCGGGGCCGAGCAGCCCTCGATGTAGTGCACCTTCGAGCCCTCGTCGGCGATGATCAGGGTCCGCTCGAACTGGCCGGCGTTCTCGGAGTTGATCCGGAAGTAGGCCTGCAGCGGCATCTCGACCTCGACGCCGGGGGGCACGTAGATGAACGAGCCGCCCGACCAGACGGCCGAGTTGAGGGCCGCGAACTTGTTGTCGCCGGCCGGGATGACGGTGCCGAAGTAGCGCTGGACCAGCTCGGGGTACTCCCGCACCGCGGTGTCCATGTCGGAGAACAGGATCCCCTTCGCCGCCAGTTCCTCGCGGTTGCGGTGGTAGACGACCTCGGAGTCGTACTGGCTGGTGACCCCAGCCAGGTACTGGCGCTCGGCCTCCGGGATGCCGAGCTTCTCGTAGGTCGCCCGGATCCGCTCGGGGAGGTCTTCCCACTCCTCGGCCACGCCCTCGTTGGTGGGCTTGATGTAGTAGTAGATGTCCTGGAAGTCGAGGTCGGGCATGTTGACCGCGAACCACTTGGCCATGGGCTTGCGGTCGAAGATCCGATGCGCCCGGAGCCGCTTCTCGGTCATCCACGCCGGCTCGCCCTTGACCTTCGAGATGGCCTCGACGACTGCGGCGCTGATGCCCTTCTCGGGTCGGAGCACGAACTGGTCACCGTCGCTCCAACCCAGCTTGTACTTGCCGAGGTCGAGATCGCTGACCGTCATCGTGGCTCCCTGACGAGTCGAGAATTTCCACTACGTCGGTAGTGACAATACCCGCCCGACCCCCCCGGACCCACCGTCGCCGGGCCCCGAGGGACTGCGTCGGGGACCCTGCAGCTGGCTTCAGCAGGCCCTCCAGGATGCCGATAGTGGTGGCCGGAGGAGGCCCGTCCGTGCGCATCGAGCAACTGACCCTGCAGGTACCCGGCGATGAGTTCCGCCTGCGGTTCCACGAACACCTGACGGTCATCGCCGGCATTGGCGTCCTCGAGCGCCAGGCTCTGGTCGACAGCCTGGTGCTCGGCCTGGCCGGAGTCGCCCCCGGCACCTCGGTCGACTACCGCGACGGCACCGGACGCCTGGTCCGGGTCCGCAACCTCCTCGACCACTCGGAGGCGACCTACGACGACGGCACCCCGGCCATGGGGCTGGTCGACCTGCTGCGGCGCGACGAGAAGCAGCTGCGCGAGCTGCTGGTCATCACCCCGGCCGATCTCGGGCTCGACCTGGCCGACGGCTCGAACGAAGCCCCCGAGCTCGCCGAGGCCCGGGCCACCCTGACCGCCCTGACCGAGGAGCTGTCGGCCGCCTACGGCACCCAGCGGACGGTGCAGGCGCTGAGCGAGGAGGTCGCCCAGCTCGACGAGCGCATCCGCCTCGCCGAGGAGACGAAGGCCCGCCGGCAGTACGCCCGGCTGCTGGCCGACCTCGAACGGGCCCGATCGGAGGCGGCCGCCCTGCGGGGTGGGGTCGAGGCCGCCGACAGCGACCGCCGGGTGGTGGCCGTGGCCGAGCCGGCCCGGGCTCTGGGTGCCCGCTGGCGCCAGGCCGACGACGTCGCTCGGGAGCTGGCGGCCATGGTCGACGATGCCCAGCTGCTCGATCCCGCGACCCGGGACGTGGTCCGGGACATGCCCGACGACGAGCCGGCCGAGCTCGAGTCCCTGGCCCGCTCGCTGGAGGACCTCGAAGCGCGCCGGCTGGCGCTGTCGATCGCACTGCGGGAGATGGCTGCGTCGCGGCTGCCCGAGCCGTCGGACCCCGCGGTTCGGGAACTGGCTCGAGCCGACCAGGACGCCCTGTGGGCCGCCCACCGGCGAGTCCAGGCGACGGCGACCGCGGTCGAGGCCCAGGAGGTCGCGCTCGGCGGTGTCAGCCTCGACCACGACGCTCCCGACAGCTCCGGCACGTCGCTGGCTGATGCCATCGAGCGCGAGCACCAGCTCGTGCTCAGCGCCGAGGAGCGGATCGGTCGGAGCCGGCGGCTGGGCGTGATCTCGGGTGGTGGCGGCGTGGCGGTCGCGGCCGCGGCGGCGGCGGTCGCGCCGCTGGCCGCCCCGGTCGTGCTGGCCGGTGCCGCCGGCGCCGCCGGATGGGCGCTGCTCAGCCCGCGGCGACGACTGGCTCGGGCCGAACAGCGCGAGCAGGCGACCCTGGCCAAGGCCGGCGCCACCAGCTACCTCTCCTTCCACCTGCGGCGAGTCGACGCCATGCTCACCCCCGACAGCCGTGAGCAGCTCGAGGCGGCCGCCCTCGAGCACCGACTCGCCCTCTCGGCCTGGAGCGAACTGGCCGGCACCCTGGCGCACCGCGACGCCGGGCCCCTCGAAGCCGAGGTCCGGGCCTACGCCGCGTCACTGGCCGATCTCGGTCACGCCGCCCGGGAGATCGAGGAGGTGCGACGGGAGCTCGAGGAGGACGTGGAGCCGGCCGTCGAGCGAGCTCGCCAGGCCCTGCTCGCGGTGTGTCGACCATTCGGCGTCGACGACCCGTTCCTCGCCGTCGAACTGGTCCGCCACCGGGTCCGTGAGGGCCGGGTGGCTCGGGCCCAGGTCAAGATCGAATCCGCCCGAGCCGCCGAGGAGGCGCTGCGAGCCGAGCTCGACCGACTGCTGGCCACCGCCGGGTTCGTCGAGGGCGACCTGGCGTCCCGCCTCGGAGCGTACGAGTGGGCCTTCGCCCGGGCGACGGAGCGGGAGCGGGCCCGGGGACACGGTCGTGACCTCCGCGAGGTCGAGGGCGAGCTGGCCGCGCTGGAGGACGAGGCTCGGCGCTCCCGGCGGCCGGAGTGGGCCACGGTCACCGCGTCGGACGCCAACGAGCCCGACATCGACGAGCTCATGGCTCGGCGCCAGGCGGCCGCCGCCGCCCTCTCGACCAGCCGTCCACTGGTACCCGACATCCAGCGCCTGGCCGACCGCCACGCGGCCCTCGACCGCCGGGTGGCGGCCCTCGAGTCGGCCCAGCGCGGTGGTCGGGCCGAGACCGGTCCGGTGGCCGACACCAACGCCGTGCGCCAGTACCTGCTGGCCCACTTGACCCAGGCGAACCACGCCGGGGCCCAGGGTGACTCGGTGCCGGTGCTGGTCGACGACGCCTTGGCCCGCCTCCAGGGCGATGCCAAGTGGGACCTCCTCGACCTCCTCGAACGCACCGGCGCGACGACCCAGGTCATCTACCTGACCGACGACCCGCTGGTCGGGGCCTGGGCCCGCCGCCGGGCCGCCATGAGCGCCATCACCCTCCTCGAACCGGCCTCCTCCTCCAGCCTCTGAGACGGCGGGCCGGGCCACTCGTCGTTTCCGCGTCGCGAAAAGCACCGTGACGGTGCCGATCGCGACGCGGAAGGACTCGAGGCGGGGCGGGCCTAGCCTCGGCCCGTGACCGACGCCCTCGCTCCCGTTACCGACGCCCCCGCCTCAGGACCGCCCGAGGCTCCCCGCCGGCCGCAGGTCCGCCGTGTCCACGGCGAAGAGGTGACCGACGACTACGCCTGGCTGCGGGACGCCGAGGACCCGGCGGTGCTCGCCCACCTGGAGGCGGAGAACGCCTGGACGACTACCGCCCTGGCCCACACCGCCGAGCTCCAGTCCACCCTGTTCGAGGAGATCCGAGCCCGAGTCCAGGAGACCGACCTCTCGGTGCCGGTGCGCAAGGGTCCCTGGTGGTACTACGGCCGCACCGTCGAGGGCCAGCAGTACGGGATCCACTGCCGGCGCCCGGTCACCGATCCCGACGAGCTCGAGCCGGCCGACGGCGCCGTCGAGCAGGTGCTGCTGGACGAGAACGCGCTGGCCCAGGGCCACGACTACTTCGCCCTCGGCGCGTTCGAGGTCAGCCCCGACCACGCGGTGTTGGCCTACGCCGTCGACACCTCGGGCGCCGAGCGCTACGACCTTCGTTTCCGAGACCTCGACCACGGCACCGACCTGGACGACGAGATCCTGGCCACGTCGTATGGCTCGGCCTGGGCCGCCGACTCCCGGACCTACTTCTACGTCCGCCCCGACCAGGCCGTACGGCCCTTCCAACTGTGGCGCCACATCCTGGGCACGGACGCGACCGACGACGTCCTGGTCAAGGAGGAGCTCGACGCCCGGTTCTTCCTCGGCGTCGGCACCACCAAGGACGAGCGCTTCGTGCTGTGCCACGTCGGCAGCAAGATCACCGACGAGTGGTGGTTCCTCCCGACCGACCAGCCCACCGCCGAGCTCCGGGTGATCGAGCCCCGCCAACAGGGCCTCGAGTACTCGGTCGAGCACAAGGGCGACCGCTTCCTGATCGTCACCAACGCCGACGGAGCGGACGACTTCAAGCTGGTGTCGGCGCCGGACGACGAGCCCGGACGCGATCGGTGGACCACGGTGGTCGACGCCCGGCCCGGGGTCACCCTCAGCCGCATCGACGTGTTCGCCGACTGGCTGGTGCTCTTCGAGCGGGCCGATGCCGTCCGCCGCATCCGGGTGCTCGGCGACGACGGGTCGGACCACGTCCTCGACCAACCCGAGGCGGTGTCGACCACCTCGGGCGGGGCCAACCCCGAGTTCGACTCGCACGTGCTGCGCTACGGGTACACGTCGCTGGTGACCCCGGCGTCGACCTACGACTACGACCTGCGCACGCGGCAGCGGACGCTGCGCAAGCAGCAGCCGGTGCTCGGGGGTTACGACCCCGCCGCCTACGTGACGGAGCGGCTGTGGGCCACCGCCCCCGACGGCACCGAGGTCCCGATGTCGCTGGTCCACCGGGCCGAAGTGATGGCCGACGGCTCGGCCCCGGCCCTCCTCTACGGCTACGGCTCCTACGAGATCTCCATCGACCCGGCGTTCTCGTCGGCCCGCCTGTCGCTGCTCGAGCGGGGCTTCGTGTTCGCCATCGCCCACGTTCGGGGTGGAGGCGAGCTGGGCCGGCGCTGGTACGACGACGGCAAGCTCCTGCGCAAGCGCAACACGTTCAGCGACTTCGTGGCCTGCGCCGAGGCGCTGGTAGCGGCCGGGTGGACCACCCCCGAGCGTCTCGCCATCAGGGGCGGCTCGGCCGGCGGCCTCCTCATGGGGGCGGTGACCAACCTCGCCCCCGACCGGTTCGCGGCAGTGGTGGCCGAGGTCCCCTTCGTCGACTGCGTCAACACCATCCTCGACCCCAGCCTGCCGCTCACCGTCACCGAGTGGGAGGAGTGGGGCAACCCGGTCGACGACCCCGAGGTCTACGCCTACATGCGCTCCTACGGGCCCTACGAGAACGTGGCCCCGGTCGACCATCCCGCCATCCTGGCCACCGCTGGGCTCAACGACCCCCGGGTCTCGTACTGGGAACCGGCCAAGTGGGTGGCCAAGCTGCGGGCCACCGGCACCGGCTCGCGCCCGGTCCTGCTCAAGACCGAGATGGGCGCCGGCCACGGCGGCCCGTCCGGCCGCTACGACGCCTGGCGAGACGAGGCGATGGTCTACGCCTTCGTCCTCGACGCACTGGCGGTGCGCTGAGCTGCCCGACCTCACTGCCCTTCGCGACCGCCTCGACGCCTTCCAGCGGCGCCACCCGGCCCTTGGATTCCCGCTGGCGGTCGTCGCCCAACAGCGCGAGCACTGCGGGAACCGCACCGGCCCGGCCCTGACCTACTACGCCCTACTGACCACGTTCCCGGCGGTCCTGCTGCTGGTCACTGTGCTGGGGACCGTCCTCCGGGACAACCCCGACCTCCGGGCCGACGTGCTGGCCTCGACCTTGGCCGACCTGCCCATCATCGGCACCACCCTCCGCGAGAACCTGGGCACCCTGCCCCAGAGCGGTCCCCTGGCGATCGTGGGCCTGGTCACCCTCACCTGGGCGGCGCTGTCGGTGGGCCGCCAGACCCAGGGGGCGATGGCCGACCTCTGGTCGGTGCCAGCCGACCAGAGGCCGGGGCCGGTGCCGACCGCGGCCCGGGCTGCGGCGGCCGGTGTCATCGCAGCCGCGACCGCCCTGCTCTCGGGGGCCCCGTCGCTGCTCGGCTGGCCCGGATGGACCCGGGTGGTCGTGGTGGCGGTGGTCATGATCGCCGGCGCGCTGGGCTCGCTGCGGGTGCTGACCCCGGTCGACGTCGGGGTCCGCCAGCTCGCACCCGGCGGGGTCGCCGCCGGGCTCGCCTGGACCGGGCTGGTGCTGCTCGGCGCGACCCTGGTCAACACGCTCTTCAGCCGGGCGACCGACCTCTACGGGTTCTTCGGGCTCATCCTCGGCTTCACCTTCTGGCTGTCGTTGGGCGTCCAGGCCAGCCTCCTGTCGGCTGCGGCCAACGTGGTGCTGGCCGAGCGGTCGTGGCCCCGCCCCCTCGCCCCGCCCGACCCACCGGCGCCACCGACGCCGCCGGTCGCCGAGGGGAGCGCGGCCTGACGACCCGTCAGCGGTGGTCGCCCGAGGGCAGGGTCGCCGCTCGGCGGTCGGTCAGGTCGATGACCCGGGGGTCGACGCTCTCGATCACGGCCAGGATCTCGGGCCCGACCAGCTCGTCACGCTCGAGGAGGGCATCCCGCAACGCCGCCACCACCGGCTCGTCGCGCTCGACGATGGCGGCGGCCGTGGCTCGGGCCGACTCCAGGATCTCCTCGACCGCGGCGCGGGACGCCTCGTCGGCCAGCACCTTGGCCACCAGGTTGCCGGCCCCGGCCATGGCCGCGGCCTCGAAGCTGACCAGGGAGGCGCCCATGCCGAGCGCGCCCACCATGTGGGCCGCCGCCGTGGTCGCGGCCTGGAGGTCGCCGGCCGGCCCGGTGCCGGCCGCCCCGTAGAAGCGCTCCTCGGCCACCAACCCGCCCATGGCGATCTGGATCCGGGCCTCCAGTTCGGTGCGGGTGAGGGTGAAGCGCTCCTCGAGCTCGGCGTGGGCCAGCAGGCCCAGCGCGTCCTGGCGCTTGATGATCGAGAGCAGTTCGAGGGTCCGGTCGGTGCCCACCCGGTGGGCCACGACCGCATGGCCGGCCTCGTGGGTGGCGATGCGGCGGCGCTCGGCCTCGACGTACTCCACCGGCTGGGGCAGACCCAGCTCCTCGGTCATCCGGGCCTGCTGGAGGTCGTCCCAGTCGAGCGCCGTCGCGCCCCGACGCAGGGCCCACACCAGCGCCTCGTCGAGCAGGTGCTCGAGGGCCACCGGCGAGTAGCCGGCGGTCATGGCAGCCAGGCTCTGGCGGCGCTCCGGGTCGTCGAGCTCGGGGTCGTGGGCCTTTCGCGCGAGGTAGAAGTCGATGATCTCGCCACGGTCGCGGCGGGCGGGCAGGGCGAAGTGCAGCGAGCGGTCGAAGCGCCCGGGCCGCAGGAGGGCGGGGTCCAGGTCGCTGGCCCGGTTGGTGGCCCCGACCACCAGGATGTTGGCCGGGGACGAGTGGGGGCTGCGGAGCTGGCGATCGGCGCCGAGGTACCGATTCACGACATCGACCAGGCGGCGCCCGAACCGGCGGCCGCTGGTGGGCTCGTCGAAGGACTGGAGCTGGATCAGCAGCTCGTTGACCACGCCGGTGATCCCGTCACGCTGGCCCGAGCCGCCCATCCCGGATCGGGCGCCGCCGATGGCGTCGATCTCCTCGATGAAGCCGATGGCACCGCCCTCGGCCCGGGCCGCCTTGCGCAACGCTCGGAAGTAGCTGCGGATCTTGCGGTTGGTCTGGCCGTAGTACATCGACTGGAAGGCCGACGACGACACGAACAGGAAGGGCACGCCCGCCTCCCGGGCCATGGCCTTGGCCATGTAGGTCTTGCCGGTGCCGGGTGGACCCTCGAAGAGGATCGCCCGCCGGGGGGTGCCGCCCATCTGATCGGCGAAGGTCCGATGGGCGAGGAACAGGTTGAGGGTACGGACGACCTCCTCCTTGACCGTGCCCGCTCCCTTGACGTCATCGAGGCCGATGTCGATGTCACCCGGGCGGTAGAGCACGTGGGGCGAGCGCCCGGCGGTCAGTAGCGGTACGCCGATGACCGCACCGAGCAGCACCATCAGCAGGACCGACGGCGCGTAGATGGCAGCGTCGCCCTCGAGGCGGGGCAGTCCGAAGCCGACCGGGTTCCCGCTCAGCCACCGCCACCACAGCCACGCGCACACCACCCCCAGGCCCAGGGCCAGACG
Organism: Actinomycetes bacterium; assembly: GCA_031398745.1. Classification (GTDB taxonomy): domain Bacteria; phylum Actinomycetota; class Acidimicrobiia; order Acidimicrobiales; family CADCSY01; genus JANNNX01. The sequence continues at coordinate 30,857 of JANNNX010000043.1, forward strand.
CCGGAGTCGGCGTCTCCGGGTGCGCTCTCGGGTGGCGACGACGTCGGCCAGTGCCCCACCGACGGCGCCCGCCTGGGCCAGCACCGACAGTCCGCCGGCGCCGCCCACCGCCGCACGAACCGCTCGTCGGCGGTGTCCGCCGGTGCCGCTGTCGATGTCGCCCTGCCGAGTGTCGCCCACGCAGCGAGAGTGCTCGACCGCACCCCGTCACGTCAATGCAGGCTGGTCAGGTGCGCAGGCTGGCGTAGGGCCGACGGCCCTCGGGGATGTCGCGTCGGCGCGGGTTGCGCTGGTCGCGATCGGACAGCACGGGGTCGGCGACCTTCCAGACGGCGGCCACGTCGGGGTCGTCCCAGGCCATGCCCAGCTCGTCGGCCGGGTTGTAATAGCCGTCGACCAGGTAGGTGATGACCATGTCGGTGAGCGCGGCGAAGCCGTGGGCCACCCCGGGCGGGATGAAGACCCCCTGGTGGCCCTGGTCGTCGAGCTCGAGCGAGAGGGTGGCCCCATCGGTCGGCGAACCCACCCGCAGATCGTGGAGCACCACCTGAGCCACCCCCACCGGCACGTACCAGTAGTCGGCCTGGTGCAGGTGGTAGTGGAAACCCACCACCGCCCCGGCCCGGCGATCGGCCCGGTTGCCCTGCACCATCTCGCGCCCCAGGGGGAACCAGGCCCGCCGGTAGGTCTCGATGAAGGTGCCCCGCTCGTCGCCGTGGACCCCCGGGGTCACGACCACGACCCCGTCGATGACGGGCGAGGCGTCGAGGGTGGCCACGCTCAGTCGACGGCCGGGTAGCCGTAGCCGCCCTTGAAGAAGATCAGAGGGAGGGTGTCCTCCCGAGCGACCTCGAGCTGGACCACCCGGCCCATGCACAGGTCGTGGTCGCCGGCCTCGGTCACCGAGTGGATCCGGCAGTCGACCCAGGACTGGGCCCCGGCCAGCAGAGGTGAGCCGGTCTCGGGCGAGGGCGACCACTCCACCGAGGCGAACTTGTCCTCGCCCTTGGAGGCGAAGATCCGGCACACGTCCTCCTGGTCGGCGGCCAGGATGTTCACGCAGAACGAGCCCGAGGCCTTGATACCGGGCCAGCTGCTCGAGCTGTTGGTGGGGAAGAAGCCCACCAACGGCGGCTCGAGCGAGATCGACACGAACGAACCCACGGCCAGGCCCATCGGTCCGTCGGGGGTCATGCCGGTGACGACGGTCACGCCCGTAGGAAGGTGCCCGAGGACCCGGCGGAAGTGGGCGGATTCGATCTCGGGGTACTGCACGTCGTCGGACACCGAGACTGCTTAGCAGACCGGCTCGAAGGCCACGACCAGGCCCTCGGCCGCGGCCATGACCTCGACGCCGACCCGCTCCCCGAGCACCCGGGCGGCGCAGGCCAGACCGTCGACCTGGTCGTCGTCATGGGCTGGGTCGTGGTGGAACAACGCGAGGCGCCGGGCGCCTGACTGGCGGGCCACTTCGACCGCGTAGTCGACCGTGCAGTGCCCCCAGTGGGCCTTCTCCCGCCACTCGGCCGGCGTGTACTGGGCGTCGTGGATGACCAAGTCGGCCCCGTCGCAGAGCTCGAGGACCGAGTCGGCGACCCGCATCGACCCGTCGAGGGGCGACTGGTGGTCGCTCACGTAGGCGATCGAGACGCCGTGCCAGTCGATGCGGTACCCGTTGGTCGGGCCGTTGTGGGGCACCGGCCGCACCAGCACCCGGGCCTGGCCGATCTGGAGCTCGGCGTCCTCGACGTCGTAGAAGCAGATGTCGCCCCGCAGCTCCTCGACCCGCACTGGGAAGAACGGCGGTCGCATGAGTTCGGCGAAGGCCCCGGCGAAGGTCACGCCCGACTGGGCCGGGCCGTAGATGTCGAAGCGGGCACCGATCCGGTCGGCCGGCGGGAAGAACGGGAGGCCCTGCACGTGGTCCCAGTGGATGTGGGACACCAGCGCGGTGCCCCGGAACGTGCCGTCGACCGGCTGGCCGAGACCGAAGCGGCTAAGGCCGGTGCCGAGGTCGAGAACGATCGGTGCCTCGCCCGGCGACTCGACCGCGACGCAGGCGGTGTTGCCGCCGTAGCGAAGGTGCTCGGGGCTGGCGCAGGGCGTCGAGCCGCGCACGCCGTGGAAGGTGACCTTCAACGGTCGTCATGCCCCGACATCGGGGCACGCACCTGTCGGCAGGCGAGCATGGGCGTGGGAGGTTACCGGCGTCCGACCACCAGGGGAACCCGTGGTGTCCAGTGGAACCGGCGGCGGCGCCGCCGTCGGGTTAGGCGCCGAGGTGCAGTGCTTGGCCTCGCCAGCTCGCCAGGCCGTCGGCCACCAGGCCCTCGGCCACCCGACGGGCGCGGGCCGGATCGTCCGGCCACCCGCAGGCCTCGGCCAGGATGGCGCCGTCGGTCTCGGCCGACACCGGGCCGCGGCGCAGGGCGTCGACCAGCCGGCCCCGGCCCTGGCGGTCGGAGCCCGCGAAGGTGCTCTGACCCCGACCGATCCCGGCCGATCCGGTGACCGGGTCAGGCTCGGGCCAGCCCGCCCGGGCCCACCGGCAGGCGGCCCGCACCGGGCAGCCGTCACACCCAGGCTGGCGACGGGTGCAGACCGCGACCCCGAGGTCGAACACGGCCTGGCCCCAGGCCCAGCCCTCGCCCGCCGGGACCGCGGCGTCGGCCAACCGCTGGGCCTCGGCCGGCCCCACCGGGCGACCCGCCAGCGCCCGGGCCACGAAGCGCCCGGCGTTGGTGTCGACCAGGCCGAGGTCGTGCTCGAAGGCGAAGACCAGCACCGCCCGGGCTGTGTAGGCACCGACCCCGGGAAGGGCCAGCAGGGCCCCGAGGTCGTCGGGAACCTGGCCGCCGTGCCCGGTCTGGAGGGCGGAGGCGGCGGCATGGAGGAACCGGGCCCGGCGGTTGTAGCCCAGCCCCTTCCAGGCGACCAGCACGTCGGCCAGCGGGGCCGCGGCGCAGGCCGAGGGCGTGGGGAACCGGTGCAGGAAGGCCTCGTAGGGCGCCAGCACCCGTGGGACCGGGGTCTGCTGCAGCATCACCTCGCTGACCAGCACCGCCCACGGATCGCGGGTGCGACGCCAGGGCAGGTCTCGGCGATGGTCGCGGCCCCATCCGAGCAGCGCCTCGGCCAGCGGCGGCCCGGAGCTGGTCGATCGGCGCGCCCGGGCGCCCGACGCGCTCAACGGCCGATGCCCTGCGCCTCCAGGACTGCGGTGATCGCCTCGGCCCAGACCCCGTAGCCGGTGTCGGTCGGGTGGAAGCGGTCGGTCGGCTCGTCGGGGCGGACCAGGGCGCTCGTTCCCTCCCGTCGCGCCACGGCCCGGGTGTGGGCGGCGATGTCGACGAAGGCATGGCCATGCGCCTCGGCCAGGGCTCGGACCCGGGCGTTCATCCGGTCGCCCCGCCAGCCCGCCAGCCCGCGCAGCGGCTGGGGGAACCGTGCCACCCCCCCGATGTCGGGCACACCCAGGAGCACCACCGCGGCATCGGGGGGCAGAGCGGCCAGGATCGAGCGGTAGCTGGCAACGAAGGAGCGCCCGGGAACCAGGCCGAGGGTGTCGTTGGCCCCGACCGACACGAACACGACGTCGATCACCGCCACTGCGCCGTCGGGGCCCAGGGTCGGGAGGCGGGGCAGCTGGTCGACCAGCACACCGGCCGCCCGGGCGCCCGAGACGGCCAGGTTGGCGACCTCGACCCGCCGGCCGGTGGCGATGCCCAGCCAGGCAGCCACCCGGCTCGACACCGCGGCCGAGCGCTCGGTGGCCCCGATGCCGGCCGCGGTCGAGTCGCCGAACCACACCGTGTGCAGCGTCGGCTCACCGGCGGGGGGCCCGAACGGCCCGTCGAGGTCGAGCCCGGCCGGCTCGAGCCGCGGCCCCCGACGAGCGAACTGGACCTCGGCCACCAGCACGGCCACCGCCGCCACCGGCAAGCCGAGCGCCAGCGCCGCCACCCGGCGCCGCGACATCAGGCGGCGGCCAATTGGTCGGGCGTGAGCTGCTCGGTGACCAGGCGCCCGAAGCGGGTGGGGTCGGCCCCGACGAAGCGGCGGCAGAGCGGGAGGCCCTCCACGTAGCAGGTGATGTAGGCCCGCCAGGTCGGGTCGGTGAGGAACTCGAGCAGCTTCTGGGCCCGCGCCTTCGACTGGAGGCCCCAGCGCTCGGCGTAGGCCAGCACGTGGTCGACATCAGCGTGCTCCTCGTGGAGGAGGAGGGCAACGTTGCCCCGCACCGCGGCCAGGGCGTCGCCGGCCTCGGACACCGCGGCCGCCACCTCGGCATCGAAGGGCACCCCGAGCGGACGCAGGTGCCCGGCGGCCATGCTCGCCCGGGCCAGTGGCCCGCCCGGTACCACCACCTCGAGGCCGAGGTCGGCCAGACCCTCGGCCACCAGGCATTGGGGGGTGCCGACCAGGAAGATCGTCTCCTCCAACTGGCCCCGGGCTCGGACCAGGCCGATCTCCTTGCGGGTGTGCTCGGTGTGGTGGCCCGGGTAGGCCTCGTGGGCGACCAGGTGGGCCAGGCTCGACGCCGCCACCGGGAGGTCGGTGTTGATCGCCACCCGGCTGCGGAGGCCGCCCAGGTAGTAGTTGAAGCCCGACCACGGCTGGCCGGTGACCAGCTCGAACTCGACCTCCTCGCCCTCGGGCAGGCCGATGAGCCGATCGGTTCGCTCTCGCAGGTCCTCGGCCAGTGGTGCCACCGCGCCGGCCAGCAGGTCGACGGGCACGGCCTGGGCCTCACGCCAGGTGTGGTAGCGCTCGGCCAGCGTCCCGTCGCCCGGGAGGACCTCGTCGAGGCGCCGGTGGGCGTCGGCCAGCAGGTCGTCGGGCATCGCCGTGGGTCGGACCCCGTAGCAACCCTCAACCTCGTCGGCGTAGCCGATCGGCTCACCGGCCAACGTGCGGGCGGTGGTGTGCAGGCCCCGGACCTGGGCCGCCAGCCAGTGGCGGCGGGCGGGATCGAGGTCGTCACTGCGATCGGCAGCCAGGTCGGCCAGCAGGCCCCGGGCCCGGTCGGCCAGGACCGCCGGGTCGACCACGGGCCCGGCCTTGGCTCGCCGGGCAAGCTCCGGGGGGCCGAAGTAGGCGTCGACCAGGCCCTCGACGTGGCGACCGAGGGCGAGGCCCAGCTCGACGTAGTCGAGCACCGGCGGGGGCGAGTCGGCCACCGTCGGGTTCGGGGCGGACGCCATCAGAGGAGCTCGGCCGCGACCGGGCAGTCGGCCCGGGTGCTGGCCTCGGCCTGGGCCGCGAACCCGTCGGGGCCGAGGACGCCGTCGATGAGGTCGGCGGGCACCAGCTCGACGTCGGCCTCCCAGGGTTCGTCGCCGGCCAGCCGGGCCGCCAGGACGTCGAACATCGGCACCGGCAGGGCTCGACCCACCCCCACCACCGCCCACACCGGGATCCCTGCGTGCTGGGCCACCGCGGCGGCGGCCCGTGACCCGGCGGTGGCGACGACCGCCCCTCCCCCGGCGGCGGCGGCCTCCAGCAGGACCACGTCGCTGGCCAGCACGGCGCCGGCCAGGCCGGTGTCGGGCACCTCCACCGCGTCGAGCTCGGCCGCCTGGAGCTGGCGGGCGAACCCGTAGCCGTCGCCGCCCACGTCGACCACCAGCACCTGGAGGTCGCCCCGGCGATGCAGTGACTGCGCCAGCAACTCGGGCCAGCCGAGGACGGTCACGGTGGCGTCGTCGGGCAGGTGGCGCACCACCGAGCGGGGGGTGGTGTCGTCGTCGATCGCCCGCAGGCACTCCCAGGCTTCTTCGGCCAGGTCGTCGGCGGTGAGCAGGCGGGCACAGAGCCACCACAGCGGCCCGGCGGTCGAGTGCCGGTCGACCAGCCGCTTGCACGACAGGACCATCCCCGGGACGTCCGCCCCCATCCCGGCCAGGGCGACGGCCGCCTCCTGCACCAGCACGCCGTGCTCCACCCCCGAGGCGCGGGCCACCCGGGTGACGTGGCGAAGCCGCTCTATGGGGTGCACCGCGGGCGACGATATCGCCGGTCGACGGCGTGCCGGCGGCCAGCTCGACGAGTTCGCGGGCCTCTGAGGGCACCCACTAGGGTTCGCCGCCGATGGTGCCCGACGCCCCCGCCGAGCTGGCGCTCACGTCGCTCACGGGAGGCGCCCGCCCCCTTCCCCAGTGGCTCACGACCTTCCACCTGGTCCTGGCCATGCTCGATCCGTACACCGCCGAGAGCGCCGTCCTGCTTCCCACCGTGGGCCGGATCCTGCGCGTCTACGCCGGGGCCGACTGCCGGGTGGGCCTGCTGGTGACGTGCTCGGAGACCGAGGCCCCGCAGTTCCTCGGGCCCTACGCCGAGGAGTTCCTGACCTTCGCCGACCCCGAGCGGACGGTGGCCGCCGGCCTCGGCGTCGACACCTTGCCGGCGCTGGTCCACATCCGCCAGGACCTGAGCATCGCGGCGGCGGCCGAAGGGTGGGACCCGGCCGCCTGGCGCCGCCTCACCCACGAGCTGTCCCGGGTCATGGGCTGGTCGCGACCGACGATCCCCGGCCCGCACGACCCGGCGCCCTTCCCCGGCACCCCGTCCCGGGCCTGACCAAAGGGCCCGGGCGCAAGGCGGGGATCAGACGCCCGGCTTCCAGAGCATGGCCGCCAGGGCGATGACCACCAGCACATCGAGGGCACCGGTGGCCAGCGTGATGCGCTGCTGGAGCGACGCCACTTCGTCGGTCGCCCCGGCCACCGCCGGGCCGCCGGCCAGTACCTCCCGCAACCGGCGGACCGACGGCCGCAACAACCCGTGGAGCACGCCGAGGGCCAGCAGGTAGGTGGTGAAGCCGATCGACACCCAGCTCTGGCTGAACTCCCACACCTCGTCGGAGACGATCACCAGCGCCAGCCCGGTGACGAACACCAGGTAGACGAACGGCTCGCTCCACCGCCGGGTCACGTCCGCGGTGGCGTCGAGCACCGCCGCACCACTGGCCCCGCCCCGGCGCGCCCCCCGGCCAGTGAACAGCGCCGAGAGCAGCAGGGGGCCGAAGCCCACCACCACGCTGGCCACGTGGATCAACAACAGGAGCTTGTAGATCGTGGTGTCGGTGCCCATGGGTTCTCCTCGGTCGAGCGGTGGTGCGGGAGTGCCTACCTGGCGCGAGAGCGCTACTTGACGATGCCGCCCTTGGTCAGGGCGAGCACGTCGAGGGCCCGGTCGAGCTCGTCGCTCGTCATCCAGCCCCGGTCCAGCACCAGGTCACGGATCGAGCGACCGGTCTTGGTCGACTCCTTGATGACCTCGGCGGCCTTCTCGTAGCCGATGTAGGGGTTGAGCGAGGTGCCGATCGACGGCGAGCTCTCGGCGTAGATGCGGCACTGCTCGACGTTGGCCTCGATGCCGTCGATGCACTTGTCGGCGAAGACCCGGCTGACCGAGGCCAGCAGGCGGATCGACTCCAGCAGGTTGCGGCCGATGACCGGGAGCATGACGTTGAGTTCGAGGTTGCCGGCGGCACCGCCGAAGGCGACGGCCGCGTCGTTGCCGATGACCTGCGCCACCACCTGGCAGACGGCCTCGGGGACCACCGGGTTGACCTTGCCGGGCATGATCGACGAACCCGGCTGCAGGTCGGGGATGCGGATCTCCCCCAGCCCGGTGCGCGGCCCCGAGCCCATCCAGCGCAGGTCGTTGGCGGTCTTGTAGAGCGACACCGCGATGGTGCGGAGCACACCCGAGCACTCGACCAGGGCATCGCGCGCGCCCTGGGCCTCGAAGTGGTCTCGGGCCTCCCGCAGGGGCAGCCCGGTCTGGTCGGCGATGCGGGTGATGACACCCGGGGCAAAGCGCTTGGGGGCGTTGATGCCGGTACCCACGGCGGTGCCGCCGAGAGGCAGCTCCCCGACCCGGGGCAGCACCCCCTGGAGGCGCTCGATGCCGTGCTCGACTGCGGCCGCGTAGCCGCCGAACTCCTGGCCCAGCGTCACCGGGGTGGCATCCATGAGGTGGGTGCGGCCCGACTTCACCACCGTCTTGAACGCCCGCTGCTTGCGCCGCAGGGCCTTGGCCAGGTGCTCGAGCGCCGGGATCAGCTGGCCAACGATGTCGGAGGTCGCGGCCAGGTGGATGGCCGAGGGGAACACGTCGTTCGACGACTGGCTGGCGTTCACGTGGTCGTTGGGGTGGACCTCGCGACCGAGGTGCTCGGAGGCCAGGCTGGCCAGCACCTCGTTGGTGTTCATGTTCGAGGATGTGCCCGAACCCGTCTGGTAGACGTCGACCGGGAACTGGTCGTCCCACTCGCCGGCGACGACCTCGGCGGCCGCCGCTTCGATGGCCAGGGCCACGTCCTTGTCGATCACTTTGAGGCGGGCGTTGACCACGGCCGCCGCCCCCTTGATGGTGGCCAGGGCGGCGATCAGGGACCGCTCGATGGGCAACCCCGAGATCGGGAAGTTGTCGACCGCCCGTTGGGTCTGGGCCCGCCACCGGGCGTCGGCCGGGACCCGGACCTCACCCATGGTGTCGTGCTCGATGCGGTACTCGGTGTCGGCGGCGACGTCGGTCATAGGGCGCGGACGCTACCGCTCGGCCTGGGGGCGACGGGAATGGCGGCGAAGGCCCTCAGGCGGCCACGCCGGTGGCGCCGCACGAGGTGAAGCCGACGGTGCTCGACCCCTCCTCGAGGCGCACGCCGTCGGTGCTCGACGCCCAGGCCCGGATGGCCGTGACCAGCTCGGAGCGGTCCCGCGGCTCGTCCAGCGCCACCTGGGCCCGCACGCAGTACTGGCCGGCGTCCTGCCAGACCACCGCCCAATCGCCGGCCCACCCCGACGAGGCTCGGGAGGCGAGGTCGACATCGGTGTCGGCCAGCGCCAGGAACAGGAGGAACGCGCCCAGCACCCCCTCGTCGACCACTTCGCCGTCGGCCGCCGGGGCCTCGACCGCGACGGGATCGTCGCCGGCCAGGTAGCGGTCGGGGTCGAGGATGTGCTCGGTGGAGGTCGGGGGGTCCTCGAAGGCGGCGTCGACCTCGTCCTCACCCCCGACCTCGACCAGCGCCCGGACGAAGTCCGGGCCGTAGGTGTAGGGGAAGTAGGTGTACTCGTCGACCAGGGGAGGCTCGCCGGTGCTCTCCTCCAAGCCGAAGAGCCGCTCCTCCTCGTCGAAGTACTCGTCGATCTCGTCGTCGCTCAGCTGGTCGAAGTACTCGTCCTCGACCCGTACCGCGTCGCCCTCGACCAGCGCACTGAAGGCGTCGATGACGTCGGCCTCGGCGTCGTCGAGGGCGGGTGGGTCGAGGTCGAAGTGCTGGTCGTCGAGGGCGTGGGTCAGCTCGTGGATCAGGGTGACCCGCACGTAGGTGGTCACTGCCGAGCCCCGCACGACCAGCTCGTCGGTGTCGGAGTCGTAGAAGCCGACAGTGGCATCGTCGCTGATCTCCCCGGCCTCCTCGAGGTCGTCGGTGGCCGGGTCGACCAGGTGCAGGGCGATCCACCAGGCATCGTCGTCGAGATCGCTACCCGTACCGGTGCCGGCACCCTCGGTGCCCTCCACGTCGGCGGTGGCGTCGTTCAGCCGGGCGACGAACTCGTCGTCGGCCAGCAGCTCGACGTCGACCTCGGTCTCGAACTCGAGCTGGCGGACGTCCTCCACGAAGGCCATGGCTTCGGCCACCGCGGCATCGAGGGCGGGATCGTCGGTGGGGGTGGCACTGGTGGCGGTCGTGGTCGGGCCATCCTCCGCCGGGGTCAGCCGGTCGACCTCGTCACCGCTCCGGTCGCTGACCGCCACCCAGGTACTGGCCAGTCCCGCGACCAGGGCCACCACGACGACGACGGCCACCACCCGCCACCGCCCTCGGGTAGGACGGATGAGTGGTTCCTCGGGAGCTCCGTCGGGCGGCGACGAGGGCTCCGGCGACGCGTTGGGCGGTGGCCAGCCCGACGGCGGCTCCCACGGCGACGTCACGACTCAGGTGCTGGAGGTGGTCGGGGCGGTCGTGACGGTGGTGGGGGCGAGCGTCGTGGTCGTGTCCGGCGGGGTGATCACCGTGGTGGTCGACTCGGCCTCCGGTGCCAGCTCGGGAGCGGGTACCTCATCGGGCGGCAGGGTCGGGGAGGTCGCCGGGCCGGGCGCCGACAGCGGCGAGCCGTCGTACACGTAGACGGCCTCGCCCAAGCCGACCAGGGTGGTGAAGTACTCGGCGATGTGCATGGGTATGCGCACACACCCGTGGGAGGCGGGGTAGAGCGGCACCGACAACGACCCGTGGATGGCTATGCCGGTGCGGGTGAAGAACACGGGGTTGTAGAGGCTGCCGAGCGGTCCCTCAGCCCAGCCCGACTTGCGGTAGATGAAGCGGTAGGAGCCCACCGGGGTGACCGCGTCGCCACAGGTGCCGTTCTCGCAGAACGCCCGCTGGCTGCCGGTGGAGACGTGCGAGATGAGCGTCAGCTGGCCGCCGTCATACAAGAAGAGCAGCTGGCGGGGTAGATCGATCTCGACCCGGTTGGCACCACCGTCGGGGACGAGGGCGACCGGCGTCACCGGGTTGGCCAGTGCCGCCTGGGTGGCCGCGTCGACCTGGCCGGTGACCGCGATCCCCTGGACCTTCTGGAAGGCGTACAGCGCGGTCTGGGTGGCGTTGCCCATGAGGCCGTCGACCGGGCCCGGGTCGTAGCGCAACTCGCCCAGTCGCTGCTGGGCATAGGACAGCGCCGGGTCGGGCTGGGTCGGATCGGGCGCCGGCGGCTCGGTGCTGGCAGTGGTGGTCACGAGCGTGGTCGAGGTGGTGGTCGCCGGCCGAGCGGTGCTGACCGTGGTCGCGGCGGTGCTGGTGGAAGCCTCGGTGCTGGCCACGGCCACTGCCGCGCCCGACGCCGCCATCGCCGCCACCACCGTGACCAGGGCAACCAGTCGCGGGTGACGCCGCCGGGGAACGGCCCGCGCCGTCACCGCGTCGGCGGTGGCGGTGGCAGGCGCGGCGGTGCCGGGTGCGCCGTCGCCCGTTCCGGTGGTGTCGTCCTCGGCCATCTCGCCTGTCCTCTATCTCTTGCGTGTCGTCAGCCGGGCGCCGTGCCGGCGGCGGGAGTCGAACCCACACGCCCCGAAGGGCGGTCGCGTTTAAGGCGACCGTGTCTGCCGTTCCACCACGCCGGCGTGGTCAGACCGCGAGGGTAAAGGTCCCGACCCCCGAACCCCCGCCATTGTCACACCCCGGTCATGCGGCTCGACTCTCGACCCCCTCCACCACGGCCCACAGAGCCGCCCGGCAGGCGTCGGCATCGGACCCCTGGAGCCGGTTGGCGACCACCACCCCTTCGATCATGTCCGCGGCTACCTCCGGCGGGGGCCGACCGGTGACCCGCACTGCGACGGCCGGGGGGGCACCGACCCGGCGACGCATCGAGCGCACCACGCCGTCGAGTCGGGGCGGGGAGCTGAAGGTGGGAGCGGCCAGCCCGCGCCGGCGGGCCTCGTCGCTGAGCACGTGAGCCAGGGCGGCGAAGCGGGCGGCGAAGCGGGCGGTGGTGGCGGCGGGCATGGCGACATCATGCCGAGGGGGTGTGACATCCCCCGTTGGCCCCCTTCCGCGGGGGGGGGAGAGGCAGCCACCGAGGGGGTTGGCACGGGGAAGGGGGGGGGGGGGGGGGGGGGGAGAAGAGAAGACACAGGAGGCGGACGGCGGAGGGCGCCCCCCCCCGGGGGGGGGGGGGGGGGGGG
>JANNNX010000046.1:0-58072 GCA_031398745.1 Actinomycetes bacterium
CGGCCCCCAAGTTCTCGGCGGCGGCCCGGGCGCACTCAAGCGAGCCCGGGCCGGCCCCCGCAGGCCGACCGCCGAGCGCGCCAGGCCGGTCGCTACCGTGCGGGGGTGACCCCCCGCCGGCGGACCGTCGCCCTCGGGACCCTCTCCGTGCTGGTCGCTCTCGCCGCCGCCGTCGGCACCGTGGCGGCGCTCGATCGGCTGGGGGAATCCCTCGCCGACGACGCGGTAACCGACGTGGCCGAGGCGCTGGCCGAGCCAGGTCTCGGGACGACGCCCGACGGGACGGGTCGGGTGCTCGATGCCGACACCACCTTCAGCCTCCTCGACGGCGGTCAGGCCACGTTCGGCGACTATCGAGGCACGCCCCTGGTGCTCAACTTCTTCGCCTCCTGGTGCCAGCCCTGCACCGAGGAGATGCCGGCCCTGGACTCGGCGTCGGCCGCCCTGGGCGGCCAGGTCAGATTTCTCGGACTGAACTACCGCGAGCAGGTCGACGACGGGCGGCGGATCGTGGAGGAGACCCAGGTGGGCTACGACATCGGGCGCGACCCCTCCGGCTCGATCTTCACCGCCCTGGAGGGCCTCAGCCTGCCCACCACGTTCCTGGTCGACGCCGACGGCGTCATCGTTGCCACCGCCTCGTCCCAGGCGCTCACCGTCGACGAGTTGCTCGCCCTCGTCGCCGACGAACTCGGGGTGGCGCCGTGATCGACGCCCGCGACATGGGCGGGTCGCCGTGATCGACGCCCGCGAGATTGGCGGGTCGCCGTGATCGACGCCCCGCTGGCCTACGCGTTCACGGTCGGGATGGTCGCCACCGTGAACCCCTGCGGCTTCCCCCTGCTCCCGGCCTACCTCTCCTACTTCGTCGGTCTGGACGACGAGCAGCCCGGCCGGTCCCGGGTGCCCCGGGCCGCGCTGTCCGGGCTGTGTGTGTCGGTGGGCTTCGTGCTCACCTTCGCCCTCGTCGGCGTCCCCATCGAGGCCGGCCTCACCGCCGTCTACCGCTGGATGCCGTGGTTCAGCATCGCTCTCGGGCTGGTCCTCGTCGCCGTCGGCGCCGCCCTGCTCTCGGGCCGCTCGCTGGCGCTGGCCCTGCCCCACCTCGACCGCACGGGGACCAACCGCCAGCTCTGGTCCATGGTCGGCTTCGGCGCCTCCTACGCCCTGGCCTCGCTCTCCTGCACCATCCCCCTCTTCCTGTCGGTGGTGGGGATCGGGTCGGGTCACGGGTTCGCCTCCGGGATCGCCACCTACGTCGCCTACGGCCTCGGGATGAGCACGGTGCTGATGGCGCTCGCTGTCGCCGTCGCTCTGGCCCGCGACACCCTGGTCCGATGGCTGCGGGCGTCGAGCCGCCATCTCGACCGGGTGAGCGGGGTGCTCCTGGTCGCGGTGGGCAGCTACCTCGTCTACTACTGGACGTTCAACCTGGTCCGCGACCCGAGCGACGTCGTCGGCCGCAACCCGATATCGATCGTCGGTGACTGGTCGTCGGCGGCGGCGGCGTGGCTCGGCGGCGGCGGGGCCGGTCGGGGTCTCGCGCTCGGGATCGGCGTCGCGCTGGCCGTCGCCGCCACCCTGGTCCGCGCCGCCGCCCGCCGCGCCGCGGACGCGGAGCGCCCGACGTCGAGCTAGGGAGCCAGCGTCTCCACGATCCAGCTGCCCCCGTCGAGTCGGTAGCGCTGGCGATCGTGCAGGCGCTCGGCCCGTCCGGCCCAGAACTCGACCGCCTCGGGGATGACCCGGTAGCCACCCCAGTAGGACGGGCGGGCCAGGGCGTCGATGCCGCGGAGCTCTGACTCGAGCTGGCGATACCGGTCATCGAGCACCTGGCGGTCGGCGACCACCTGGCTCTGGGGCGAAGCCATGGCGCCGAGTTGCGAGCCCCGTGGCCGCGACGCCCAGTAGGCGTCGGACTCCTCGGTTTCCACCACCTGGACCCGGCCGCTCACCCGCACCTGGCGCTGGAGGGAGGCCCAACGAAAGACCAGGGTGCAGGCCGGCTGGGACGCAAGCTGGTGGCCCTTGTCGCTTCGGTAGTTGGTGAAGAAGACGAAGCCGCGCCGGTCGACCCCCTTGAGCAGGACGGTGCGGGCCGCGGGGGCGCCGTCGGGGCTGACCGTGGCCAGGACCATCGCCGTCGGCTCGGGGTCGTCGCTCTGCTCAGCCGCCTCCAGCCAGGCCCGGAAGCGATCGATCGGATCGGGCGGCGGTGGGCTGGCCAGGAAGTCGTCGTCCACGCTCAGCGCGTCCCCTCGGCGCCGATCCCCATGAGGAATCAGTAGGTGATGACGGTGATCGTGCCGTAGAGCCCCAGCGCCCCGGTGGTGGTGTAGAGGACCGCCTTGGTGAGTGCCCGAGCCCGGTCCGATCGCACGTAGTCATCGACGCTCCAGCGCACGCCGTTGACCCCGTGGGCCAATCCCAGCGCCAGCAACGACCAGTCGAACAGCCGCCACAGCGGGTTGTCCCACCGGGTCGACACGAACACCGAGTCGGTCTCCACCACGTCGTTGATGATGTGGGTGATCGAGAAGTGGATCAGGGCCAGGAACAGCAGGACGAGGCCCGACACCCGCATGAAGAACCACGACCAGGTTTCGAAGTTCTGGCGGGGACGCCGCGAGGTCTGCGGAGTGGCGGCCATCAGAAGCGCCCTTCGAGGAACGGCCACATGATGACGAAGCCGCCGGGGATGCCGGCCGCCAGGGTGAGGAAGACCACCACCGTGAACAGCGAGCGTTCGTGGCTCACCGTCCCCGGGAAGAAGTCGAGGATCACGATCCGCAGCCCGTTGAGGGAGTGGTAGAGCAGCGCCAGCAGTAGGCCGACCTCGAACAGGCGCAGCACGACGTTGCCGTACAGGGCGTGGACCTCGTCGTAGAGCTCGGGGTCGGCGTTGACGAGCGACACGTCGACGATGTGCAGGAGCAGGAACATGAAGACGAGAAAGCCCGTGATCCGGTGGAACACGAAGGCCCACTGACCCGACTTTCCCTTGTAGACCCGCCGACCGACGCCGACGTTGGTCTCGAGGGGTGCTGTCTGCACGGTCTGGGTCATCGCCCTACCGCCGCCCGTACCAACGGTCGCCCCACATCGTGCTCGACAGCACGTAGAGCGAGAAGAGGGTGATGAGCAGGGCGACGAAGCCGAGGGCGACAGCGAACAGCGTCTGGGCGGTCGTCACGGCCGGCAAGACTAACGACGGTCGTCGGCGTCGACCGCTTTCGAGGGGTCCAGAGCCGCAGTGACCGGCTCGAGGACCTCGAGCCCACCCATGAACGGTCGCAGGGCGAGCGGCACCCGCACCGAACCGTCGGGCTGCTGGTGGACCTCGAGGAGGCAGGCGATGGTCCGGGTGATGGCGCACAGGGTGCCGTTGAGGGTGGCCGCCACCGCCGGCCGGCCCGCCGCGTCGCGGTGGCGGATGCCGAGCCTCCGAGCCTGGAATGTGGTGCAGTTCGATGTCGAGGTCAGCTCGCGGTAGCGCTGCTGGGAGGGGAACCAGGCCTCGCAATCGAACTTGCGGGCCGCGCTCGAGCCGAGGTCGCCGGCCGCGATGTCGACAACCCGAAACGGCAACTCCAGCGCGCCGAGGAACGCCTTCTCCCACCCGAGGAGCCGGTGGTGCTCGTCGGCCGCGTCCTCCGGCCGGCAGACCGAGAACATCTCGACCTTGTCGAACCAGTGGACCCGCACCACCCCCCGGGTGTCGCGCCCGTAGGAGCCGGCCTCCGGGCGGAAGCACGAGGAGAAGCCGGCGTAGCGACGGGGCCCGGCACCGAGGTCGAGGATCTCGTCGCCGTGGTAGGCGGCCAGCGGTACCTCGGAGGTGCCGACCAGGTACAGGTCCTCGTTCTCGATCCGGTACACCGCGTCGGCATGCGCCCCGAGGAACCCGGTGCCCTCCATGGCCGCCGGCTTCACCAGGGCGGGGGCGATGACCGGGGTGAACCCGGTTGCCATGGCCTGGGCCATGGCCAGGTTCACCAGGGCCAGCTCGAGCTGGGCGCCGACGCCGGTGAGGAAGTAGAAGCGGGCCCCCGACACCTTGGCCCCGCGCTCGATGTCGATGGCGGCCAAGAGCTCACCCAGCTCCACGTGGTCGCGCACCGGGCCGCTCAGCGCGGCCGGCTCGCCGATCGTCTCGACGACGACGGCGTCGTCCTCACCCCCGGCGACCACGCCCTCCTCGATGACGTTGGCCAGCAGGAGATGGGCGTCGCGCAGTGCCTCCTCCGCCTCGGTACGAGCCACCTCGGCCGCTCGCACCGCGTCGGCCAGGGTCCGGGCCGAGGCCAGCAGCTCGACGCGCTCGTCGGCCGAGGCCCGGGGAATCTGCTTGGACACCGCGTTCTGCTCCGCCCGCAGCGAGTCGGCCGCGCCCACCGCCGCCCGTCGCCGCTCGGCAGCGTCGAGCAGCCGGTCGACCAGGTCGGGATCGGCGCCTCGGGCGAGCTGGGAAGCCCGCACCCGGGCCGGATCGTCGCGGAGCAGCTGCAGGTCGATCACGGGTCGAGGCTAGGGCGACCGGCGGGGACGCTCGGGCCTCGGCGGCACCCCCGCGAGCTCACGCTCGACGGCCGCCCAGTCGAGGTCGGCCTCGGGCCCGTCTCCGGACGACCCGTCGCCGTCGAGCCCCTGTGGCCTCGGCGCCCGCCGGTCGAGGGTGACGCCCGTGGCCCGGTCGTCGCCGTCGAGGGCGGCGAAGCGGAAGAACAGCACCGCGATCACCACCCACAGGAACGTGCTGCCGACCAGCTTCATCAGTGCCCCCGCCAGCTGCTGGTCGTACAGGACAGAGAGACCGAACACCCGGGGAGTCACGTCGTAGGAGTGGTAGACGACCCCTTGGGCGAAGACCAGCCACCCAGCGGGGAGCACGGGCACGATGGTCTGGGCGAAGAGCAAGACCATCTGCGTCGGATAGGGGTAGCGCAGCTCGGGCAGCGGCCCGCAGATCCGGGTCCACACCAGCAGGGCAGTACCGACGGTCAGGACGTGCACGCCGTAGTGCAGCCAGGCGTAGGGAACGACGTGATCGACGATCCAGGGCCAATGCGAGAGCAGGACCACCGCGTTGAAAGCCAAGGTCGCCGGCACCAGGCGGGTGGCCACGCCGATGGCTCGATAGGTCCGGCCCTGTCCCACCACCAGGCGGGCCAGCCACGTCGGGGTGCCCAGGAGCAGCATCGGCGCGACGAACATCGACAAGGCAATGTGCTGGACCATGTGGACCGAGTAGAGGTACTCCTCGGCCAGATCGTGCACCGGCCAGTCCGACGCCAGCCACAGGAGCACCAGCCCGGCGCCGAACCACCGGACCTGCGCGCCACTGACCACGGGCTCGCCCGGCCGGCACGCCCGGGGGCCGATGCGCGTGACCGCCCACCAGTAGAGGACGGCCAAGCCGGCCACCAGCAGCCAGACCTCGGGGTGCGGCTGCCAGCGCCAGGGCGAGGGGTCCCTCACCAGTGTGGCCGAGAGCAGCACCGAGGCTCTCCTGTGGAGGCTAGAAGTAGCGGAAGGTGGCCAGCACGGCGGCGTACACCGTCACCGCCAACACCAGCCCGGTGACGAAGAGCCGGGTGTACACGTTGGAGTCGAATCGGAGGTGCATGAACCACCCGACGACGATGACGAACTTGACCACCATCATGGCCAGCAGGGACGGGACCAGGGCCGCGCCGAGGGCGTCCTCGGCGTAGTAGCTGGCCACCTCCACCGCGGTGATCACCCCGAGCAGTAGGGCGATCCCGACATAGGTCCGGTCGGAGGGCTCGGCGTGGGGGGTCGTCGTGGTCGGCTCGGACACGGTCGGCTCCTATCGGATGAGGTAGACGACGGTGAAGATGATGATCCAGACGACGTCAACGAAGTGCCAATAGAGGCCGGCGATCTCCACCGTCTCGGCCGGCGACGGGCCGAGCCCGTCACGGTCGCCCATCGCCGCCAGCGACCCCAGGATGAGAATGCCGACGCCCACGTGGGTGCCGTGGAATCCCGTGAGCACGTAGAAGGCCGAGCTCTGCAGGTTGGTGGTGAAGCCGAGGCCCTCGTTGTAGAAGGCGGTGAACTCGTAGACCTGGCCCGACACGAACAGGGCACCCAAGACGGCCGTCGCCACCAGCCACACCCGGCAGCGGGCGAGGTCGCCCCGACGGATGGCCGAGACGGCCAGCACCATGGTCAGCGAGCTCATGAGCAGCATGAACGAGCTGACCGAGGTGAACGGGATGTCGTAGAGGTCCTTCACCTCGGGCCCCCGCACCACGCCCTTGGTCCGCAGCAGGAGGAAGGTCGAGATCAGGCCACCGAAGAGCATGCAGTCGGAACCCAAGAAGGCCCACATGGCCAGCTTGGCGTTCGACAATCCGGTGGCGCTGTGGTGACCGCTCCCGGGGGTCGACTCGAGCGTGGGCGACGCGCTGGTGCTCATCGTGGTGCTCCCGCCAGCTCGTCGTCGGCCTCGGCCGGCGAAGACTCTCCCGCCGGAGGGTCATGGGCGTCGTCATGGCCGTGGCCGTGGCCGGCGTCGGGGTCGACCGAGGGCTCCAGGCCCCACCCGTAGGTGGCGCCCACCAGCAGCAGGCCGCCGACCAGGCACAGCCAGTAGGTGTAGAGGAGCCCGAAGCCGATGATCGGCAGCGCCAGGGCGCTCAGCATCGGCCAGTAGGACGGCGACGGGAGGTGGATGGTCGAGAGGTCGGTCGGCGTCTCGTCGCGCACCGGGGTGAGGTAGGTGATCTCGTCCCGGCGCCGGAGCACGCCGTCGGCGCCCTCCTCGTACTTGCGATGCCACCACTCGTCGAGGTGGCCCACGGTGACCTCGGCGTCGAAGTTCTGCACCGGCGTCGGCGACGCGATGGCCCACTCGAGGGTGCGGCCGTCCCACGGGTCGGGGTCGTTGGTGACGGCGTGGCGGCTGTGCCAGACGTTGTAGAGGAAGGTGAGGAACGACAGGGCGATGACGACCGAGCCGACGCTGGCCACCAGGTTCCAGAAGTCCCAGCCGTAGCCCGAGGAGTAGCTCGCCTGGCGCCGGGCCATGCCCTGGAGGCCGAGGATGTGCATCGGGCCGAAGGTCAGGTTGGCACCCACGAACATCAGCCAGAAGTGGACCTTGCCGATCCGGTCGCTGAGCAGCCGACCGAAGATCTTCGGCCACCAGTAGTACATCCCGGCGAAGATCCCGAACATCGACCCGCCGAAGAGCACGTAGTGGAAGTGGGCGACGATGTAGTAGGTGTCGGTCTGCTGGGTGTCCGACGCCGCCACCGAGTGGGTCACCCCCGACAGCCCCCCGATGGTGAACAGCCCCACCAGACCGATGGCGAAGAGCATCGGGGCGTCGAGCGTGAGCTTGCCCTGCCACAGGGTGCCCAGCCAGTTGAAGATCTTCACGCCAGTGGGGACGGCGATGAACATGGTGGTGAGCGAGAAGGCGGCCACCGTCACCGGCCCTACGCCGGTGGCGAACATGTGGTGCACCCACACGCCCCAACCCATGAAGCCGATGGCGATGCCCGACAGGACCATGGCGTAGTACCCGAACAGGGGCTTGCGGGCGAACACCGGGATGACCTCGGAGACGATGCCGAACGCCGGCAGCACCAGGATGTACACCTCGGGATGGCCGAAGATCCAGAACAGGTGCTGCCACAGCAGGGGGTCGGCCCCGGCGTCGACGTTGAAGAAGTTGGCCCCGAAGAGCCGGTCGAACATCAGCAGGAACAAGGCCACGGTGATGACCGGCAGCGCGAAGAGCAGGAGGAACTGGGCCACCAGCGACATCCACACGAACACCGGCATCCGCAGCAAGGTCATGCCCGGCGCCCGCATGTTGAGGCAGGTGACGATCAGGTTCACGGCACCCACGGTGGAGGCGATGCCGGTCATGATCAGCCCGAGGGTCCAGAAGTCCATACCGCGACCGGGTGACCAGGTGACGCTGGTGTTGGGGGCGTAGGCGAACCACCCGCCATCGGGGCCGCCGCCGAGGAGCACGCTGCAGTAGAGGAACAGCCCACCGAAGATGAAGGCCCAGTAGCTGTAGGCGTTCATCCGGGGGAAGGCGACGTCTCGGGCCCCGATCATGATCGGGATGAAGTAGTTGGCGAAGGCCGCCAGCACCGGGATGATGACCAGGAACACCATCGTCGTCCCGTGCAGGGTGAACGCCTGGTTGTACGCCTCGGCGCTCAGCACCTCGCCGTCGGGTACGGCCAGCTGAGCCCGGATGAGCAGGGCCTCGAGACCGCCGATGGCGAAGAAGGCCATCGCCGACGCGCCGTACATGATCCCGATCTTCTTGTGGTCGACGCTGGTGAACCACGACCGCCAGCCGGTGATGGCCTGGGGGCGACGGAACACACCCAGCGGCGGCGACGCGACGGGGTCGCCGGCGGCCAGCTCGAGCATGGGACGTTCGTCGGTGAGAGCCATGAGCCTCCTAGTCGAGGGTGCGGAGGTAGGCGTAGAGCTGGTCGATCTCGGTCTCGCTCAACTCGCCGATGACCATCAGGGAACCCGGCTTGGACTGCGGGTCCCGCAGCCAGGCCTCGAGGTTGTTCCGAGCCGTGGGCTCGTCGTCCTCGGGGAGCGAGATCGTGCAACCGGCGATGCAGGTCCGGCTGAACAGGTGGGTCAGGTTGGGTGCAGCCGGATCGGTCGGGGTCGAGCGGCGAGTCGCCTCGACGACCTCGTACACACCGTCGACCCGGTGGCAGCCGGCGCAGTTCTTCACCTCGAACAGCTGGTAGCCGGCGTAGACCTCGGGGTCGCCGGTCTCGGAGGGGACCGACTGCTCCTGTTGCTGCTCGGCCACCCAGTGGTCGAAGTCGGCTCGGTCGTGCGCCACCACCCGCAGGCGCATGTAGGCGTGGGAGGTGCCGCAGAACTCGGCGCACTGGCCCTCGTACACGCCCGGTTCGCTGGCCTTGATCTTCCAGGTCGTGGTGCGCCCCGGCACCACGTCCCGCTTGCCGTTGAGGCGGGGGGCCCAGAACGAGTGGATGACGTCCTGGGAGACCATCTCCAGGGCGACCGTCTCCCCGGTGGGGATGTGCAGCTCGTTGGCCGTCGTGAACTCGCCGCCGGCGATGCCGTCCTGCTCGGGGTAGGAGTAGGCCCACCAGTACTTCTGCCCGGTCACGGTGACGTCCAGGGCGTCGTCGGGGACGTCGAACTGCTCGAAGATCGTGCCGACCGAGAAGATGGCGACCACGGTCATGATCACGATGGGCCCGGCCAGCAGGACCAACTCGGTGCGGGGGTTGCCGTGGGACTGGGTCGGGAAGCTGTCGTCGCCGGGCGTGCGCCGGAACTTCAGCACCGCCGCGATCAGCAGGCCTTCGACCACGATGAACACCGCGGTCGCGGCCAGGAACACCCCGGTGAAGAGCTGGGAGAGCTCCTCGGCGAAAGAGCTCGCCGGGTCGAGCGTGTCCTGGGGGGCGTCGTTGGCACAGGCGCTCAACGCCAGCACCAGTACCGCCAGCAGGGCGGTGCGGACCAACCACCGACGTCGGCCGGACAGCGGCGGCGTCATTGCAGGAGACCTCCAGGCGAAGTGGCGGCCGGAGGAGCCAGGCTGGACTCCTCGGCGTGGTGCTACTCGAAGTCGCGGTGGCCCCGAACGCCACCGACGATCCCGCCACCGATGAGCAGGACCGCCCCGATCACCACGACCAGCGCGACCAGCGACGAGCTCACCGTGGGCCGGGTGGCAACCAGCGCCGCCGCCCCCAGAACCAGGCTGGCGGCCACGATGGCGGCGATGGCGGAGCCGGCCTTGGGCACCGTGAGCAGTACCTGGGCGAAGCCGAGCACCGCCACCGCACCGATCAGCACGGCCAACGCGGGGATCTCGAAGGGACGCATGATGCGGTCGCGCAGGACCCGGTTGTAGGCCGCGTCCGCGGTGGATCGCTCGGCCCAACACTCGACCGTCCACTCCACCAGGGTGACGGCCAGGATGCCCCAGCCGGCGTGCAGCAGCAGCCCCCCGGTGGCCAGGCCGACGCCGGTGACGCCGAGGCCCACCGCGCCGACCGCGGGCCAGAAGCTGGGGGAACGGACCGGGTCGAGTTCGTCGGCCGTGCCGGCCAGCACGTCGCCGTCGCCGATGGCGACGAACAGCACGCCGAGCAAGGCCGCGGCCGCCGACGCCCCGAGCAGGACGACGGTCCCGTACCGCTCGCCGTCGCTGCCGACCCACTGCAGCCCGGCGGCCACCAGGGCCAGGAAGCTGGCCGCGAACCAGAAGCGAGCGCCGAGGCCGGTCACAGTTCACGCTCCAAGAACCAGACCACGAACCACACGACCGAGCCGGCGGCGACCACGAAGTGCCACCAGGCGGTGGCACACGCCACCAGCTCGCGGTGCCGGGTCGAGTCCTGGCCGGCGAGCGCCCGGAAGCCGACGACCACCGAGACAAGCATCGCCGACACCACCAGCAGGAGGTGAGTCACCGTCACCGCGTAGACCGCATCGGCATAAGCCGAGGAGCCCGCCACCAGCTCGAGCTGCGCCCAGGAGAACGTCATCCCGTTCACGAAGGCGCCGCCGAAGACCAGGGTCAGGCCCACAGCCAGGTACATGTGGCGCCGGTCAGCGGAACTGAGGGCGGCCAGCGTCCACTGCGCGGTGAGCGACGCCAGCAGCAGGCTGGCGTAGGTGGCGAGCAGGGCGACGTTGGGCACGACCACGCCCTGGGGGGGCCAGACGTCGGCTGCCCCGGCAGCCGAGAGGTAGGCGCCGAGAAGGCTGGCCATGACCAGGCTGGCCGCAGCAATGGCGAACCCGGTCGCGACGGCGAGCGCGTGGCGCGGAGCGCTGGGTGCTCCCGGCTCCGCCTCCTGCGCCGGCGCAACCGGTCGGGCCGCCTCGAGCACGGTCACCGTGACACCTCGGCGACTTCATCCCACAGCGGCGTGGCCGAGGTGACCACCGCAACCGGGGTGGTGAAGTTGACGGCCGGCGGCGGTGAGCTGGTAGCCCACTCGAGGGTGGCACCCTGCCAGGGGTCGGGCCCGGCCCGGAAGCCCTGCCCGAGCGCGATCGAGCGAAGAAGCTCGACCACGACCAGGGCCGCCCCCAGCGCCACCAACCCAGCCCCGACCAGCGCCAGGCGATGCAAGGTGGTGATGTCCGACCCGGTCCACGACGCCGATCCCGCCGGGAGGTCGTTGAGCAGCCCGTTGGCCAACTGCGCCAGCGCGTAGGTCAGGGAACCGGCGACCACCGCAGCCGCGGCCGCGGTCCCGGCCAACTCCGAGAGCTGGTAGCCGTAGAGCTTGGGCGCCCAGTACCAGAGGGCGGACGCCGCCCCGAGCACCCCGGCGCCGAGCACGACCACCGCGAACTGCCCGTCCTGCCACGACGTACCCACCAGGTCGAGGCCGGACACAGCCCCGATGGCGCCGACGGTGGCGCCCACCAACAGCAGGAGCACCGCGACCACCGACATCAGCGCGGCCACCGCGGTCGGCCGGCTCCCCCGCCGCACGGTGTCGCCCAGCAGGGCCAGGACCACCAGGGGCGGCAACACCGAGGCGAAAGCGACCAGGACGGCCAGCACGTCGTCGAGCACGGCCACCGGCTGGGCCGCGACCCCGACGCCGAGGATCGCCATCGCGGCCAGCACCACCAAGGCGCTCGTGTGGACCCGGTAGCGGCTGCGGGACAGGACCGGCACCACCTCGAGGGCGATCCCCGCGAACGGCACGGCCAGGAGTCCCAGCTGGGGGGTGGACCAGAACCAGGAGAAGCTCGACGGATCCAGCGGCACGTCGGCGTAGCGGGAGTGGATGTAGCTCTCGATGACCCGACCCACGAGCACGCTCGACGCCAGCACCAGCGCGCCTCCACCGACCAGCACGGCCCAGGTGAAGCTCGGGGCCCGGCTAAGAGTCATGCCCTGGGCACGCCAGGTGGCAGCGGTGGCGACCACACAGACCAGGCCGAGCGAGAGGGCCGCGGCCAGGCCGCCGAGGGCGACGATGTGGAGGTCCGACGCCCGGCCCGAGGCGGTGACACCCCCGCCCGCCAGGTACGCCCCGAGGAGCACTCCCAGGGAGACGACGTGGGTCCACAGGGCCAGGGCCGCCAGCCGCGGGAAGGCCAGGCCGGGGGCACCGATCTGCAGCGGCACCAGGGCGGTGGCCAGCCCGACGGCGAACGGCGCCAGGAAGCCCAGCACCAGAACTTCGTGGAACCCGGCCTGGACCCGGGCCAGGGAATCACCCGTGAGTACCTGCTGGCCAGACTCGAAGCCCTCGACCGCGACCACCACCAGCAGGCCGGCACCCACCAGCAGGCCGACCAGCGAGGTCGCCAACCACACCCGACCGAGGCGCTTGTGGTCACTGGTCGTCAGCCAACCGGCCACGCCGGGAAGCTCGACCGGGCGGCCCGCAGCGCGGACGTTGGTGGCGATCGTGGACATCAGAGCGGGCGCGACCTCGGGCAGGAGAAGGGCGTAGCCGGTGTGCGGCGGACTCTACACAGCCCCTCGCGAGGCCATGAAACTCCTCCGGGGGCGTCGCTCGCCCACCGCAGCGGCGTCACCAGGACCCGACCAGCTGGTCGACCGCGACCCCGGCGAAGAGGAGGGTCACGTAGGTGATCGACCAGTGGAAGACCCGCATCGCCCGCTCGGTCGAGGGACGGCGCAGGAGATCGACGGCCTGCGCCACGAAGACCCCACCGGCACCGACCGCGACGGCCAGGTAGATGGCCCCCAGTGACGCCACCGGTGCCAGGACCAGCGACAGGCCGAGGACGACGAACGTGTAGGCGAGGATGCGCACGCAGGTGGTGCGCATCGAGGCCACCGCCGGCAACATCGGCACCCCCGCGGCGGCGTAGTCGTCGCGGTACTTCACCGCCAGGGCCCAGAAGTGGGGCGGGGTCCAGAAGAAGATGAGCGCGAAGAGCACCAGCGGGGGCCAGTCGATGGATCCTCGGACGGCCGCCCACCCGACCAGCACCGGTACCGCCCCGGCCGCTCCCCCGATGACGATGTTCTGGGTCGAGGTCCGCTTGAGCCAGAGGGTGTAGACGAACACGTAGAACAACGTCGCCGACACCGCCAGCACGGCGCTGAGCAGGTTGACCAGGAACCAGAGCTCGAAGAACGCGGCCACCTCGAGCACGGTGGCGAAGACCAGGGCCTGACGGGAACGGAGGACCCCGGTGACCAGCGGGCGGCCCTGGGTGCGCTGCATCACCCGGTCGATGTCGGCGTCGGCCACCATGTTGAAGGCGTTGGCGCCGGCGGCGGCCAGGGTCCCGCCGAGCAGGGTGGCGGCCACCAGCCACCCCTCCGGCAACCCTCGCTCGGCCAGGATCATGGTCGGCAGGGTGGTGACCAGCAGGAGCTCGATGATGCGCGGCTTGGTCAGCGCCACGTAGCCCCGGAGCTGGCGACCGACCGTGTGGCGATCGACCACTCGAGCCGTGAGCTGCACGGCGGCGAGCCTATGGCGTGACCCTCGGGCGACAGAATCCACCGACCACGGGACGACGGGGGCCGAGCACGGGGGTCGGCATCGCCCCTCGTAGCATCCCGGCGTGCCCGCCGCCGCGGGGGTCACGCCGGCCCGGTTCCGGGCCCTGGCCACCCTCACCCTCGCCTCCCTGGTCTTGATCGTCGTGACCGGCGGCGCAGTACGGCTGACCGGATCGGGTCTCGGGTGCTCCGACTGGCCGACCTGTGAGCCCGGCCAGCTCACCCCCCGGTCGGCATCCGACCTCCACGCCATGGTCGAGTTCGTGAACCGGCTGATCACCGGGGTGGTGAGCCTCGCGGTCGTCGCCACAGTGGTGGCCTCCTGGCGGCGCCGGCCTGCGCGCACCGACCTGCGTTGGCTGGCGCTGGGCCTGGTCGGGGGGGTCGCCGGCCAGATCGTGCTGGGGGGCCTCACCGTGCTCTTCGACCTGGCCCCGCCGCTGGTCATGGGCCACCTGCTGGTGTCGATGCTGCTCCTCTGGAACGCCCTGGTGCTGGTCCACCGAGCCCGCGAGCCCGAGCCGTTGGCACCGGCTGCGCCGGCACCAACGCCACCCCCGCCCTCGCTCCAGGGCCGGCGCCTGGGTGCCGTCGTCCTTCCGGTGCTGGCCTCGCTGGTGGTGGTCACCGGCACCGTGGTGACCGCCGCCGGACCCCACGCCGGCGACGAGACCGCCCCCCGCCTCGACGTCGCGGTTCCCGATGTCGCCCGGGTCCACGCGGTGACGGTGTGGCTGCTGCTGGCTGCGGTACTGCTGACGCTTCGGGCCCTGGGGGCTCGAGCCACCAGCGACGAACCCCTCGGTCGTGCGGGGCGGCGGCTGCTGGTGGTGGTGGTGGCCCAGGGTGCCCTCGGCTACCTCCAGTACGCCACCGACGTCCCGGCCCTGCTGGTCGGAGTGCACCTGCTGGGTGCGTGCGCCGTGTGGTTGGCGACCCTGCACCTGGCCCTGGAGGTGCGGGCCGTGGCGCCGGGGACCCCGCGCCGCGGGTCCACCGATCCCGGGCGGAGTCCCCTCGCCACGCCGTACCCTGCGACGAGATGACCGCTCGGGCCACCACCGCGCCGATCGAGGTCGAGATCGACGAACCGACCGGATCGGAGGCCGACGAGGCCGATCGGCCCTGGATCGTCCTGGTCTGGAACGACCCCATCAACCTCATGTCCTACGTCACCTTCGTGTTCCAGAAGCTGTTCGGCTACAGCCTCGAGAAGGCGACCGAGCTGATGCTCGACGTCCATCACAAGGGTCGGGCGGTGGTGGCGTCGGGCAGCCGCGAGCGCTGCGAGCTCGACGTCTTCCGGCTCCACGAGCACGGGCTGTGGGCGACCATGCAGCACGACCGGTGAGCGGCCGCAGCGTCCGGCGGGCCCGTCGGGGGGGCGGCTTCGACCTGCGTCTCGGAGAGAGCGAGCGGGGGCTCCTGCGTAGCCTCTTGCCCCAGCTCCGAGCCATGCTCGGCGGCGACGACCCGCATCGCGACCCGTCACTGCGACGGCTCTTCCCGGTGGCCTACCCCGACGACCCCGAGCGCGACGACGAGTTCCGGTCGCTGGTGGGTGACGACCTTCGGCGAGGGCGCCTGGACTCCATCGACGTAGTCGAGAGCTCGCTCGACGCCACCTCGGTCGACGACACCCAACTCCAGGCCTGGATGCAGGTGGTGAACGACCTCCGCCTCGTTCTCGGGACCCTCCTCGACGTGAGCGAGGACGAATCACCCGACGTCGACCCGGATGCACCCGACGCCGATGCCCGGGCCACCTACCAGTACCTCAGCTACCTCCTGGACGAGATCGTCACCGCACTGGCCAGGGCGTGAGGCGGGACTGCTATCTTTCTCCGGCCCCCGCGGCCCACGACCGAGGCCCCCATCGTCCAGCGGCCGAGGACGCCGCCCTTTCAAGGCGGTAACACGGGTTCGAATCCCGTTGGGGGTGCCCATCAAGGGTCCCGTAGTGCAGTCTGGAGTGCACGCCGCCCTGTCAAGGCGGAGGTCGCGGGTTCAAATCCCGTCGGGACCGCCACACCTCGGAGCCAGCCCCATCGGCGCCGGGGTGAACCCACGGTCGGGTAGCTCAGTTGGCAGAGCGCGCGCCTGAAAAGCGCGAGGTCACCGGATCGACGCCGGTCCCGACCACCGAACCCCGCTCCTCGGAGCGGGGCCGATCCGCCCGGCTCCGGTTCCTAGGACTCGGTCCCGCCGGTAATCCCGACGATGGGTAGCAGCTCGCGGTGGTGGCGGATGACGTGGTCGGCTTCGGGGTGGGTCTGGCTGTCGTCGTCCTCGATACCCAGGTAGCGGACCGCGGTCATCCCCATGGCCAGGGCGCCGGCCACGTCGGTGCGCCGGATGTCGCCCACGTGCACCGCCCGCCCGGGGTCGCGCACCCCGAGCCCGGTCAGCGCGTCGTTGAACATGATGGCCGAGGGCTTGTAGTGGCCGATCTCGTCGGAGAACGACAGGTGGTCGAAGCTGGCGAGCAGACCGTGGCGCTCGAGGTGGGACCGCAGGATCCTCGACGGGGTCATGCCCACGTCGCAGATCACGCCGACGGCGAGACCCGCGCCCTTGAGGGCGGTCACGACCTCGGCCGCGCCCTCGGCCAGGTGCAGCTCAGCCTGCTCTCCCACGTCGGTGAAGGCTTCGACCAGCTGACCCCGCACGCCGGTGGGCACGCTGAATCCGAGCTGCTCGATCAGGTCTTCGGCGGCATGCGCCGCCTGGTACTGCTGACCGGCGGTCCAGTGGCTGACATAGCGCTGCCAGGAGCTCTCGAACACCGCGTCGAGCAGCGACCGCTCGGTGGTGTAGCCCGCCTCCTCCAGCAACCCGGCCCAGGCCTCGATCCGGAGGCCCCGCAGCTGGCCGCGGGTCTCATAGACGAGCGTGTTCCAGTAGTCGAAGGTGACCGCGTCGAACGGCCTACCCACCGGCGCCGGGCTGCCCTCCGCTGGCGGGCCCACGGCTAAGCGGCCTCGTCGCCCTCGAAAGCGAAGCCCAGGTCAGGGGCGCTGACCAGCGCGTGGAAGTCGAGGCCGGCCGCACGGGCCAACGCCTCGCACGTGCCGCCGCGGTCGACCAGCGCCAGCAGCAGGACCGGCTCGGCGCCGAGATCCCGCACGACCTCGGCGGCCTCGAGCATCGAGACCCCGCGGGTGGTGGCGTCCTCGGTGATGACGACCCGGTCGCCGGGCTCCAGGGCCCCCGCCAACCGGCCGCCGCCGCCGTGGTCCTTGTCTTCCTTGCGCACGCTGAAGCTGCGGAGCGGGCGACCCCGCAGCGCGGCGACCGCCGCCATCGAGAAGGTCATGGCGTCGGCGCCCATGGTGAGCCCACCGACGGCGGTGACGTCGTCGGGGATGGCGGCCAGCGCGGCGTCGGCGACCAGGAGCATGCCCTCGGGTCGACAGGTCGTCTGCTTGGCGTCGACGAACCAGTGGCTGCGCTTGCCCGACTTGAGGGTGAAGTCACCGGTCCGAACGCTGTAGCGGAGCAGGTGCTCGACGAGCGCAGGGTCCGCGACCGGCATCGCCGGTGACGCTACTCGGGACCGAAGCTGACCTCGCCCTGACCCTCGGTCACCTCGCCGATGACGCTGGCTCGGTGGCCGGCGTCGCGCAGGGCGTCGAGGGCCGTCTCGACCTGGCGGGCCGGCACCACCACCACCATGCCGATGCCGAGGTTGAACACGCCCGCCATCTCGTCGTCGGTCACCTCGCCCAGGCGCTGGATCTCGCCGAAGATCCGGGGCTGCTCCCACGAGTCTCGGTCGAGCACCACCGCGGTCCGCTTCGGCAGAACCCGACCGATATTGCCGGGCAGCCCTCCCCCGGTCACGTGGACGACCGCCCGGAGATCGACCTGGCGGCGCAGCCCGACGATCGCCGGGGAGTAGATCACCGACGGGGCCAGCAGCTCGTCGGCCAACGAGTGGTGGGCGCCTGGGTAGGCCGCCTCGTCGAGGCTCCGCCCGGCCCGCTCCAGCAGGACCCGGCGGGCCAGCGAGTAGCCGTTCGACCGAAGGTTGGTCGACGGGAGGCCGATGACCAGGTTCCCGGGTTGCACGTCGGCCCCGGTGACCAGCTCGTCGCGCTCGACGACCCCCACTGCAAAGCCCACCAGGTCGAACTCGCCCTCTTCCATCGAGCCCGGGTGCTCGGCCATCTCTCCCCCGATGAGCGCGCACCCGGCCTGGCGGCAACCCTCGGCGACCCCCTCGACCAGCGCCTCGATCTGGTCGGGGTCCAGTCGACCGACGGCGATGTAGTCGAGCATGAACAGCGGCTCAGCTCCCTGGCAGACGAGATCGTCGACGCACATGGCCACCAAGTCGATGCCGATGGTGTCGAAGCGCCCGGCGGCCCGGGCGATCATCGCCTTGGTGCCCACCCCGTCGGTGGTGCCGACCAGCACCGGGTGGCGGTAGCGGCCGACGTCGAGAGCGAAGAGCCCGCCGAAGCCGCCGATATCGCCGACCACTTCGGGCCGGAAGGTCGAGCGCACCTTCGCCTTGATCCGCTCGACGGCCAGCTCGCCGGCGGCGATGTCGACGCCGGCGTCGCGGTAGGTCTCACCCAAGGCGGATCTCGCCGGGACGGGGCACTGGTGTCGCCGACGGGGTCGCGACGACCGGAGCGCTCCCGCTGCCGCCCTCCAGTACGCCCTTGTGCAGGGCCACGGGGACCGACACCGGGTAGCGACCGGTGAGGCAGGCGGTGCAGAACCCGGCACCGACGGCGCCGGTGGCGGCGATCAGGTTGTCGAGGCTGATGTAGGACAGGGAATCGACCCCGAGGTACTCGCGGATCTCGTCGATGGTGAGGTTGGCGGCGATCAGCTCGGCCCGGTCACCGGTGTCCATGCCGTAGTAGCAGGGCCAGCGGTAGGGAGGGGACATGATCCGCAGGTGGACCTCGGCCGCGCCCGACTCCCGCAGCATCCGCACCAGGGCCCGTGACGTCGTGCCTCGCACGATCGAGTCGTCGACCACCACCAGGCGCTTACCGGCGATGTTCTCCACCAGCGGGTTGAGTTTCATGCGCACGCCGTTGCTGCGCAGCTCCTGGGTCGGGGCGATGAAGGTCCGCCCGATGTAGCGGTTCTTGACCAGCCCGTCGCCGTAGGGGATCCCCGACGCCCGGGCGAATCCCTGGGCCGCCGGCACCCCGGTCTCGGGCACCGGCATCACCATGGCCTCACCCTCGAAGCCCTCGGGCGCGGGGGGCAGCGGGGCCTGGATGGCCAGGGCCTCGCCCATGCGCTGGCGGGCGGCGTGCACGCTCTGGCCATAGAGCTGGGAATCGGGCCGAGCGAAGTAGACGAACTCGAACAGGCACAGCGTCGGGTCGATGCTGGCCTCGGGGAAGGGGCGGAGGCTGCGCACCCCGTTGGCGTCGATGACCACCATCTCGCCCGGGTCGATCTCGCGCACGAAGTGAGCCCCGACCACGTCGAGGGCCGGGGACTCCGAGGCCAGTACCCACCCACCATCGAGCTTGCCCAGGCACAAGGGGCGGAAGCCGTTCGGGTCGCGGACGCCGACCAGGTGCCCGGCGTCGAGCAGGACGAACGAGAACGCCCCCTCGAGCCGGGGCAGCACGCCGAGCAGGGCGTGCTCGAGGTCACGACCGTCGGAGCGGTCCCCGCCGGCCCGAGCGATCTCCGAGGCGAGGAGTTCGGCCACCAGGTCGGAGTCGGAGCTGACCGTCCCGGCCAGCATGCCGGCGTCGAGGGCCAGCTCGTTGGTGTTCACCAGGTTGCCGTTGTGGCCGAGGGCGAACTCGGACTCGCCCGCCGATCGGAAGACCGGCTGCGCATTGCGCCAGGTCGACGAGCCGGTGGTCGAGTAGCGGGTGTGGCCAACGGCCACGTGGCCGGGCAGCGACGCCAACCGACGATCGTCGAAGACGGCCGACACCAGACCCATGTCCTTGTCGCACACGATCGACTGGCCGTCGGACACAGCGATACCGGCCGACTCCTGGCCCCGGTGCTGGAGGGCATAGAGCCCGAGGTAGGTGAGGTGCGCCACCGCCTGAGCCGGGGCATAGACCCCGAAGACCCCGCAGGCCTCCTTGGGTGTGTCGGCGTCGGGCCGGTCGGACTCGACGAAACCCGTCACCGGACCAGTCTGGCATGGCGCGCCTCGGGTCCCACCGATGGCCGCGTCGGTCGCGGGCAGGCTCAGAAGCTGCCGGCGCCGGCCTCGAGCGCTATCGGCAGCGCGTCCTGCCAGGCCGCCACCAGCTCGTCGACCTCGACCGCCAGGAGGGGCGCCCCCCCGGCACCGTCCACCCGCAGGTGGCCGCCGCCGGCCACCCCGAGATCCACCACCGCCACGTCAGCCCGAGCGCAGCGGGCGCTCACGGTGCCGACTTGATCGGCCGGCACCGCCGCCAGCACCCGCGACGGCGCCTCCGAGAACAGCTCCCCCGCGCCGTCGATACCTGCCAGCCGCACCCCCACTCCCGAGCGGCACACCATCTCGGCCACGGCCACGGCCAGGCCGCCGTCGGCGATGTCGTGAACGCCGTCGAGAAGGCCGTCGGTCACCAGCACCCGGACCAGGTCGGCTACCGCCGCGTGCCGCGCCGGGTCGAGGGCGGGGAGTTCCCCCGCCGGCCGACCTTCGGCGAAGGCACTCGATGCCCACCGGGAGGCGCCCAGGCTCGACGAACGGGGGCCGATCAGCAGCACGTGGTCGCCCTCGATGAGGTGCACCCCCGGCGGCCGGCGGACCAGGGCGTCGACCATGCCCAGCAGTCCCACCACCGGGGTCGGGTCGATGTCCCGGCCCCGGCTCTCGTTGTAGAGGCTGACGTTGCCGCCGACCACCGGGATGCCGAAGGCCCGGCACGCCTCGGCCATGCCGTCGATCGCCTCCGACAGCTGCCACATGACCTCGGGGTGCTCGGGGTTGCCGAAGTTCAGGCAGTTGACCAGGGCCAGGGGACGGGCCCCGACACAGGCCAGGTTGAGCACCGACTCGGCCACCACCATGGCCGTGCCCCCGCGGGGGTCGACCGCGCACCATCGGTGGTTCCCGTCGGTGCTGAGTGCCAGCCCCCGCCCGGTGGCGGCCCCGGTCGCCGGGTGCCGGAGGCGCAGCACCACGGCGTCGCCACCGGGCCCCTCGACGGTGTTCAAGAAGAGCTGCGAGTCGTACTGGGACGACACCCACGACGTGTCCATCACCATGGCAAGGAGGTCGGCAGCCAGGTCGCGCCCCTCCATCCCGTCGGTCGGCAGGGTCGGGGCCGGCGGGGGCTGTTGGCGGGGGCGGTCGTAGAGCGGGGCCGAATCGTGCAGTGAGGCGGCCGGGACGTCGGCCAGGACCTCGCCGTCGGGCGCGGCGAGGATGCGCAGCCGCCCGACCGGTCGGCCTTCGTCGTCGCGCTCGGTGGGGGCGGTCACCCGGCCGACCACCGAGGCCCGGACCTCCCAGCGCTCGCAGATGGCGAGCACCTCGTCGAGGTCGCCCGGCTCCACGATGGCCAGCATGCGCTCCTGGCTCTCCGAGGTCATCACTTCGAAGGGCTCCATGCCCGCCTCCCGCCGGGGAACGGCCGACACGTCGACGTCCATGCCGACGCCACCTCGGCTGGCGGTCTCGGAGGTGGCACACGTGAGGCCGGCGCCGCCGAGATCCTGGATGCCGACCACCAACCCGGCATCGAGGAGCGTGAGGCAGGCCTCGATCAGGCGCTTCTCCTCGAAGGGGTCGCCGACCTGCACACTCGGGCGCTTGGCCCCGTCGTCGGCGTCATCGCCGAAGCCGGCCGAGGCCAGGACCGACACCCCGCCGATGCCGTCACGCCCGGTGGAGGAGCCCAGGAGGACGGCGAGGTTCCCGACCCCGCTGGCCTGGCCGAGGACGAGCCGCTCGGTGGGCAGGATGCCGAGGCACAGGACGTTGACCAGGGGGTTGCCGGCGTAGGTGTCGTCACAGACGATCTCGCCCCCCACGGTCGGAACTCCCACCGCGTTGCCATAGCCGGAGATGCCCCGGACCACGCCCTCGAGGATCCAGCGGCTCCGCGGGTCGTCCAGCGGGCCGAAGCGCAACGGGTCCATCACCGCGATGGGTCGTGCACCCATCGTGAAGATGTCCCGCAGGATCCCCCCGACACCGGTCGCCGCCCCCTGATAGGGCTCGATGGCGGACGGGTGGTTGTGACTCTCGATGCGGATGGCCGCCGCGATGCCGTCGCCCACGTCGACCACGCCGGCGTTCTCACCGGGCCCGACCAGCACCCACGGGGCCTCGGTGGGGAGCCGGCGGAGGTGAAGGCGCGACGACTTGTACGAGCAGTGCTCGGACCACATCACCGCGTACATCGCCCACTCGAGGTGGTTCGGTGCTCTCCCGAGGAGCCGCTCGATGTCGACGGCCTCGTCGTCGCTGAGCCCGAGGGCCCGATGGAGGGGGGCGTCCATGGGTTTGGGCACCCTAGCGACCCCCTGGCTTCCTAGTCGGCGCCGAGGATGCCCTTGCCGGCGGCGGTGAACCTCTGGTCGTCGACCGAGAAGTGGGATCCGGCGACGTGGATGTCGCGGAAGTTCCGCTGGATCGGGCTCTTCAGGTACACCGACGAGCCGCCGGCCGCCTCGTAGACCAGGTCGACGGCCTGGACGCAGGCTTTGGTGGTCCAGGCCGCCATGAGGCTGACCGACGCCACCTGCTGGGGGCTGAGCGGCGAACCACCGGCCACCGTGTCCCATAGGTCGTCGATCACCCGGTAGGCGTAGGCCCTCGAAGCCTCGACCAGTGCGGTGGCCTCGGCCACCTTGTGCTGGGCCGACTCGCGGTTGCGCAGGAGGGAGAAGGCCATCAGCGGCGACTTGGCCGAGGCGAGCTCCACGAAGCTCTCGATAGCGGCCCGAGCGATGCCGATCGCCACGGCCGAGTGGGGGACTGCCGACTGGCTGTGGAAGCCGATCTGGAACAGGGTCCCGGGCTCGACCGGCTGGGCCGAGAGGCCGGGGAAAGCAAAGCGTTCGGGGACGAAGAGGTCGTCGACGACGATGTCGTTCGACCCGGTTCCCTTCATGCCGTGGGTGAACCAGGTGTCGACGATCTCGGCGTCGGCCCGGGGGAACAGGAAGGCCTGAACGGTCGGTCCGGTCTCGGTCATCACCGGGCCGGTGCCCCCGTCCTCCCAGAGCATCGCTCCCCCCAAGAGCCACGCCGAGTGGGTCGAGCCGGTGCCCCAGTCCCAGCGGCCGCTGAGGCGATACCCACCCTCCACGGCCACCGCTTTGCCGTTCATGGGGTTGAAACTGCCGCCCGTGACGATGTCGGGATCGGGTCCCCAGATCTCCTCGGCCACGTCCCGGGGGAGGAAGCCGGCGAGGAAGTTGGTGGACGAGCCCTTGAGGAGGCACCAGCCGGCCGAGCCGTCGGCCGCCGAGACCTCCTCGATGACCTGGTGGCACTCGAGCAGCGAGCACTCGAGCCCGCCCAACGACGCTGGCAGGTAGATCCGGAACAGCCCGGCGGTGGTCATGAGCCGGACGAGGTCGGCCGGAAGCCGGCGCTCGGCCTCGGCTTGCTCGGAGAACGACCGGATCTGGGGCGCCAGTTCTCGGGCGGTCTTGACGACGTCGGTCTCGCTCATCCCTACCTCATCTCGCGGGGCCTGGTGGCTGCCTCAAAGCCCGCTGACCGTATGTCGCGACGGGCCCCCGCGCCAGATCGGCAAGGGCTCCGCCGGAGGCATTCCCCATATGACACTGGGGAGAAGCAGTCCCATGCGTTGCATCACCTCCCCTGTCAGTAGTTGAATACCGCCATGGCCGAACGCAAGAAGCGAACCGTGAGCGACTCCCACAAGCAGGCGATGGCCCAAGGTCGATCGCAGAGTCGGGTGGTCTCGACCTATCTCGAGGCGCTCGAGAGCCACCGGCCCAAGCGGGGACGAAAGCGCACTCCCGCCTCCATCGACCGACGGCTCGGAGCGATCGAGACCGCGCTGGAGGCCGCCAGCCCGATCCGGCGCCTCTCCCTGGTGCAAGAGCGCCTCGACCTCGAGCGAGAGCGGGCCGCCATGGGCGCGTCGGTGGACCTGAGTTCGTACGAGCAGGGGTTCGTGGAGGTCGCCGCGGAGTACGGGAGCCGCAAGGGCATCACCTACACGGCCTGGCGTTCCCTCGGGGTCCCGGCCCCGGTCCTGGCCAAGGCCGGCATCAGCCGCACCGCCGGCTGACCGAGCCCGATCAGGCGGCGCCGGCCGACCGGAGCAGCGACCGCCAGAGGGCGAGGCCGTCGGTGGAGCCCAGTAGCTCGTGGATGGCCCGCTCCGGGTGCGGCATGAGTCCCACGACGTTGCGACCCTCCGAGCAGATGCCGGCGATGTCGTCCATGGAGCCATTGGGGTTGTCGACGTAGCGGAGGACGACCCGTTCCTCTGATTTCAGCTCGGCGAGGGTCTCGCTGCTGCAGGTGTAATTGCCCTCGAAGTGATTGATCGGCATCCTCAGCACGGTGCCCCGCTCGACATCAGAGGTCAGCGCGGACTCGGTGGCGGTCACCCGTACCTCGACCGGTGTGCAGAGGAACGTGAGGCCACGGTTCTTCTGGAGCGCCCCCGGCAACAGGCCGGCTTCGGTCAGCACCTGGAAGCCGTTGCAGATGCCGACCACCGGGCCACCCTCGGCGGCGAACGCGGCCACCTCCGCCATCACCGGCGAGAAGCGGGCGATGGCGCCCGGCCGGAGGTAGTCGCCGTGCGCGAACCCACCGGGCACGACCACCGCGTCGACGCCCCGGAGCGTGGACTCGCCGTGCCAGAGCAGCTCTCCCTCGCCCCCGACGGTCCGCACCGCCTCGAGCGCGTCGTACTCGCAGTTCGAACCGGGAAAGACGACGACACCGACCCTGGTGGTCAAGCTCCGTCCCCGAGGATCTCGACGGTGGCGTCTTCGATGACCGGGTTGGCCAGGAAGCGAAGGCACAGCTCCTCGGCCTCGACCCGGGCCGCGGCCTCGTCGTCCGCCTCCAAGGTGAAGCGAATGGCCTTGCCCACCCGCACGTCGTCGACCCCCGTGTAACCCAAGGTGGGGAGCGACCGCTCGATGGTGGCGCCCTGGGGATCGGCGATGCCCGCCTTGAGCGACACC
Organism: Actinomycetes bacterium; assembly: GCA_031398745.1. Classification (GTDB taxonomy): domain Bacteria; phylum Actinomycetota; class Acidimicrobiia; order Acidimicrobiales; family CADCSY01; genus JANNNX01. Next base: position 24,644 of record JANNNX010000046.1, read on the forward strand.
TCCACCAGCACCCGGTACAGGGTCACGAAGTGCCTCCCGGCCAGTCGGCGAACGATCGGCCAGTGATGCGCTGGTAGGCGTCGATGTACCGGGCCCGGGTGGCCGCCACGACGGCGTCGGGCACCGTCGGTGGGGGTGGGGTCTTGTCCCAGTCGAGACCCTCGAGGAAGTCGCGCAGCGGCTGCTTGTCGAACGACGGCGGGCTGGCCCCGGCGACGACCTCGTCGGCCGGCCAGAACCGCGACGAATCGGGGGTCAGCACCTCGTCGGCGACCACCAGCTGGCCGTCGACGAAGCCGAGCTCGAACTTCGTGTCGGCGATGACGATGCCCCGGGTGGCGGCCAGGTCGGCGGCCCGGCCGAAGAGCTCGAGAGAGATCCGCCGGGCCTCCTCGGCGACGTCGCCACCCACCAGCTCTACCGCCTCGTCGAAGGAGATGTTCTCGTCGTGACCCTCGGTGGCCTTGGTGGACGGGGTGAACACCGGCTCGGGCAGGCGCTCGGACTCCTGGAGGCCCGCCGGCATCGGCGTCCCGTGGACCGTTCCCGAGCTGCGGTACTCCTTCCAGGCCGAGCCCGAGAGGTGGCCCCGCACGATGCACTCGATCGGCAGCATGTCGGCTCGTCGACAGAGCATGAACCGACCGGCGAGCTCGGGGAGCCGAGCTCCCTCGGGCAGGTCGGACAGCTCGGTCGACACCAGGTGACTGGGGGCGACGTCGGCCAGCGTCTCGAACCAGAAGGTCGACATCGCGGTGAGCACCCGCCCCTTGTCGGGCACCGCCTCGGCCATGACCACGTCGAAGGCCGAGATGCGGTCGGAGGCGACCAGCAACAGATGGCCGTCACCGGCGTCGTAGCTGTCGCGGACCTTGCCCGAGTAGAGGTGGGCGAAGGGCAGGTCGGTGATGCTCATGCGATCTCCTCGAGCGCTTCGAAGGTGGCACCAATGTGGCGGAGCGACCGATCGAGGTCGAAGGCCTCGTCGAGGCGCTCGGCGGCCAGAGCGACCCGGGGATCGGCCTCCAGCAACGTGCGGAACGGCTGGCGGCGGGACCAGGCGTCCATGGCCACATCCTGCACGATCCGATAGGCCTCGTCGCGGGGCAACCCCCCGGCCACCAGCGCCAGCAGCACCGGTTGGCTGAAGACGAGCCCGTAGGAGCGGTCGAGGTTCTCGAGCATCCGGTCGGGCTTCACCACCAGCCGCTCGACCAACCCGGTCATCGTGACCAGCACGTAGTGGGCCAACGTGACGCTGTCGGGGAGGATGATCCGCTCGACCGAGCTGTGGGAGATGTCGCGCTCGTGCCACAGGGCGACATCCTCCAACGCGGCCGACAGATTCCCCCGCAGCACCCGAGCCAGGCCCGAGAGCCGCTCCGCCCGGATCGGGTTGCGCTTGTGGGGCATGGCCGAGGAGCCCTTCTGGCCCGGTCGGAAGCCCTCCTCGACCTCGCCCACCTCGGTGCGCTGCAGATGGCGGATCTCGGTGGCGAACGCCTCGATCGACGCACCGACGCTGGCGCAGGCCCAGAGCAGCTCGGCGTGGCGGTCGCGGGCCACTACCTGGGTCGCCGGTACCGGCCGGAGGCCGAGGGCCTCGCACACGTGGCGCTCGACCGCGGGGTCGATGTTCGAGTAGGTGCCGACCGCGCCCGAGAGCTTGCCCACCGCGATGGCCTCGCGGGCCCGGCGCAGGCGGGTTCGGTCGCGATCGGCCTGGAGGGCCCACAGGGCGAGCTTGACCCCGAAGGTGGTGGGCTCGGCGTGAATGCCGTGGGTGCGCCCGACCATGGGCGTGTCCCGGAGCTCTCCGGCCCGGCCGCGTAGCACCTCGATGAGCCCACTCGACGCCTCGATGAGCAGGTCGGCGGCGGCCGTCAGATCCGCGCACAAGGCGGTGTCGACGACATCGGACGAGGTCAGCCCATAGTGCACCCAGGCCCCGGCCGGGAAGCCGATGGCCTCCTGGACGACATCGACGAAGGCAGCCACGTCGTGGTCGGTGACCAGCTCGCGCTCGGCTACCCGGGCCACGAAGGCGGCGTCGACCTCCGGCGCTCGGGTCCGAATCGCCCGGGCGTCGTCGTCGGGCACCACCCCGATCGTGGCCCACCCCTCGGTGGCCAGGACCTCCACCTCGAGCCAGCGTCGGAACCGGGCCGGGTCCCCCCACAGGGCACCCATGGCCGGCAATACGTACCGATCGATCAAGGAAGGCCTCCGCCTGGCCGATGCAAGGGACCGATCATCCCATGGCCAGCTGCGACAACCACCCCTTCGAACAAGCCCGCGGCGCGTGCCGCATGTGTCGGCTGGCGTTCTGCGGCACCTGCGTGGTCTTCCCTTTCGGCGAAGACCAGGATCCGCTCTGCGTCCGCTGCGCCCTGCGCATGAGCGGTGTGCGCACCCGCGGCCGCGGCGCCCGTCGCTGACCGTTCACGGAGACCGGTCAACGGCCGGCCCGCCTCTCTCGGTCGGCCGCAAGAGCTTCGGCGAGGGCGTCGTCGGTGATGGCCAGCATCTGGACCACCAACAGCGCAGCGTTGACCGCGCCGTCGATGGCCACCGTCGCCACCGGGATTCCCCGCGGCATCTGCACCGTCGCGTAGAGGGCGTCCAGCCCGTTGAGGCCTCCACCCGACAAGGGGATCCCGACCACCGGCAGGGTGGTGTTGGCGGCCACCGCACCGGCGAGGTGCGCGGCCATGCCGGCGCCGCAGATGAAGGCGGCGTAGCCGTCGGCCCGAGCCCCCTTGGCCAGGGCGGCCACATCGTCGGGGGTTCGGTGGGCCGACAGCACCCGCTCGTCGACCTCGAGGCCGAACGCCTCGAGGGTCTCGACGGCCGGACGCATCTTGTCCCGATCGTTGGGCGACCCCATCAGCACGGCGATCTTCATGGCTTCACGCTCCTTGGGCGATGTCGGTTCGGATATGGCGGCCCGGCCAGCTGATGTGGCCGACGGCCTCGTAGGCCCGGGCTCGGGCCCGGTCCAGGTCGGGCCCGACGGCGGTCACGTCGAGGATCCGCCCGCCCTTGGTGACGAGGCGCCCTCGGGCATCGCGCTCGACGCCGGCGAATCCCAGCGTGACGCCCTCGACGGCCGCGGCGCGGTCGAGGCCGTCGATCCGGTCGCCGCTGCGCACCCGACCCGGGTAGCCCTCGGCCGCGCACACCACGGTGACCGCGGCGCCCGTCGAGAAGGTCGGCTGGTGCTCGAGCCCGCCGGCGGCCGCCTCGGCCAGCAGCTGGCCGAGATCGGAGCGCAGCAGGGGCAGCACGACCTGGGTCTCGGGGTCGCCGAAACGGGCGTTGTACTCGAGGACCTTCGGGCCGGTCGCGGTCAGCACCAGGCCGGCGTAGAGCACCCCGCGGTACTCGATGCCCCGGGCCGCGAGGCGCTCGAGGGTCGGGCGGACGGCCGTGGCCATCACCTCCTCGACCATGTCGGCGCCCACCGTCGGCACCGGGGCGAAGGCGCCCATCCCACCGGTGTTCGGCCCGGTGTCGCCGTCGCCCAGCCGCTTGTGATCCTGAGCCGGCGTCAGGGCCACCGCCTGGTGGCCGTCGCACACCGCCAACAAGGACACCTCGGGACCGTCCAGGAACTCCTCGATGACAACCGTCCGACCGGCGTCGCCGAAGCGCTCTCCCGAGAGCTTGGCCCGCACATCAGCCTCGGCCTCGGCCCGCTCCGAGGTCACCAGCACCCCCTTGCCGGCGGCCAGGCCGTCGGTCTTGACCACCCACCGGGGGCCGTCGAGCGAACGCAGGAAGGCGATCGCCGACTCGACCTCGTCGAAGGCCCCGTAGGCGGCGGTCGGCACCCCGGCCTCGACCAGCAGCTGCTTCATCCACGCCTTCGACCCCTCGATCCGGGCCCCCTCGGCCCCCGGACCGAACACCAGCCGCCCGGCGGCCCGCAGCTCGTCAGCCAACCCGTCGACCAATGGGCCCTCGGGCCCGATCACGAAAAGGTCGGCGTCGATGGCCCCGGGCACATCCGGGACCGAGCCGGCGATGCCGGGGTTGCCCGGCGTCACCACCACCTGGTGGTCGAAGCGGGCCAGGGCGTGGGCCAGGGCGTGCTCACGCCCACCGGCTCCCACGATGCAGACGCGCACCCCGCGCTAGCCCTCGACGTGGACGGTCTGGAGGCGCCCGGGCCCGACGCCCACGTAGCCGAGCGGGACCCGGGCCTGCTCGGCGAGGAAGTGCACGTAGTCCTGGGCCGCCGGCGGCAGCTCGTCGAGGGTGGTGGCTCCCGAGCAGTCGGCCTGCCAGCCCGGCAGCTCCTCGTAGACCGGCACCGCCCGGTGCAGCAGCGACTGGTGGTAGGGGACGTGGTCGTAGCGCTCGCCGTCGACCTCGTAGGCCACGCACACCTTGATCGTCTCCAGCGGATCGAGGACGTCGAGCTTGGTCACGAAGATCTCCGTGAGGCTGTTGAGCCGGACGGCCTGTCGCAGCATCACCGCGTCGAACCAGCCGGGCCGCCGTCGACGCCCGGTGTTGGTGCCGTACTCCCGACCCCGATCGACGAGCAGGTCGCCGGTCCCGTCGTGCAGTTCGGTCGGGAAGGGCCCGGCCCCGACCCGGGTCAGGTAGGCCTTGGCCACCCCGATGATGCGGCTGATGTGGCGGGGCCCGACCCCCGCCCCGACGCAGGCCCCCCCGGCCACCGGGTTCGACGACGTCACGTAGGGGTAGGTGCCGTGGTCGAGATCGAGGAAGGTGGCCTGCGCCCCCTCGAACATGACCTCCTGGCCGGCTTCCAATGCCTCGTGGACCAGCTGGACCGAGTCGGCGATGCGCGGTGCCAGGCGGGGGGCGATGTCGTCGAGGTAACGCGCCGCGATGTCGTCAGCCGACAAGGGCAGCCGGTTGTAGACCTTGGCCAGGACCGCGTTCTTCTCCTTGAGGACGACGTCGAGCTTCTCCCGGAAGATCTTGGGGTCGAGGAGGTCCTGCACCCGGATCCCGATCCGGGCTGCCTTGTCGGCGTAGGTCGGGCCAATCCCCCGCTTGGTGGTCCCCAGCTTGTTCCCGCCCAAGCGTCGCTCGGCCAGCATGTCGAGCTCTTGGTGGTAGGGGAGGATCAGGTGGGCGTTGCCCGACACGACCAGGTTGGTCGTGTCGATCCCCCGGTTCTCGAGCATGGCCAGCTCGTCGAGCAGGACCTGGGGGTCGACCACGACGCCGTTGCCGATCACGTTCATGGTCGAGGGATGCAGGATCCCGCTCGGGACGAGCTGGACGGCGAAGCTCTGCTCCCCGACGACGATCGTGTGACCGGCGTTGTGGCCGCCCTGGTAGCGAACCACCACGTCGGCCTCGGCGGCCAGGATGTCGGTGAGCTTGCCCTTGCCCTCGTCGCCCCATTGGGTCCCGACGACAACCGTCCCGGGCACGCGCGTCTCCTTGGCAGGTCGTGGCGGTCCGGCGGAGTGTATCCGCCACCCCGGACCGCCCCGGCCCGTGCCCGGGCGCGGAAGCGGGAGGCCGCCCCCACGGCCTCCCGCTCCCGCCTCCAGACGCCGCAGCTGCGACGCGATGTGTACGGCTCAGCTCATCGTGGCACCGAGCCGTCGGGCGCTCAGCTCAACTCCGAGCGCTGCCTCCGGTTGGCGATGACCAGCAGTCCGCCGCCCGCCGCCACCAGCACGATGGCCAGCGCGGTGAGCGGGCCGGTGGTCGACCCGGTGAAGGCCAGGACCCCGCCGGCGGTCTGGGTCTCGGCCAGCACCTGGATTCCCCCGGTAGTCGACGTCGAGGTCAGCGTCTCGCCCCCGACTCGGACCGTGGGACGGGTGCCGGTGGGGACCGTGGTGGTGGTCGGGGCCACGGTGGTGCTGGTGGTGGTCGAGCCGACGGTGGTGGTGGTCGTGGCGCAGTCGTCGGTGGTCTCGTCGGTCGAGGGGGACTCGCCCTCAGGCGTGCCGATCTCCTCGCACGGCGGCGGGGTGCAGTCGTCCTCGCTCGGCACGGTCACGGTGATCTCGTCGTTGAAGCCGTCGATCCCGTCACCGCCCCAGGGAGCCATCGGCACCGTGTAGACGGTCACCACGTCGCCGGCCTCGAAGGTCGCCGGCAGCGTCCCCGAGAAGCTCCAGTGCCCGTCCCCGAAGTACCAGTCGGTCGACCACGGGGCGATCTCGGTGGACCCGCCCTCGACCGACCACCAGATGTCGATGTGAGCGTTCTCGCCCAGCTCCGACTCAGGCATCCAGGAGGTCGACGTGAACGACACCGTGCCTGCGCACGCCGCCGTGGCCGTCACCTCCCCGTAGTGCGCCGACGCCGAAGGCGCCCACGCGAACAGCCCGATGGCAACGGCCACCAGGGCACTTCCCCATCGAGCGATGGCGTGCTTGGACACCTGCGTCTCCTTCCTCCGATGTAGCGAAGCGGGACGCGGTGCCTCCCGTCTCCTCGAACACAATCGGGGCCGGGTTCGCTCTGACTCCTCGCAGGCGCAGCGACCAATTCGACCTGCGGATCGACGTCTCCCCTGTCGAACATCCAAGGATGCACGACACGTTGGTGCGTTGACGAATGTGACCGGTCAGCGCGTTGATGTCAACGCTGAGCGTGAAAATGAGTCGAACGGACTATGTCCTTCGGGGCCGGCCCTGCCGATCAGCGCCCCTCCCCCTCGGGCCCGCCGCCTGCCCCAGAGGTGGGCGGCGCCGGCTCGACCACCACCGCACCCTCGCGCACCACCGCCCGGACCCGGTCGCCATCGGTGATCCGCCCCTCGAGCAGGGCCGACGCCAGTGGGTCGGCGATGACCTTCTGCAACAGGCGCTTCAGCGGGCGGGCCCCGTAGACCGGGTCGTACCCCAGGACACCCAGCGCCTGGGCCGCGTCATCGAGGACCTCGAGGGTGATCCGCCGCCCGGCCAGGCGCCGACGCAGCGCCTCCAGCTGGATCTCGACGATGCGGCCCATGTCCGCCTCGTCGAGCGGGCGGAAGCGGACGATCTCGTCGATCCGGTTCACGAACTCGGGCCGGAAGAAGTCGGTGGGCTCACCCGGCAGGTTCGAGGTCATGACCAGCACCGCGTTGGTGAAGTCGGCCGTCCGGCCCTGGCCGTCGGTGAGCCGACCGTCGTCGAGCACCTGGAGGAGCACGTTGAACACGTCGGGGTGGGCCTTTTCGATCTCGTCCAGCAGCACCACCGCGTAGGGCCGGCGGCGCACCGCCTCGGTGAGCTGGCCTCCCTGGTCGTAGCCCACGTAGCCCGGGGGGGCGCCGACCAGCCGGCTGACCGAGTGCTTCTCCATGTACTCGCTCATGTCGAGGCGGACCATGGCCCGCTCGTCGTCGAACAGGAACTCGGCCAGGGCTCGGGCCAGTTCGGTCTTACCCACGCCGGTGGGGCCCAGGAAGAGGAACGATCCGATCGGTCGATGAGGGTCGGCGAGGCCCGCCCGACTGCGACGGATGGCACCCGCCACCGCCGTCACCGCCTCGTCCTGGCCGACCACCCGCTGGTGGAGGACCTCCTCCATCCGCACCAGCTTGGCCACCTCGCCCTCCAGCAGCCGGCTGACCGGGACACCGGTCCAGCGGCTGACGACCTCGGCGACGTCCTCCTCGTCGACCTCCTCCTTGAGCATCTTCTGGACCCGCTGGAGATCGGCCAGGCGGGCGGTGGCGGCGTCGATCTCCCGCTCGAGGCTCGGGATCTGTCCGTAGCGGATCTCGGCCGCTCGCTCCAGGTCGGTCTCCCGCTCGACGTCGAGGCGCTTGGTCTCCAGGCTCTCCTTGAGTCGGCGGATCTCGCCGATGGCGTCCTTCTCCGCCTGCCAGTGGGCGGTCATGGCGTCGGCTCGCTCCTGGAGCTCGGCCAGCTCCCGATCGAGCCCCGCCAGCCGCTCGGCCGAGACCTCGTCGCTCTCCTTGGCCAGGGCTACCCGCTCGATCTCGAGCTGGCGGATCCGGCGGTCGACGACGTCGATCTCGGTCGGCAGTGAGTCGATCTCGATGCGCAGGCCCGACGCCGCCTCGTCGACCAGGTCGATGGCCTTGTCGGGGAGGTGGCGACCGGTGAGGTACCGATCGGACAGGACCGCCGACGCCACCAGGGCCGCGTCCTGGATGCGGACCCCGTGGTGCACCTCGTAGCGCTCCTTCAATCCCCGCAGGATGGCCACCGTGTCCTCGACCGACGGGGGCTCGACCAGCACCGGCTGGAATCGCCGCTCCAGGGCCGGGTCGGCCTCGATGTGCTTGCGGAACTCATCGAGGGTGGTGGCGCCGATCATCCGGAGCTCGCCCCGGGCCAACATTGGCTTGAGCATGTTGCTGGCGTCCATCGACCCCTCGGCGGCACCGGCCCCGACGACCGTGTGCATCTCGTCGATGAAGGTGACGACCTCGCCCTCGGAGTCGGCGATCTCCTTGAGGACGGCCTTGAGCCGCTCCTCGAACTCACCCCGGTACTTGGCCCCGGCCACCATCGAGGCCAGGTCGAGGCTGATGAGGCGCTTGTCACGGAGGCTCTCGGGTACGTCGCCCTCGGCCATCCGCCGGGCCAACCCCTCGACGATGGCGGTCTTGCCCACCCCCGGGTCGCCGATCAGGACCGGGTTGTTCTTGGTCCGTCGCGAGAGCACCTGGATCACCCGGCGGATCTCGTCATCCCGGCCGATGACCGGGTCGAGCTTGCCCTGGCGGGCCACCGCGGTGAGGTCCCGGCCGTAGCGTTCGAGGGCCTGGAAGGTCTCCTCGGGGCTCTGGCTCGTCACCCGGTGGCTGCCCCGCACCGTCCGCAACCCCTCCAGGAGCTGCTCTCGGGTGACTCCCACCCGATCGGCCAGAGCCAGCACCAAGTGCTCGGTGGAGACGAAGTCGTCGTGGAGGTCGGCGCGGGCGGCGTCGGCCGCCTCCAACACCTCGCGTAGGCCTCGGCTCAGTCCGGGGTCGCTGCCGGTCGAGCGGGGCTCGCGGGCCAGGCGCTCGGCCACCGCCACCCGCAGCGCCCGGGGGTCGGCACCCACCTTGGTCAGCAGCGGACCGACGATGCCGTCGGCCGAGTCGAGGAGCGCGGCGAGCACGTGGTCGGGCCCGACCTCGGGGTGCTGCGCGGTCCGGGCCGTCTCGGCGGCGGCGTTCACCGCCTCTTGAGTCTTGACCGTCCAGCGGTTGGGATCGATCGACATGGGTGCTCCAGGGGTCAGGGCCGGCGGGGCATTCGGGGATGCCCGAACAACTCGATGGCCTGTGAGAGGGGGACGAGATCGCGGCGAAGCTGGCGAACGGCGTGGTCGTGCGCGGCCTTGGCCTCGGCCTCGGCCGCCGAGGTCCGGCGCTGGAGCCGCTCGACCTCGGCCTCGAGCTCGAGGACCCGCTTCACCCCGGCCAGGTTCAGGCCCTGATCGGTCAGCTCCTGGATACGGCGGAGGCGGTCGAGATCGTCCTCGCTGTAGCGCCGGCTGCCGCCACCCGTGCGGGTCGGTTCGAGCAGGCCTCGCCGCTCGTAGATGCGCAGGGTCTGGGGGTGCAGGCCGCTGAGCTCGGCCGCCACCGAGATGACGAACAGGGCACGGCTGGGCGGGCGAGTGCCGGGAACCCCGATGGCCACGTCACACCCCCAGGTGGGCCCGGGGCGACGCCTCGGCGGCCGCCGCCAGCTGCTCGACCGCGGTCCGCTCGGCGTCGGTCAGCCGGGTCGGGACGGCCAGCTCGACCGTGACCAGCAGGTCGCCCACCGACGAACCCCGAGCGACGCCCCGACCCTTGACCCGGAACGTCCTCCCCGAGCGGGTGCCGGCCGGCACCCGCAGCGTCACCGAGCTGCCGTCGAGCACCGGGACGGCGATGTCGGCACCCAGGACGGCCTCGGGGAAGGTGATCGGCACGGTGAGGGTCAGGTGGTCGTCGCGGCGGCCGAACACCGGGTGCTGGCCCACCCGAGCCACCACGTAGAGGTCGCCCGGGGTCCCGCCCTCGACTCCAGGACCGCCTCGGCCCTTGATGCGGATCCGCTGCCCGTCGTGGACCCCGGGGGGGATGCGGACCTTCACCGCCCGGGGTCGCCGCTCGACACCGGTGCCCGCGCAGACCGTGCACGGGTGCTCGATCAGCACCCCCCGCCCCCCGCAGCGCAGGCAGGGGCTGGAGAAGCTGAACGGCCCCTGGTCCTCGGCCACCATGCCCACCCCACCACAGGTCGGGCACTGGATGGGCGTGGTGCCCGGCTCGGCCCCCGAGCCGTGGCAATGGCGGCACGGGGCATCGCTGGTCAGGTGGACGGTGGTGGTGATCCCTCCCACTGCGTCGTCGAAGGAGAGGTGGAGCTCGGTCTCCAGGTCGGGCCCCCGACGACCGGGCGCCTGGCGGCGCCGGCCGCGACGACCCCCGCCGAAGAGGCCGCCCAACAGGTCGCCGATGTCCGCGCCCTGGAGATCGTCCAGTCGCACGCCGCCCGGGCGGAACCGACCCCCGCCGGGACCCGCCGGGCCGCCGAGGCCGCCGGCCATCGGGCCCAGCCGTCTGACCTCGTCGTACTCGGCCCGCCGGGTCGGGTCGCTCAGCACGTCGTAGGCGGCCGAGATCTCCTTGAACCGCTCCTCGGCGGCGGCGCCCTCGGCCGCGGTGCCGCCGGCCACGGTGTCGGGGTGGTGGGCCCGGGCCAGGGCCCGGTAGGCCTTGGTCAGCTCCTTGGCCGACACCGTCTCGGGGACGCCGAGCGCGGCGTAGTAGTCCTTGTCGAACCACTCCCGCTGGGCAGCCATCGACCCCTTCCGATCAGCCTCGGACCCGGACCATGGCCGGGCGGAGCAGGCGCCCGTTCCACCGGTAGCCGGCCCGGAGCGACTCGGCCACCACCGGCTCGGCACTCGACCCGTCACCGGGCTCGTGGGCCACGGCGTCGTGCTCGGCCGGATCGAAGGGCGAGTCGGCATCGGGGGCGACCCGTTCGAGGCCTTCCCGCTCCAGGACTCCGACCAGCTGGGCCTGGACGGCCAGGAGACTCTCGTCGCCGTGGGCCACCCCGTAGTCGAAGGTGTCGAGCACGGCCAGGAGCTTCTCGACCAGTGACGATCCGGCCTGGTTGAGCTGCTCGGCCTGGCGCTTGGCCATCTGCTTGCGGAAGTTCTCCAGCTCGGCCTGCTTGGCCTGGGCCAGCGCCAGGTAGTCGTCGTCGCGCTCGGCCGTCACCGTCTCGAGGAGGCGGACCAGCTCCTCGGCGTTGAGGTCATCGGGCCCGGGCGCCGTGGTGGCCTCGTCCTCGGCCAGTTGGTCGACAACGCCCTCGACGGCATCCTGCGGCTCGCTCATGCCGGGCGGTCCTCGTCCTCGACGATCTCGGCGTCGACGACCTCGTCGTCGTCCGGGGTGCTCGCCCCGGGGGTGGCCGACGACGAGGCCCCCTCGGCCGCGGCCGACTCGTAGAGCCGCTGGGAGAACGACTGGCTGGCCCCCACCAGGGTCTCGGTGCTGGCCCGGATGCGGTCGAGGTCGCTCCCGGCCACCGCCTCCTTGACCTCGGCCAGCGCCGACTCGACCGCCTCCCGCTCTGCCCCCGGGACCTTGTCGCCCTGCTCTCGCAGGACCTTCTCGGTCTGGTAGATGAGGCTGTCGGCGTTGTTGCGGACCTCGGCCTCGTCCCGACGGCGGCGGTCCTCCTCGGCGTGGGCCTCGGCGTCGCGGACCATCTGGTCGATGGCGTCGCGGTCGAGCGACGACTGACCGGTGATCGTCATCGACTGCTCCTTGCCCGTACCCCGATCCTTGGCGGCCACGTGCACGATGCCGTTGGCGTCGATGTCGAAGGTGACCTCGATCTGGGGCACGCCCCGAGGAGCCGGGGGGAGGTCGACCAGCTGGAACTTGCCCAGCGTCTTGTTGTAACTGGCCATCTCCCGTTCGCCCTGGAGCACGTGGATCTCGACCGAGGGCTGCATGTCCTCGGCGGTGGTGAACACCTCGGTACGGCGGGTGGGGATGGTCGTGTTCCGCTCGATGAGCTTGGTCATGACCCCGCCCTTGGTCTCGATGCCGAGCGACAGCGGGGTGACGTCGAGCAGGAGCACGTCCTTGACCTCGCCCCGCAGGACTCCGGCCTGGATGGCCGCACCCACGGCCACCACCTCGTCGGGGTTGACACCCTTGTTCGGCTCCTTGCCGGTGAGCTCCACCACCAGCTCCTGGATGGCCGGCATGCGTGTCGACCCTCCGACCAGGATGACGTGCTCGATGGCGCCCTTGGTGAGCCCGGCATCGCGGATGGCCTGCTCGAAGGGGCCCTTGCACCGTTCGACCAGATCCGCCGTCAACTCCTGGAACTTCGACCGGGTGAGCGTCTCGTCGAGGTGCTTGGGCCCGTCCGAGGTGGCGGTGATGAAGGGCAGATTGACCTGGGTGGTCTGCGACGCCGAGAGCTCGATCTTGGCCTTCTCGGCTGCCTCCTTGAGGCGCTGCATCGCCATCTTGTCGCCGCTGAGGTCGACGCCCTCCTTGCCCTTGAACGACTGGATCAGCCAATCGACGACCCGCTGGTCCCAGTCGTCGCCGCCCAACTGCACATCGCCATGCGTCGACTTGACCTCGAACACGCCGTCGCCGATCTCGAGCACCGAGACGTCGAAGGTGCCGCCCCCGAGGTCGAACACCAGGATCGTCTGGTCGGCCCCCTCCTTGTCGAGCCCGTAGGCCAGCGCGGCGGCCGTGGGCTCGTTGATGATGCGCAACACCTCCAGCCCGGCGATCTGGCCCGCCTCCTTGGTGGCGGTGCGCTCGGCGTCGTTGAAGTAGGCGGGGACGGTGATGACCGCCTGGGTGACGGTGTCGCCGAGGTAGGCCTCGGCGTCGCGCTTGAGCTTCTGGAGGATGCGAGCCGAGATCTCCTGGGGCGTGTAGCGCTTGGCGTCGATGTCCTCGGTCGTCCAGTTGGTGCCCATGTGGCGCTTGACCGAGCGCAGCGTCCGGTCCGGGTTGGTGATCGCCTGGCGCTTGGCCACCTCCCCCACGAGAACCTCGCCACCTTTGCCGAAGGCGACGACCGACGGGGTGGTGCGCCCGCCTTCGGCATTCGGGATGACGGTCGGCTCACCCCCCTCGAGAACGGAGACGACGGAGTTGGTGGTGCCGAGATCGATGCCGACGGCCTTGGGCATGGGGGTGGCTCCTGGGTGCGGTCGGGGGACTGGTCGATGACGACGCTACCGACCACTCGTCGCCCCGCCAACTCACCGACGCAGAAAACTTGAGTCGCTTACGCTCAATGTGGGAGGGGCGGCCTCCCGAGCCGCGCGTCCTACGCTCGATGCATGACCGCGACCCTCGTCCTGCTCCGCCATGGCGAGAGCACCTGGAACGAGTTGAACCTCTTCACCGGCTGGACCGATGTCGACCTGACTCCCCTTGGTGAGGCCCAGGCCCGGGCCGCCGGGGAGCTGCTGGCCGACGCCGGGCTCCTGCCCGAGGTCGCCCACACCTCCCTCCAGCGCCGGGCGATCCGGACCGCCAACCTGGCGTTGGAGGCCCTCGACCGGCTCTGGGTCCCCCAGCCCCGGTCGTGGCGCCTCAACGAGCGCCACTACGGCGCCCTCCAGGGCCTCGACAAGGCCGAGGCCACGGCCACCCACGGCGAGGCCCAGGTCAAGATCTGGCGGCGGAGCTACGACACGCCGCCGCCCGCGCTCGACCTCGACGACGAGCGCCACCCGCGCCACGATCCCCGCTACGCCGGCCTGGCCCCCGATGTGCTCCCGGCCGCCGAGTGCCTGGCCGACGTGGTCGCCCGAATGCTCCCGTACTGGTACGACGCCATCGTCCCCGACCTACGGGCGGGTAACACGGTGCTGGTGGCGGCCCACGGCAACAGCCTTCGAGCCCTGGTCAAGCACCTCGAGGGGATCGCCGACGATGACATCGTCGAGCTCAATATCCCCACCGGGGTCCCTCGGGTGTACCGGCTCGACGATCGCCTAGTGCCCGAGTCGGTGGAGTACCTCGGTGACCCGGCGGCGGTGGCTGCGGCCGCCGCCGCGGTGGCCGCTCAGGCCACCGCCACGCCGACCTGACCGGCGAGGTCGTCGGGTCGCGGGCTCAGCCCGGCGACAGCTCGTAGGCCGTCTCGGAGTGCTGGGAGAGATCGAGACCGGTCAGCTCGTCGTCCGCGCTGGCCCGCAGGCCGTTGGTGGCGTCGATGACCTTGGCCAGCACGCCGGAGACGACGAAGGAGAAGACGAAGGTCCCGATCGTCGCCACCGTCTGGTAGCCGAGGAGGGCGGCATCGCCACCCACCAGAAGGCCCTCGTCGACCACGATCGGGTTGACCCCGGCATCGGCGAAGAGGCCGAGAAGCAACGAGCCGAGGGCGCCGCCGACCAGGTGGACGCCGACCACGTCGAGCGAGTCGTCGAAGCCGAACACCGACTTCAGGCGCAGGGCCAGCACACAGACGACGCCGGCCGCGAAGCCGATGACGATGGGAGCCATGCCGCCGACGAAGCCGGCGCAGGGAGTGATCGCCACCAACCCGGCGACCGCTCCCGAGGCACCCCCGAGGGTGGTGGCCCGGCCCTCCTTGATCCGCTCGACCAACAGCCAGCCCAGCATCGCGGCCGAGGCGGCCAAGCAGGTGTTCATCAGCGCCTGGGCGGCGATGCCGTTGGCGGCCAGGGCCGAGCCGGCGTTGAAGCCGATCCAGCCGAACCACAGGATGCCGGTGCCGAGCAGGGTGAGGGGCAGGTTGTGCGGGGGCATCGGAGCGCGGCCGTAGCCCCGCCGGGCGCCGATCACCAGCACGACGGCCAGGGCCGCGGCCCCGGCGTTCACGTGCACCACCGCGCCGCCGGCGAAGTCGAGTGCTCCCAGGTCGGCCAGCCAGCCGCCGGCGAAGACGGCGTGGGCCACCGGCGAGTACACGAGAAGTGACCACAGCCCGATGAAGAGCAGGTAGCCACCGAAGCGGAGGCGGTCGGCGGTGGCTCCCGTGATCAGCGCCGGTGTGATCATGGCGAAGGTCATCTGGTAGGCGGCGAAGAGCACGAACGGGATCGACAGGGCGAAGAAGTCAGGGCCGACACCGGCGTCGACGTCCTGGAGCCCGATGAAGTCGAGGGAGCCGATGAACCCACCGTCGCCCGGGTTCCCGAAGGCCAGGCTGAAGCCCACGACCGCCCACAGCACGCCGATCAGACCCATGGCCACGAAGTTCTGCATCAGCATGGCCAGCACGTGCTTGGCCCGGACCATCCCGCCGTAGAAGAAGGCCAGCCCGGGGGTCATGAACAGCACCAGCGCGGTGGCCACGATCACCCAGGCGGTGTTGCCGCTGTCGATCGGCGTCTCGCCGGCCTCGGCCGCTCCCGCAGGATCGGCCCCCACCAGCAGGCCCACCACGACCGTGCCGAGGATGAGCACCCACCTCTTGCCACCAGCCATCGTCTCTCCTGTCCTCCCTGTGTTGGGGCCCACCGCCGCCGTCGGCTCCCGACGGCTTCCGGTGACCTCGGTCAGTCCCGGCGGAGCGAGGGCCGGAGGCCGCCCGCCTGCCGATCAGATGGCGTCAATGCCCTCCTCGCCGGTCCGGATGCGCACGACCCGGCCGACCTCGGTGACCCAGATCTTCCCGTCGCCGATCTTGCCGCTGCGAGCGGCGGCCACGATGACGTCGACCACCCCGGCCACATCCGCGTCATCCACGATCACCTCGACCTTGGTCTTGGGCACGAAGTCGATGGTGTACTCGGTGCCGCGGTAGGTCTCGGTGTGCCCGCCCTGGCGCCCGAAGCCCTTCACCTCGGTGATGGTGAGGCCGGAGAGGCCCACCGTCTTGAGGGCGTCCTTCACGGCGTCGACGCTGTGCGGCTTGATGACAGCGGTGACCATCTGCATGGTGCTCCCCTCGGCGAGGTCGTGGGCCGGCTCGAGCTCACCCCGCATCGGTTGCGGGGCCGGTGGAGCCAAATCCTGCCATGCCCGCGCCGGGGCACGGGGAACTCCCCCGTCTCAGACCTCCTGGGCCGACGTCGGAGCGGGTTGGCGGGGATCGGCGCCGAGGTCGAGCAGATAGCCCCGGGCCCGGACCGTGCGGATCACGAGGCCGAGCGGCTCGATCCGGCGGCGGAGGCGCAGCACGTGGACGTCGAGCGCATTGCGGCCCGGGGCCCCTTCGGGCCACCCGGCCTTGGCCAGCGCCAAGCGGCTGACGACCGCCCCCGGGCGCCGGAGCATCGCCCCCACCAAGCGGGCCTCGACCGGCGGCAGTGCGGCCCAGCCGTCGCGGGTACGCAGGATCCCGTCGGCGTCGATGTGGGGGTGCTCGACCGAGGTGACCCGTAGGCGGGCCCGCAGCCCGCGGACCCGGTGCTCTATCTCGAGGTCGTCGGCCGGGAGGCGAACCCAGTCCTCCAAGACGTCGCCGTCGATCGGCTCGGGTGGTGGCGTCCCTTGTTCCACGAGCAGCAAGCGGGGGAGGGCCTCGCTCTGCAGGCGGTCGCGCTCGGTGGCCTCCACCGGCCAGCGCACGATCGCCACGTCCACTTGGCCGACCGTATTGGGGCTTTGTTGCACCGATGTTTCGCGGTTGTGAATGGGTGGGGCGGAGGCGGCACCGTCCGTTCGGCTCGGTCTCACCAGCCCCGGGGGTGCCAGACCGGTAACGTGCGCGCCATGGCAGCCAAGCGCGATTACCTCGCGCACCTCCGCACCGTCCCGCTCTTCGAGGCCTGCTCGCAACGCGAACTCCAGCGCGTCGCCAGCGCCTCGGACGAGATCATCGTCGAGGCTGGCCGGGTCCTGGTGAACCAGGGCCAGATCGGTCACGAGTTCTTCCTGATCATGGAGGGCAAGGCGTCGGTCCGCCGGGGGACGCGCAAGATCGCCGAGCTCAGCGTGGGCGACTACTTCGGTGAGCTGGCCGTGCTCGATCAGGGCCCCCGCAGTGCCACCGTGGTCGCCGAGACCGACCTCCAGCTCTTGGTGCTCAGCCAGCAGGCGCTCTACGAGGTGCTCGACAAGGTGCCGTCGCTCAACCGAAAGCTGCTGGCCTACATGGCCCGCCGGGTGCGCGACGCCGACAGCAAGGCCCTCGGCAACTAGGGGGGGTACCGCCGTCGGGCCTCCGGCCGGCGGTCAGGCTCGGGGGTCGAAGTTCTCGTGGTAGCGGCTCGGGGTGGGGCCCCGCTGGCCCTGGTACTTCGAACCCAGGGCGCCCGCCCCGTAGGGCCGGTCGGCCGGAGTGGTCATCTCCAGGAAGCTGATCTGTCCGATCTTCATGCCCGGGTAGAGCGTGATCGGCAGGTTGGCGACGTTCGACAGCTCGAGAGTGAGGTGGCCATCCCACCCAGCGTCGACGAAGCCGGCGGTGGAGTGGATCAGCAGCCCGAGGCGGCCCAGGCTCGACTTGCCCTCGAGCCGGGCGACCAGGTCGTCGGGGAGGGCCACCCGCTCGGCCGTGGACCCGAGCACGAACTCGCCGGGGTGGAGCATGAAGACGTCGTCGTCGCCGATCTCGACCAGTTCGGTGAGGTCCTCGAGGTCGGCCTTGACGTCGATGAAGCCCATGGTGTGGTTGCGGAACACCCGGAAGAAGCGGTCGACGTGGAGGTCGACCGACGACGGCTGCACGCAGCTCGGATCGAAGGGGTCGATGACGATGCGGCCGGTCTCGATCTGCTCGCGGATGGTCCGGTCGGACAGCAGCACGGGGCGGACCCTACCGGCTGGTCAGGAAGGGGCCGGCGCCGGACCCGAGCTAACGTGAGCGCCCCCGCGGGTGTAGTTCAGAGGCAGAACATCAGCTTCCCAAGCTGAGAACGCGAGTTCGATTCTCGTCACCCGCTCTCCTGTGTAGAGGCTGGTCACCGCACTGCGCACCGCTTAGACCACCAGCACGGCGGCCGAGCATCCAACACTTTGTCCAGCATCCGTCGCCGTGTCGGCTGGCCCGTCGGCGTCCGGCTCGGTGTCGTTGGATGCACGCTCCGGATCGTCGTTGTCGGCGTCGCGGACTCGGCGGAAGGCAGCGTCGAGACCTTGCGCCACCGTCGCGTCAGCCTCCGCAGACGCGTGGAGGTAGCGAAGCGCGGCCTGTTCGGACTTGTGACCCATGCGAGCCAAGAGGTCCTTCACCGTCACGCCCGGGATCTGCGCTGAGCGTGTTCGACAGGTGGCGGAGGTCATGCGGCTTGATGTCGTCGGAAGACCCGCCGCCGCCCGTGCCTTGCGCCAGGCCTTGTACACCGTCGCTCTCCGCAGCCCTCCTTTGGGACCGGGAAGAGCGGGGAGTCCGAGTCGTGGTCCACCCGGGTGCTGCGTCCTTCTCGTACCGTGGCTCGGGTTGCGAGCGGCGTCCGACGTCGCTGACACGGGACTGATCTCGTGGGGCGGTGACATGACGTCGACGGAGCAGGACACGATTCAGGCCATAGCCGCGATTCCGACGGCGGGGTCCGGTTTGGTGCGGCTCAACCTGCTCAGCGTTGAGGGCGAGGCGGCCGGTCGTGAGCGCTTCGAGCGGCTCGTCACCGGCGTTGTCTGGGAGCTCCACCCGACGGCACGAGCCGTGCAGGCCAACCCCGGCGACTGGGGGATCGACACGTTCGTGGGCGAGCTCTCGCGAGGCACGATCAGCGTCTGGCAGTCGAAGTACTTCATCGACGGCGTCGGCAAGGCGCAGCAGGCGGAGATCCGGGAGGCGTTTCGATCGATTCAGGCCTCGGCGGCTCGAGAGTGCTTCACGGTTGCCAGTTGGACACTTGCGATCCCGGTCGACCTGGATGCTCCGGCGACGACGTGGTGGGACCGCTGGAAGGCGCGGACACAGCGCACTACGGGCGTTGCCGTCGAGCTGTGGTCTGGCGCGCATCTCGAAGGCCTGCTGCGGAAGCCCGACCTCGCGGGTGTACGCCAACAGTTCTTCGGGCTCGCCCCCGGCGAGCACGCGACCGAGCGATCGGTTCGCGACCCGGATGACTGGTCGCGCTTCGACTCCGCGCTCTTCGTCGAGCAACTGCGAGTAGCGGGGATCACCGACGATCGAGTAGCGCGGCGAGCCTTCTTCAACGCAGAGGTCATGGCTCGCGACGTCCACGAACGGGAAGTACGAGCCGAGGTCGAGGCTCTCGGATCGGTGCAGGCAAGCCTCCACCAGATGTGGCACACGCGGTACGAGGCAGAGAAGGCGTCGGTTGATCCGGACGTGAACGCGCTACCACGCCTCTACCCCGGGGTCATGACCGCCGTGGAGGCCCATCACCAGGCGAACCCGTCTCGTGAGCTTCGCGACACGCTGGTGCACCGTTCCGGATTGGTGCACCACCTTGTCGAGGCAGGCGAGGCCGGCTGGGTCCGCAGCTACAAGGAGATCGTCGACGCCCGGGCGGAGACGCCCTGATGGAGTTCACCGCCGTCTCCCGCCCTCCCGAGACGAACGCCGTGTTCCGCCGGGGGCAGCTGCTGGTGCTCCTCTCCACGTTCGACGCGCCGCTCACCATCGACCGCATCGGCTACTTCGAGTTCTTCGCCGCCAATCCCCATCTGGTCGTGCAGGGCGCCGACGCTGTGCGTCTCGAGCTGGCCGGCTTCAACCCAGCCGCACTGAGCTACCAGTCCGCTCCCGAGCGCTACGCGAACCGGCGGGCCCGCCTCCGCTCGGACCTGGCAGCGCTCACGGCTTGGGGCTACGCCAAGCCGACGACGGTGGACGGGCGAATCGTCTGCGAGCTCACAGACCTGGGGCGCCATGAGGCCGACAGCCTTGAGTCGCTCTACGCAGACGCTTACCGCCAGAGCATCGAGATGATCCGGCCGCTGTTCCGGCTCAGTGACACACGACTCGCTGCGCGCGCTTCGGAGTGGCTCAGCGGCAGCGGGTTGCGACTCGATGTCCTCGACGTGGACAGCGACTTCCAGCTGGCGCTCAACCTGGACGCGAACGACTGATGACCATCGCGGTTCGCCGCCTGCGACTGCAGGGCGTAGCCAGGAACTACGACGTCTCGTTCCTCGGTCCCGATGACGAGCCTGCACGCCTCGCCGTCATCGCTGGCCAGATCTCCACGGGAAAGACAAGCGTTCTCGAGTTCATCTCCTACTGCCTCGGAGGGGCCGACTTTCCGCACCACCCAGAGGTCCGATCTCGCGTCCGGTCCGCGCAGCTCGAATGTGAGCTGCAAGGCGCGCGGTTCGTCATCGAGCGGGCTGCGGTCCAGCTGCCTTCGAGGTCCGCCGTCGTGCACTCGTGCACCATCGATGAGCTGGACGAGCCGCACCCGCAACGCGAGCTGACCATCAGCCCGCCGAGCAGTGACGAGTCCCTGTCGCAGTTCCTGCTCGGTCACTTCGGCATCGCCCACGTTGTGCTGCGCGAGGCGCCAACGCAGGACGCCTCCGCCGTAGACAAGCTCTCCATCCGCGATGTTCTGCGAGTCATGTTCCTCGAGAACTCTGACCTCGACAGTCGCAACCTGCTGCTTGAACGCAACCAGCCCGTCGTCCGGCTCAAGCACGAGCAGGTGCTCGACCTCATGTTCTGGGCGCACGACAACTCCGCTGCCTCGTTAGCGGCCGAGGTTCGAGCGCTTGCGCAGCAGATCGCAGAGCGAACGCGTGACCTGGAGGCCATCGAGGCCTTCATGGCCGAGCAGCGAATCCCGGCGCTGGATGTGATCGACGAGCAGATCACGGACCTCGAGGAGGAGGAGCGGACGCTCGACGCTCGGTTGTCGACGATCGAGGCACAGATGGACGCCGAGGCAGCGTTCGGGGATGAGCAGCGTTCGGCTTACCAAGACGCCGCTTCGCGTTCGCGGCGGTTGTCGAACCAGCTCCGCGACGCGCGCACACAGCTCGATCGCCTGCTCGCTCTCGGCGCTCAGTACGAGCAGGACATCAAGAAGCTGGTCTTCGCCAAGGAGGCCAGCCGCCTCTTCGACCCGTTGTCGATCGAGGTATGCCCTTGGTGCTTGCAGCCGATCTCCAACTCGGGATCCGACGCCGACGCCTGTTTCGTGTGCCACCAGCCGTTGGACTCGGATCACGACGATGTCGACCTCGACCGAGAGCTCCGCGCCATCCGTAGTCGCCACAAAGAGTTGGTCGGCTACCTCGAGGAGATCCGAACAAGCGAGGACCGGCTCGACGCGGAGATGCAGGCAGCGACTGAGGACCAGCGACGTGCGCAGGTGGCGTTTGATGCCGCAATGCGCGGCCGCTTCTCGCCCTACATGACCCAGCGGGACGCGCTCCTTGAGGAGCTCGGGCGCGTCGGGGCCTCGGCGGCTGAGTTCAGGCGATTACGGAACATGCACGTATCACGAGATCGCCGGCGTCAGGAGCTCGGCGCGCTCCGCCAGCAGCTTGCCGATGTCAGCGCCGCTCAACTGGCCGCCGCTACCGCGAACGTCACCCGCAGCTCGATCCTCGATGACCTGACGACTCGCCTGACGGCGATTCTCGGAGACTTCCACTTCCCAAAGCTGACCGAGGTCGCACTCGGTCAACGTTTCGTGCCGTCCGTGCGCGGGGTGCGCTACGACCAACTCGGGTCGGCTGGGGCCATGACGCTGATCGCACTTGCTTGGTACCTCGCCGTGTTCGAGAAGTCCGCCGAGGGCGGCGGCGCCCACCCGGGTCTGCTGATGATCGACAGCCCGCAGAAGAACCTCGTCCCTGCGAGCGGAATCGTCGGTGACGACTACCAGGCTCCGGCGATCGCTCGGGGCGTCTACCAACACCTTGTGGAGTGGGCGGAGGGACAGCGTTCGAACGGGACGCAGTTGATCATCGTCGACAACGACCCACCCGAGTTCGCGAACCAGTTCGTGGTGGCGCGCTACTCAGGGGATCCAGCGAGTCCTCCGTACGGCTTGATCGACGACGCCGTCGAGTAGCTGGCCGCTTGATCATCGGTCGGTGATGCGCTGCCCATCGTCTGGACCGCGTCGAAGACCAGCGCAGCCATGACACGCGAGCTCGACGTCTTCGTACGCACGACGGTGGCGCTCGAACAGATGGGTGCCGCATTGGGGTGACGGACCCGAAGCACGCGCCAGCCCAGCTCGGAGAGCAGTCGGTCGCGAGTCTCGTCGTCGGCAACACCCTCGGGGCTGTCGTGCCGCGATCTACCGCTTCCGTCTCCCCCGTCGATCTCGATGGCGACCTTCAGTGACTCGAGGATGACGTCGGGCGTGATCGAGTACATCGAGAAATACCCGGAGGTCGGTGGCAGCACGATGGACGCGAGGCGCCGGACACCGACGGTGGGCATGAGTTCGGCGAGCGCCGCTGCCGCGCCCTCTTCGATCTTTGCCGCGGCCTTCGAGCTGCGGGCTGGGATGACATCGCCCGGGCGGTGCTGCGAATAGAACTTCGCCTTGGCTCGGCACTGCCCGCAGTAGATCTTCTCGGACGCGACGTGCTCTGCCGGCGCCCCCCAGGTGCGGTGCGTCTCCACGCCGGCCGGACATCGCCACTCGACCCAGCGGCTCGCCGCCACGGCGGCGTCGGCGGGGTTCGAGAGCCGCTCGACGAGGTCGGGGTGGAGCTCTGCGATCGTTGGTTCAGCGCACACGTCGCACCTGCACTCTGCGGTGGCCGACCACTCCGCAGCCGAACGACGCGCCCATACGACGCGCCCACGTCCTCGGCACTGAAGTGGCACCTCAGCGATCGCATCGCTGGGGCCGATCTCGGCAATATCCGTTCGTCGCCTCAGGATCCCCTCGCCCCATGTACTTCCAGGAAGGCGGTGCACGATGGTGGTGGCTGACGGAACGGGGGGAGCCTGCCTCTTTGCCCAGGCGCTGTACGACTTGGTACTGAGCTCGCTACCGGTCGACCACACGTCCCGAGCCCACGAGTAGAGGGCGTGGTCGACCGCCTGGTCGGTGAGTCGCTGTCGAGGCATGACCGTGACGCTACGAACGGGGTGTGACAGCTTCCCGGTGCGGCGTCGTCACCTGGAACGGTTGGCTGCGGACCATCGATCCCACGCGTGGCGAGCAGAGCGAGATCCCGGTCGTGGTCGCGTGCGCTGAGGCGGCCTCGGCGGTCAGCGCCGACATCGTGGGGCGTGATGACCCAGAGTCGGAGTCCGTGCTCGGGGATGAGGACGCTCGGCGGTGGTCGTAGATGCGTATCTGCTCGCCGCGGTGTACGCCGCTGACCGTGAGCTGGTCGGGCTTGTCGAACAACGGGACGGCGGCGTCGTGTTGGAGCTCTCGGTACTCGATGACGAGACGATGATCGTCGTAGTAGGCGTCGACTGGAAACGCCCGCGTGCGCCCGTCGACACCGGGATCACCAACGAGCCAGGTGAAGTTGCTGACGCCGTCGCCTCCACCGCCAGGGTGATCACTGCAGCCGCCGCCATCATGGTCGTCGCCTTCGCGTCATTCACGCTCGAGGACATGCGAGAGCTCAAGATCTTCGGTCTCGGGCTCGCCGTCGCCGTCTTCCTCGATGCGACGCTCGTCCGCTTGGTGGTCGTCCCGGCCACCATGGAGCTTCTCGGCGACCGCAACTGGTGGATCCCGAAGTGGTTCGACCGAATCCTGCCGCACCCGGAGATCGAGCCCACCCAGCCGTCCGTTCCCGCAGGGGATGAGCAACCGACACCTGCCGGCCTCGCTCCGGTCTCCGTCGACCGCCCACGCCGGCCAATCGCATCGAAGGCCTGACCCATGAAGATGACCATTCCGCGTATCCCGTCCGATTCGATCGCGAGTACATGCGCCCGATCTCGTCGTACACCGCGGGCACGCGAGACCTGCTCATCGGCCTGATCGCCGCCGCGTGCTGATCGCGTCGAGCAGCTCGTCATGAACACCCGCGTTGGAGTACAACCCGCCGCGCTTCGCTGGTGATCGCCCGCCGTCGTGATCGGTGAACCGACCGCCGGCCTCCTCCACGAGCAGCACCCACGGGGCGTGATCCCACACCTGGCAGCAGTCGACGTAGAACGCCTCGATGTCACCCCTGATGACCTCGGGCAGCGACAACCGCCTCCAGCTCCGCAGCTCGGCCTCGGCAGGCAGGCGTTCCGCGACCCATGCCGGGTAGCACGTAACGGCGGTGTCGGATAGCGACGTCGTCGTCGACACCGACAGCCGCCGCACCGAACCGTCAGCCGCCCGCTCGAACGTCCCGCCGCCACGAGTCGCCCACCATCGGACCCCGAGTGCCGGCATGTCGACAAGCGCCAGCAGGAGCTCGCTGTCTTCCTCGAGCGCGAACTGGATCCGCCACTCGGGCGAACCCTCGGCGAAGAAGTTCGTTCCGTCGATGGGATCGAGTACCCACGTCCGCGGCGACGATCCTGTCGATCCGAACTCCTCGCCCAACACGGCGTCGGTGGGCCGCAGCTCGGCCAGACCATCCCGCAGCAGGAGCTCAACAGCGCGGTCGGCCTCGGTGACCGGGGACATGTCCTCCTTCACCTCGGCCACGAGGTCGTCCGACCCAAAGAATGACATCGCCAGCGGCGCCGCTCGGTCGGCGAGCACGTGAGCGACCTCGAGATCGGCGACCAACTCAATCGGTGAGCTCACGTCGACGACGCTTCCACGCACCAACGCCCTCGGCACACCCGTCTTGCGGAGACGGCCCGCGAGGCGCCTCTCGAGTCGAGGGTGGTGCGGTCCTGCGCGAGTGAACGCGTGACAGGCGAGAGCCGGGTCGCCGGGCTCAGGGGGAACTCCTCTCTTCTGTTGATGGCCTGAATGCAGTCCCGGGGGACCGAGATCCGGCGGGTCAGCTGGCGCCGTCGGGAGTCGCATCGAACCCGGGTTACCGGCGGCGACCACAATCTGACGGTGCGGATGAGCATGCGGCAGACAGTGGGGTGAGGTCACCATTCGACGACCGGTGGCGTTGGCTGGGTCATCCAGGCTTCCTCGCGGCCGTGTTCGTGCTGGCCATCAACGATCACCTGCTCAAGGCCGCCTACCCAAGCTGGTGGACCGGGAAGCTGAGCGACTTCGCAGGAGTCATCCTCGTCGGCACGACTTTCGCTGTGCTGGTCGGCCCGAATCGTGGGCTCCCTCTCGCCGCACTCGGTTTCGTTGCGTTGAAGTCCATCCCTCACGTCGCCGAGCTAGTTGCTCCAGCGCTCGGTGGAGTCACCGCCCGCGACACGACCGACCTGCTCGCTGTGACGGCGCTCCTACCCCTGTGGTTCCTCCTGCAAAGGCCACAACCCCAGAGTGACGAACCGCCCAAGCACGCTGGTCGGGTCCGAGGGGTCGAACGCCTTCGCCGAGGGTTCGCTGCAGCTCTGCCGATCGCGGGGGCGGTCATCGCAGTTGGAACAGCCACCGCAACGAGTTGTGCACCCAGCCCAGCCGTGACTCTGGTGCGTGTCCAGGACGGGGTCCTTGTCGCATCGGTCAGCGAGGGCTGGGGGGACCCGGATTGGGCTCGAAGCGACGACGGGGGCTTCACCTGGAGCCGGACGAGCGAGCCGTCAACGGCCACCCCCACGACGTTGGAGGTGCTTCGAGACCCGGGACCGACAGGCTCACTCGATGCCTGCGCCTCCGATGGGACCTGCTGGAGGATTCACGACCAACGCAGTATCGAACGACGCCCACCGGGTGGGGAGTGGACCGAGGAGTTCCGTCTCAGCGACTCCGACTTCGACGCCATCAGCACGGGTTGCACGGATCCACACGTCGGCGTCCTCAGCTCGATAGCCGTGCTCGACTCCGGAAGCGGCTCGGAAGTCGCTGCGAGCCTTGGCGCGGACGGTGTGGTCGCTCGCGACAGTTCAGGTTCGTGGTCACGGCATGGAGTCCTCTCGGCCGCACCCGCAAGAGCCAACGACGTCGAGACGAATGCGCGATGGTCACTCCTGTTCTTCGGCCCTGTCGTCGCGTTGCTCGTGGGGACCGTCGGCCGTCGTTGGCTGCCTTCGTGGCGAACGGCCCTGGCGGTGATTGGAGTTGGGTGGCTCGCCACGATCATGGCTGCGGGAGCGCTCAGCTTCTTGGCCGGATCCGACAACGACTCGTCGATGGTGGGTCGGGTAGCGGTCGCCGGAATGGCCGTAACGTCCATCGCGACCGTGGTCGTTGGCCGGCGCAAGCGCGGGCTCTCCTCCCTCCCGCCACCGCCACCGCTCGACTCGCACGCCAGCGAGTAGCCGTCCATGGGCGCGCGCTCCGCGGGTTGGTCTCCGCCAACGCAAACGCGCTTCACGAAGAGACGAGGCCCCCCTCTCCCAAGGTCCGCGCGCTGGCATTGGCCCGCCGGAGCACGTCGTCGCGAACCAAGAGGCGATCATGTCCGCGTGGATGTCGCGCAGCAGGCCGAACTCTTCGAACAGGCCGTCGATGCCGCGCGCGTGGTGTCGGCGGACGCCCAGCACGACGGCGTCTTCGCTCCGCTGGTCACGCTCGCGGATGACGCCCCGGAGGCGATCGGAGCTGCGTTCGCCTGGATGGCTTCGGACGATCCTCTCGTGCGAGCAACGGCCTGCGATCTGGTAGGTCTGATCTGCGAACGGAACGAGGCACCTCGCGAGAGCGCCCTGGAGTCGTTGCTGGGTCTGATGGCCTCCGAGTCCGACGGGAGCGTGCACTGGTCCGCCACCCGGGCACTCGGCGCCACTGCCAGCTCAGGCGCGCTGCCAGCGCTCGTCGCCCTTGTGCACCATCCGGACAAGGACGTCCGGTTGCAAGTGGCCGTGGCCATTCCCGCCTGTTTGGGTGACGACGTCGACCCATCGGCCGTCGCTGCACTCATCGATCTCACCAACGACCGAGACGCCGGCGTACGCAACTGGGCCACCTTCGGGCTCGGTCGTCAACTCGCCACCGACCGCCAGGACGTTCGGGACGCACTCTGGGCGCGCGTCACCGACGAGAGCCAAGACGTCCGTGAGGAGGTCGTCGCGGGTCTGGCCCGCAGACGAGATCCGAGGTCGTTGCCGCTGCTGACACGGCTGCTCGAGGCAGGTGACGTTCCGCCTTGGCTCTTCGGCGCTGCCGCGTCCCTCGCCGATTCATCGCTGGTACCCGTCCTTCGCGAGTACGACCAGGGGGACGAGTTGGTTCGCCGCGCCCTTGCCTTGTGTGACCCTGACCAGCGAGCGGCACGGGAGCGAAGAGTCGCCGCGCTCGTGGAAGAGACGCAGCGACTTCTCGACGTCGTCTCACCTGGCTCAGTCATGAGCGCGTGGTGCGACCGTCTGGACGTCGACATTCTCGTGAGCGTCCGGGAGGGCGAAAGCGAAAAACTCGGATCTGCCGATCAGATCCTCGCCGCGGCGGGAGACGAACCGGCAGCCGCAGCACGTCGGTGGGTCGACCTCGTGACGAGCGAGGAGGAGAAGCCACCCGAGTAGCGCAGTCGCCCACCACGGGCCCGCCGGTGCCCTGGCCGTGGCCTTCGCGTCACTGCTGATGGTGGGTGTCGTCAGCGTTCGGGGGTGGCGGCGCCGTCGTCCGGCGGCCCTTCTACCGGCTCGTCGGTGGGAGCCGAAGAGCCCGACTCGGCCTCACCTCCGAGGTGCTCGGCGGCCCAGCGCTGGAGTTCATTGAGCGCCGGTCGGAGTGCCTCCCCCGTGGCCGTCAGCTCGTAGCGGACACTCACCGGCGGGCCCTCGTCGACCCGACGCTCGACGAGACCGGCCTCGCCCAGCTCGGCGAGACGTTCGGACAGCATGCGCTCACTCACCCCGGTCACCTCCCGGGCCAGCGCCGAGAATCGGGCCGGTCCCCGGAGCAGGACCCCGACCAGCACACCGGTCCAGCGCTTGCCGAGGAGCCCGAACACCAGGGTGAGGGCCTCGCAGCTGACCTCGCCCTCGCCGCCGGCGGACTGGCCCGAGGAGCGTGCGCGCCAAGTTCGCTTCTGTTCCATAAGCTACTGGTCCTATGTTCGCTGCTTGCGTCGTCGTCACCATCTTGCTGGCCCTCGCCCTGCTCGGCTCGGCCGTGGCCAAGTTCACCCGGAGCCAGCGAGTCGTCACCCAGCTCACCGGGCTGGGTGTGCCGATCGGTTGGTTCCCCCTCCTGGGTGCCGCCGAGGTCGCCGGCGGCCTTGGTCTGTTGGTCGGGCTGGCCCTTCCCCCGGTCGGCATCGCCGCCGCGGTGGGCGTGATCCTCTACTTCACCGGGGCGGTCGCCACCCACGTCAAGGCCGGCGATTCCGCGATCGCCCCTCCGGCCGTGCTCGGCCTCCTCGCAGTCGTCAGCCTCCTCCTCCGGGTGGCCACCCTCTGACCCTCACGTCCCAGGTAGGTCGGGGGGCCGGTCCTCGGCCACGGCCTTGATGCACCGCAGGGTGAAGGTCATGTTGGCCGCGAGCATCGCGGTGCGACCCTCGATGATGGCGGTGGCGGCCGCGGGATCGGCATCGACCCGGCTGCGCAACCCAGAAGGACCTGGGCCGAGCTGGAAGCCGTGGTCGACCCGCACGCCTCCCCCTGGCTCGGGGCGGATGCGGTACCACCAGGTCGAGGACGGCCGTGCCGGGTCGAGCACCGTCCAGCCGAAAGCCCAGGGCCGCTCGCACTCGACCACATGACAGCTCACCTCCCAACGCTGTGCCCCCAACTGGTTGGTGGCCACGAAGACGGCGGCGAGCACCGGGCCGGCGGCCGGTTCCCGCCAGCGGGCCTCGACCGTCTCCCGGTTCCACGACGGCGTGCGCTCGAGGTCGGTCACCAGATCCCAGACCACCGCCGGGTCGGCGTCGACCACCTCCGACACCTCGGTGCCGACCTGGTCGAGGTCGACCGGAGGGGCGGCGTCGGCCCCGGACACTCAGGACACCAGGCTGGCGATGGCCCACACCGCGGCGACCAGCCCGACTGCGGCCATCACGACGCTGCGGACCACGGGGGCCTGCAGCAGCTCGCCGTCCTTGGGGTCGGGGTTGGGGCGGACGACGGCCAGGGCACTGCCGACCGCCATTGCCCCCCCGAGCGCCAGCACCAGCCACGCCAGGAGGTTCTCGCCCAGGTACACGGCGGCGACCCTACCGGCGCGTCCGCTCGACCTGGCCGCCGTCTCCCACCCGACCCCTCAAGTCTCGGGCGGCAGGTGCCGATGTCTGATCGTCGGTGAACCACCGCCCTCACCGGCACCCGAGACGGGAAAGGGGATGAGGGTCTCACTCCCTCCAGACGTAGTCACTGCCCGGCGCCGCAGGGTGCCAGCACGCTTCGTCGGCCCTCATCCCCGCCCGTCTCATTCCGACGAGGCCGCCGACCCGTCGGATGGCGGGACCAGATCGGCGTCGGACACCGTGGCCGACAGCTCCGACACCACGGTGACGTCGTCGACAGTGTCGCGGTGGACCTCGGAGGACAGCACCGCCCCGGTGTCGTCGTCGAAACAGAAGCGGGCCGAGCGGCCATAGGGCGGAGAATCGATCTCCCGAACCAGCTCGAGGTCGAAGCAGCCCGATCCCTCCGAGCGCTGCACCCGATACAGGACGTCGGGCCCCTCGACGTAGGTGGCCAGCAGGGCGACCTCGTCGGCCACCTCCTGGGCGTCGGTGGTGGTCGCCGCCGCCGAGCGGCACCGGAACCGTCCGTCGATGTCGACCGCGCAGGCGGTCTCGAGCTCGGCGTCGCGGGCCGTCACCGTGTCCCCGCTGACCACCAAGCGGAGCGGGGGGCGCTGCGCGGTCCGCACCTCGGCAACCACCAGGACCTCGCCGTCCCGTCGCCGCTCGTAACGAGCGACGCTGCGGTAGGTGCCGGTCAGACTTCGCTCCCAGGCGTCCACGAACGCGGCCGCCGCCTCGGCCGAGGGCACCGTCACGGCCCCGGTGTCCACCTCCGCCGGGCCACTCCCCCAGGGTTCGACCGCGGTGGCCAGCCAGCCGGTGACCACCAGCCCCACCACCACCCCGGCGGCGGCGCCGAGGGCCGGTCGCATCGGATTCAGACGCCGCGGGCCATGTTGGCGAACTTGGTGAAGCGATCGAGGAAGGCCAGCCGCACCGTCCCGGTGGGACCGGAACGGTGCTTGGCCACGATCACCTCGGCTTGGCCCCGATCGGGCGACTCCGGGTTGTAGATCTCGTCGCGGTACAGGAACATCACCACGTCGGCGTCCTGCTCGAGGGAGCCCGACTCCCGGAGGTCGGCGAGCATCGGCCGCTTGTCGGCCCGCAGCTCGAGGGCTCGGGACAACTGCGACAGGGCCACCACCGGCGTCTCCATCTCTCGGGCGAGGATCTTGAGCCCCCGGCTGATCTCGGCCACCTCGACCTGGCGGTTCTCGGCCCGGGTGCGGCCGGTCATGAGCTGGAGGTAGTCGACAACGATCAAACCGATGTCGCCCAACTGGGAGCGGAGGCGTCGAGCCTTGGCCCGGATCTCGA
The DNA here is from genome assembly GCA_031398745.1 of Actinomycetes bacterium. Taxonomy (GTDB): domain Bacteria; phylum Actinomycetota; class Acidimicrobiia; order Acidimicrobiales; family CADCSY01; genus JANNNX01. The sequence continues at coordinate 54,951 of JANNNX010000046.1, forward strand.
GGACGGTGACGTTGGGGTCGTCGTCGATGTAGATCGGTGCCTCGGCCAGGCGCCCGATGCCATGCGAGATCTTGTTCCAGTCGGTGTCCTCGAGTCGGCCACTGCGCATCCGGGTGCTGTCGACCCGGGCCTCCGACGACAACAGACGCTGCGTCAGTTCGAGGTGGCTCATCTCGAGGGAGAACAGGAGCACCGGCCGGTTGGCCTCCAGCGCGGCGTGGGCCGCCATGCCCAGCGCGAAGGCGGTCTTGCCGGTGGCCGGGCGGGCGCCGACGATGATCAGGTTCGACGGCTGGAGGCCCGACAGCAGCTGGTCGAGATCGGTGTAGCCGGTGGGCACCCCGGTGATGGCGTCGCCCCGCTCGTAGAGCATCTCCAGCCGGCTGAGGCTGGCCTCCAGGAGCTCGCGCACCGGGGCCATCGACTCGGTGACCCGGTGCTGGGCCACGTCGAAGACCAGGGACTCGGCCCGGTCGACGGCCAGGCCGACGTCGTCGGGTAGGGAGTAACCCATCTCGGCGATCTCGTTGGCCACCCGGATGAGCCGACGGAGCAGGGCGTGCTCCTCGACGATGCGGGCGTAGCGGGCCGCGTTCGAGGTCGCCGGGGTGGCCGCCAGCAGCGAGGCCAGCACTCCGGCGCCGCCCACCGACTCGAGCAGGCCGGCGCGGGCCAACTCGTCGCCGACGGTCACCGGGTCGACCGGCTCGCCGGCGGAGTAGAGCGACGTCACGGCGTCGAAGACGTGGCCGTGGGCCGGCTTGTAGAAGTCGTCGACCGTCACGCCGGTCTCGTTGGCGGCGACGATGGCGTCCTTGCTGAGCAGCATGGCGCCGAGCAGCGACTCCTCGGCATCGAGGTTGTGCGGCGGCACCCGTTCCGAACCGCGACGCAGCGAGATGTCGGTCACGGCCATGTCGGACATCCTCCACGCGTCTGCTTGTGGGGTGCCAGACCCGACAACCTGTGCATTGGGTGTGGACGACACCGCGGACCGTGTGGAGAACCGTCGGGCCCGTCGGGCCGGACGGGCCAGCCGGGCGCGCCGATGAGGGCCGGGCCACCGCCCGGCCGTCGGGTCCTGCGTGCCGCCGGCACGCAGGACGAAGCCATCTAGCCGGCCACCACCTCGACCGTCACCACGAATGCCACCTCGGCGTGGAGGCGGGCAGCAACGTCGTGGTTGCCCACGGCGCGGATCGGCTCATCGAGGTGAAGGTCGTGGCGATCCACGACCAGGCCGGTCTGGGTCTCGATGGCGGCGGCCACGTCGGTCGTGGTGACCGACCCGAAGAGCTTGCCGCTCGCCCCGGCCCGCCCGGTGACCAGGATGGTCTGGCCCACCAATTGGCGGGCGATCTCCTCGGCCTCGCCCCGCAAGCGGGCGTCGCGCACCTCGGCCGAGCGGCGCATGGCCTCGGCCTGGGCCGCACCCCCGGAACTGGCCCGCATGGCCAGACCTCGGGGCAGGAGGAAGTTGCGGGCGTGGCCATTGGCCACCGACAGGGTCTCGCCCTTCTTGCCGAGACCCTTCACGTCAGCTCGCAGCACTACGTCCACGGGTCAGTCCTCCTCGCCGTCGGAGCCGTCGACCGCCACCGCGACCAGATCGTCGGTGTCGAACTCGTCGATCTCGCCCTCGAGGTCGGCGTCACCGCCCACCGGCCCGTCCGGGGTGTCGATGTCGGGCGCCGGACCGAGCGTGCTGCGCTCGTCGCTGTTGCGGTCGTCGCGAGCGCGGCCGCCACGGCCACCGCCACGACTGCTGGTGACCCGAACGACATACGGCAGCAGCGCCAGCTCACGGGCAAGCTTGATGGCCATGGCGACGTCGCTCTGGTGCTGGGCACAGTTGCCCGTGACCCGGCGGGCCCGGATTTTGGCCCGATCGGACATGAACCGCCGGAGCAGGTTGACGTCCTTGTAGTCGATGAAGTCGACGCCGTTGGCGCAGAACACGCAGACCTTGCGCTTGACCTTCTTGTTGGTGTCCTTGGGCGCCTTGCGGTCGCGGGGGGGACTCGATCGGCGTGCCATCAGAACGGCTCCTCTTCGCCGTAGGACGTGGGCTCGGCGGGCGCACCGAAGTTGCCGGCCGGGGCACCGGGCTCGGTGCCGCCGCGGCGCTCGTTGCGCTGGACGCTGGCCGTCGCCCAGCGCAGGCTGGGCCCGATCTCATCGGCCGTGATCTCGACCGCCGAACGGCGATCGCCGTCGGGCGTCTCCCACGAGCGCTGGTCGAGGCGCCCGGTCACGATCACCCGGCTCCCCTTCTGGACCGACTCGCTCACGTTCTCGGCCATCTCCCGCCAGGCGACGACATCGAAGAACGACGTCGCCTCCTCCCACTCCTGGGTCTGGCGGTTCTGCCAGCGACGGTTCACGGCCAGGCCGAACTTGGCCATGGCCTGACCCGACGCGGTGTAGCGCAGCTCTGGGTCGCGGGTCACGTTGCCCACGATCGTCACGGAGTTCCCACTCATCGATCCAACCTCCTGTTAACGGTCCCGATCGCGATCGCGATCGCGCCGTGACCCCGAGGTGACCAGCGCCGCCGCGACTTCAGGGGGCAGCGTGCGTCCCCCGGCGGTGTCGGGTACCCGGATGACCTTGTGACGGAGCACCTCGTCGGCGAGACGGAGGTTACGGTCGATCTCGTCGACCACCGCCGGCTCGGACGTCAGCTCGATGAACACGTAGAAGCCGTCGGGCTTCTTGGCGATCGGGTACGCCAGGCGCTTCCGACCCCACTTGTCGACGCCGTTGAGCGTTCCCCCACCGGCATCGATGGTCGCCGTCGTCCGGTTGATCACCGCTTGGACCGCCGACTCTTCGAGCGCGGAGTCGAGGATGATCACGATCTCATAGGGCCGCATCAGCAGCCGCACCTCCCTCTGGACCGAGCGCAGAGCGCTCTCGGCCCCCGACGGTCGGGGGCAGGGGTCGAATTGCTCGGGCGAGCGTAGTCGTCAACCACCCGGGGCAACCTACCGAGGGGGTGTGACAGCAATAACCCGCGCCTTCCGCGTCGCGGAAAGAACCCTGGGGGTGCGTTTGGCGGCGCGGGAGCCGGGGGATCCGCCGACGGGTGGGTGGACACAGGGCACGAGGCCCACGGCCCC
>JANNNX010000049.1:0-31667 GCA_031398745.1 Actinomycetes bacterium
GCCCACGTGGGCGATGCCGGCGCCGACCTCCACGCCCGTGAGGGGGTGATCCTGGCCGCTCGGGGGGGGCGGGCGCTGGTGCCCACCGGCATCGCCCTGGCGCTACCCGAGGGTCATGCCGGCTTCGTGCTGCCCCGCTCGGGGCTGGCCCTGCGCCACGGTGTGACCTGCCTGAACACGCCGGGGCTCATCGACGCCGGCTATCGGGACGAGCTGGCGGTGCTGCTGGTCAACACCGATCCGGTGGCCGACTACGAGGTCCACCGCGGCGACCGGATCGCCCAGCTGGTGGTGCAAGCGGTGGCGACCGTCGAGTTCCTGGTGGTCGACGACCTCGACCCCTCGGATCGCAACCTCGGTGGCTTCGGTTCCACCGGCCGCTGAGAGCCCCGCGCCCGGACGTGACCACTACGGTCTGGGGCCGACCCCAGGGCGACGGGTGCGGGCGAGGAGGCCACTGCCGATGACCGAGCGACAAACGGTTGCCACCCGGACCGTCCTCGACGAGGCCACTCGGCTCCGGATCTACGAGCTCATGCTCGAGATGCGGGCCCTCGAGAAGCGGGCCTACGACCTGTTCCTCCAGAACCTGGTCAAGGGCACGACCCACCTCGGTCTCGGCCAGGAGGCGGTGGCGGCCGGGTTCGGCGCCGCTCTCCGGCCCGACGACTACACCTTCGCCACCTACCGGGGTCACAACCACGCGATCGCTAGGGGCACCGCCCTCGAGCCGATCCTGGCCGAGCTGTGCGGTCGGGCCACGGGGATCAACTCGGGCAAGGGCGGCTCCATGCACATCACCGATGTCGCCCACGGGATGATGGGCTCCTACGCCATCATCGGCGCCCACCTCCCGATCGCCGCCGGCGCCGCTTGGTCGGCCCAGTACCGGGGCACGGGCCAGGTGGCGCTGTGCTTCTTCGGCGACGGCACGACCAACATTGGGGCATTCCACGAGGCGTTGAACTTCGCCGCCGTGTGGAAGCTGCCGGTCGTGTTCGTGTGCGAGAACAACCTCTACATGGAGTACACCCCGATCTCGGCGGTCACCGCGGTGCCCAATCCGGCGGCCGATCGAGCGTCGGCCTACGGACTCGACCCGATCATCGTCGACGGCAACGATGCCGACGCCGTCTACTGGGTGGCGGCGGCCGCCATCGGCAAGGCCCGCAACGGCGGCGGTCCGTCGCTCATCGAGGCCAAGACCTACCGCCACTCGGGCCACTCCCGAGCCGACCCGGCCAAGTACCGACCGACGGAGGAGGTCGAGGCCTGGATGGCCCGTGACCCGATCGACCTCTATCGCCAGCGCCTGGTCGGCCTCGGCGTCTCGGAGGATCGGCTGCTGGCCGTGGAGGGCGCGGTGACGGAGAGCATCGACGCGGCCACCGAGGCGGTCAAGGCGGCTCCCTTCCCGGGGGACGAGAAGCTCGACACCGAGCTCTGGGCCGACGGAGGTTCGTCGTGGCGGAGATGACTTACCGCGACGCGGTGGCCGCGGCCATCGCCCAGGAGATGCGGCGTGACCCGGCGGTGGTCCTCATCGGCGAGGACGTGGCCGCCGCCGGCGGGGTGTTCAAGGCGACGGTCGGGCTGCTCGACGAGTTCGGTCCCGGCCGGGTGAAGGACGCCCCCATCTCCGAGCAGGCGATCCTCGGCGCCGCCATGGGCGCGGCCATGACCGGGCTGCGGCCGGTGGCCGAGATCATGTTCTCCGACTTCTTCGCCGTCTGCTGGGACCTGGTGGTCAACCAAATGGCGAAGACCCGCTACATGACCGACGGGCAGATCAGCCTCCCGCTGGTGATCCGATCGGCGAACGGCGGCGCCGCCCGGTTCGGGGCCCAGCACAGCCAGAGCGTCGAGAACTGGGCCATGGCCGTGCCGGGGCTCAAGGTCGTGGCCCCGTCGAGCCCGGCCGACGTGAAGGGCCTCCTGGCGGCCGCCATCCGAGACCCCGATCCGGTGCTGTTCTTCGAACAGAAGTCGATGTACCCGCTGAAGGGCGAGGTGCCCGAGGGTGACCACGTCGGCGAGCTGGGGCGGGCCAACGTCCTGCGTCAGGGCACCGACGTCACCATCGTGGCCCTGGCCCTGATGGTGCCCCGGGCCCTCGAGGCGGCCGAGCGGCTGGCGGTCGACGGCATCTCGGCCACCGTGGTCGACCTGTGCTCGCTGGTCCCGCTCGACGTCACCACCATCCTGCGGGAGGTGAGCAGGACGGGCCGACTGGTCACCGTCGAGGAGAACCCCCGCCTGTTGGGCTGGGGCGCCGAGATCGCGTCGATCGTGGCCGACGAGGCCTTCTGGGACCTCGACGGGCCGGTCGTGCGGATCACCACGCCCCACCTGCCCCTCCCGGCCGCCGAGCGGCTCGAGGACATGGCCATCCCGTCGGTGGAGCGCATCGTCACCGAGATCACCGCCGCCCTCGGCTGACCTCGGCCGAGGGCAGGTGGCTCGGGCTCAGGTCCGCGCCGGAGGGGCGGTCTGCCGGCGCCGCGGCGTCCGGGGGGTGGGAGGCACGGGGTCGGCCGCCGAGGGGTCGTCCGCCGGGGCCAAGGCGCGCAGCATGGTGTCGACGAAGAGGCTGGTGATCCGGTCGCCGTCGACCTCGAAGAGGCTTCCGTCGGGCACGCGAGCGATCCCCACGATGGCCGCCAGCAGCATGTGGGCCAGCTCGTCGGGGGCATAGCCGTCCGGGAGCACGATGCTCCCCTCGGCGATGGCGTCGATGACCGGGTCCATCACCAATCGAACCGGCTGGGGGTGGTCCGAGATCACGTCGGGCACCGGCGAGTCGGTGGCTCGTCGGAGCTCGCCGGCGGCCAGGGCGAAGTCGCGCCGCAACCCGGTCGACGACGTGGCCCCCATCCACAGGAGCGCCTGGCGCAGGCGTTCGATGCCCGGCTCGTCGTGTCCGGTGATGAGCTTCTCGTTCTGGGCGATCTCCTGGGCCGCGAAGTCGATCGCCGCCCGGCACATCGCGTCCTTGCTACCGAAGAAGTGGTAGATCGAGCTGGTGGCGGTGTTCGCCTCGGCCGCCACTTCCCGCAGGGAGAGGGCGTCGTAGCCTCGGTCGGCCAGCGTCCGCAGGGTGGTGAGGAGCAGGCGCAGCCGGGTGATCGGGATGCTGTCGGTGTCCGCCAGCAGCCGGGGCTTGCCCACCGACGAGCCCATGGGGGTCGGGCTCGGGGGCGGGGAACGGCGAGCCATCGGCCGAGGTTACCGGGGGCCGGAGCGAAGGTTCAGGGGTCCGGGCCGTCGTCACTGCATCCGTCTCCGGGCGTCGTTACCCTGCGGCACATGTCGATCACCCCCGCGCCCTCAGGTCGCCCACCGGCGGGCTGGTATCCCGATCCGTCGGCCCCGGGCAACGTTCGCTACTGGGACGGGGTGATCTGGACCGAGCATCGCCAGCCTGCTCCCCCCACCACCCCGCCGGTCGGCGGCGGCCAGTGGCCCGCCGGGCCGCTTGCCGCCGGGACCTACCGGCAGGCCCCCTACGCCCAGGCCCCCTACGCCCAGAGCTACGGAGGGCCGGTCGTGGCACCCAAGAACCCGGCATTGTCGCTGCTGGTGTCGTTCTTCATCCCCGGCGTCGGCTCGATGATCAACGGTGACACCGGCCGGGGCGTCGGCATCCTCGTCGGGTACCTCGTCAGCTGTGTGCTGATCATCGTGATCATCGGCATCTTCGGGGTCATCGGCTTCTGGATCTGGGGCCTGGTGGACGCCTACCAGGGGGCCCAGCGCTGGAATGCCCGCCACGGCATCCTCAGCTGAGCGCGACCGCACCCCTCGGTGGGCCGCCCGGGTCTCGATCCCGGCACCTTGGGATTAAAAGTCCCCTGCTCTACCCGATGAGCTAGCGGCCCGGAGCGAGCGTAAGCGCCGACCCGACCTCGGGGTCGGTGGTTGTGCCTCCGTCCGGCCGCCGGTCGAGGTTCGTCTATCCCGACGGCGTCGTCGGCGACACCCCCGAGGCACCGCTGCTTAGTGTGGCCAGGGTGGAGCCGAAGCCGCGGCCGCTGCGGATGTTCGGGGCGCCGAGCGGTAGCGGGACCCTGGGGTGGGAGTGGGTCGAGGACGCGCTGGTTCGGGCCGACACCTACTGGGTGGTCGCCCGCGGCGTCGGGCATCCCCACCCCCGGCCGGTATGGGGGGTGTGGCACCAGCGATCCCTGCACCTCAGCCTCGGCAGCCCGGCGATCAACGCCGCCGTGGCCGCCGACCCGACGGTGACCGTCCACCTCGACAGTGGTCTCGACGTGGTCATCGTCGAGGGCCTGGTGGTTCCGCCCCGGCCGGCGACGCCCGGACCCGTCGAGGTCTACGACGCCAAGTACGACTGGCACTACGACGTCGACCGGTACGGCGAACTGGTGCAGGTCGATCCGAGCGACGTCCTCGCCTGGAGGACCGCCGGCCCGGCTGGGCGCGACGGCTTTGGCGACACCGGTCGGTGGTCCTTCGCGGGCTGAACGACGGGCCAACCCTGAAGGCGGACGGCGCCGACCCGAGCTCGAGGCACCGGTAGGGTCGCACCATGTCCGATGCCGGCGCCCAGACACAGCCCCCGGCGGGGGTGGACGATCTCGAGGCCGTGGCCCGAGACCTGGCCGAGGTCGAGGGCGCGCTCGGTCGACTCGACGAGCCCCCACCCGGGCGGTGCGTCGTGTGCGGGGTCGGCCTCGATGCCGACGTCGTGGCCAACGACCCGTCGGTCCTGACCTGCCCCCGGCACAGCTGACCCGGCAGCGCCTGGGTCGGGCGGTCCGCATCTGGCGCCTCACCGCGCGGCGAGCCGGCCACCTCCTGGTGGTGCGACTCCGGGGCGTCGCCGCCGATGAGGAGCGCCGCCGGGCGCTCGACGAAGAGTTCGTGGTGCGCACCGCCGAGGACGTCGCCCGCGAGCTGGGGCAGATGAAGGGCGTGATGATGAAGGCCGGCCAGCTCCTTTCGGTCTTGGCCGACGGTCTTCCGCCCGAGGCCCAGGCGGCGCTGGCGTCCCTCTATACCGACGTCCCGCCCATGGCCCCGAGCCTGGCCGCGGCCGTCATCGAGGACGAGCTCGGAGAGGCGCCCGAGCGCCTCTTCCTCGACTGGGAGCCCCGGCCCACCGCCGCCGCCTCCATCGGCCAGGTGCACCGGGCCGTGCTCCGAGACGGGAGGGTGGTGGCGGTCAAGGTCCAGTACCCCGGCGCGGCCGACGCCGTCACCTCCGACCTCGCCAACGCCGAGCTCCTCTACAAGGCCTTCTCGTTCCTGGCCCTCCGCGGCCTCGACGCGGTGGCGGTGGTCGACGAGCTCCGTCAGCGAATGGGTGACGAGCTCGACTACCGGGTGGAGGCGGCCGCCCAGCAGGCCTTCGCGGACCGCTACCGCGGCCACCCCTTCGTCGACATCCCGGCGGTGGTCCCGGAGTACTCGAGCGAGCGGGTGCTGGTCAGCGAGTGGGTCGAGGGCCTCGACTTCGACGAGTTCGCGGCCCAGGCGACGCCCGCAGCCCGCCAGCTAGCGGCCGAGGCGATGTTCCGCTTCGTGCAGGGATCGATCCACGAGCACCACCGGTTCAACGGCGATCCGCACCCCGGCAACTACCGCTTCACCCTCGACGGGGCCGTCACCTTCCTCGACTTCGGCCTGGTCAAGGTGCTGAGTGACGCCGAGTGGTCGGCCCTCATGCCCGTCATGGATCCCTTGCTGGCCGCCGACGCCTTGGGCACCACCGACGCGCTCGTGTCGGCCGGCTTTCTCCCGCCCGACCACGGGCTCGACCCGGTGGCCGTGTTCCGCTACGTCAGCAGTCCCTACATCCCTTTCCTTACCGAGACCTTCGCCTTCGAGCGCTCCTGGGCGGCCGAGACGCTGGCCGGCCTGCTCGATCCCCGCGGCCCCGACGCCGACGTGATGAAGCGCCTCGACCTGCCCGCAGGCTTCGTCATCCTCGACCGCGTCGTCTGGGCCATGAGCGCGGTGCTCGGTCGCCTCGGCGCGGAGGGGCCGTGGCGAGGGATCCTCGCGGAGTACCGACGCCCCGCCGGTGACCGAGCTGGGCCGCCAGGAAGCGGCCTGGCGTGGCCGCCGCTAGAGCCGACCGGCGGCGCTGACGCGGACGTCGTCGGGGTCGGCCAACAGCACCCGGTCACCGACCGCAAGGTGCTCCCCGGTCACCGTGACCCAGACGCCGGCCAGGTTCGGGCAGGGCCGGGGGTCGACACCGAGGTGGCGTTCGAGGTTGCGGATGACACCGCCGTGCGCCACCGCCACCACCACCTGCGCGGGGTGGCGGACGGCAATGCGCTCGATTCCCTCGATCACCCGGGGTACGAACTCGCTCAGTGACTCACCCCCCGGGGGTGACTCGCCCTGGGCGACCGCGGTGATCATTCCGGGCCAACGGGCCTCGATCTCGGGAGTCGTCAGCCCAGCCCACTGGCCGACGCTGCGCTCTCGCAGTCCGGCCTCGACGGTCACCGCGCCGGCGTCGAGTCCGAGGCCGACGGCCATGATCTCCGCAGTCTGGCGGGCTCGGATCAGATCTGAACTCACCACCGCGTCGGCCGCTCCGACCCGCTCGATGGCCGCCTCGGCCTGGCGGCGGCCGAGTTCGGACAGCACCGGATCGGCCCACCCCTGCCAGCGGCCGAGCTCGTTCCAGGTCGACTGCCCGTGGCGCACGAGCAGGACGCGGGTCGGGGAGGGAGCCACCGAGCGACGGTAGCCGGCACCGCCATCCGATGACCTTCCGGGCATCGGATGGTCTCAGGGTCGTGCACTAGCCTCGGCATCCATGGACGCGGCCCGTCTCGAGCAGGTTCTCGACCCTGATTTCCTGGGCGACATCACCACCCAGTCGCTCGACGAGATCCGGTCCAAGCGCGGGATCTGTCAGGAGCTCGAGGTGTCGTCCTCGTACCTCCGGAGGGTCGCCCAGGGCCGCCTCGACATCGTCGCCGCCGAACGCCGTCGGCGCGCCGACAGCGGCGAGGCGCTCGACCACGACCACCTGGTCGAGCAGCTGAGCGAGATCCTGGCCGGACCGGCTCGGGCCGAGGGCAACGGCATCCTGCCCCAGCTCTTGGCGCCCGGCGGCGACGACATCACCACCGACGACCTCGACGCCATTCTCGGCCCCGGCGCGGAGGCCTCACTCTCCTCGCTGCCTGACGAGGAGCTCGACCGGCTCGTCGCTTCCCTGTCGGAGTACGAGTCGGGCATCTCCGGGGTCCGCCACGAGCTGCACCACCGCATCGACGCCCTCCAGGCTGAGATCACCCGCCGCTACAAGAGCGGCGAGGCCTCGGTCGACGCCCTCCTCGCTGAGCGGCCCTCCTGAGCGACCGCCCGGCGGCCTCCAGAGCCGCCTGAATCTTGTCGGCCGACGGGGTTTGCGGGTCGCGCTGGTACCGTCGATCGAGGTGCGCAGGCTGGCCGTCCTCTCGTTCCACACCTCCCCGCTCGTCCAGCCCGGCATCGGCGACTCCGGCGGGATGAACGTCTACGTGCGGGAGTTGGTCTCAGCCCTGGCCCAGGCGGGCGTGGCCTGCGATGTGTACACCCGTCGCTGGACCACCGGTCTGGCTGACGAGGTCCAGGTCGAACCGGGCTTCCGGGTGGTTCACGTGAGCGCCGGACCTCCGGCCGAGGTCCCCAAGGAGGACCTGGGTGCCCTGGTCGACGACTTCACGGCCGGGGTGCTGGCCGATGTCGAGGCCAGCGGGGACGTCGACGCCATCCACGCCAACTACTGGCTCTCGGGTGTCGCCGGCCACACCCTCAAGCACGCCCTCGACCTGCCGCTGGTGTCGACCTTCCACACCCTGGCTCGGGTCAAGGCCGACGTCATGGGCGGGGAGAGCGCGGCCCGGGCCCGCGCCGAAGCCGAGGTCATCGCCTGCGCCGACGCCATCTGCGCCAACGGCGCCGAGGAATCCGACGACCTGGTCCGCCACTACGGGGCGGAAGCCGATCGCATCGAGATCGTGGCGCCGGGGGTCGACCATGCCTTCTTCTCTCCCGGTGATCGCGACGGCGCCCGGGCCGCGCTCGGGTGGTCGGCCGGCGGACGCATCTCGGCGGTGGGTGGCCGCGACGCCGACCAGCACCCGGTGCTGCTCTTCGTCGGGCGCATCCAGCCGCTCAAGGGCCTCGACGTCGCGGTCGGTGCCCTGGCCGGTCTCGAGAACGACCGAGCCGAGCTGGTGGTGGTCGGCGGGCCGAGCGGGCCGGACGGCCAAGCCGAACTGGCTCGGGTCCAGGCGCTGGCCGACGAGCTCGGCGTCCGACACCGGATCCGCCTGGTGGAACCCCAGCCTCACCACCTGCTGTCGACCTGGTACCGGGCCGCCGATGTGGTCCTGGTGCCCAGCCGGTCGGAGTCCTTCGGTCTGGTGGCCCTCGAGGCCGCGGCATGCGGCACGCCCGTAGTCGCCGCCGCCGTGGGCGGGCTTCGATCGCTGGTCGACGACGGACACACCGGCTTCCTCGTCGAGAGCCGCGACCCCATGGACTTCGCGGCGGCCGTGGCCCGGATCCTCGATGACCCGGATCTGGCCCGGGGGATGGGCCGGGCCGGCGCGGTGGGTGCCCGCCGCTACACCTGGTCGGTGACCGCGGCCAAGCTCCGCCGGATCTACGCCGACGTGTCGTCGCGGTCCCTCGTCGAGTGCCGGTGACTGGACTGAGTGAAGTTTCATTGCATCTCATGTACGACGGGGCGTAAGGTGCGGGGGAGCCCGAGGGGCTGTGGGTGCTCGACCGTTCGGGGAAGTGCGGTCGTGCCACCACGGTTCCTCGGGCTCGTCGCGGCCCCGGGACGAGCCGGCGCCGGTGGCTAGCGTCGCGGGGGTGAGCCCCCGGATCATCGTCGTGGGTGGAGGACGCATGGGCCAGGCGCTGGTCGGTGGCCTCTTGGCCTCTCGGTGGGCCGACGTCACCGAGGTGGTCGTGGTCGAGTCGTCGCCGGCCGTGGCCGAGTTCTGGGCCGCACGCCACCCCGACCTGGTCGTCGTGGCCGAGCCGCCCGCCGGGGGTGATGTCCTCCTGGCGGTGAAGCCCCAGGACGTCGCCACGGCCGCCGAGGCGGTGCGGATCGCCGGGGTCTCGCGGCTGCTTTCGATCGCGGCCGGCGTCACCACCGCCACCCTCGAGCATCTCGTCGGGGCTGTGCCGGTGGTGCGCGCCATGCCCAACACACCGGCTCTGGTCGGCGCCGGGGCCGCGGCCGTCGCCGCCGGGCGTCACGCCACGGCCGCCGACCTCGACTGGGCCGAGGGCATCTTGTCCTCGGTCGGTCAGGTGGTGCGGGTCCCGGAGGACGAACTCGACGCCGTGACCGGACTCTCCGGTTCGGGGCCGGCCTACGTCTTTGCCTTCCTCGAGGCCCTGGCCGAGGCCGGCGTGCACGTCGGGCTCGCTCCCTCGGTGGCCAGCCAGCTGGCTCGCCAGACGGTCGTCGGGGCGGCGCGCCTGTTGGCCGAGACCTCCGAGAGCCCGGCCGACTTGCGGGCCGCGGTGACCTCGAAGGGCGGCACCACGGCGGCGGGTCTGGCGGCGCTGGCGGCTCACGACCTCACGGGGGCGGTGACTGCCGCGGTCGAGGCCGCGACCCGGCGCGCCGGTGAGCTGGCCGCCGGGGGGTGAGGGCCAGCCGCACCTTTCCCCCTCCTCTCGACCCCACGTAGAGTGGTCGACGCGGAGGAGGGGTGCGACGATGGCGTCCACGACCAACGAGGGAACCGGTGCGCACCACGCCCGGTACGTGACCGTCGCCGAGGTGGCCGCCCGGCTGCGGGTCTCCTCGATGACCGTCTACCGGCTCATCAAGGGCGGTGAGCTGCCGGCCGTGCGCGTCGGCCGCTCGTACCGCCTCAGCGAGGACGACGTCGACGCCTTCCTGGCTCGCAGCTTCACCCAGGCCGGCTGACCGCCGCCGCCCCGGCCGGCACTAGCGGGACGGAGGCCCCTCGGTAGGGTCGAGCGCTCATGGCACCCCGCTACGACACCGTCACCTTCCTGTCCGACTACGGGCACGTCGACGAGTTCGTGGGCGTCGTCCATTCGGTGATCAGGACGCTGGCGCCACAGGTCACGGTCATCGATCTGGTCCACGACCTCCCTGCGCACGACGTCCGGGCCGGCGGCCTGGCCCTGGCCCGGGCGGCCCAGTACGTGGTGCCGGGCGTGATCCTGGCGGTGGTCGACCCGGGTGTGGGCACGGCCCGGCGCGCGGTGGCGATCGAGGTCGCGGATGGCGCGGGGGTGTTCGTCGGCCCCGACAACGGAGTTCTGGCCCCGGCGGTGGCCATGACCGGCGGTGCGGGGCGCGCCGTGGTGCTCGAAGACACGTCGTTCCACCTTCCCGCGACCGGACCGACCTTCGCCGGGCGCGACGTCTTCGCCCCGGTGGCCGCCCACCTCTGCAACGGGGTCGATCTCGAGGCCCTGGGCCCGGTGGTCGACACCTCGAGCCTCCAGCCGGGGATCGTCCCCGTGCTGCGCCGGGAGGGCGACGCGCTGGTGGCCGAGGTGCTCTGGGTCGACCGCTACGGCAACGCCCAGCTCAACATCGGTCCCGACGATCTGGCCGAGCAGGGCGCTACCGATACCTGGCAACTGCGGGCGGGCGCCACCGTCCGGACCGCATCGATCGCCCCGACTTACGGGGCGATCGGACCGACCCGGGTCGGGCTCGTGGTCGACGCCTACGGACTGGTATCGGTGGCGCTGGAGCGTCGTTCGGCGGCCGACGAGTTGCACCTCGACGTCGGCACCGAGGTCACGTTGACCCAGGCCGAGGAGGATTCGGCGGCCGCGACCGGTGGGCCGGTGGCGGCGGTGCCCGTGTCGTTGCGACCGACACCGGGTGGGCCCCGATGAGGCCGGGTACCACCATCGCCATCGCCGTGCTGCTGGGTGCGATCCTCGCGGCCGGGGTGGTGCAGATCGTCTTCCTGGCCCGCTGACGCCAGGCCGGCCCGCGGGGCTCGGGTTACAGCGCCGGGGCCATGCGATCGCGGGTGAAGCGAACGGCGCCCCGGCCACAGAGCCAGAGCGCGATCACCCACACGGTGGCGCCGACGGCCATCGCCACCGGCACGCTCAGCAGAAGCAGGCCCGAGGACTGGCCGACGGCCAGGAAGATCAAGGGAAGGATCACGGCGCCACCCAGCTGGCTCGCCTCCTGGGTGGTGCGGGCCCGCGCCGAGACCCGCACCATCACCCCGAGGCCGAGGGCCGCCACCGCGGGGGCGACCCACGCGATCATCACCAGCCACAGCTGGGTGGGGACGAAGATCCGGTGCAGCACCGGCCAGGCCACGACGTTCGAGACGACCGCGAAGCACAGGAACCCGAGCCAGGAGATGGCCACCGCCGGGAGGAAGGCACCCAGCAGCTTGGCCAGGAACAGGTCTCGCTCGGCGATCGGGAGGTGGAGGAGACCCTCGAGGGTGCGCCGCTCCTTTTCCCCGGCGAAGGCATCGGCGGCCAAGACGGACGAGACCATGAGGGGCACGATCAGGAACAGGGGCGCCAGCAGGTAGCCGTTGACCAGCACCACCAGCTGCTCGTGGGCCGGCAGGGCCCGGATCGGCGCGGCCAGGTCACCGGGCAGCTGGGCGAGGAACCGCGAGATGTCGGGCGACGCGTTGCGGGCGCCGAAGGCCACCAGGGCCGGGAGGATGACCAGCAAGATCGCCGGGACGACCACCATCGGGATGACGACCGCCTTGGCCCGACGCACGGCGGTGAGGTCCTTGGCCACCACGGCCCGCACAGCTCGCCAATCGACGGCGCTCACGGCCCCGGCTCCGCGGGGGCGGTCTGGAGCGCGAAGTAGAGGTCTTCGAGGGTCGGCGGGCGGGGGACGGCGGCGAACACCGGCACCTCCCTCGACACGAGGGTGCCGACCAGGATGGGCACCGCCGATCGGTCGACGACCTGGGCCTGGGCCCCGGTGGCGGTGGCCTCGACCCCGACCACGCCAGCGCAGGATCGGGCCAGCTCGACGGTCGCGGCACTGGCCGGGCCACCGAGGTCGAGGTCGACGGCCAGCGCCGGCCACAGCTCCCGAGCGAGGTCCTCGGGTCGGCCGAAGGCGCGGAGGCGTCCCTCGGCCAGCAGGACGACCCGGGACGCGAGCCGGTGGGCCTCACCCAGGAAGTGGGTGCAGAGCAGCACCGTGCGACCCCGCTCCCGGGCCAGGGAGGCGATCAGCTCCACGACGTCCCGGGTGCCGGCCGGGTCGAGGCCCGAGGTCGGCTCGTCGAGGAAGAGCACCTCCGGGTCGTGGAGCAGGGCACGGGCCAAGGCGATGCGACGGCGCTGGCCGGTCGAGGCTCCCTGGACCGGCCGCTCGGCCCGGTCCCCCAGGCCGAAGCGCTCGAGCAGCTCCTGGGCTCGGCGGGTGGCCTCCGCGGAGGCCATCCCCCGGATCCGCCCGGTGAAGACCAGGTTCTCGAGGGCGCTCAGCCGATCGTCGAGGCCGGCGTTCTCGGTGAGTACGCCCGTCCGGCGCCGGAGGGCCTCCCCCTCGGTGGCCGGGTCGAGCCCGAGCACCCGGGCGCGACCGCCGCCGGGAAGAAGGAGGCCGTTGAGGAGTCGGACGGTCGTGGTCTTGCCGGCCCCGTTCGGTCCGAGGAGGGCGACGACCTCCCCGGGCTGGGCGTCGAAGGTGATGCCCTCGAGGGCGAAGTCGGGGCCCAGGCGGCGCCCGAGCCTCTCGGCCACGATCGCCGGCGAGGTCACGGCTCGACGCTCAGAACCGCGCGTCGAGCAGGCGCAACCTGGAGAGCACGGAGGTCATCGCGGCGCTGGCCACGGGCGCCGGGACGGCCTCGGGCACCGGGTCGGTGGTCGCCGGGGCGAGAGCTCCCTCGCCGGCATTGCCGGATCCGGCGGGCACCGCCGGGCTGGGTGTCGCTCCGCGGGCCGCGGTCGTCGGGGCAGGCGCCGCCTCCTCGACCGGGGCCGGGCTGGAGACCGCGGGTCCGGCGAGGAACTCGTGGGCCGTGTAGAGGGTGCCGTCCTGCACGTAGACCCCGATGCCGATGCGTGAGAACGACGGATCGACCAGGTTGGCGTAGTGGGAGGGGCTCTCGACGAAGGCGTCGAAGATCTCGCTCACCGCGTCCGAGGGCCCCATGCCGACGTTCTCACCGAGCTTCGTCCACTCGCTGGTGACGCCCGAGGCCAGGTTGCTCCGGTGGAAGATCGAGCCCTGGCTGGCCATCGTCCCGGCCCAGTCGCGGGCGATCCCGGTCAGCTCGCCGTCGACCGCCAGCTGGCCGAGGCCCTGGCTGCTCCGAAGCTGGTTCACCAGGGCGACGAACTGGGACTCGGCGCCCCCGTCGATGCTCGCCCCGGCGGGTGCCGCCGGCCCGGCCACCACCGAGAGGAGCAGCACCAGGGCGGCCAGTGCCGCGCTGAGTGATCGTCTGCCTGTACTCCACCGCATGTAGTGAGCATCGACAGGCGCTCAGAGTGACTTGAGACCTACGGAAAGTGAGAGTCGGCCGCGGACGGGCGTGGGGTCGCCGTCGCCGTCAGGAAGCCCCCGAAGAGCAGGATGATGCCGATCACCAAGCTGGCGGCGAAACCATCCATCTCGCCCAGGGCCGAGTTCAGCACCCCCCCGGCGCCGAGCACGATCGTTCCTGAGGCGATGAGGACATTCGCCACCACCAGCCGCTTGCCCCCCCGACCGGTGGCGGCCCGAACGGCACTCCACAGGGCTCCGACGAGGACCACGACGGCACCACCGGCGCTGGCCACCCCCGCCGCGATGCGGGGCCCGGCGGCGAACACCTCACTGCCCCGGGGGAGGACCTGGGGGTCGATCTGACCGTGGAGGGGAGCAGCGACGACCACGCCGGTGGCGAAGGCCAGGACGACGACGGTGGCGGCGCTGGCGAGGTCGGCGACGCGGCGATCGGTCAGCAGGTACACGGTGCCGAGGGCCAGGAGGGGGACGTTGAGGACCGCCCCGGTGAGATAGAAGAGGCGAAACCGGCTCGGTGACCACCCGAGCGAGGCGCCCAGCAGGAGGCTGGCGGAGGCGATCGCGAACATCGTCAGCGCCACCGTCCAGGCCAGCTCGTGGCGCCGGCGGCGCTCGAGCCACCGTTCGAGGAGGCAGAGCGAGAACGCCACCGCCACCACCGTCGCCCCTGCGGCGAAGGCGTTGGTCCGATACCCCGACATGGCCGCCAGAGGCTACGTGGTCGCTCCCGGAGCGCCGTTGGCGGTGGGGGGCGGGCCTCGTGATCATGTGAACAGGCGGGCGCCCGCCGGTACCATCGGCCGGCGATGGTGGCGGAGCGATCCAGTGACGACAGCCCGGGGTTGCCCGCCCGGCCCGCCCGGCGGATCCCCGAGGCCACCGTGAACCGGCTCCCTCTGTACCTCCGCAGCCTGGCCGAGCTTCCCGACGACACCGCGACGGTGTCGTCGGAGCGCCTGGCCGTCCTTGCCGGAGTGAATGCGGCCAAGGTCCGCAAGGACCTCTCCTACCTCGGATCCTTCGGCACCCGCGGCGTCGGCTACGAGGTCGAGCACCTGCGCTACCAGATGGCCCGACAGCTCGGCTTGACCCAGGACTGGCCGGTGCTGATCGTGGGTGTCGGCGATCTCGGCCACGCCCTGGCGAAGTACGACGGTTTTCTCGAGCGGGGCTTCCCGGTGGTGGCTCTGGTGGACGCTGACGCCGGCAAGGTCGGCTCGGTGGTCGAGGGCCTGGAGGTTCACGACGTCGCCCGGCTGGGTGAGATCGTGGCCGCCGCGGGGGTGACCACCGGGATCATCGCCACGCCGGCGGCGGTGGCTCAGGAGGTGGCCGACCAGCTGGTGGCGGCCGGGGTGCGATCGATCCTGAACTTCGCCCCGGTGGTGCTGTCGGTGCCCCCCGGCGTGTCGGTCCGCAAGGTCGACCTGGCGATGGAGCTCCAGATCCTGGCCTTCTACGAGCAGCACCGTTCGGCGCCGGCCGGCGCCGGACTCGGCATCGGCGAGGAGGGCTAGCGGTGCCGGTCGACGGCTCGACCTACCCGGTACACCTGCTGCTCGCCGGCCGGCCCGTCCTGGTCGTGGGTGGTGGCCGGGTGGCGACCCAGAAGGTGCAAGGCCTGCTGGCCGCCGACGCCGCGGTCACAGTGGTGGCACCGCGGGTGGGGGACGACCTCGAAGCCCTCGCCGCCGCCGGTGCCCTGGCCCTGGAACGCCGCCACTACCGGCCCGGCGAGGTGGCCGGCTACCGCTACGCGGTGACGGCCACTGGCATCCCCGACGTGGACGGTGCCGTGTTCGCCGATGCCGAGGTGGCGGGGGTCTGGGTGAACGCCGCCGACGATCCGGCCCACTGCTCGGTGATCCTGCCGGCCGTCGCCCGCCGGGGGCCGATCACGCTGACGGCGTCGACCGGGGGCCGCAGCCCGGCGCTGGCTACCTGGCTGCGTCGGCGCTTCGAGGTCGAGCTGGACGAGGCCTATGTCGACCTGCTCGACCTCCTCGCCACCGAGCGGGAGCGCCTCCGCGCCGCGGGCCGCGCCACCGAGGGGTTGAATTGGCAGGGAGCCCTCGATTCGGGGATGCTTGAGCTGGTCCGGTCCGGCCACCTCGCGGCAGCAAGGGAGCGCTTGCAGGCGTGTCTGTCATCGTCGTCGGGTTGAGCCATCGCAGCGCCCCGATCGAGCTGCTCGAGCGGTTCGCGGTGGGCCCTGACCAGCTGGCCAAGGCACTACACGGTCTGACCCGCGGCGAGCACGTGTCCGAGGCGGTGGTGCTGTCGACCTGCAACCGCACCGAGGTCTACGCCTACGCCGAGCGCTTCCACGGCGCGGTCGACGAGATCGTCGACTTCCTGGTCGAGCACGCCGAGCTGCCCCGGGCCGCCTTCGAGGACCACGTCTTCTCGTACTACGAGACGGCCACCGCGGCCCACCTGTTCTCGGTGGCCGCGGGGCTCGACTCCGACGTGCTGGGCGAGAGCGAGATCCTCGGTCAGGTCAAGGCCGGATGGCACGCGTCGGCCGGCGAGGGGTCGTCGGGACCGGGCTTGGACCTGCTGTTCCGCCACGCCCTCGAGGCGGCCAAGCGCGTGCGCAGCGACACCGGTATCGGACGCCACACGGCGTCGGTCCCCCAGGCTGCGGTGGCGCTGGCGGCCGGCCGCCTCGACGGTCTGCGTGGTCGTCGGGTGCTGGTGCTGGGGGCGGGTGAGGCTGCCGAGGGGATGGCAGTGGCGCTGGCCGGGGCCGGCGTGACCGAGGTGGTGGTGGCCAACCGATCCGCACCGGCGGCCGAAGCGCTGGCCGAGCGGGTGCACGGCCGGGCCATCGGCCTCGAGGGGTTGGTCGAGACGTTGATCGACGTCGATCTCTTGCTCACTTCCACCGGCGCCCCCACGGCCATGGTCGGTCTCGATGCACTGGGCCCGGTGGTCGAACGCCGCGGCGGGCGCCCCCTGCTCATCGTCGACGTGGCGGTCCCCCGCGATGTCGACCCGGCGGTCGCCGAGCTCGAGGGCGTCACCCTTCTCGACATGGACGATCTGCGCTCGTTCGCGGATGCCGGCGTCGCCCTGCGCCGCGCCGAGTTGGGGGCGGCTCGTGACGTGGTCGACGAGGAGGTGGCCCGCTACCGCTCGGCCGCCACGGCCCGTCTGGCGGCTCCGCTGGTCACGTCGCTGCGGGAGCGGGTGGAGGAGTTGCGAGCCGCCGAGGTCGACCGGGTGGTCGGGGGGCGGGCCGACGTCGACCGGGAGCTGCTGGACGAAGTGACCCGGGTGCTGCTCAACAAGCTCCTCCACGAGCCGACGATCCGGGTCAAGGACGCGGCCGGGACGGCGAAGGGCGAGCGCCTGGCCGAGGCCCTGCGCGAGCTCTTCGACCTCTAGCCCGGTCGGGCACCGATGCCGCTGCGCCTGGCCACCCGTGGCAGTCGGCTGGCTCGCTGGCAGGCGGCGCACGTGGCCGAGCTGGTCCGGGCCCAGGACCCCACGCTGCAGGTCGACCTGGTCATCGTTGAGACCCAGGGCGACCGTCAACTCGATCGACCGATCGAGGAGATCGGTGGCGTCGGGGTGTTCGCCAAGGAGGTCCAGCTGGCCGTGGTCGAGGGCCGCGCCGACCTGGCCGTGCACTCGGCCAAGGATCTGCCGTCCGCCCCCGAGCTGCAGGTGCCGGGGCTGGTGATCGCGGCCGTTCCCCCTCGAGCTGATCCCCGCGACGCGCTGGTCGGTGCGCGGGTCGAGGAACTCCCCGAGGGGGCCAAGGTGGCGACCGGCTCGGCCCGCCGACGGGTCCAGCTCCTCGATCTCCGGCCCGATCTCGAGGTCGTCGAGCTGCGGGGCAACATCGAGCGGCGGCTGGAGAAGGTCGGTGAGGTCGAGGCGGTGATGGTGGCGGTGGCGGCCCTCGACCGCCTTGGACTGCGCCACCGGGCGAGCGAGGTGCTCGAGCCGGCGACCTTCGTGCCCCAGGTCGGTCAGGGGGCCTTGGCCGTCGAGTGCTGGTCGGACGACGGCGGTGTCCGCGCCGCGCTGGCCCTGATCGACGACGACGACAGCCGCCTCGCGCTCGAGGCCGAGCGGGCGTTCCTGGCCGCGCTGGGTGGTGGGTGCGAGGCCGCCACCGGGGCACACGTCTGGGTCGAGGACGATCGCTCCCTCGGTGCCCATGTCGTCCACGAGGTGGTGGAGGGTTGGCTGGTTCGTCTGGCCCTGGCGGCCCCAGCGGGTTCCGATCCGGTGGCCTTCGGCCAGTGGATGGCGGATCGGGTCCGGGGGTGACGGTCCACCTGGTGGGGGCCGGCCCGGGCGACCCGGGTCTGCTGACCGTGCGGGGCGCCGAGTTGCTGGCCCGGGCCGAGGTGGTGGTGCACGATCGGCTGTCGGCCTCCCGCCTACTCGAGCTCGCCCCCACGGCCGAGATCATCTCGGTGGGCAAGGAGCCAGGGGGCGAGAGCACGGCTCAGGAGGAGATCAACCGGCTGCTGGTCGAGCGCGGCCGCCGAGGCCAGCGGGTCGTGCGGTTGAAGGGCGGTGACCCGTTCGTGCTGGCCCGGGGCGGTGAGGAGGCGGCCGCGTTGGCCGCCGCCGGGGTCGACTTCGAGGTGGTGCCCGGGGTCAGCTCGGCACTGGCCGCGCCGGCGTCGGCGGGTGTGCCCCTCACCATGCGGGGACTGGCCACCTCGTTCACGGTGGTCACCGGCCACGAGGATCCGTGGGCCGCGACCGAGACCGACTGGGAGGCGCTGTCCCGGCTGGGCCGCAGCGGCTCGACCATCGTGATCCTCATGGGGGTCGCCACCCGAGCCACCATCGCCGAGCGTCTTCTCGCGGGCGGCCTGGCCCCCGACACCCCGGTGGTCGCCGTTCGTTGGGCCACCCGGCCCCAGCAGCACACGGTCCGCACCCGGCTCGACCAGCTGGCCACCACCGCCCTGGAGCCTCCGTCGGTCCTGGTCGTCGGCCCAGTGGCGGCCCTCGACCTGGCCTGGTTCGAGCGTCGCCCGCTGTTCGGTCGTCGGGTGGTCGTCACCCGGGCCCCGGAGCAGGCCCGGGTCCTGTCCGAGCGGCTGTGGGACCTGGGGGCCGACGTGATCGAGGCCCCGGTGCTGGCCATCACCGAGCCGGCCGATGGTGGCGCCGCGCTGCGGGCCGCAGCCGCCGCCATGGCCGACTACGCCTGGGTGGTCTTCGCCTCGGCCAACGCCGTCGATCGGTTCCTGCCCCTGCTGCGCGACGCCCGGGCCCTGCGCTCGACCCTGGTCGCCGCCATCGGTCCGGCCACCGAGGCGGCCCTGGCTCGCTTCGGGGTCAAGGCCGATCTCCTGCCCGAGGAGGCCCCCACCGCCGAGTGGATGGTGGCCAGCTTTCCGCCGGGCCGAGGTCGGGTGCTGCTGCCTCGCTCGTCGATCGGGCGGGACGTACTGGCCCACGGGCTGGCCCGCAAGGGTTGGGACGTCGCCGCGGTCGACGCCTATCGGACCGTCGTGGTCGAGGTCGACCCGGCGGTGGCGGACGGCGCGGACGCCATCACCTTCGCCTCGCCGAGTGCGGTGCGAGCCTGGCCCGACCCCGCCCGCGTCCCTCCGGTGGTGGCCTGCATCGGGCCGGTGACCGCCGACGCGGCGGTGGCCGCCGGCATGGCGGTGTCGGTGGTGGCCCCCGACCACACGGCCGAAGGTCTGGCCGATGCCCTGGCCGCCCACCTGGGGCCGGGACGGTCCGGGCCGCCCCCCACCTACGCTGGTCCACCGTGACCTTCCCTGCTCGCCGCCTCCGCCGGCTCCGGCGGACGCCGGTCCTGCGGCGCCTGGTAGCCGAGACCCGCCTCGGCATCGACGACCTGGTGGCTCCCGTGTTCGTCCGGGAGGGGATCGGCGAACCGGTGCCGATCGCCTCCATGCCCGGGGTCGTGGCCCACACCCGCGAGTCCCTGCGCAAGGAGGTGCATGCCCTGGCCGACCTCGGGATCCCCGGGGTGATGGTGTTCGGGGTTCCGGCTACCAAGGATGCCGAGGGTTCGCAGGCCTGGGCCCGCGACGGGATCGCCCAGGTGGCCCTGCGTGACGTGCGTGACGAGGTGGGAGATCGCCTGGTGGTGATGGCCGACCTGTGCCTCGACGAGTACATCGACCACGGCCACTGCGGGGTGCTCGGCCGCGACGGCACTGTCGACAACGACGCCACCCTCGACCGCTACCGCAGGATCGCGTTGGCCCAGGCCGAGGCCGGCGCCGACGTGGTTGCCCCCAGCGGGATGATGGACGGGCAGGTGGCGGCCATCCGGGGAGCGCTCGACGACGCCGGCCGGATCGACGTGGCCATCCTGGCCTACGCCGCGAAGTACGCCTCGGCCCTCTACGGCCCGTTCCGGGAAGCGGTCGACGTCGACATCGCCGGAGGTGGCGACCGCCGGAGCTACCAGCAGGATCCGGCGAACCGGCGAGAGGCATTGGCCGAGGTCGCGCTGGACATCGAGGAGGGGGCCGACATGGTCATGGTCAAGCCGGCCACGACCTCGCTCGACGTGCTGGCCGAGGTGCGGGCCACCGTCGACGTGCCACTGGCCGCCTACCACGTGTCGGGGGAGTACTCGATGCTCAAGGCGGCGGCGGCCCAGGGGTGGATCGACGGCGACGCCGCCGCCCTCGAAGTGCTGACCGTCATCAAGCGGGCAGGTGCCGACCTGATCCTCACCTACCTGGCTCGCGAGGTCGCCGAGCGGTTGCACGCCGCGCCCCGGTGAGCGCCCGTACCAACGAGGGCCTCGGGCAGCGGGCTCGACGGGTGATGCCGGGGGGCGTGAGCTCGCCGGTGCGGGCGTTCGGCAGCGTCGGGGGAACCCCCTATGTGGTGGCGCGTGGCGCGGGGGCACACGTCTGGGACGTCGAGGGGCGGCGCTACCTCGACTACGTGCAGAGCTACGGCGCGTCGATCCTCGGCCACGCCCACCCGGTGGTGGTCGATGCGCTGCGGGCGGCTGCCCTCGACGGGACGACCTTCGGCGCCCCCACCGAGGGCGAGTTGCTGCTGGCCGAGGCGATGGTGGCCCGGGTGCCCGGGCTCGAGTTGATCCGGTTGGTGTCGTCGGGGACCGAGGCCGTGATGTCTGCGGTGCGCCTGGCTCGGGGGGCGACCGGCCGCTCGACGGTGGTGAAGTTCGCCGGCTGCTACCACGGCCACTCCGATGCGGTGCTGGCCTCGGCGGGCAGCAGCGTGGGCGAGCGGGCCCGGGCCGACTCGGCCGGGGTGCCGGCCGGTGCGGTGGCCGACACCGTGGTGGTGCCCTACAACGTCGTGCCCGAGGTTGGCGACGACGTAGCGGTGGTGATCGTCGAGCCGGTGGCCGCCTTCTTGGGCGTAGTCGCCCCGGCGCCGGGGTTCCTCGAAGGCCTCCGGGCGGCCTGCGACCGGGCCGGCGCCCTCCTCTGCTTCGACGAGGTCATCACCGGGTTCCGCCTGGCGGTCGGTGGGGCCACCGAGTCCTTCGGCGTCGAGCCCGATCTGTGGTGCTTCGGCAAGGTGGTGGGCGGGGGTCTGCCGCTGGCCGCCTTCGGCGGCCGCCGGTCGATCATGGAGCACCTCGCCCCCCTCGGCGACGTCTACCAAGCCGGCACCCTGTCGGGGAATCCGCTGGCCACCGCGGCCGGCCGGGCGGTGCTCGATCAGCTGGACCCCGCCGCCTACCGGATGCTCGAGGGCCGGGCCGCCGAGCTGGCGACTGGGTTGGCGAGGGTGCTCACCGACGCTGGCCTACGGGTCGAGGTGCCCCAGGTGGGACCGTTGCTGGGCATCTTCTTCGCCGACGAGCCGGTGATCGATTTCGAGGGCGCCCGGGCCAGCGCCGAGACCGGCCTGTATCGCCGGTTCTTCCGGGCGATGCTCGACCGGGGGGTCGCCTTTGCCCCCGGCCCCTACGAGGTGGCGTTCCCGAGCCTGGCGCATGGCCACGACGACATCGAGCGCACGGTCGACCTGGCCAGCGCAGCCGCCGCCGAGGTGGCGGCCCAGGCCTGAGCGGGAGAGGTCCCGTCGCGGCGTCGCGCCGAGTCAGGCACTGGCGAGGGCCGGCTCGGGCGACGGGGCTGCGGGCTCGTCTCGGTCGACCCCTTCGGGGTTTCGGGGCCAGAGGCAACGAAGGGCGAACGAGCCCAGCCAGGCGAAGCGCAGGATGTCGTTGACCAGGATCACCGCCAGACGATGGTCGCGGAGGCTGTCGTCCCGGATCTCGAACAGGACGACGAAGAGCACGACATCGAGGACGCTGAGAGCCCACCACCGTCGCCAGGTCACACCCAGCAGCGGGAGGAAGGCCAGGAGCCACAGGTCGTACTGAGCCGAGTAGACCTTGCTGCCGAGCAAGAAGACCACGGTGGCTGCGGCGCAGGCCGCCACCGGGGTGGTTCGGCCCCGGAGGACTCGGGTCACGACCAGGAGGGTGCCGGCCACCACCACCACGCCGGCGCCCAGGTTGACCAGGCGGACGGCATTCGCCGGGTCGAGCCACAGGTCGAAGCCCCGGTCGCGGATGACGAAGTGCCAGAGCGTCTCGCGGGTGGGTAGGCGGCCGCGGTGGAAGTCGTAGGCGTAGGCCCAGCCGGGCGGGTCGGCCAGGAGCACCGGCAGGTTCAGGCCGAGGTTGACCGCGACGGCCGGCCAGGCCAGGCGCCAGATGCCCCGTCGGTCGCCGACCGACCAGCGATGCGCAGCCAGCACCAGGAGGTACAGCGCGGGATACCACTTGGTGGCCGTGCCGAGGCCGAGGAGGAGGCCGGCCAGCTCGTAGGAGCCGCGTCCGTAGACGAGCACGCCGCCGATGGCCGGGGCCACCGCGAAGAGATCCCAGTTGTGGAAGGCGTAGAGCCCGAGGGTGGGCGACGCCGCCCACATGAGCGCCCGCGAGGCGCAGCGGGTGAACAGCATGTGCGTCACCAGCAGGGCGGCGCCGCCGGCCGCCACTCCGGTCACCAGCAGCGTCGCCGTGGGAGAGGCCGCCACCCAGCTGACGGCCCACATCATCAGCCCCAGGAGCACGGGGTACTCGAGGGGGCGATCGACGAACGGGGGGTGATGGGGGCGGATGCCGCGCTCGTCGAAGAGGCGCCAGATGTCGCTGCGCCGGGCCGGCCCGAAGAGGGGCTCGGGCCCCAGGAGCAGGAGGGCGCCGACCGCGAGGGTCAGGAGGGTGACGGCCAGGAGGCGGCGCTCGGCCGGGCGGAGTCGACCCCACCAGGTGGTGCCGGGGGGGAGGACCACGAGGAGGCAACGTAGCCACCCTCTACCCTTCGCTGGTGACCGCGTTGCCGCTCCCGGCCGAGCCCGCGGACCCCACCGAGGCCGATGCCCTGGTTCTCTTCGGCGTCACCGGCGACCTGGCCCGAAAGAAGCTGTTCCCGGCGGTGTACCACCTCGCGGAGCGAGGCGACTTAGCCCCCGAGCGGCCCATCGTCGGGGTGGCGTCGTCGGTCTGGACCACCGACGAGCTGCGCTCCCGGGCCCGGGAAAGCCTCGACGAGCACCACGTGGCGGTCGACGAGGAGGTCTTCGCCCGGCTGGCGGCGTCGATGTCCTATGTGCAGGGGGACTACCGCTCGCCCGCGACCTATGAGCAGTTGGCGGTCGTGCTCGGCGAAGCCCAGCTCCCACTCGTCTATCTGGCCGTACCGCCCGAGCTGTTCGACGACGTGGTCCAGGGGCTCCGCGGGGTCCGGCTCAACGAGCGGGCCCGGATCGTGGTCGAGAAGCCCTTCGGTCGCGACCTGCGCTCTGCCCGCGAGCTCTCGGCTTGCCTGGCCGATGCCTTCCCCGAGGAGCGCATCTACCGCATCGACCACTACCTGGGGAAGGAGTCGGTCGAGAACCTTCTCGTCTTCCGGTTCGGCAACTCGCTGCTCGAACCGGTCTGGAACCGCAACTACGTGCACAGCGTCCAGGTGACCTTGGCCGAGACGTTCGGCGTCGAGGGCCGGGGCCGGTTCTACGAGACGGTGGGCGCGCTGCGGGACGTGGTGCAGAACCACGCCCTCCAGGTGGTCACCCTGCTGGCCATGGAGCCGCCGGCGGCAGCCGACGCCGATGCCCTGCTCGACGAGCGGGCCAAGGTCATGAAGGCCATGCGGCCCCTCGACCCGGCCAAGGTCGAGCGGGGCCAATACCTCGACTACCGCCACGAGGAGGGCGTGGACCCGGCTTCGCCGGTCGAGACGTTCGTGGCCATGCAGCTCGAGATCGACTCGTGGCGATGGGCCGGGGTGCCGTTCCTGGTCCGGGCCGGAAAGCGCCTGGCGGCGACCGTGACCGAGTGCGTGGTGACCTTCAAGGCACCGCCCCGGCTCCTGTTCTCCCACGACGGCCAGGCCCAGCCGTCGGCCAACAAGCTGGTCTTCCGGCTGGGAGGCGACGAGGGAGTGACCCTCCAGCTGCAGGCCAAGGCCCCGGGTGACGACCTCGTCACCCGGTCGGTGGACCTCGACGTCTCCTTCGACCGGGCTCTCGGACCCCGCCAGGAGGCTTACGAGCGGCTCCTGTTCGACGCCATCGAAGGCGATCGTCGCCGGTTCTCCCGGGTCGACGTCGTCGACGCCGCCTGGAGGGTGGTGCAGCCGGTGCTCGACCGGCCCCCGCCGCTGCACTTCTACGAGCCCGGCACCTGGGGGCCGCAGGAGGCCGACGAGCTGGCCGCGCCGCTGGGCGGCTGGCATGACCCGCCCCCACTCAGCGACGCCGCGACCTGAGCGCCGGCCACCGCCGGGCCTCGGAGGGTCTCAGGCGCTGACTCGGGCGCCGGGCTCGGGGATGACCCGGGCGAGCGCGGCGGCGGCCTTGTAGGCCAGCTCGGCCGGGCCCAGCTCGTCGGGCCGCAGGAGGTTGGCCATGATGCGCAGCACCCACTCCATGAGGCTCCGCGAGCGCATCCCGACCCGGGTCAGCTCGCGCATCAACGTCGGCTGGCCGATCACCTGGGCGAAGAGTCGGGCCACCTTGAAGTACAGGCCGTACTCGCGGTCGATGGTGTCGGTGTAGCGCTGGAGGGCCAGGCCGCTCCCGGTGACCAGTGCCTCGTGTACGACGTCGGCCGCCAGCCGTCCGGTCTCGTAGGCGTAATCGATGCCCTCGCCGTTGAACGGGTTCACCGACCCGGCGGCGTCGCCGACCACCAGCCAGTTGGGGCCCATCCGGGGCCCGACCGAGCCCGCCATCGGTAGCCGCCCACCGGTGGGCTCGCTGCAGCGGCTCTCCGGGCTGATTCCCCAGTGGGCCGGAGCGGTTTCGGCGTAGGCCGCCAGCAGAGTGGACGTGTTGACCGAGGTGTAGTCCCGGAAGGTCGAGAGGAGGCCGACCCCGACGTTGACCGTCCCGTCGCCCACCGGGAAGATCCAGCCGTAGCCGGGCAGGACGTTGCCGTTGCGGTCCCGCAGGTCGAGGCAGCTCTCGATGAACGGGTCGTCGTGCTCCGCGCTCTCGTAGTAGCCCCGGATGGCCATGCCCTGGGGGAGGCGACGGTTGCGGGTGGTCCCGAGCGCCCGGCCGAAGCGGGAGTTGGCGCCGTCGGCGACGACCACGTAGCGGGCCCGGATCTCCTCGATGGTGCCCTTGGCGGTGTCTCGCACCACCGCCCCCGCTACCAGTCCGTGCTCGTAGAGCGGGGCCACGGCCTCGACGCCCTGGCGGAGCTCGGCCCCTTGGGCCACTGCGTGGTCGGCCACCAGCTGGTCGAGGTCCCGCCGGCGCACCACGTAGCCGTAGGGGGGGAAGTCGGGGTGCTCGGGCCACGGGAGCTCGAGCGTGATCCCGTGGGCGATGGCTCGGAGCCCGTCGTAGCGGTGGTGGGCGGCGATCTGGTCCTCGATGCCCATGTCCTGGAGTTGGCGGACGGCCCGTGGCGTGAGGCCGTCGCCACAGGTCTTCTCCCGGGGGAAGCGCTTGCGCTCGACAGCGACCACGTCGCGGCCGGCGGCCGCCAGCCATCGGCTGGTGGCCGACCCGGCGGGTCCCCCGCCGATGACCAGTACCTCTCGGCGAGCGGGGGTCACGGAGGGCTAGTGGTCGGCGCCGGACCCGCCGCCGGAGCCGCCGCCCTCGGGCATGACCCCGCCGTTGTCGGCCAGGAGTTGCTCGGGGGTCTGCTCCTCGAGGATCTCGCGCTCGTAGCGGACCACCGCGAGGATCTCCTCCTCGGTCAAGGTCTCGCCGAAGGCGGGCATGTTCGAGCCGTTGTAGCTACCGGCGACCCGCTGACCGCCCTCACGGTCGGCATCGCCGTAGCCGTTGCCCTGACCCACACCCTCGGTGCCGATCGCGACCCACTCGATGTGGGCGTCGCGCTCGCCGACCGGGAAAGTCTTGAGCACCTCGCCGCCCGAGATGGCTCGGCCCTGGCCACCCCCACCGTCCTGGCCGTGACAGCCCGCGCACTGCGACTCGTAGAGCGCCTTGCCCTCGATGAGCTGGGGGTCGGTGATGGTCCGAGGCGGCACGGTCATCGCCCCGGCGTAGAGGAGGGCCCAGAAGGGCAGCACCGCGAGCGCTCCGACCACGTAGGTCGGCAGGCGCTTGCGGCGCAGGGCGGCCTGGACGGGTCGGGGGAGGACGACCGGGGGGGCCGCCTCCGGTTCGGTGGCCGGGACGGCCACTGCGCCGCCGGTCGCGGCGACCGCAGCGGCCGGGACCGCCGGGCTGGCGGCGGCATCACCGTCACCCGGGGCCTCGCTCCCGCTGTCTGCTCCACCGTCGCCGAGCGCGGCGCGTCGGTCGCGTGAGCGGCGCAGCAGGTGCTCGGGAATCTCGGTCATCGACCCTCCGGGGCGGCGGGAACCGACAGGGATGCGGCGTCGGTCGCCCGGTGTGCCGGGCCGGCGCAGACTACGCGTTCGAGCCTAGGTGGACGCTGTTGGCGACGGCCAAGTCGCGCTCTGGCAGGCTCGGCAGAAGGCGGCCGGGGAGGGTTCCCCGGATGTGTCGGCGCCCAAGGGCGGGTGCTAGACCTTGCCCGTCCTGCAACCGCTCCGGCCGCGCCGCGCCGGTAGGCTGTGCAAAGTTTCACGAGCCCGCGAAGGGAGTCCGTCGCCCGTGGTCGCACTGGTCGTTTCGATGGTCGCCCTGCTCCTGGGTGTCGGCCTGGTGCGCTGGGTCGGGCAGCGACGGCCGATCGGCACACCGACGACCTGGGGCGAGGCCATGGTCGGCGCGCTCTGGGTCTTCCTGCTCATGTTCCTGGCCTACGGCGTCGTTCCCCACCAGTGGCTCACCTGGGCCGACACCGAGCTCAGCTGGCGGTCCGACCGCTTCCTGGCCGGGCCGGGCGCCGTTCTCCTCGAGCTGCCGTTCGAGGTGAGCTACCGGGCGCTGCGCGACATCGTGGTGGTTGGCATCTACGGGGCTTTCATCGTCGGCCAGGTCGTGCTGTGGGCCCAGTGGCAGCGGCGGGGTCAGACCAAGGCGCCGGCCGCGCTCACCGCCACCTCGTCGTTCGGGCGTCCCCTGGTGAAGGGGGTCTGAGTCGTGGCTCGTAACGACGCCAACCCGGCGATGCCCTCGTTCCCAGGCGACTACACGCTGGCCGAGATCGATGCCGACACGCTGTCGAAGTCGGTCAAGCCCAAGCAGTTCCTTCACATCGACCAGGCCGAGTGCATCATGTGTGAGGGCTGTGTCGACATCTGCCCGTGGAAGTGCATCCACATGCTCTCGACCGACGCCGTGGCCGAGGCGGTCAACACCGCCACGCCCGGCCTCGACCCCGAGGACCACGTGATCTTCGTGGTCGACGAGGATGTCTGCACCCGCTGCAGCCTCTGCGTCGACCGCTGCCCGACCGGCGTCATCATCATGGGCAAGGCCGGCGTGGCCGCCCGCGACGGCGACCAGCACCAGCGCGACAGCAGCCACGGCTACGCCTACGGCATGCGGTTCTAGGGACCTCCAGGGCCCCCGAGGAGCGAGACGGAGACATGGCGAGGACGTTCGACCGAAAGAGCCCGGGCGAGGCGGTGCGCGAGCGGATGACCAAGCTCGTCGATGCCGTGCAGGGCTCGCAGGCCTGGAGCTCGATCTTCCGGCCGGGCTCGATCTTCCGCAAGGGCTACACCGACAGCCCCCGGAACCGGTCCGACGTCGTGATGAACTCGGTGCTCTACCACCTGCACCCGGTCAAGGTGAAGCGCCATGCGGTGAAGGTCAGCTACACCCTCTGCCTGGGCGGGCTGTCGTTCTTCCTGTTCATCCTGCTGACAGTCACCGGCATCTTCTTGATGTTCTTCTACCGGCCGACCGCAGCCGCGGCCTGGACCGACATCAAGACCTTGCAGACGGCCGTGACCTTCGGGCTGCTGGTACGGAACATGCACCGGTGGGCGGCCCACCTGATGGTGCTGACCGTGTTCCTGCACATGGCCCGGGTCTTCTACCACGGGGCCTACAAGGCGCCGCGGGAGTTCAACTGGGTGATCGGCGTGATCCTGCTCACCCTGACCCTGCTGCTGTCGTTCACCGGCTACCTGCTGCCGTGGGACCAGCTCTCGCTGTGGGCGGTGACGGTCGGCACCAACATGATGGGTTACACCCCGGTGTTCGGTGACCAGGTCCGTTTCGTGCTCCTCGGCGGCGCCGAGATCGGCTCCGAGACCTTGCTTCGCTGGTACGTCCTGCACGTCCTGATGCTCCCGTTCGTGATCGTCATCTTCATGGCGATCCACTTCTGGCGGGTGCGCAAGGACGGCGGCATCTCCGGACCGCTGTAGGGAGGGAGACACATGACCGAGATCCCCGAGCACCTCCGCAAGCGGGCCGAGGCGGCCAAGGCCAAGGCCGCCGCCAAGGCCGCGGGCCTCGACGCCGACGCCGCCGCGCCGGCCGACGCCGCGGTCTCGACCGAGGGGGAGCCCCCGGCCGCGGGTGGGGCGGTCACGACCCGCGAGCGCACGGTGGCGACTGCCCCCCCGCTGGCCGCCGGCCTCCCGACGGGCCCCGCGGGCCACACCCAGCGGCTGCTCACCGTGGTCAAGTCGGGTTCGATCCAGGACGTGCGGGCCACCCCCACCGACAAGGTCCACACCTGGCCCCACCTGCTGGCCGTCGAGTTCGTCGCCTCGCTGGCGGTGACCGCGTTCCTGCTGGTGTTCTCGGTGTTCGTGAACGCCCCGCTCCAAGCGCTGGCCAACCCCAACCTGACCCCGAACCCCTCCAAGGCGCCGTGGTACTTCCTCGGTCTCCAGGAGCTGCTCACCATGTTCAACCCGATGGTGGCCGGGGTGACCATCCCGGGGGTCGCCCTGCTGGCGCTGATGCTGGCGCCCTATACCGACCGGAACCCGTCGAACAAGCCCGAGGACCGCAAGTTCATCATCTCGCTCATGACCTTGTTCCTCATGTTCTGGGCCGTGCTCACCATCATCGGGTCGTTCTTCCGAGGCCCGGGCTTCAACTTCGTGTTCCCGTGGAACGCGGGCATCTTCTTCGAGTTCTAGGAGCGTCGTGACCGTCGCCTTGGGCATCGCTGCCGTCGTCGTCCTGCTGGTCCTGGTGGTCTTCACGACCGCCCGGCGCCGCGACGGCGCGTCCGCGGTGCGTGCCTCGCGTCCGGCGTCGACCCCGTCGCCGGCGGCCAGCTCCGGTCGCGAGTACGAGCGGATGGCGCAGCTCGCCCGTCGAACCCCGGGCACCGATGTGGCGACGGCCGCCGATGCGACGCCGGCGGCCTACGTCCCGCCCGATCCCGAGCAGCTCGGCGTGACCCGCCGCCAGTTCTTCAACCGCAGCATCGTGGCCATGATGGGGCTGTCGGTGAGCGGCTTCGGCACCGCCGCCCTCGCCTTCCTGTGGCCGTCGGCCGCCGGGGGCTTCGGCAGCGATGTCAACGCCGGCAACCTGGAGGACATTCTCGCCACGATCGAGTCGACCCGCGAGCCGTTCTACGTGCCCGAGGGCCGCTTCTTCATCAACCCCTACCCGACCGAGTCGCTGACCAAGGCCAGCGCGGTCTACTCCGGCGGGGTGCTCACGGGCATGGAGGCTGGCGTCGTCGCCCTCTACCAGAAGTGCGTGCACCTGGGCTGCCGGGTTCCGTGGTGCGACACCTCGCAGTGGTTCGAGTGCCCGTGCCACGGCTCGCAGTACAACCGGGTCGGCGAAAAGAAGGGCGGTCCCGCGCCCCGTGGTCTCGACCGCTTCCCGGTGACCGTGTCCGGCGGCAACGTGATGGTCGCCACCGGCACCGTGATCCAGGGTCCGCCCATCGGGGTCAACACCACCGGCCAGGAGGCCGAAGGTCCGCACTGCGTGAGCGGAGGGCACTAGCCGATGCTCGCTTCCACCCAGCAGACCATCGCGGTCGTCGTCGCCCTCGCCGTCGTCCTCGGGTGGCTCGTCTACCTGCTGGCCAACATCCGCTCGTCCCGGCCCGAGGTCGGTGCCGAGATCGAGCTGGCCCCCAACCGCAAGCCCTATCTCGATGACGAGCAGCTCGAGGGGCCCAAGCTCGACCGGACGTTGCGCTGGGGCCTCCTGTGCCTGGTGGTGGTCGGGGTCGGGCTGCCCCTGTACTGGCTGGGCGAGCCGAGCCGGCAGGCCAACGCCGAGCAGGGCTTCGAGGAGCGGGCGGTCAGCCGGGGGGCGGACCTGTTCGCCACCACTGCCGATGGCGGGTTCAACTGCGCCGGCTGCCACGGCGGCACCGCCGGCGGCCTGGTCGACTACACCGTCACCGACCCGGCTACCGGTCGGCTCGAGTCGGTCCAGTGGCAGGCGCCGGCCCTCGACACCGTGACCCTGCGGATGACCGACGACCAGATTCGCTACGTCCTCAACTACGGGCGCAAGAACACCCCGATGCCGGCCTGGGGCACGGTGGGGGGTGGCCCCATGAACGAGCAGCAGGTCGACGACCTGATCGCCTACCTGCACTCCGAGTCGGTCAGCGCCGACGAGGCCCGCGAGACCGTCACCGACACCGCCACCCAGCGGGTCGTCGATGCCGGGGGCGACCCGGCCGACCAGTTCGACCTGGGCGCGGCCCTCTTCGACGGCAACTGCGCCCGGTGCCACACCCAGGGATGGTCCTACGGCCAGTCCGAGACCACCGGTGGGGGGGCGATGGGCCCGGCCCTGCTCAACGTGGCGGCCCAGTTCCCCGAGGTCACCGACCAGATCGACTGGGTGTCGTCGGCCGCCGGGGGCAAGGTGGGCGAGCGCTACGGGAGATCGGGCCAGAGCGACGGGAGCATGCCCTACTTCAGCCAGGTCATGACACCCGAGCAGATCGAGTTGGTGGTGTGCTACGAGCGCACGCTGGGCTCGCCCGCCGAGGAGCAGCGTGACGAGTTCGACGAGTGCCAGGCCGAAGTGGCGGCGACCTCGACCACCGGGGGCGGCTCGTGATCTCGTCGATGCTGTCCCTCCTGGCCTTCACGGTGACCTGGGATTTCACGATCCGCGGCTATCTCATCGTCGGCCTGTCGGTCGCCATCCTCTGCGGGTCGGTGTACTTGCTGCTGGCGACCAACGTCGGCAGCCGGCTCGGCTTCTTGCTGTCGATGGCCGGGCTCTTCGGCTGGATGTTGCTCATGGGTGCGGTGTGGTGGGTGTACGGCATCGGGCTGGTCGGGGCGGCACCGGCCTGGGAGGTCCTCGAGGTGGTCAAGAGCGAGTCGGTGGAGGACACCACCGCCGCCCGGACCGACGAGGCTCGCGACCTCTCGGTCGACTGGCGGCCGCTGGCCGAGGATGACGCCAAGCGGGGCGAGGCCCAGGCCGCGGCCGACGAGGCGCTCACCGGCGAGGAGAGCACGGTCCAGGTGTTCGAGGCCACCGCCGACTACAAGTCGATCGCGGCCTACGACATCGGCGGGAAGTCGAGCGGGTTCGTGACCGACAACCTGCCTGGGCCCCACCCGGTGCACTACGCGGTGATCCAGGTCCAACCGGTGGTGCCGGTCGTGCAGCTGGCGTCGCCGGACGAGGACTGCCCGGCGGACAGCGCCTGCTACGTGCTGGGCGAGACGCCGCCCAAGGCTGCGGCCGACCCCGACGAACCCGTCTACACCGTCGTGCTCGAGCGAGACCTGGGGGCCCGCCGGCTCCCAGCCGCCCTGATCACGGTGGCCAGCGGCATCATCTTCGCCATCTGCATCTACCTGCTCCACGAGCGAGACAAGCTGCTGCT
>JANNNX010000070.1:0-52640 GCA_031398745.1 Actinomycetes bacterium
GGTTTTTTGGGGGGGCGCGCCCCCTCTCTCCCCCCCCCGGGGGGCGCCCCTCCGTGGTGCGCGGGGGGTGGGGGGGGGGGCCCCCCCCCCCCCCACCCCCCCCCGACCGGTCAATCGACCGACCCGTTGACGAAGTGAACGTTCACTTCTAGCTTGCCCTCCCGAGCGCCGCGAGCCATGCCGGCGAGCCAGGAGCGAGGGGACGCGCGTGAAGGTGTCGATCCTGTGTCCGATGCCGTACCTCAGCGATGCGGCCATCCCGTTTCGCTGGCCGGTCCCGGGTGAGTCGTGGGATCCGGCGGACGGGCGGGCGTCGATGCTGGCTGGCCTCGACGTCCAGATCCGGGCCGACCAGCTGGGCTTCGACTGGGTCAGCGTGGCCGAGCACCACTACTCGCCCAACCAGCTCTCACCCAACCCCCTGCTCCTCGCCGCTGCCCTGAGCCAGCGCCTCGAGCACGCCACCGTCGCGCTCATGGGCCCGACGCTGCCCCTGCTCAACCCGGTCCGGGTGGCGGAGGAGGTAGCCATGCTCGACAACCTCACCGGCGGGCGCCTGGTGGCCGGCTTCCTGCGGGGCACCCCCAACGAGTTCCTCACCTACGGGACCAACCCCGAGGAAACCCGGGCCCGCTTCGACGAGGCCATGGAGCTGATCCTCCACGCTTGGACGGAGCCCCAGCCCTTCGCCTGGCAGGGTCGGTTCTTCCGGTTCCGGACGGTCTCGATCTGGCCCCGCCCGGTGCAACAGCCCAGGCCCCCGGTCTACATCGGCGGCCGCACGCCCCAGTCGGCGACCTTTGCCGCCCGTCACCGGCTCGGCATCGCCATGTCGTTCATCCGATTCGAGGAGGTTCGGGACTCCGCGGCCTACTACCGCCAGCAGGCCGAGGCCCAGGGCTGGACGGCGGGCGATGACCAGGTCGTCTACCGCGGCTTCTGCTACGTCGGCGAGACCGACGAGGCGGCCGAGGCCGAGTCGGCCGCCCATGGCTTCGGACACCTCGGCCCTCCCCCCGGCGGCGGCCACGGGCCCGGCCCTGGAGGACCCGGTGGGCCCGGTGGGCCCCCGGGCGGGTTGCCGCCCCTTCCCATCGGTTTCGACGACGCCCCGGGAGCACCGTCGCTGGGCCCGGCCCCGGGCGCCACCGCTCTCGCGGATCCGCCGCTGTGGGCCGGGACCTTCTTCTGCGGCTCGCCCGACACGGTCTACGAGCAGATCCGGTTCCTCCACCAGCAGGGGGGCGTGGGAGTGGTCGACCTCATCTTCAACGGCCATGGACTGCCCCAGGACCTCGCGCTGCGCTCCCTCGACCGGTTCGGGACCGAGGTGCTGCCCCGGCTCCAGGCCCTCTGAGCCGGACGGCGGCCCGGGCTAAGGGAGCAGCACCCCGCTGGCGGCATCGACCACGAAGCCGGACTTGCGGTCGAGGAAGTCTTCGACGAGCTCCAGGAAGGCGTCGGGTCGCTCGACGTGCAGCAGGTGGCCGGCGTCGTAGATCAGGGCGTAGTGGCAGACCGGCACGTGCGCCCGGTAGATCCGGCCGGTCTCGGGCGAGACCATCCCGTCGGCGGTGCCGAACGCGACCAGCACCGGGGTCACGATGCTGGCGAGGTGGGGAACCACGTCGTCGCCGCCGTCGTCACCCATGAGCTCGTCGAGCCAGAGTCGCTGGTCGTCGGCGCCGTAGGGGCCGGGCCCGCCCGGGGCGTCCCCGGGCGGGGGTCCGGCGAGCAGGGCGCCCAGCAGTTCGGGATGGGCGAACATCCGCCCCGGGATCTCCTCGGGCGGGATCGAGGAGAGCGGCTCGGTCCGGAACGTGGCCGGTGACTCGAGCACGGCGGCGTCGATGCGGGCGCCGTCGTCGATCGCCAGCCAGGTCGCCACCTTGCCCCCGAAGGACTCGCCGAGCACCGAGTAATGCTCGATGCCGAGTGCCGACAGCGCACGGGCCACGACCGAGGCCAGGTCGCGGGTGTCACCCACCGAGGGGTGCCGAGGGGTCCCGCCGAAGCCGGGGAGCTGGAAGGCGATCACGTCGTGACGCTCGGCCAGCCGCTCGTGGAACGGGCCGAGCTGCAGGCCCCCGCCGCCATGGAGCAGGGCCAGGACGGGTCCAGCGCCGCCGCGCACGTAGGACACCGGTCCGCCCTCGAGCTCGACGGTGCCGCTCGTCAATGCCATGTCGACCCCCGGTCTCGGTGACGTCGGCGCAACCTAGGAGCCGGCTCGGGCATCGTGCAAGTGAGCGTTCATTCCACCCGCGCGCCGGCGGCCTCCGGGCTGGCCACCGCCCCCGACACCAGGAGGTCGGTGATGTCGGCGATGGGGAGTAGGTCCACTTGGCGCCCGGCGCGTAGCCCTCCTTCCTCCGCGATGTACAGGGCCACGTACATGCGGGCCACCACCGTGGGGTCGTGGCGGAGCCGGTCGGCGTCGGAGGCGCTGGCCAGCAGCGCCGCCACCTCGGCCATGAGCGACTCCACGGTGGTCCCGAAGAACTCGCGAGTGAGCTGGTGGCGGGTCCCGGTGAGCGCCGATACCAGCGGCTGCACCTCGTGCAGGTAGGCCCGTAGCGCGGTCCCGATCACGTCGAGGCGCTCCGCGATCGTGTCGCGGGTCGCGGCCTCGGCGATGGCGGCGTCGATCTCGACCGCGTCGAGCACCTGCTGGACGCAGGCGTTGAGCAGCGCCTGCTTGTCCTCGAACACCCGGAACATCGTGCCCGCGGCGATGCCGGCGGCCTGCGCGATCTGGACCACGGTGACGTTCTCGCCGTGCTCGACCAGGAGCGGGATGGCGGCGTCGATGACGACCTGGCGCCGCTCGGCGCCCCGCAGACGTGGGGCGCGGGGCCGCCGGGTCGGGACGCTGCTGCTGGTGATCCGGCCATTGTGAGATCGCGCCGGCGGAGGGGTCAAGCGCAGCGCCCGTCAGTCGGCGGGCTGCTCCTCGATGGCGTGGGCGGCCAGGAACGTCTGGAGGAAGAGCGCCAATGCCCGCTCGGTACTGAGTGCCTGCTGATCGCGGGCGGTCATGCGCACCAGGCCGATGGTGGCCAGGGCCACCAGGTCGGCCAGCTCGTCGGCGGTGGTTGCCGGGGGGAGGCGGAGCTGACCGCTCTCGACGGCCTCCACCACGGGGTCGCGCAATGCCCGCAAGAACGGTGGTGGCTCGGCGGCGGGGCCCGATGGGGGTGGCGTGCCCGTTGGCATCGGAGGCTCGATGGCCCGCCCGAAGTCTCGGCGCCAACCCTCGGCGGTGGAGGAGGATCGCAACCAGTCGAACATCGACCGGATCCGGTCGAGGGCGGGCGCGGTCGGGTCGGCGATGGTCGATTGGTCCTCGCGCATCAGGGTGGCGAAGTGCTCGAACGCGGCTCGGCACAGCTCGTCCTTGCCGCCGTAGAAGTGGTAGATCGAGCTGGTCTTGGTCCCCGCCAGCTCGGCCACCTCTCGCAGCCCGAAGCCGTCGTAGCCCTGCTCGGCGAGCAGGCGGAGGGTCACCTCGAGGAGGCGTTCGCGCGTCTCCATGACTGCGGCACGCTAACTGCGGACGCCCGTCACCGCCGGGGCGCGCGGGGGTGACTCGCTACCGACGGGAAACGGTCGGTAAGGTCCGCATGTAACGCATCGTTACATCATGCGTTCACCCCGTCCCCCCCGGAGGCTCCTCCATGTCCCGTGCCGCCTGTCGTCGCGCCCGTCCACTGCTCGCGCTCGCCGTGGTTGCCACTCTGGCGCTGGTGCTGGCCGCCTGCGGGGGCTCCGGCGGCACCAGCTCGTCGGAGGAGGACCCCACCCTCCGCTTCGGCATGACCATCGGGCTGAGCAGCTTCGATCCGAACGGCGAGGCCGCGTCCACGGCCGGCACCGGCGACACTCCCTACCTCCGGCTCGTGTACGACACCCTGGTCGATGGCAGCGCCACCGACGGCACGCTGGCGCCGAGCCTGGCCACGAGCTGGGAGCAGGAGGGGGTGACGCTGACCTTCCACCTGCGAGAGGACGTGACCTTCACCGACGGGAGCCGCCTCGACGCCGAGGTGGCCAAGGCCAACCTCGACGCCAACCGCGAGAGCCGCCTGGCCCAGGGCGCGAGCACCACCGGTTCCACCGCCCCCCCGACGGCCGAGGTGGTGGACGACTACACCGTCCGACTCACCTTCGACGTCGCCACCAGCGAGATGGCCAGCCAATACACCGGCAAGAACGGGATGATGATCAGTGCCGCCGCCCTCGGCACCGAGTCCCTCGACCAGGAACCGGTGGGCAGCGGTCCCTACACCTACGCCGCCGACCGCTCCACGACGGGTGCCCGCTACGTGTACGAGCGCAACCCCGACTACTGGAACCCCGACGCCCAGCACTTCGGGACCGTCGAGCTGCTCCAGTTCGAGGACCCCAGCGCCCAGCAGAACGCCCTGCGCAGCGGCCAGGTCGACGTCGCCACCCTCGACCCGTCCTTCGCCAGCCAGGCCGAGGAGGCCGGCTACGACACGGTGACGGTGTCGAAGGAGGCCTGGTTGATGCTCATCCAGGACCGCGACGGCACCCTTTCGC
Organism: Actinomycetes bacterium; assembly: GCA_031398745.1. Lineage (GTDB taxonomy): Bacteria > Actinomycetota > Acidimicrobiia > Acidimicrobiales > CADCSY01 > JANNNX01. The sequence goes on from JANNNX010000070.1 coordinate 4,564, forward strand.
CGGCCCTGGGCGACGAGCGGGTGCGCCAGGCGATCGCCTATGCGATCGACCGGGTCACCTTCGTCGACGTGATCGTCGAGGGCTACGGCGAGCCGACCACCCAGCTCTACGCCGAGGGCAGCCGCTGGTACGACGAGTCACTGGCCGGTGACTACGAGTACGACCCGGACAAGGCCCGCGAGTTGCTGGCCGACGCCGGCTACGAGGACGGCTTCTCGTTCTCGGCGCCCTCGAGCAGCGCCACCTCCACTGCGGTGACCGCCATCCAGGGGATGCTGGACGAGGTCGGCATCACCATGGAGGTGAAGCTCGTCGACCAGGCCTCGTTCAATCCGACCACCGGTGAGTACCCGGTGTTCATCGCCTCCTTCCCGATCGACGAGCCGGCCACCGGCCTGGCCGTCTTCCTCGGGGACTCTCCTCTCAACGCCTTCGACGTGGCCGACCCCGAGCTCACCGCCCTGGCCGACGAGGCGGCGACCACGGTCGATGCCGACGCCCGCAAGGCGCTCAACGACCAGCTGCTCGAGGAGGTGATCGACCAGGGGATCGTGGTCAGCCTGTCGACCAGCGAGTCGGTGGCCGCGCACAGCGGCGCGGTGGCCGACGTCACCTGGAACCTCGACGACCCGGTGCCGAACATCCTCACCATCACCCCGGCGGGGTAGCGGGGGTCGACCCGTCGGCGTCCCCCCTCGATGTCGATGACGTCGTCAACTACCTTCGGGGGGCCGTCACCGTGTCGGCAGCCGAGGGGAGGAGACCGGTGATCGACGACGACGTGCTGGTCATCGATGCGACCGTCCACGCCTTCAACTTCCTGCCCGACAACTACCGCTACGACTGGCTGCTCGACGTCGTCCGGGGACTGTCACCGGCCGGATCGATCGGGATGTTCCCCGGCGATCCGGCCTACGCCATGTCCTTCGACGAGTTCGTGTCGAACTTCGAGCACCAGCCGGAGCTGATGATCCGGGCGCTGTTCGCCGAGAGCCGGACCGACATCGGCATCTACCACGGGGTGCCGCTCGAGGGGATCTACCACGACGGCAGCTCACCGACCTGGGTGGCGGCGGCCATCGCCGAGCGCCACCCCGGTCGGATGTTCACCTACGGGCCGCTCTACCCCTGGAAGCCCGACGCCCTCGAGGAGCTCGAGCGACAGGTGGTCGAGGATCACGTCATCGGCATCAAGCTCTACCCCGTCGACCTGGTCGACGGGGAGCTGCGACCGACCCGGATGGACGCCGACGACACCGCGGCGGCCATCGAGCGAGCTCGCCAGCTCGGGGTGCGGGTGATCGGCATCCACAAGGCGGTACCGCTCGGACCGGTGTTGAGCGGTGACCAGTACTTCGGGGTGGACGACCTGGCGCCGGTGCTGGCGGAATTCCCCGACGTCACCTTCGAGATCGTGCACGGGGGCCGGGCATTCCTCGAGGAGACGGCCGAGCTCTACGGGAGCTTCCCGAACACCACCATCAACCTCGAGGGTCCGTCGGTGATGGCGCTGCAGGCGCCCGAGCAGTTCGAGATCCTGCTGGGTCGGTTCCTGGCCGAGGGCGGGCACGAGCGGATCCTCTATGCCACCGGCTCGACCGCGATGCACCCCGAGCCGGTGATCCACGGCATGTGGACGTTCCAGTTCTCCGAGGGATCGCCGCACCACCTCACCCGTGAGATGCGGGCCGACATCATGGGCGCCAACTTCGCCCGGGTGCACGGCTGGGACATCGAGGCCCTGGGCGCCGCCATCGCCGGCGACCGCTTCGGCCTGGTGCACGACCTCGACGAGCCGTGGTCGTTGCTCAAGGCAGCTCGGGCCGCATCGTGACCTCGACCGTGACCGAGGAGCAGGTGCTGGCTGCGATCAACGAGGTGCTCGACCCGTGCACGGTCGCCGCCGGCTGCCCCGGAGGCCTGGTCGACATGGGTCTGGTCCGCTCGCTGTCGGTGACCGATGGCCCCGGCGGCGCGGTGGTCGAGGTGGTCCTGTCGGTGACCGAGCCGTTGTGCATCATCGGGCACGCCTTCGTTCCCCGGGTCCGCGACCAGCTCGACCGGCTCGACGGGGTGGCTCGGGTCGAGGTCGAGCTCGACAACGACTTCGGGTGGAGCTGGAGCGAGGATCGGATGACGCCCGAGTACCGGGCCCGGCTGGAAGCCCATCGCGCCAGCCGCCGGCTGGCCATCGGCCGGCCGGGAACTCCTCGGCACTTCTGAGCACCCCTCCCGTAGCCTCACCCCGTGACGACCCTCGAAGCCGGCCGGGAGCCGCTGATCCACGCCCGGGCCCTCACCAAGCGCTTCGGCGACTTCACCGCCGTCGACCGCGTGGACTTCGACGTCGCCCCGGGCGAGGCGTTCGGCTTCCTCGGCCCGAACGGCGCCGGCAAGAGCTCGACCATGCGCATGGTCGGCGCCCAGTCGCCGGTGACGGGGGGTGAGCTGCGCATCCTGGGCATGGACCCGGGCGTCGACGGGGCCCGCATCCGGGCCCGGCTGGGCGTGGTCCCCCAGGAGGACAACCTCGACGTCGAGATGACGGTCCGGGACAACCTCCTGGTCTACGGCCGGTACTTCGATCTGCCCCGCGACGTCATCCGGCGCCGGAGCGAGGAGCTCCTCGACTTCGCCCACCTCGCCGACCGGGCCGACGAGCGGGTCGACCCGCTGTCGGGGGGGATGAAGCGCCGGCTGACCATCGCCCGGGCGCTGATCAACGAGCCCGAGATCCTTCTGCTCGACGAGCCCACCACCGGCCTCGACCCCCAGGCCCGCCACGCCTTGTGGGATCGGCTCTACCGGTTGAAGCAGCAAGGTGTGACCCTGGTCCTGACCACCCACTACATGGACGAGGCCGAGCAGCTCTGCGACCGGCTGGTGGTGATGGACGGCGGGCGGATCGTCGCCGAGGGGTCGCCCCGGGCACTGATCGCGGCGCACGCCACCCGAGAGGTGGTCGAGATCCGTCCCGAGGGCGTCGCCATCGTCGAGGGGTGGCACGCCGCCACCGCGTCGTCGGTCGACGGTCTGGCCGAGCGGATCGAAGAACTCCCCGACCGCCTGCTCGTCTACACCGATCACGGCGACAAGGTCGCCACCGCCCTCGGGGCGCAGGGCACCGACCTCGACCGGGTACTGGTGCGGCGCTCGACTCTCGAAGACGTCTTCCTCCGCCTCACCGGCCGCACCCTGATCGACTGAAGGCTCGAGTCCATGACCGCTCCCGCCCGCCGGGCCTTCGGCTATTGGGCCGTCCGCTACCAGGCCGTGTGGCGCGCCGGACTGGTTGCCGGCGTCGTCGGGCCGACCATCTTCCTGGCCGTCATGGGCCTCGGTCTGGGGACGCTGGTCGACGACCAGGCGTCGTCGACCAGCTCGCTGGCGGGGGTGAGCTACCTCGACTTCATCGCCCCCGGCCTGCTGGCCGCCACCACCTTGATGACCGCCACCGGCGATGCCACCTGGCCGGTGATGACGGCCATGAAGTGGGCCAAGACCTACCAGGCCCAGTTGGCCTCGCCCCTCGGGGTCGACGCCGTGCTCGGGGGCCACCTCCTGTTCATGGCTGCCCGCCTCGCTGCCACCAGTGCCATCTTCCTGGCGGTGATGGCGCTGTTCGGAGCGGTCAACACGCCGCTCGCACTGTTGGCGGTGCCGGCCGCGGTGCTCACCGGCATGGCCTTCGCTCCAGCCATCGCCGCCTTCAGCGCCCTCCAGGACCGCGACCTGGGCCTCATCCTCTGGTACCGCTTCGGCGCGACCCCGCTGTTCCTCTTCTCGGGCGCGTTCTTCCCGCTGTCGCAACTGCCGATCGGCCTCGAGGTGCTGGCCTGGGTGCTCCCGCTGGCCCACGGGGTAGCGCTGTGTCGAGGTCTCAGCCTGGGCACCCTGGCGCTCGTCCCGGCGTTGGTCCACGTCGTCTACCTGGCGCTGTGGGGCGTGGCCGGGGTGGCGGCGGCCCGGGCCAGCTTCACCCGGCGGCTGGTCCGATGATCGTGCTCAGCGCGCTCGGGTCGCGCCGGGCCGGTCGGGTCATCGAGCGCAACTATCGCTTCTACCGTCGGCAGTGGCTCATGTTCGCGTCGGGGCTGCTCGAGCCGGTCTTCTACCTGGGGACGGTCTCCCTCGGGATCTCCCAGCTGGTCGGCGACGTGGAGGGACCGGGCGGCGAGCCCCTCTCCTACGTCGCCTTCGTGACCCCGGCCCTGCTGGCGGTCTCGGCCATGAACGGCGCCATCTTCGACGCCACCTTCGCCTTCTTCTTCAAGCTCAACTTCCAGAAGACCTACGACGCCATGCTGGCCACGCCGGTCGACCCGGCCGACATCGCCCTCGGCGAGATCGCCTGGGCCCAGCTCCGCAGCGGCATCTACGGCCTTGGCTTCATGGTGGTCATGGTGGCGGTGGGGGCCGTGCTCTCACCCTGGGCCCTGCTGGCGTGGCCGGCGTCGATCCTCATCGGCTTCGCCTTCGGAGCGGTGGGGATAGCCCTCACCTCCTTCATGCGGACCTGGCAGGACCTCGAGTACGTGAGCCTCGCTCTCCAACCCATGTTCCTGTGCTCGACCACCTTCTTCCCGCTCTCGACCTTCCCCCGACCGCTGCAGCTGCTGGTCGAGTGCACGCCGCTCTACCACGGGGTGGCGCTCATCCGGGGGCTCACGACCGGTGTCGTCGGCCTCGAGACCTTGGGCCACGCCGGCTACCTGCTGGTCCTCGGTGTCGGCGGCTTGGCCGTGGCGTCGGTGCGCCTCCAGCGCCTCATGGTGCGCTGAGCGCCCACCGGGGGCGGGCCTGGCAGGTGTCCACCGCGGCGTCGAGCCGGAGGGCCACGCTGGTGGGGTGTCCGACGTCGACCGCAACCAGCTCGGGGGGCCGGCCGCACCGCTGACCACCGATGCCTGGGCTGCGGCGGCCGAGCTCCAGGCCGAGCTGCTGGCCGAGGTCGACGCCGAGATGGCGGCCCGCCTAGCGGAGGTGGCGGCCGAGCGCGCCGCCCTGCGCCAGGAGGCGCGGACGCTGGTCGCCCAGGCCGAGGCCCGGGAGCGGGCGGCCGAGGCCCGGGAGGCCGAGGCCATCGAGCGCGAGCGCCGGGCGATCGAGCGGGAGGCGGCCGCCGAGGCCGGGCAGGCGTCGCTGGCCGAGCTGGTGGCCGCGCTCCAGGTACAGGTCGAGCGCCTGACCTCGACCGCGACTCCGTCGCCCCGCGCCGCCGCACCCGTCGCGGCGGCCCCGGGGTCGGTCGTGGACGCCCCCCAGCCCCGGCACCGACGGTCGATCGCCTCTCAGATCGGCTTCCTGGCCTTCGTGGCCCTGGCCCTGGCGATCTTCGTGCGGGCGTTCGTGGCCGAGGCCTTCGCGGTGCCGACCACCTCCATGGCCCCCCAGCTCGAGAGCCACGACACGATCGTCGTGTCGAAGCTGTCCTACGTCTTTTCGGCACCCCGGAGGGGCGACGTCGTGGTGTTCGAGTCGCCACTGACCCCGACCCAGTACCCGGTCCTGGTCAAGCGAGTCGTGGGACTCCCCGGCGAGACGGTCGAAGCCCAGGGCGGGCAGGTACTGGTCGATGGCCAGCCGCTCGACGAGAGCTACCTGGCCGACGGTGTGGTCACCGACGACTTCGGTCCGGTGACGCTGGGTGACGACCAGTGGTGGGTCATGGGCGATAACCGGCCGGGCTCAGGCGACAGCCGGACGTTCGGGCCGATCAGCCGCGCCGCGGTGATCGGTGAGGCCGTGATCCGGGCCTGGCCGCCCACCCGACTCTCGTTCTTCTGAGCACCCCCGGGTTTCGCAGGCGCCCAGCTGGACGGGTGTCGAAAGTGGGCCTACAGTTTCGATCGATGTGACAGACGTCACATTGGCAATCGAGCACGGGGGGACCGTGGTGGAAAGCACGCAGAGGCGGACGCGTCGGCGGTGGACCAACGGGATCGTGGCCACCTGGGCGGTGCTGGCCCTGGTGGCCGGCGCCTGCGGTGGCGACGACGACAGCGACGACACATCGGACACATCCGACACCACCGAAGTGGCCGGCGACCCGACGGGCACCTTCACCTACGGCTCGTCGATGGCACTGAGCTCGTTCGACCCGGCCAAGGGATCGGGGGCCACCGGGGTGGTCTTCCAGCGGCCGATGTTCGACACGCTGGTCGACAACTCGTCTCCCGACGGCACCCTCGAGGGTGCCCTGGCCGAGAGCTGGGAGGTCTCCTCCGACGGGCTGACCGTCACCCTCAGCCTGCGGGAGGGGGTCACCTTCACCGACGGGACGCCGTTCACGGCCGACGTCGTGCGCGAGAACATCGTGCGGCTGGTCACCACCCCCGGCAACACCCAGCGCGCCTACCAGGACGTGGCCCTCGAGCCCGACGGTACGACGCCCAAGGTCGAGGCGGTGGATGACACCACCGTCGAGTTCACGTTGGCGGTGACCAGCCCGACCTTCGTCAACGGCCTGGGCGGCCGAGGGGGAATGATGGTCAGCCCCGGCTCGTTCGCCGACGTCGACGCCAACCCGGTGGGCACCGGTCCCTACGTCTACGACGCGGCCCGCTCGGTGCGGGGCGACCGGTACGTGTACACCCTCAACGAGGACTTCTGGGACCCGTCCCAGCAGGGTGTGGAGGAGCTCGTCATCCGCGAGCTCACCGACCCCAGCGCGCGTCAGAACGCGCTGCTGACCGGCGAGATCGATGCCACCACCGTCGAGGGCAGCGGCGCCGCGCAGGTCGAGAGCGGTGGCTTCACCATCCTTCCCCGGGCATCCGCCATGTGGACGATGTTGATCATGGACCGCGAGGGCGACGTCGTGCCCGCCCTGGGCGACGTCCGGGTGCGCCAGGCGCTGGCCTACGCGGCAGACCGCGAGGGCTTCGTGAACTCGGTGCTCTTCGGCTACGGCGAGGCGTCCTCCCAGCTCTACAGCGAGGGCCAGCTCGGCCATGACCCCGAGCTCGACGACCGCTACGAGCTCGACCTGGTCAAGGCCAAGGAGCTGCTGGCCGAGGCTGGCTACCCCGATGGCTTCACCTTCAAGGCGGCCTCCATCGCCCCGCTGGCCCAGGGCATCACTGCCTTCCAGGGGTTCTTCGAGGAGATCGGCGTCACCATGGAGATCACCAACGTCGACCCGTCCCAGTACAGCGCGGTGTCGGAGGGGACCGAGTACCAGGTCTTCATCGCCCCGTTCCCCCAGAGCGACCCGATCGTTCAGTCCGGCAACTGGTTCGGCAAGAGCCCGACCACCGGCCAGTACGCCCCGCAGAACGGCTACAAGAACGAGGATGTCGACATGGTCGAGATCCAGACTCGGGCCAAGGAGGTGGTCGACACCTCGAAGCGGGGACCGGTCTCGGTCGAGTTCGCCGAGACGGTGCTGGAGGAGGCCTACGCGGTGGTGGCAGCCCACAGCCAGACGCTGGCGGCCTACGGCGACAACGTCACCGACTTCGAGTGGGGTCAGTTCGACCCCGACCCGAACCTGCGAGGGGTGAGGGTCGAGAGCTGAGGGACTCGGCCAGAGCGGTGAGGGGGCCAGGGTGACCCGGCCCCCTCACCGCGTGCCCCCTCGACGCGGCCGCCGGTCGGGACACCGGCCGACACACCGGCTCAGCGCGATGCGGTCGGGTGCTCGGGGTGCTCCACGGCGTCGATGGCGCTGAACGTCCGGCACACCTCGGCAAGTCGTTCGTCGTCGCCCGGGTGGGTGAGCACCGCGGTGGTGACCGCCCCCTCGGCCTCGGCCGGCGCGCCGCCGCCTGCCAGCTCCTCGATCATGCAGGCCGCGAGCCGGTCGGCCAGGGTGCGGGCGCCGAGCTCGCCGGTCTCGGGGAGCACCACGGCGAAGTGGTGGCCGCGCCCGTCCCAGGCGTGCACCGGGTGGTCGACGGTGCGTACCGACGACCGCAGCACCTCGCCCAGCCGGTGCACCACGGCCCGGCGCCGCCGCCGGGGCAGGGTGGCGAGCGCCTCGCTCTGGACCTCGACCGACACCAGCGAGAAGAGCGTCCGGTAGCGGGCGGCCCGGGTGACCTCGAGGTCGGTGACCATGAGGAGGTGGCGGGCGTTGCCGAGGCCAGTGGCGTCGTCGACCTCGTCGTTGGCGTCGAGCTTGGTCAGCGAGCGGCGCAGCTCGTGGTTGGCCAGCCCGCCGACCACACCGAAGGCGAGGTAGGCCGCCCCCCGGACGAGGACGAGATCACGGAAGCTGGCCCCGCCGATGGCGTCGGTGGCCGGCTGGCGCATGGCCGCGTACACCGCAGTGGCGAGCACGGCCGCGGCCGCGCCACCCCACCCGTCGCGCCAGACCAGCGCGAGGAACACCGGCACGTAGAGAGCGACGGCCACCACCTCGACCGTGTCGATGCCCCGGACGAGCATGACCACCACCGTCAGGGTCAGGACGGCCAGGCCGCTGAGGGTCACCAGTCGACGGGCTCGTCGGTACCCAGCGCTCCCCATGGCCGCCGAAGCGTAGGTCGTCCACCGCACCCGGCCGTAGGATCGCGGGGTGCCGCTCGTCCTGCGGTCCCGACTCGCCCTCCTGGGCCTGCTCGGCGTGCTGCTCCTCCCGGTCGTGACCTCGTCGATGCGGGGGCTGACCCACGTCCTGACCTGTCGGGAGTCGGCCGGCGTCCCGTTCACCGTGTCGGTGCCCGAGCGCGGCGCCCCGGTCGTCGCCAGCGGCATCACCACCACCGCCGGCGAGGCCAGCCCGCAGGTCTGCGGCGGGCTCAGCCTCGACCTGGCCGTCGGACGGGTCGATGACCGGCACCTCCGGGTGATCCTGCCCATCACCAACACCACCCCCTACGGCTGGCGGGGGACGGTCGAGCTGACGGTGGGTTCCCAGACCCTGCCGGTGGCCATCGGTGCCATCCCGGCCCGGGGGACCCGGGTCGAGAGCGTGTCGATCGAGGTCGAGCCCGGAGCCCGGGAGATCGCGGGGAGCTTGCTGGTCGGGCCCTGAGGTGCCGGACGGTGGCCCGAACTAGGCCAGCAGTAGGAGCGATGCGCCGAGCGTGCCGGCGGCGGCCACCATCGCGAAGGGCACCAGCTGGGCTACCCGCTGCAGGAGCCGACGGCGACCCCGACGATCGGGGACCAGATCGTCGAGGTCGCGGAGGGCTGCCGGGTCGACTCGGGGAGGGGCGCCGTCGAGGTCGATCACCTCGCCCTCGACGGCGCGGCCGGCGGCGACCGGCGCGGATCGAGGGGAGGTGTCACCGGAGCGCCGGGCACCGGCGGCCACCAGGTCGATCACCGACGCCTCGGTGAGGTCGAGCACGGGCTCATGGACGGTCGCTCGGGTGGCGGTGGCAAGGAGGATGTCGGCATCGGCGGCCGCCACCGATCGGATGTGGGCAGCGTCGGATTCGGCGTTGCTCAGCACGGTTCGGGCCTTGACCTCGGCCGAGGTGACGACCACGAGGCGTTCGGCCCGGGCCTCGAGCAGGACCCGCTCGGCCGCGGCCTGGGCCCGGGCTACCAGCGCGGCGGCCTCCGCCGCTGCCCGGGCCCGGACCTCGGCTGCCTGGTCGAGGGCGTGGGCCCGCACGTGGGCGGCCTGGGTCTCGGCCTCGACCAGGACCCGGCGGCGACGTTGGTCGGTGTCGCGCTCGACCGATCGGCGGTGGCCGTCGGCTGCTTGGCGGGCATCGTCGAGGATGCGGCACGCCTCGGCGTCGGCCTCGGCCAGGACCTCGACCTGGACGCGGGTGGCGTGTTCCCAGAGGCGGCCGAGCACGGCCGGGGTGTCGAGGGTCGACCGAGCGTCAGCCATCCGACAAGCCTGCCGTCCCCGGGGCCCCCGACGGGGGACCCTCACCGAGGCCGGGGCTGACGATCGGTCGCCGTCGGCGCTGGCCACGGACGGTGCGGACGAGCAGGAGGGGGTAGCCCACGAGCACCACCGCGGTGAACGCGAACCACTGGACGGCGTAGCCGAGGTGGGGCCCCTCGGACTGGTCCGGGAGGTCGAGCAGCTGGGGGGCGGCCGGGCCCGGGGCCGGCGACTGCTCGGTGAGCTGGAGGTAGAGCGGCAGGAGGTCGCCGTCGATCTGCTGCTGGAGGCGGCCGAGGTCGACTCGGGCGATCTGGCGGAGCCGGCCTTCGGCCGGGTCGCGGGGGCCGATCCCCTCGCGCCGCTGGGTGGGGAAGAGCAGACCGGTGACGGTGACGACCCCGTCGGGCGGCTGCGCTGCCTCCTGGGTGGCGTCGAGGTCGGGGGTGTTGAAGGGGAGGAAGCCGCGCTGGACGATGAGCACCGAGCCGTCGTCGAGCACCAGCGGGGTCAGGACGTGGTAGCCGGGGGCGCCGTCGAGGCTGCGGTTGGCGACCAGCACCTCGTCGGTCACCCGGTAGCGGCCGGTGGCGGTGGCCGAGCGGTAGCGGAGGTCTTCGGCCGCCGGGTCGCCGATGGCGATCGACGGGTCGATCAGCTCCTCGACCGGCCGAGGGGTGGCGTCGGATCGGGCGGCGATGGCCTGGTTGCGGGCCTGCCTCTCGTCCAGTCGGTCGAGCTGCCAGAGGCCGAGGTTGACGAAGGCGACCACCGTCACCAGGGCCAGGAGGTGGCCGGCGAGCCACTTCGGGCGGAGGAGCGACCGGGCGGCCATGCTGATCGGACGCTACGACCGGCGCTACGGGGCACGGGCATCGGCACTCGGGCTCCGGGGCACTCGGGCTCCGGAGCACTGGGGCTCCGGGGCACTGGGGCACTGGGGCTCACCAATGGCTCAGGTCCCGGTTGGCGCCTCGTCCCCGAGGGCGGCGACCACCTGCTCGACCTGGAGCCGGGCGCCGGCGATCCGGGCCCGGCAGAGCTGCACCAGCTGGTGGGCCCGAGCGACCTCGGCGGCGAGGGTGTCGACATCGAGGTCGTCGGCGTCGAGCCGGCGCAGGATCGACTCGAGCTCGTCGAGGGCCTGGGCGTAGGGCAGCTCGGTGGCGTCGCTCACGAGGCCTCCTCGGTCGGGCCGGGTTGCGGCGGCGGGGCAACGTCGGCGGTGATCTCGGCCACCCGACTGGCGATGCGACCGCCGGCGACGGTCGTGAGCAGCAGGTCGCCCACGGCGACCTCGTCGATGTGGCGCAGGGCTCGGCCGTCGGGGCGCCGGGTGATCGACCAGCCCCGGGCCACCAGGCGCTCGGGGTCGACCGCCCGCAGGCGGGCGTCGCCCAGGTCGACGACTCCGTCGGCCCGGGCCAGCAGGGCGGTGGCCGAGCGCGCGGCCCGGGCGCCGAGCTGGACCAGGTGGCGATCCTCGGCGTCGAGCCGGTGGCCGAGGCGCCCGGGGCCCAGGCGGGTGACGGCGCTCGCCACCCGCTCGTCGGCCCGGGCCACCAGCATCCGGGAGCCGGTGGCGACACCGGCCCAGACCGCCTCGACCCGCGCCTGGCCGGCCCGGACCTGGTCGACCACCGCGGCCGCGCAGGCGGTGGGCGTCTTGGCCCGCCGATGGGCCACGGCGTCGACCACGGTGGTGTCGATCTCGTGGCCGATGCCGGTCAGCACCGGCACCGGCATGGTCGCCACTGCCCGGGCCACCCGCTCGCTGTCGAAGGCGACCAGGTCGCTACGGGCCCCGCCGCCCCGCACCACCAGGACGACGTCGACCGCCTCGCTCCGGAGGTGGTGCAGCGCGGCCAGCACCGAGGCCTCGGCGCCCGCGCCCTGGACCTGAGCGTCGGCCACCCGCACGTCGAAGCCGATGCCCGACGCCTCGAGCTCGTGGATGACGTCGTGGTAGGCGGCCGACCCGACGCTGGTGACGAGTCCGATCCGCAGGGGCGCGACCGGGAAGGGGAGGCGACCGTTGCGGTCGAGGAGACCGTCGGCGGCCAGCGCCCGCAGTGCCCGCTCGCGGGCGAGCGCCAGCCGGCCGAGGGTGAAGGCCGGATCGATGGCCGAGATGGTGAGCTGCACCCGACCCATGAACTGCTGGACCCGGCCCCGGACCCGGACCTCGAGCTCGTCGGCCAGGCGGAGCTCGGGAGCCTGGGCGAGCAGCTGGCGGCGGGTCCGATCGAGTAGCGCCACCGCCACCGTTGGCACGGGGCCGGCCCGGGTGGTCTTCTCGACCAGCGAGAAGTACTGGTGGCCGTTGCGGTTGGCGTCGCGCAGACCACTGATCTCGCCCTTGACCCACACCTCGTCGGGGAAGGCGCTGCGCAGCGCCCGGTCGACCCGGGCCACCAGCTCGCTGACGCCCAACGTCGGGGCCTCGTCGAAGAGGGCCGCTTGGGCGCCCTGGGGGGAGGGGTCAGCCAGCGCCATCGGGACATTCTGGCCCCCAGGGTGTGACAGCGACGCCGGCGCGAGACTCGTGGCGTGCCCGCCACCCGCATCGCCCCCGGGGTGGTCGAGATCGACACCCTGCTCGGGGGCCTCGAACGGGTGACCGCCGGGTACCTCCTCGAGGGCCCTCGTCCGGCCCTGGTCGAGACCGGCAGCCAGACCTCGGTGCCGGCGGTGCTCGACGCCCTGGCCGGCCTCGGGGTCACCCCCGGCGAGCTGTCGAGCATCGTCGTGACCCACATCCACCTCGACCACGCCGGCGGGGTGGGCGACATCGCCGCCGCCTTCCCCGAGGCCACGGTGTACGTGCACGAGCGGGGCGCCCGACACCTGGTCGACCCCGAGCGCCTGGTCCGCTCGGCGGCCATGGTCTACGGCGACCGCCTCGACTCGCTCTACGGGCGCCTGACCCCGACCGAGGCCGACCGGGTCCAGGTGCTCGACGACCTCGAGGCCCTCGACCTCGGGGGCGGGCGGACGCTCACCGCGGTCGACTCGCCGGGCCATGCCAAGCACCACCTCGGCCTGCACGACTCGGAGTCGGGCCTCCTCTTCGCCGGTGACGCGGTCGGGGTTCGCCTCCCCGACGTCGGGGTCCTGCGGCCGGCCGCTCCGCCACCCGACTTCGACCTCGAGCTGGCCCTGGCGTCGATCGGCCGCTTCGCCGACCGCCGCCCCTCGGGCATCGCCCTGGCCCACTACGGGTTGGTGCCCGAGCCCCAGCCCCTCCTCGAGGAGGCGGTCGAGACCCTGCGCCGCTGGGCCGAGGTGGCCGAGGTCGCCTGGCGCGACGGCGACGACCTGGCCGATGCCTTCGACGCCGCCTTCGGGGGCGACTTCGCCGACGTCGACCCCGGCGCCCGGGCCAAGCACGAGACCCTCAACGGCATCCACTCGAACGCCGCCGGCTTTCGCCGGTGGCTCCAGACCCGAGACCGACCCGAAGGAGCGCGGTGACCGACTCCGACCTGCCCATCGGCGCCCACGTGAAGATGGAGGACCCACTGCCCACCGCCGAGGCGGTGGGCGCCAGCTGCGTGCAGCTCTTCCTCTCCGACCCCCAGGGCTGGAAGAAGCCGACGCCCCGCGACGATGCCGACGACCTCCGGGGGGCGACCATTCCGGTGTTCGTCCACTCGCCCTACCTGGTCAACCTGGCCGCCGCCAACCCCCGGGTGCGCCATCCCAGCCGCCAGATCCTGGCCCAGACGTGCGCCGCGGCGGCCGCCATCGGCGCCGCCGGGGTCGTCGTCCACGGCGGCCACGTCGAGGTGGCGGACGACGTCGAGGAGGGCATCGCCCGCTGGCGCAAGGGCCTCCAGCAGATCGACACCCACGGCGTCCCCGTCCTGCTCGAGAACACCGCCGGCGGCGATCACGCCCTGGCTCGCTGGTTCGACACCATGGCCCGGCTGTGGGACGCCATCGGCGATCTGGGGACCGGCTTCTGCCTCGACACCTGCCATGCCCATGCCGCCGGCGAGGACATGACCGGCGTGGCCGAGCGGGTGCTGTCGATCACCGGGCGCATCGACCTCGTCCACTGCAACGACTCCCGCGACGAGTTCGGCTCGGGCCGCGACCGCCACGAGCACCTGGGCAAGGGCCACATCGATCCCGACGACCTGGTGTCGGTCGTGCGGGTGGCCGGGGCACCGGTCGTGTGCGAGACGTCGCTCGACCTGGTGGCCGAGGACATCGCCTTCCTGCGGGGGGCCCTGGCCGGTTAGCGGACCGGCGGCTGGAGTTCGAAGCGGTAGCCCATGCCCGGTTCGGTGAGGAAGTAGCGGGGCCGGGAGTGGTCGGGCTCGAGCTTGCGACGGATCTGGGCCAGGTAGACCCGCAGGTAGTTGGTCTCCCGCTCGTAGGCCGGACCCCAGACCTCCTGGAGCAGGTGGCGCTGGGTGACCAGTCGACCGGGGTTGCGGACGAGCACCTCGACGATGCGCCACTCGGTCGGGGTGAGGTGGATCTCTTGGCCGTCGGCGCCGGTGACCTTCGTCGTGGCCAGGTCGATGGCGAAGTCGTCGGTCCCCACCACCGCCGCCTCGCCGTCGGCCGCGGCCGGCCCGGCGCGACGCAGGGCGGCCCGCACCCGGGCCAGCAGCTCGTCCATCCCGAACGGCTTGGTGACGTAGTCGTCGGCTCCGGCGTCGAGCGCACCGACCTTGTCGGCCTCGGCCTCGCGCACCGACAGGACCACGATCGGGACCGCCGTCCACCCCCGGAGGCCTCGGACCACGTCGACTCCGTCGATGCCGGGCAGGCCGAGGTCGAGCAGCACCAGGTCGGGATGCTGCGAGGCGGCCAACGCCAGCCCCTCCTCACCGGTGGCGGCCAGGTCGACCTCGTAGCCCCGAGCCCGGAGGTTGACGCCGAGGGCCCGGCGGATCTGGATCTCGTCGTCGACCACCAAGACCCGGGTCACGGCGTTGGGGCCACGGGCAGGCCGATGGTGAGGGTCAACCCACCGCCGGGGGTGTCGTCGACGTCGAGGGTGGCGCCCATGGCCTCGACGAAGCCCTTGGCGACGGCCAGCCCGAGGCCGACGCCGGCATCGCTCGACCGGTCGCCCAGGCGCTGGAAGGGCTCGAAGATGCGGGAGCGGTCGGCCCGGGGCACGCCCGGGCCCTGATCGGCGATGCGCAGGTCGACCCGCTCGCCGACCCGACCCGCCTCGATGCGCACCGGCCGCTCCGGGGGTGACCAGACGAGGGCGTTGGACACGATGTTGGCCACCGCCCGTTCGAGGAGGGCAGGGTCGGCGAGCACCAGCGGCACCGTCTCGGGCACCTCGATGACGACGCGGCGCTCGGCGGCCGACGTCGTGGTCAGGGCGTTGGCCACCACGTCCTCCAGGGCGGTGGGTCGGCAGGCCAGGTGCATGGCCCCCGACTGCAGCCGGCTCATGTCGAGCAGGTTGGCGACCAGGCGGTCGAGGCGGTCGGCGGCCACGTCGATGTTGTCGAGCAGTGCCTGCTGGTCGTCGGCTGACCAGTCGACATCGTCCTGGAGCAGGGTCGTGACCGAGGCCTTGATCGAGGCCAGCGGAGTGCGCAGGTCATGGGAGACGGCCTGGAGGAGGGCGGTGCGCAGGGCGTCGGTCTCGGCCAGGGCGTCGGCCGCGGCGGCGTCGGCCTGGAGTCGGCGACGCTCCAGGGCCACCGCCAGTTGGTCGGCCATGACCCTCACCACCCGCAGGTCGTCCGCGCTGAGGTGCCCGCCCACGAGCACCAGCACCCGGTCGCCGTCGCGGTCGAGCCCGATGGCGATCCCGTCGTCGGGGGTGCGGGGGAGCTGGGCGCCGTCCCCCACCGCCACCCCCCAGCCCTCGCCGTCGACCCGCTCGAGCACGGCCACTGCGGCGAGCATGAAGGTCGAGCGCAGGTGGGCCACCAACCGCGGTAGCGGGTCGAGGTCGGCGACCAGGGTGGCGGTGGCCCGCGCCAGGGCCGCGGCCTCGGCCCGGGAGCGACTGGCATCCCCGGTCCGGCGGGCGGCGACATCGACCAGGGTGCTGACGGTGCCGGCCACCGCGACGAACACCACCAGCGCGATCACGTTCTCCGACTGGGCGATGGTGAGGGTGTGGACCGGCGGCACCAGGAACCAGTTGGCCAGCACCGAGGTGCCGACGGCCGCCACCAGACCGGTGACTAGGCCTCCCACCGCGGCGACCAGCACCACCGCGGCCAGGCACACCAGCAGCAGCGCCGAGAGCCCGAGCGTGCCGCGTTGGGTGGCCAGCAGGGCCACCAACACCGGCAGACCGACCAAGGTGAGCGCCGCGCCCGCGAGGTGGCGTGCCGGGGTCAGCGGCGTGGCCCGTCGAGACCACTGCCCCCCGGGGCGGCGCCCGGCCGGGTGGGGCCCCGGGCCGCCGGTTGTCGGGCCGCTGCCGGCCGCGTCGTCACCGCCGTCGCCGGCGATGACGTGGAGGTCGATGCCCCGGGCGTGGGCCAGGGCAGTCCCCACCGTCGAGCGCCGCAGCCGGCTGGTCAACCCCCGGTGGCGGCTGTCGCCGAGCACCAGTTGCGTCGCCTGCTCGGCCTCGGCGAACTCGACCAGGGTGCGGCCCACGTCGTCGCCCGCCACCTCGTGGTACTGCCCCTCGAGCTCGCCGAGGAGCGTGCGCTGCTCGACCAGGGCCGCCACCGGTCCGCTGGCCAGGCCGTCGTCTCGGAGCACGTGCACGCCCAGCAGCTCGCCCCGGGCCCGGCCGGCCAGCCGGGCGGCTCGGCGGATGACGTGCAGGCGGCCGGGCTGGCCGTCGAGGGCGACCACCACCCGCTCCCGCGTCTCCCAGGTCTCGGTGATGCCGTGGGCCGCCAGGTAGTCGTGCAGCGAGCCCTCGACCTGGTCGGCCACCCACAGGAGGGCGAGCTCTCGCAGCGCCCCGAGGTTCCCCGGGCGGAAGTAGTTGGCCAGCGCGGCATCGACCCGCTCGGCGGGGTAGATGTTGCCGTGGGCCATCCGCCGCCGGAGGGCCTCGGGGCTCATGTCCACCAGCTCGATCTGGTCGGCTCGACGCACCACCGCATCGGGCACGGTCTCGCGTTGGACCACGCCGGTGATGCGCTCGATCACGTCGTTGAGCGACTCGAGGTGCTGGACGTTGACCGTGGAGATGACCTCCACACCGGCGTCGAGGAGCGCCTCGACGTCCTGCCATCGCTTCTCGTGGGTGCTGCCGGGCACGTTGGTGTGGGCCAGCTCGTCGACCAGGACGACCTCCGGCCGCCGGGCCAGGAGGGTGTCGAGGTCCATCTCCTCGAGCTCGGTGCCCCGATAGCGGAGGCGGCGCCGGGGCACCACCTCCAGGTCTCGGAGCTGGGCCGCGGTCTTCGGGCGGCCGTGGGTCTCCACGTAGCCGACGACGACATCGGTGCCTCGCTGGTGGCGCCGCCAGCCCTCGTCGAGCATGGCGAAGGTCTTGCCGACGCCCGGCGCGGCGCCGAGGTAGATGCGCAGGATCCCGCGGGCCATGGCTCAGTGTGGCGTCTCCGCCGCCGTCAGCCCCCGGCCAGTTCGTCGAGGGCGAGGTTCAGCTCGAGCACGTTGACCCCCCGTTCCCCGAGCACGCCGAGGTCGCGTTCGGTGGTGTGCGCATCGAGCAGCTCGAGGACCTGGTCGAGGTCCAGATCTCTGACCTCGGCCACCCGGGGGGCCTGCAGCCGGGCGTTGGCGATCGAGATGTGGGGGTCGAGACCGGAGCCGGAGGCGGTCACCGCGTCGACCGGGACCGCCTGGTCGTCGTCGAGGCCGTTGGTCTCGCGGTAGGCCAGCACCCGCTCGGCCACCGTGGCCAGGAGGTCGTCGTTGGTCGGTCCGAGGTTCGAGGCGCCCGAGCCGACCAGGCTCAGGTCGTCGGGGTCGGCGGCTTCGACCTCGCCGGTCGGCTCCCCGTTGTCGTCGAGCACGTCGACCCACGAACCGGAGGCGGCGGCGCCGGCGGCCGACGGACGGGAGTGGAAGTACTCCTCGGTGCTGAAGCTCTGGCCGAGCAGTGACGACCCGACGACCTCGCCGTCACGCTCGAGCAGCGAGCCGTCGGCCTCGGCTTCGAAAGCCACCTGGGCGACGCCGGTGACGAGCAGTGGGTAGGCGACCCCGCACAGGAGGCTGAGGGCGACGAGGGCCCGGAGCCCCGCGAGCAGCTGGGTGTGCATCAGTTCACTCCGAGGGCGGTGACGACGACGTCGATGGCCTTGATGCCGACGAACGGGGCCACGAGCCCACCCACGCCGTAGACGAGCAGGTTCCGTCGCAGCACCGCGGCCGCCCCGGCGGCGACGAACTTCACGCCCCGCAGGGCGAGCGGGATCAGGGCGATGATGACGAGGGCGTTGAAGATGACCGCCGACAGGATCGCCGAGCGGGGCGACTCGAGGTCCATCACGTTGAGGCGGTCGAGCTGGGGGAACACCCCGACGAACATCGCCGGGATGATGGCGAAGTACTTGGCGACGTCGTTGGCGATCGAGAACGTGGTCAGCGAGCCCCGGGTGATCAGCAGCTGCTTGCCGATCTCGACGATCTCGATGAGCTTCGTCGGGTTCGAGTCGAGGTCGACCATGTTCCCGGCTTCCTTGGCGGCCTGGGTCCCGCTGTTCATGGCCACCCCCACGTCGGCCTGGGCCAGGGCTGGGGCGTCGTTCGTCCCGTCGCCGGTCATCGCCACCAGGCGCCCGCCCTCCTGCTCGCGGCGGATCAGGCGCATCTTGTCCTCGGGGGTGGCCTCGGCCAGGAAGTCGTCGACCCCGGCCTCGGCCGCGATCGCCTGCGCGGTGAGGGGGTTGTCGCCGGTGATCATCACCGTCCGGATGCCCATGCGGCGCAGCTCCTCGAAGCGCTCGGCCATCCCCTGCTTGACGACGTCCTTGAGATGGATCACGCCGAGGACGCGGGTGCGGGAGTCGCCGTCGTGGCGGTCCTCGACCGCCACCGCCAAGGGCGTGCCGCCGCTGCGGGCGATGCCGTCGACCACCGCCCCGAGATCGCGGGGCACCGCGCCACCCTGCTCCTCCACCCAGCGGCGCACCGACTCGGTGGCGCCCTTGCGGACCTGGCGACCGTCGAGGTCGACCCCGCTCATACGGGTCTGGGCGGTGAAGGGCACCAGGATGGCGCCCTGGAGGTCGCGCTCGCGCAGGCCGTAGCGCTCCTTGGCCAGCACCACGATCGAGCGGCCCTCGGGGGTCTCGTCCGACAGGCTGGCCAGCTGGGCGGCCTCGGCCAGCTCCGACTCGTCGACCCCGGCCAGCGCCACCAGCTCGGAGGCCTGGCGGTTGCCCAGGGTGATGGTCCCGGTCTTGTCGAGCAGCAGGGTCGCGCAGTCGCCGGCGGCTTCGACCGCCCGCCCCGACATGGCCAGCACGTTGCGCTGCACCAGCCGGTCCATACCGGCGATGCCGATGGCCGACAGCAGGGCCCCGATGGTCGTCGGGATCAGACAGACCAGCAGGGCGACCAGCACGATGACGTCCTGCTCGGCGCCGGAGTAGATCGAGAACGGCTGGAGCGTGACGGTGGCCAGCAGGAACACCACGGTGAGCCCGGTCAGCAGGATGTTGAGGGCGATCTCGTTCGGCGTCTTCTGGCGACTCGCCCCCTCGACCAGGGCGATCATGCGATCGAGGAAGGTCTCGCCGGCCCGGGCGGTGATGCGAACGACGATCTGGTCGGACAGCACCCGGGTGCCGCCGGTGACCGCCGAGCGGTCGCCACCCGACTCGCGGATCACCGGAGCCGACTCGCCGGTGATGGCCGACTCGTCGACCGAGGCGATGCCCTCGACGACCTCGCCGTCCGACGGGATGGGCTCGCCGGCCGAGACCACGCAGAGGTCGCCCACCTGGAGCTGCGACGACGGCACCGGGGTGGTGGTGCCGTCGGGGTTGCGCCGGTTGGCCAGGGTGTCGCTGCGGGCCTGACGCAGGGTGGCGGCCTGGGCCTTTCCTCGTCCCTCGGCCATGGCCTCGGCGAAGTTGGCGAACACCACGGTGAACCAGAGCCAGGCCGCGACCAGGCCGGCGAAGAGGTTCTGGTCGCCGCCGGCGGAACCGAGGTCGCGCAGCCACAGGAAGGTGACCAGCACGCTGCCGAGCTCGACGATGAACATCACCGGGTTGCGAGCCATGTGGCGCGGGTGGAGCTTGACCACGCTGTCGACCGCGGCCTGGCGGACGATCGCCGGGTCGAGCAGCGAGCGACTGGAGGTGGTGGACATGGCGCTCCTAGAGGCCCAGGTGCTCGACCAGGGGGCCGAGCGCGACGACGACGGGGAAGTAGGTGAGGCCGACGACGATGAGCACCACACCGATGAGGAGGCCGGCGAAGAGGGGGGTGTCGGTGGGGAACGTGCCGGCCGACACCGGCACCGTCTGCTTGCGGGCCAGGGCGCCGGCGAGGGCCAGGGCCGGGACGATCAGCAGGAAGCGCCCGCACAGCATCGCCAGGCCGAGCGTGGTGTTGTACCAATCGGTGTTGCCGGTGAGGCCGCCGAAGGCCGAGCCGTTGTTGTTGGCGGCCGACGTGAAGGCGTAGGTCACCTCGGTCAGGCCGTGGGGCCCAGGGTTGAGGATCGACGATTGGGCGGTGTCGAGGACCACCGACGCCGCGCTGAAGCTGAGCACCACCAGCGGTGCCGCCAGGATGTAGAGGACGATCAGCTTCATCTCCGAGGCCTGGATCTTCTTGCCCAGGTACTCGGGCGTGCGCCCGACCATCAGCCCGGCGATGAAGACCGAGAGGATGGCGAACACCAACATGCCGTAGAGGCCGGCGCCCACGCCCCCCGGGCTGACCTCGCCCAGCATCATGTTGACCAGCGTCACCGCCCCGCCGCCGGGGGTCAGGCTGTCGTGGAAGCAGTTCACGGCGCCGGTCGAGGTGCCCGTGGTGGTGGCCGCATAGAGCCCGCAGCCGGCGGCCCCGAAGCGGATCTCCTTGCCCTCCTGGTTGCCGCCGCTCTGGTCGTCGGCGACCACTTGGGTGGCGCCGGCCTCGTCGAGCCGGGGGTTGCCGCCGGTCTCGAAGGCCTGGGCCAAGAAGGCACTGGCGAACCAGAGCACGAACATGGCCGCGAACACCGCCCAGCCCTGCTTCTGGTTCTTGGCGAAGCGCCCGAACGTATAGGTCAGGGCGAACGGGATGAGCAGGATGAGGAAGAGTTGGAGGAGGTTGGTCAGCCCGGTCGGGTTCTCGAACGGGTGGGCGGAGTTGGCGTTGAGCGAGCCCCCGCCGTTGGTGCCGAGTTGCTTGATCGCCTCCTGGCTGGCCACCAGCCCTCCGGCGATCGTCTGGGTCGCCCCCTCGAGGGTCGTCGCCTCGGTGAATCCACGGGTGGTCTGGATCACCCCCTGGCTGACGAAGAGCAACGCGAAAACCACGCAGATCGGCACCAGGATGCGGGTCACGGTGCGGGTCAGGTCGACCCAGAAATTGCCGATGGTGCTCGCCCGGTGGCGGGTCAGGCCCCGCAGCAGGGCAACCGCCACGGCGATGCCGACGGCCGCCGACACGAAGTTCTGGACCGCCAGCCCGCCGGTCTGGACCAGGTGCGAGACCGTGTTCTCGGGGACGTAGTTCTGCCAATTGGTGTTGGTGGTGAAGCTGACCGCGGTGTTGAACGACAGGGCGGCCGGGACGTTGGCGACACCGGTCGGGTTCAGCGGCAGCCACTCCTGGACCCGTTGGAGCAGGTACAGCCCGAGCACCGAGAACAGGCTGAAACTGAGCAGTCCGAAGGCGTAGGCCGGCCAGCGCTGCTCCCGGGACGGGTCGACGCCGGTGATCCGGTAGATGGCCCGCTCGAGGGGGAGGAACACCCGGTCGCCCGGAGCACCGTTGCCGGAGGCGCCATAGACCCTGGCCATGTACCGGCCGAGGATCGGGGTGGACACGAGGACCATGCCCACCAGGAGGCCGAACTGGAGCCAGTTGGCAGCGGTCATGTCAGAGCTTCTCCGGGAGCAGCAGCGCCACCACCAGGTAGGCAGTGGTAGCCAGGGCGAGAATCAGGCCGAGGGCGTTGTCGGCGCTCACCGGTTCGCTCCCGCCCGCACGTCGACGACCTCGGGCCCCGAGGTGACGTCGATCTCCGGCCCCGAGGTGACGTCGGGCCCGATGATCCAGGCACAGACCCGGACGTAGGCCGCCGCGAGGGCGAAGAAGCCGATGATGATCGACAGGAAGACGACGTCTCTCATGGGTGTGCTCCTGGGCTGGGGTCGGGGCCGGTCGGGGTTGGATCGCGGCGTCGGTTCATCGCGCCAGCTGGTCGCGCCCGAGGGCGCCCACCGCCTGGTCGGCGAGGGTGACCGCGGTGCGGATCCGCTCCGGAGCGAGGGTGTGCCCGGGCGTCGGCTCGAGGAGGAAACGGCCGAGGAGGTGCTCGCCCCGCCGCACTGCCAGGGTCACCTCCTTGCCGGGGATGCCCATGGTGGCGACGCCCCAGCGGAAGGGGCCGTGGACGACCTCGCCGTCGTGGTGGACCCAGGTGACTGGCGCATCCTCGGGGCCGGGGCCGGGCTCGAAGCGGCAGGTCCGCAGGTGGAGGAGCCGAGTCAGCTCGTCGATCACGGCGACGACCATGAAGGACGGCTCGGGATCGCCGACCGCGAGCTCGGCCATGGCGTGGATGCGGCGGAGCTGGCCGTCGCGGTCCCGAGCGATCTGCTGGTAGCGGCGGGTGGCGGCCGCCACCTGGCCCACCACCGCGGCGACCACCAGGAGCAGGACGGCGGTCTCGATGTCGTCGTGGTCGGCGATGGTGAACGAGCCGTAGGGGACGGTGTGGCACAGGTCGAAGGCGAGGGCGGCCGAGACCGCCCCCAGCCCGGCTACCACCGGCCGTCCGGTGCCGGCGAGCAGGGCCACCACCACGACCAGGATCAGGGCCACGTTTGCGCCGCTGATGTCGTCCCGCAGCGGCACCAGGGCCAGACCGACGCCGAAGGGCACGACCACCGACGCCACCAGTGCGGCGCGGGTGAGCAGCTTCGAGCGGGTCATGGCCTCGACCCTGCGCCGCGGGGTGAGCGGTCACAAGGGTCTTGCCACCGTCTTCACAGCGTCCCGGGCGATCTTGACGCGCCCTTGACGGCGCCGGCTCCGTCGAGGCTCAGGCGACGGTGTCGCGAGCGAAGGTGTGGTAGAGGTCGGAGTAGAGGCCGCTGGCGTCGAGCAGCTCGAGGTGCGTGCCCCGCTCGATGATCCGTCCGTCGTCGATCACCAGGATCTCGTCGGCGGCCTGGATGGTGGAGAGGCGGTGTGCGATCACGATCGAGGTCCGGCCCTTCAGGGTCACCGACAGGGCCTGCTGGACCAGCACCTCGTTCTCGGCGTCGAGGTGGCTGGTGGCCTCGTCGAGGATGACGATGGCCGGGTCCTTGAGCAGCACCCGGGCGATGGCCACCCGCTGCTTCTCACCCCCGGAGAGCCGGTAGCCCCGCTCGCCCACGACGGTGTCGTAGCCATCGGGCAGGGCGGCGATGACGTGGTGGATCTGGGCCCCCCGACACGCCTCGATGAGCTCCTCGTCGGTGGCGTCGGGCCGGGCGTAGCGCAGGTTGGAAGCCACCGAGTCGTGGAAGAGGTGGGGGTCCTGGTTCACCACGCCGATGGCCGCCCGGAGGCTGGCCTGGGTGAGGCGTCGGACGTCGTGTCCGTCGATGGTGACCTCGCCTGCGCTGACGTCGTAGAGGCGAGGGATGAGCGACACCAGGGTCGACTTGCCCGCCCCCGACGGGCCGACCAGGGCCACCAGGGTTCCGGGCCGGGCCACCAGATCGATCCCGTGGAGGACCTCGACGCCGACCCTGGGGTCGAGCACCACGTCGGAACGGCCCTGGCCCTCCAGCGAAGCCACCGACACGTCCGACGCGGCCGGGTAGCGGAAGTGGACGTCGTGCAGCTCGACCAGGCCCTGGGGGTCGACCAGGTCGACCGCTCCGGGGTGATCCTCGATGGAACGAGGGGTGTCGAGCAGCTCGAACACCCGCTCGAAGGAGACGAAGGCGATCAGCACGTCGATGCGGGCGTTGGTCAGCGCGGTGAGCGGCTGGTACACCCGGTTCACGTAGGTGGCCATCGCCACCAGGGTCCCCACGCTGAGTGCTCCGGAGATGGCCTGGCGGGCGCCGACCAGGTAGACGACGGCCACCCCGACCGCGCTGGCCAGGCTGAGTCCGGCGAAGAAGATCCGGCCGTAGAGGGCTGAGCGGATCCCGATGTCGCGCACGTCGCCCGCCCGTTGGGAGAAGTCGGCCTGCTCGTGGCGGTGGTCGCCGAAGAGCTTGACCAGCAGGGCGCCCGACACGTTGAGCCGCTCGCTCATGAGGGCGCTGAGGCTGGCGTTGCGCTCCATGGACTGCCGGGTGATCTCCTGGAGCCGCCGCCCGACCCGCTGGGCGGGGAACACGAAGAGCGGGAGGATGAGCAGCGCCAGCAGGGTCAGGCGCCAGTCGAGAGCGAGCATGGCCCCGACCGTGGTGAGGACGGTCAGCGCGTTGAAGACCACCTGGCCGAGGGTCCCGGTGAGGGCCCGCTGGGCGCCGATGACGTCGTTGTTCATCCGGCTCATGAGGGCGCCGGTCTGGGTCCGGGTGAAGAAGGCGATGGGCATGCCCTGGACGTGCTCGTAGAGCGCCACCCGAAGGTCGAAGATCAGCCCCTCGCCGATGACCGCCGACCAGTAGCGCTGCCCCAGGTCGAGGACGGTGGCGGCCACCGCTACCAGCACGGCCAGCCCGGCGGCCCGGGCGGCCAGGCCCCAGCTCTCGCGGGGGATGGCCTCGTCGATGATCTCCCGGAAGACCAGGGCCGGGACCAGGGCCAGGATGGCACCCACGGTGATGGCGCCGAGGTAGAGGAAGATCCGGCGGTGGTGGCGGTGGGAGAAGCGCCAGGCCCGGCGAGCGGTGGTGCGGCTCAGCTTGGCGTCGCCGAGGTCCTCCTGGCCTCGGTGCCACATGCCACCCATCCCGCCCCCGACGCGCATAGGGGCGCCAGGCTACGGGTGCAACGGGCTGGTAGCCGCTACCGGCGGGCGTACCGGGTGGGGGCGCGCCCGGGGCCCTTGTGGTCGGCCGCCGGGCCGAGGCGCTCGACCTCACCCGCGCTCACCAGCTCCTCCACCGCCTTGCGTACCGTCGCCGGGCTCCCACCGGCCGCGGTGGCGGCGTCGGCCAGGGTGAAGACCCCGTGGAGCTGGCGGACGGCCTGCTTGACCACCGGGATGGGCACCCCGGGGGCCCGGGTCCGGGATGCGCCGCCGGCCGGGGACCTCCGCGGGCCCCGGCCGGGCCGGTCGAAGCCGGCCTGGCGCAGCACGTCGTCGCTCACGCCGAGCTGCCGGAAGGCACTGGCCGTCACGCCCTCGGCCTCGGCCCAGGCCCGTGCGGACCGGACGAACTCCGATTCGAGCGCCGGACCCTGGAGGGCCTCGGCTCGCTCCAGGGCGCTGATGGCCCGGAGCTTGTCGAGGGGGTCGCTCGCCGTGTCGATCCGGCGTCGCAGGTCGGTCAGGGCGGTGTCGTCGCGGAGGCCGGCCGGGTCCTGCAGGTAGGCTAGGTAGCGACGGACGGCGGACTCTCGGGCGATGTCTTCGGGTTCGGGCACCGCCGGACGATAGGCCGCAGCGGCTCGGGTGGAGTTGGCGGAGGGGCAGTGGTCGGCTGTTGGTGATCGAACATGTGTTCTGTATACTCCGACTGTACGGTCCCGTGGCAGGCTGCCTGGCAGGACCACCATCAGGAGTAGACCCCGCATGGCGGTATCAGCGCATGACGTAGCTCGGGAGCTTCGGTACCGGCTCCCGGCTCTCGGGACACTGAAGCAGCACAAGCTCTGTTACTACGCGCAGGGTTGGCATCTTGCGTGGACTGGCGAGCCGCTGTTTCGGGAGCGCATCGAAGCCTGGGAGAACGGGCCGGTGGTTGCGGACCTGTGGCACGACGAGGCCAAGGCCCGTCCGGTTCCGGTGCCCGAGAGTCTGGATGAGAAGGCTCTGATGGCCATCGACTTCGTTGTCAGCCGGTATGGGCGTCTGAGCGGACGCGAACTCGTCCAGCTGACCCATGCCGAAGCGCCTTGGGAGGACGCGTTCGCCGAACGCGGCAAGAACGGCGAGATCACCAACGAGCAGCTCCGCGACTACTTCCGTGCCGACGAGGACACGAATCTCGTACAGGCGGCCGCCCGGTTGGCTACGGAACGCGGTTTGGCCATCCGAGCGGTCGAAGCCGTGTCTGGTGGACCGGCGCCCTCCCAGGACGAAAGCGACCATCTGCGGGAGATGCTTCGAGGCATTGGGTGACCCTCGGACGGTGGCGCCTGGATGGCTTCACCGAGGCGTTCGAGCGGTGGTGCTTCATGGAAGAGCCGTCGAACGAACTGCGGAAGCAAGTGCTGGCTTGGCTGGTGGACGTACTGGCCGCTGATCCCTTCCAGCCGGACTCGGCTCCCTTCGGCGGGGAGTTCCCCATCACCTGGTGGTTCGCCCAACTCCCGTATGGCCGCAATCCCGGCTCTCGGGTCTGGTGCGGTTACGAGATCAACTCGACAGAACGGGCCCTGACCTGCCGGCTGCTCGGCGAACTCAACCTGGGGTGAGTTCGAATGAACAACACTTGGCGGAGAGAGTGGGATTCGAACCCACGGTGAACCGAAGCCCACAACGGCTTTCGAGGCCGCCCCATTCGTCCGCTCTGGCATCTCTCCGGGGGCGAACCTAGTGGCCGCGCTGGTCAGGCCCGGCGGTCGGCGAAGAAGGCGGTGAGCAGGTCGGCGCCCTCGGTCGCCCGGACGCCGGCGGTCACGGCCACCTCGTGGTTGAGGCGGGGGTCGACACACAGGTTGTAGAGCGAGCCGCAGGCCCCGGCCTTGGGGTCGGCCGGCCCGAAGACGACCCGGGCCACCCGGGCGTTGATCAGCGCGCCGGTGCACATCGGGCAGGGCTCGAGGGTGACCACCACCGTGCAGCCCTCGAGGCGCCACGACCCGACCGCCCTCGCCGCCTCGCGGATGGCCAGCAGCTCGGCGTGGGCCGTGGGGTCGCCGGCCCGCTCTCGCTCGTTGTGGCGCCGGGCCAGTACCGATCCGTCGGGCCCGAGGACGACGGCCCCCACCGGCACCTCGCCCTCGCCGGCCGCGGCGCGGGCCTCGTCGAGGGCGATCCCCATGGCCTCGTCGTCGGTCATGGGCCCTTCGACTCCTTCAAGATGGCGGGCCGGTGGCGGAGGGAGTGGGATTCGAACCCACGGTGAGTCTCCCCACACACGCTTTCCAAGCGTGCCGATTCGGCCGCTCTCGCATCCCTCCTGGGAGGGCGGAAGGGTACTCGGCGCCGGCCGCTACCCTGGCCGGCAAGCGTGGCGGTCGGGCCCTGTGCGACCGCTCCCCGTGAACCGAGTCAGGGCCGGAAGGCAGCAGCTCTCAGCGGGTCGAGCGGGGTGCCGCAGGTCGCCTGGCCGCCACGTGGTTCGCCCGGGCCGCGCTGCCCGGGCGGTCGGTAGCCTGCCGACGTGGCCCAGTCGCTCTACCGCCGGTACCGGCCCCAGCGGTTCGGCGAGGTCCGGGGCCAGGACCACGTGATGGCGGCCCTGCGCAACTCGGTGCGGGACGACTCGGTCAACCACGCCTACCTCTTCTCCGGGCCCCGGGGGACGGGCAAGACGTCCTCGGCCCGCATCCTGGCCAAGGCGCTCAACTGCGAGGCGGTGGTCGACGGCGAGCCGTGCGGGCGGTGTGCGTCGTGCCAGTCCGTCGAGGCCGGCTCGTCGCTCGACGTGTTGGAGATGGACGCCGCCAGTCACGGCGGTGTCGACGACGTGCGCGATCTCGTGTCGCGGGTCGCCCTGGCCAGCCCGGGGCGCACCAAGGTCTACATCGTCGACGAGGTCCACATGCTCACCACCGGCGCCTCCAACGCCCTGCTCAAGACGCTCGAGGAGCCCCCCCCGCACGTGGTATTCGTGCTGGCCACCACCGACCCCCAGAAGGTGCTGGCCACCATCCGCAGCCGGACCCAGCACTTCGAGTTCCGGCTGCTGGGCGCCGATCTTCTGGCCGAGCACCTGACCTGGGTGGCGGCCGACGCCGGGATCACCCTGCCCGAGCACGCGGTCAGCCACGCCGTGCGCCAGGGCCGGGGCTCGGCCCGCGATGCGCTCAGCGCCCTCGACGCGGTCATCGCCGCCGGCGCGGTCGACGACGAGAACGACGACGTGGTCGACCGGCTCTTCGACGCCGTCTGCCAGCGCGACCCCGGGGCCGCGCTGGTGGCCTCGGCCCGGGCCACGGCCGCCGGACATGACCCCCGGGAGCTGGCTGACCGACTGGTGGCCCGCCTACGGGACGCCTTCCTGTCGCTTCTCGCCCCGGAGCTGGTCGAGCTGGCGGTCGAGCAGCGGAGCCGGGTGGCCGACCAGGCCGCGACGCTGGGCGCGGCCGGCGTGGTCCGGGCCCTCGACGTGCTGGGCGAGGCGCTGCAGGCCATGCGGGAGGCGCCCGACACCCGGGTCGTGCTCGACGTGGCGTTGGTGCGCATCACCCGGGTCGAGCTCGACCCCTCGCCGGCGGCGCTGGTGGAGCGGATCGAGCGCCTCGAGCGGGGAGCTCGCGTCGCCCCCGGCTCGGCCGCCCCCGGCGCCACCCCCGGGGGTGCTTCGGGGGCTGCCGACGACGCGCCGGTGGTTCCCTCTGCGCCTCCGGGCTCGGGCCGAGCGGCGGCTCGCCAGGCGGCCGATGCTGCCAGCCGGCCGGCCCTTGGCGCGGTCACCGGGCGTCGGCCAGCCACGGCCGAGCCGGGGCCGACACCGGCCGAGCCGGCAGCGGCCGAGCCGGCAGCGGCCGAGACGGGACCTCCCGCGGCGCCGACGGCCGCACCGCCAGCCGCGCCGACATCGACCCCGCCGGCGGGGGGTGCGCTGCCCACCCGCGACGAGCTGACCATGGCCTGGGCCGACGACGTGCTCCCGTCGCTGCGGCCCCTGCTCAGGGCCATGTTCTCGGTCGGCCGCTTCACCTCGGTGACCGATGCCGCCGAGCTGGCGTTGCCCAACGAGGCCCACCGGGAGAAGTGCCTGCTCCGGGTTCCCGACGTGGAAGCCGTGCTGGCGGCCCACTTCGGGCGTCGGGTCCCCCTGCGGCTGGTCGTCGATCGCGGGCAGACGGCGTCGATCGACGATCGAGCCCGCCCCGAAACCGCGACCGCGACCCGCGGCCCCGGCCCCGTGGCCGATGACGACGAGCAGATCGACCTGGCCGACACCACCGAAGCCCCGCCCGACCCGCGCAGCGACCTCGAGCAACTGGTCGAGCACTTCCCGGGGGCGGAGATCGTCGAACGGCCCTGAACGGCCCTGCGACCCTGAACGGCCCTGCGACAATGCATCCATGACCGACCACCCGAGCCCGGCCGACGAGCCGCACCTGCCGGCCCCCGTGGAGAACGACGACGCCGACGACGAGCTCGACGACAGCCTGGACCTGAGTGGCCTGGGGGCGGGGTTCGCCGGCCTGGGGGGCCTCGATCTCGGCTCGCTCCTGGGCCAGGCCCAGGAGCTGATGGAGGCCCAGGCGGCAGCGGCCGAGCAGCTCCACACCGGCCGGGCCGGGGGCGGGGCGGTCACCGTGACCGTCACCGGGGGCTTCGACTTCCGATCGGTCAGCATCGACCCGTCGGTGGTCGACCCGGCCGACGCCTCGATGCTCGAAGACCTCGTCCTGGCTGCCCTCCGAGACGCCACCAGCTCCGTCGAGCGGTCGAGCAAGCAGGCGCTGGGCGGCTTCGGCGGGCTCCTCGGGGGCTGAGCGGTGTACGCCGGACCGGTCCAGGACCTCATCGACGAGTTGGGCCGCCTGCCCGGCATCGGGCCGAAGTCGGCCCAGCGCATCGCCTACCACCTGCTCAAGGTGTCGAAAGCCGACGCCCTGCGACTGTCGGAGGCAATCGCGGTGGTCAAGGCCACCGTCGTGTTCTGCCGCCGCTGCTTCAACGTGACCGACGTCGAGGAGTGCGAATACTGCACCGACCTCCGGCGCGATTCGACCCTCCTGTGCGTGGTCGAGGAGCCCCCGGACATCGTGGCCGTCGAGCGGACCCGCGAGTTCCGGGGCCGCTACCACGTCCTGCACGGGGCGATCAGTCCCATCGAGGGGATCGGGCCCGACCAGCTCCGGGTCAAGGAGCTACTGGCCCGGCTCGAGCCCGAGGGGGTGAGCGAGGTCATCCTCTGCACCAACCCCAACATCGAGGGTGAGGCCACGGCCATGTACCTGGCCCGACTGCTCGGCCCCCTCGGCCTCAAGGTCACCCGCATCGCCAGCGGCCTGCCGGTGGGGGGTGACCTCGAGTACGCCGACGAGCTGACGCTCGGCCGGGCCCTCGAGGGACGCCGCGAGATCGGCGCCTGAGGGCCGATCCGACGAGCGGATTTCAGGGGACCTTGGCGCCGGCGAAGATGGCCGTGGCGTAGACGGTCAGGCCGGCCAGGGCGGTGCTGATCACCGGGCGCTCGAGCTTCGGCCAGCGCCCGATGCTCAGGGCGCCGGCGACGATCAGCGGGAAGGCGCTGAGCGCGTAGCGCTCGAACGAGTCGAGGTTGGCCGAGCTGGTGGTGACCAGCAGGACGACCGCCGCATAGACGGTGTACGACGCCGGCAGCCGGCGCAGGCACACCACCAGCAAGGCGAACGACAGCAGTGCCCAGGGCAACGGCAGGCCCGAGGCGTGATGGCCGGCGACCAGGTCGTAGCCGGACTGGACCAGGCGGGTCAGCGGTTCGGCCAGCTCGCGCTGGTAGATCGTGGTCTGGAGGCGGTAGGGCTGGCGCCAGTCACCGTGGGCGGCCTGGACCCACCCCAGGTAGGCGACCGTGCCGGCCACCGGTGCGGCCACGGCGGCCAGCCGCCCGAGTCGCTGGCGGGGGCTGGCCGAACGCCAGCCGCGGGCGGCCTCGATCGCCGCCGGGAGCACCAGCAAGAGGCCGAGGGGTCGGGTGAGCGCGGCGAGGAAGCCCGCGACCGCGGCCCAGTGCCAGCGCTGGCGGCGGAGGCCGACGAAGGTGACCAGGCTGAGCAGGAGGCCGAGCGACTCGGCGTAGGCCAGCACCAGCGGCGCGGCGGCCGGCACGACGAACAGGAGCCAGGCGGCGAGGACGGCCGTAGGCCGGCCCCACCCCTCGGCCACCACCAGGCGCACCAGGACGACGCCGGCGGCCAGCGCGGCGAGGTTGGCCAGCAGGGCCAGGGCCACCGGCACCCCCCCGGGCACCACCTCGCCGAGGGCCCGACCGAGCATGGGGAAGAGCGGGAAGAAGCGAAGGCTTCGCAGGTCGGCGCGGTAGCCGTGCTGGGCCAGCTGCTCGTACCAGCCGCCGTCCCAGGCCAGGAGCTGGCGCTCGGTGGGGATGGCGTAGGCCACCCGCGGGATCAACTCGTCCGAGGCGATGCGGGCCACCAGGTAGCCCAGCCCGACGGCTACCCGAGCCAGGGCCCAGGGGGCGAGACAGAGCCGCAGGGCGGCCAGCCACCCCAGGGAAGTGCTGGTCGGAGCGGGTGTAGAGGGGGCGGATCGAGACCAGCTCGGTCGGCTCGGTCCGACCCGCCGGGGGAGCGTGAAGACGCGCGCCCGCGGCTCGACGGCGACGTCTGCCATGACCGACCCTCCCTCGTCCCCCCAATGACCCCGAGGTCCAGGCCCCTCAGCCCGTCGGGATCAGGTGCGACGCACCGCCTGCAACTCTTGCACAGGGAAGGCCCCGAGCACGCCCTCCGTGACTAATTCGCCACTGATAGTCCCGGAAGTCACGGCTCCGTCGGGTCCGATGGCCGTCCAGGACGCGGTCCAGCGCTGGGAGACCGTGAGGTCGTAGCGGCCCGAGGAGACGTAGGTGTGGGTGAGCTGGCCGGTCGGGTAGGGGCCGCCGGGCCCGGGCCGGTCGAGATCGACGGCGCCGTCGCCCCAGTCGATGTCGTAGGCGCTGGAGGCGGTGATGTCGATGGCGAAACCGAGCTCGTCGAAGTGCCAGGTCCCGGTGTCGGGCCCGTCGATCTCGAGGTAGGTCGGGAGGCCGACGATGGCCCGCCCGGGGGTGATGCGGGGCTCGGGTTGGCTGAGCGTGACCCGCTCCTGCCACAACGCCTCGACCGGGGGCGAGGTGATGGCCGGCGTGGCGGCGGGGGTGGCGGTCGTGGCCTCGGGCAGGGTCGGTGACGCGAAACACAGCCCGTGCTCGGCCACTAGGGACTCGGCCGTGGCCCGGGCGGCGGCGGCCTGGCTGGCACTCTCGGTGGTGCCGAAGCTGAGGTAGGCACAGATCGAGCCGTCGACCTCGGTCTCCAGATCGACGTCTATCCGCTGGTAGAGCACCGGGCCGCGGGTCCCACGGCCGCCGCCCGGGCCGGGCCCTCCGGTGCTGCCTCCGGTGGCGCTGCCCGGGTCGCCGTCGCGCACGTGGGTGTCGATGCCGTCGCCGCCCTCGGTCGGGTCGACGCCGACTTCACCGGCCGTCGCCGAGGGCGTCACCAAGCTGAGCCCGCCGACGACCACGAAGAGCGTCACCACCACCCGTGTACGCACGGTCACTTATCTCAGCAGACGGTCGGGCGAGCAGGCAAGGTCAGAACCCGAGCACACCCCGGAGTCCCCTACCGTCGGCCCGGATGGCACGCCCCCGGAGGCCGCCCCGACCGGCAGCACCGCGGACACCGCCTCGACCGGCGGCACCGCGATGGTCAGCCCGGATGGCAGCCGCCGGGTGCGCGGTGGTGGCGCTCGGGTCGGTGCTGCCGTGGGCCACCAGCGGCGCCCGCACCCGGTCCAGCCACGAGTTGGTCCGGGTGGCGGCCCGGCTCGATCTGGTGGAGGGGACGCCGGCCGTGCTCGTCCGGGCCTGGCACTTCGTGGTGTTGGCCGCGGTGGTGGTCGTCGGGCTGGTGCTGGCCCGGCGCTTGCGCTGGGCGGCGGTCCTGGCCATGGTGGTGGGCGTATCGACACTCGGGTTGGCATTCGCAGTCAAGCGGTCGCCCCTCGAGGCCGATGTCGGGTTGGCGCTCTCGGTCCTCGGTGCCATCGTGGCGCTGTCGGGAGCGGCTGGAACGTTGACGCTGTCGCCGGGGAGGACCCATGACCGAGATCGACCCACCTGACCAGCCCGGCGGGCCGCCCCCGAGCACACCGTCGACGCCGCCACCGCCGAGTGCACCGGCGAGTCCGCCGCCCCCTCCGACCACGCCCGTCGACGCGGCCGCCGGTCCCTCGCCGTACGAGCCGGCACCACCGGCCGCAGTGGAGCTCGGTCGGTCGCGCCGAACCGGCCGGGTGGCGGCAGCCGTCGTCGCAGTGGTGGCGGTGGTGGCGGCGGGGTTCGCGGTGATGCAACTGGCGTCAGCCGATGGCGCCGACTCGCCGGAGGCTGCGGTCGAGGCGCTGCTCGACGCGGTCGCCAACGAGGACGTGATCGGCGTGCTGGAGGCGTTGCCCGCAGGCGAGCGCGACGTGTTCCGGCCCGCGGTCGAGGATCTGACCGCCGAGCTCTCCCGGCTGGGAGTGGCCTCCGACGACATCGATCTCGAGTCGTTCCAGGGGATCGACATCACCATCGAAGATGTCGAGACCCGCAGCGAGGAGGTCGGCGAGGGGGTCGCCGCGGTGTACGTCACCGGCGGCACCATCTCCACCTCGGCGACGCCCTCCGAGTTGCCCATCGGCCCCACGCTCGACGAGTGGCTGGCCGATGCCGGCGTCGAGGTGCCGACCGAGGCCGTCACCGAGGACGACGACCTCGACACCGGCGAGACCCCGATCACCGTCGTCGAAGACGGCGACGGCTGGCACGTGAGCCTCTGGTACACCATCTTCGAGTCGGCGCGCCGCGAAGCGGGGGCCGAGGTGCCCGACTTCGCCTCCGAGGTGCTCGCTCCCGAGGGAGCCGACTCCCCCGAGGGCGTCATCGAGGCGATGATCGAACGGCTGGTCGACCTCGACGTGGAGGGCGCGGTTGCCCTGCTGCCTCCCGACGAGATGGCCGCTGCGTACGACTACGTGCCGGTGTTGCTCGACGACCAGACCCGTGACGAGCTGGCGGGGACCACCGACTTGACCGTGTCGGACGTGTCGCTGCGCACCGAGGAGGATGGCGACACCGCCCGGGTGACGGTGGACTCGTTCACGGTGACCGGCGAGGTCGACGGCACGACGGGGACCATCACCTGGTCCGACGGCTGCCTGGTGTCCGAGCCGGACGACCCATCGGAGTCGTCGTTCAACTCGTGCGACGAGGGGATCGCGCTCGACACCGAGGTGGCGCTGACCGTGGTCGAGGTCGACGGCCGTTGGTACCTCAGCCCGACCCGCAGCATCACTGGCCCGATGATCGACTACCTCCGCTCGCTCGACGACGATCTCTCCCTGGAGGACATCGGCGGGATACTCGAGGGCTTCACCGGCTCACTCGCCGAGGAGTCGTACTCCGATGAGTACTCCGATGAGTACTCCGACGACTCGTCGATGATCTGCGAGTCGATCGAGGAGTTCCCGTCGATCGAGCAGTACCCCTCGAGCGCGGACGGGGATGCACCGGTCGACTCGTCGGAGGAGTGGAGCACCTGCGACTACGGCGTCGACGGCGACTGGGAGGATGTGGGTGGGCCCTACATGGAGTCGTACGACTCGACCGCGGCCGCGGTGGCCAGTTGCCTGACGGGTGCCACCGCCACGGTGGACGAGTCGGACACGCCGGTCCTCTCCGAACCCGCGGCCACGTGCGTGAGCGACACCCTCGTCGCCCTCCTCGCGAGCTGCGACGCCGAGGACGAGGCGACCGGGGAGACACTGCTGACCGGCGACTGCGCCACGGGGGTCTTCGAGGGGGGCTACGGGGGCTGTTACTCGGTGGGCGAGGACCTCGCGGGCGAGATGCCGAGCAGCGATGACCCCTCGATGAGCGAACCGAGCCCGTTCGACGATGTCGCCACGGCCTGTGTCTGGCTGGTGTACGAGAAGGTCAGCGACGTGGGCGTGGGCTCGTCGACCGACGCCGGTGGATCGGCGGCAGGTTCGCCGGCCTAGAGCGAGCGGAGGAGGGCGGCGTCGCCCTGGCCGCCGCCGCCGCAGAGGGCCGCGGCGCCGAGGCCGCCGCCCCGCCGGCCCAGCTCGAGCAGAAGGGTCAGCGCCAAGCGGGCCCCGGACATACCGATGGGGTGGCCGAGGGCGATGGCCCCGCCGTTGACGTTCACGATGTCGCGGGAGATGCCGAGCTCGTCGGTCGAGGCCAGGCCCACGGCCGCGAAGGCCTCGTTGATCTCCACCAGGTCGAGGTCGGCGGTGGTCCGGCCGGCCTTGTCCAGCGCCACCTGGATGGCGTGGGACGGCTGGGTGAGCAGCGAGGCGTCGGGCCCGGCCACCTGGCCGTAGGCCACCAGCTCGCCGATCGGGCGGATCCCGAGTTCGTCGGCCTTGGCCCGCGACAGCACCACCAGGGCGGCCCCCCCGTCGGAGATCTGGCTGGCGTTGCCGGCGGTGATGGTGCCGTCGGGGCGGAAGGCGGGCCGCAGCTTGGCCAGGCTCTCGGGCGACGAGTCGGGTCGCACCCCCTCGTCGGCGTCGACCACGATCGGGTCGCCCCGGCGCTGGGGCACCTCGACGGGCACGATCTCGTCGGCGAAGAGCCCGTCTTTCTGGGCCGCCGCGGCCCGGGCATGCGACTGGGCCGCGAACTCGTCCTGGCGGGCCCGGGTGATCTCGGGCTTGGCCCCCACGTAGGTCTCGGTGCCCTCACCCATGGCGCACTGGTCGAAGGCGCAGAACAGTCCGTCCTGCACCATCGAATCGACGACCGCGGCGTCGCCGTAGCGATAGCCCTGGCGGGCCCCGGGCAGCAGGTAGGGGGCGTTGGTCATCGACTCCATGCCGCCGGCGACCACCACGTCGGCGTCGCCCGACTGGATCATCTGGTCGGCCAGGTAGAGCGCGTGCAGGCCCGACAGGCAGACCTTGTTGATGGTGGTGGCCGGCCGGTCCATGGGGATGCCGCCCTTGACCGCGGCCTGGCGGGCGGTGATCTGGCCGGCTCCGGCCTGGAGCACCTGGCCCATGAACGTGTAGTCGACCTGGTCGCCGGTGATGCCCGCCCGGGCCAGCGCGGCCTTGATGGCGAGGCCGCCGAGGTCGGCACCGCTGAACGAGGCCAGGGCCCCGGCGAGCTTGCCGATGGGGGTGCGGGCCCCCGAGACGATCACGGAACCGGGCATGGTCGACCTCCACGGAGCACGGCAGCGGGTCTTGGAGTCTACGGCTCGTTACCCACTTGATCCTCGGCCCCGACCCGCCTCGTGCCCGGTCCCACCTCGATCTCTCGTGCCGGTGGCCACCACTTCGGTGGCGGATGCACCAGAGTCCACGGGTGCCCTTCACCCATGCCGGCTTCGTCGACCACCACGCCCACCTGCTGCGCTCGGCCGCCGGGGTGCCGCCGGGGTGGCGGGGTGACGGGCCCGGGGCCATCGCCGATTGGCACCGGCTGGTGGCCGAGCGGTGGTCGACGCCGATGGACGAGCCCGACCCGCCGGCGACCGTCGATGACCGGTTGCGGGGGGCGTTCGAGCGGGTCCTGACCCAGGCCGCGGCGGCCGGTCTGGTGCAGGTGACCGAGGCCGGGATGCGCGACTGGGCCCACCTCGACGCCCTGCGCGACCTGCGGGCGCGGGGCCCGCTGCCGGTGCGGGTGCGGCTGCTGGTGGCGAGCGGCATCGCCGAGCTGGGGCGCATGGCCCTCGGGCGCACCGGTGACCCGTGGCTCGAGATCGAGGGGGTGAAGTTCTACGCCGACGGCTGGCTGGGCACCCGCACCTGCGCCCTGTCCGAGCCCTTCGCCGACGAAGCCGACTACCACGGGGTGCTGTTCCTCGATGCCGACACCCTGGCGTCGAGGGCCGACCCGTTTGCCGAGGCCGGCTGGACCATCGCCACCCACGCCATCGGCGACCGGGCCATCGAGGCGGTGCTCGACGGCTACGACCAGCTCTTCGGGTCGGACTGCGCGGCGGCGGCCCCTCGCATCGAGCACGCCCAGGTGCTGCGACCCGACCTGATCCGGCGGATGGCCGACATGGGGGTGGTGGTCTGCATCCAACCCGGCTTCGCGGTGAGCGACGCCGACACCGCCCGGCGGGGCCTGGGCACCGAGCGCTGGGAGGAGGCCTACCGCTGGGACGCGCTGCTCGACGCCGGGGTGCGGGTGATCACCGGCTCGGACGCGCCCATCGAGTCGGCCCGACCGCTGGTGGGGCTGCAGCGCCTGGCCACCGGGGCCGACGAGGAGGGGCACTCGGCAGCGCTGGTCACCCTCCCGGTCGATCGGGCACTGGCGCTCATGACCGATCCCGCGGCGGGGACGGTCGTCCTCTCCGACGACCCCCGAACGGTGGCCGAGGACGAGCTCTCCCAGATCGAGGTGGTCGAGGTCCACCCCGCCGGCTGATCCCCGTCTGGGACGATGACCTGACGGGTTCCGTGCGGCCCTTGTCCCAGACTGCGGTGCGTCAGGTGGCGGCGATCCCGACGATGGGGGAGTTGAGGGCGACGGCGGAAAGGTCGCCGACGTGGGCAGCCTCGCCGGAGAGGATCACGAGGCCGCTCCCGCTGACCCCCCACACGCCGTAGCCGAAGGTGGTGGGGGCGATGCCGACTATGCCGTCGAGCGCGACCAAGACCACCCCGCCCGTCTGGCGTGCGGCGTCGCCGGTGGCCATGGTGAAGCCGGTGGCCCGAGAGATCCAGTACCCATTGCCGCTCGGGGAAGCGGCCATGCCGACCACGTCGTTGCCCGCGGCCTGGGAGACCGAGAGCAGGCTGCCGAGGAACCGGGCATCGCCGTAGCTGAAGATGCCGCCGTCGCGGGCGACGAGCCAGTAGCCCCCACCCGACGGGGTGGCGGCCATCCCGACCACCGGCTGGTTCAGGGCGAGACTGCCGGTCGAGCCGTAGAACGCGGCGTCGCCGAAGGCGAAGATCCCGCCGTCGGACGCGACCAGCCAGTAACCGTTGCCGCTCGGGGTGGCGGCCATCCCGACCACCGGCTGGTTCAGGCGGGTGCCTCCCATCGAGCCGTGGAACCGTGCGTCGCCGTAGCTGAAGATCCCGCCATCGGCGGCGACCAGCCAGTAGCCGTTGCCGCTGGGGCTAGCGGCCATGCCCACCACGGGTTGGTTGAGCGGCAGCGAGCCGGCCGAGCCGTGGAAGGTGGCGTCGCCGAAGGTGAACACCCCGCCGTCGGCCGCCACCAACCGGTAACCGGGCACGCCCACGGTGACCGCGTGCGACCGCTCCCAGGTGGAGCCTTCAATGGCCGGCGAGTAGGGCCGGTTGGAGAGGAGCAGCACCCCCCGGTCCGGGTCGTAGGTCGCCGAGCTGGCGGCCGCCGTCCAGGGCCCGCTGTCGGAGCGGATCCGGGTCCAGCCGTTGCCGTCCCAGCGCCAGGTCTCGACCGGAAGGGCGCTGGTGGTGAGGTCGAAGCGGAACCGGTAGCTCAGGGCACGCCCCCCGAAGAGGTAGGTCTGGCCGTCGGCGCCCGACCACGCCAGCGCGGCGCGGTGGCGGAACACCGGGCCTGACGAGGTCACCCGCTCGGTCCAGGTGGCACCGTTCCATACCCACGAGTCGACCAGCGGTTCGGTCGAGACCGGCGTCGGCACCAGGGTCCGAAAAGTGTCGTCGTTGAGTCCTCCCACCAGGAGGACCTCGTGGCGGGTGCGGTCGGCCGTCATCGAGGCGAGCGAGCGGGCAGTTGGCGACGTGGCCGGCGCCTGCTGCTGCCAGGTGGTGCCGTCGAAGGTCCAGGTGTCGGCCAGGTAGTTGGGGTTCGAACCGGAGTAGAGCCGTCCCGTCTGACCGCCGAAGAGGACGAGCTGGTCGTGGTCGGGGTCGAAGGCGATGGTGGTGCCCAGTCGCCAGGTCGGTGAGGTCGGGGTGGCCAGCTGGACCCAGTCAGCGCCGTCCCAGGCCCAGGTCTCGAGCAACCCGCCACGGGCGCCGTCGCCGTCGCCACCGACGGCCACCACTGCAGCCAGGTTCTCGTCGTAGGCAACGGCCGACACCGAGGTCGGCTGGTGCACGGGGTCGGCGTCGGTCCACTCGCCGGATGCGCTGTCTCGGGTCCAGGTGGTGCTCGCAGCCACCAGCACCGTCTCTCCGAGGCCGTCGTCGTGCGCCATCGGGCTGCCGGCATCGGCGGCCGGGGGACCGTCGGGATCGGTGACGTCCTGCCATCCGCTGCCGGTCCCCACCCGGGCGTCGGCCGGCGGGCTGCCGACGGTGATGGCGAGCGAGCTGGCGCTCAGCAAGGCGGCGGTCGCCAGGGCGGCGAAGCGAACACGACGTGTCATGCGAAACCCCCGGAGTCGGTGACGCGGTTGACGGTAGGGGCTGGCGTCCCCTCGGTGCACGCCCGGCTGCAAGGATCGTCGCCGTGCAGGTGCATCTGGTCGACGGCACCTACGAGCTGTTCTCATAGGTGCAGGTCAGTGCAGTGACGCCCACGGTGCTTGGCGTTCCGGTCGCCACGAGCCGCCGTCGGCCGGCTGACGACGCCAGCGAGCGCCGATTCGAGGGTGGTGTGTCGCGCAGTTGTGTGGCGCGGAGCGGCCCTGCGAGGCAGCCCCCGGCACGAGGCAAATCTCCGCTGGTCGCATACTGGAGACGTGGACCCCATCATCCAACAGGCAGCCGTGGACCTCGCGGGCATCGCAGCGAAGAACACGGCGTCGTCCGTGTCCGACCGAGTCCGGACGGCACGAGCTCGCCGTGAGAAGGACGAGACGATTCGCGAGCTTGAGGAGATCGTCAACGACCTCATCGCCGACAAGCTCGAACTGCAACGCGTGGCAGATGTCTACCGGGAAGCAGTTGCAGCGCAAGCCATCAGCGACGAGGACCTGGCGTTCATCGCTGAGCACCTGGTGCCCATCATGAAGAACCTCGGCTTGGATGATGTCGATCAGTTCGAACCCCTCCTGTCGCCTGAGTTCCTGCGGATCGCTCAAGCGCTCGGCTTCAGCTTCAAGCAGGCGCTCGGACAGCCACTCACCGAGGTGGCGGCCGCCCAGATCACCGCTCGCTTGGCCCCTTCGAACAGGCCAAGCGGTCAGGCACGGCCGAGGAAGTAGCCCAGTCGTCCCAGCTGAGATCTCTCGGTTCTCCGCCGGCTCGATGAAGCCGCCCTTTGCGCATGGCGCCGGATGCCAGGATGGCAGGACGATCCGCACACCTGGACGGGGACCGAAGGCATGTCGAGGCTCACGGAGCTGATCCGCCAAGCGAAGGAGAAGGACCCGGCCCTCGGCGCTGAGCTGGAGCGGGAATACCGCACTCTGTCGGGTCGCCGAGCGTTCGGTCTGAACTTCGAGCGGCACCGCCCCGAGGCCGTCGAGCTGCCCGGCCGTCCTGTGCGCCGGGGCGACAAGGTGCGCATCCTGGTGCCCCGGGGATCAGTCGAGCGGGGCGACCAGCGACTCTGGCGGGTGGCCCGCTTCGAGAAGGCCGGCGGCGAGCGTCAGGCCCACCTCGAACCGCTCGGCGACGATGACCGGGCGCCAACCACGGTGGCCGACGACGACCTAGTGATGGTTGCTGAGTTCCGTGATCCGATCCACCCCGGCCTCGTGTCCACTGGCGGCGTGCGGCGGGGTGGGGACAAGCCGGCACACACGGTGATCAACGGCGAGAACTTCCACGTGCTCAAGGCGCTCACGTTCACCCACCGGGGCAAGGTCGATGCCATCTACATCGACCCGCCGTACAACACCGGCGCGAAGGACTGGAAGTACAACAACGACTACGTCGAGGGCGACGATCTCTACCGCCACAGCAAGTGGCTCGCCTTCATGGAACGCCGCCTGCTGCTGGCCAAGGAGCTGCTCAACCCCGAGGAGTCGGTGCTCATCGTCACCATCGACGAGAAGGAGTACCTTCGCCTCGGCCTTCTATTGGAGCAGACCTTTCCTGAGGCCCGACTCCAGATGGTGACGTCTGTCATCAGCCCGGCGGGCACTCAGCGAGTAGGTGAGTTCACTCGCACCAACGAGTTCATCTTCTTCGTGCGGTTTGGTGCATCGCACATCGGACCCGAGCTGCCGAGCTCCGATGCCGAGGAGCGCCTTGTTTGGCACTACTTCCAGCGGCAGGACATGACATCTCGACGAGGTCAACCTAAGGGCGGTAAGGCGCAGTTCTACCCGATTTACGTGAATCGTGAGACCGGCCGGGTCGACGGAATCGGCGAGCCACTTCCTCACGATGCGCCCCGCAGCAGCGCCCCGGCGCGAGAAGGCTGCGTAACGGTGTTCCCCGTGCGCCCCGACGGCACCGAGATGAACTGGTGCCTCACCGGCAAGGCCTTTCTCGCGAGATTGGCAGGAGGGTACGTCAAGGTCGGCGGCTACGACGCAAGCAAACCGCAGCCATACCCGATCTACTACTTGCTCCCGGGGAAGATCGACGACATCGAGGCTGGCCGAGCCGTCGTCACGGGCTACGCCGGAGATGGGTCAGTCGAAGTCGAGTACCGGGAGGCCAAGAGGCGCATGCCCAGCTCTACTTGGACGCACCCTTCCCACAATGCACGTGTCGGAGGCACCGAGGTACTGAAGGTGATGATGCCGGGACGCCACTTTCCCTTCCCGAAATCGGTCTACGCAGTTGAGGACTGCTTACGACTGGTTACTGAGAGGAAGCCTGATGCCGTTATCCTTGACTTCTTCGCCGGCTCGGGCACTACTGCCCATGCAGTCATGCGCCTGAACAAGCAGGACGGCGGGCGGCGGCAGTGCATCTTGGTGACCAACAACGAGGTGTCAGCTGACGAGCAACGGCGGCTCCGGCAGGACGGCCTCCGGCCCGGCGACCCCGACTGGGAAGCGCTCGGCATCTGCGACAACATCACCAAGCCTCGCATCGAAGCAGCCATCACCGGTCGCACCCCCGAGGGTGAGCCCATCGCCGGTGACTACAGGTTCACCGACGAGTTCCCGATGGCCGACGGGTTTCAGGAGAACACCGAGTTCTTCACTCTCACCTACGAAAATCCGGTGGCCATCGGCCACAACCGGGCGTTCGGAGGAGTGGCGCCGCTGCTGTGGCTGCGGGCTGGCGCCACCGGTCGACGCATCGACACCATCCCCGATACGGGATGGGACATGGCCGACATCTACGGCATCCTCTGGGATCTCGACCAGGCTGACGAGTTCGCCCAGGAAGTCGAGAAGAATGAGCACGTCCACCTGGCCTACGTGGTCACCGACGACGACCGCCGGTTCCAGTCCGTCGCCCGCCAGCTCCCTGACGATGTCGACGTCGTCCGGCTCTACGAGTCGTACCTGTCGAATTTCCGCTTCACGGGGGTGGAGCCGTGAAGTTCACTCTGAAGGACTACCAGGACGATGCCGTGCTCGACGTGCTCACCAACCTGGGCAAGGCGTCCCGTCGGTGGCGGGAGGACGGCGACCTGC
Source organism: Actinomycetes bacterium (assembly GCA_031398745.1). Lineage (GTDB taxonomy): Bacteria > Actinomycetota > Acidimicrobiia > Acidimicrobiales > CADCSY01 > JANNNX01. Next base: position 46,883 of record JANNNX010000070.1, read on the forward strand.
ACGCCTTCGCATTGTCGGCCACCACCGGCGCCGGCAAGACCGTCATGGCGGCCGCGGTGTTCGAGGCCCTGTTCCACGGCAGCGACAGCTACGACGTGGAGCCGGACCAGACCGCCGTGGTGCTGTGGTTCTCCGACGACCCGAGCCTGAACGAACAGACCCGGTTCCGCCTGCTCGAGGCCGCCGACCGCATCAGCTTCGCCGACCTGGTAGTGGTCGAGAACACGTTCCACGCCGAAGCGTTCCGCCCCGGCAAGGTGTACTTCCTCAACACCCAGAAGCTCTCCAAGAACAGCCTGCTCACCCGTGGCCACGACGCCTTTGCCGAAGCTGCGGAGCGGGGCGAGGACACGCTGCCCGAAATGCGGCCCGACGGTCGCACGTTCACGATCTGGGACACCATCCGCAACACCATCGAGGACCCCGAGCGCACCCTGTACCTCGTGCTCGACGAGGCCCACCGGGGTATGGGCTCCACCGGCAAGGCCGCACGAGACGCCCGCTCCACCATCGTCAAGCGGCTCATCAACGGCGACGGCACCGTTCCACCCGTTCCTATCGTGTGGGGAATCTCCGCCACCGTGGAACGCTTCCGGACCGCCATGGCCGACGCCGAGGGACGCAGCACCTTGCCCGACGTCGACGTCGACACCCAGGCCGTGCAGGAGTCAGGGCTGTTGAAGGACACCGTCGTCCTCGACATCCCCGACGAGGCCGGGCAGGTCGACACCGTGCTCGTGCGTCGAGGCACCGAGAAGCTCCGAGAGGCCACCCAGGCGTGGGCCGACTACGCCATCGCTCAGGACACCGAGGCCGTCGCCCCGCTGATGGTCCTGCAGGTCCCCAACACCCCCGACCCCGACGACGTCGGCCAAGCCCTCGCCACCATCTTCGACACCTGGCCCGGCTTGCCGACCGAGGCCGTCGCCCACGTGCTCGGCGACCACACCACCCAGACCTTCGGATCGTTCAGCGTCCCCCACATCTCCCCGGAGCGGGTGCAGGAGTCGACGTGGGTCCGGATGCTCATCGCCAAGGACGCCATCAGCACTGGCTGGGACTGTCCTCGGGCGGAGGTGATGGTCTCGTTCCGCCCGGCCAAGGACCGCACCCACATCACCCAGCTCCTCGGGCGCATGGTCCGCACACCGCTGGCCCGTCGCATCCCCGGCAACGAGCGTCTCAACGCCGTTGACTGCCTGCTCCCCTTCTTCGATACGCGCACGGTCACCGCCGTCGCCGACGCCCTCATGCACGGCACTGGCGACGACAACAGCGACGACACGCCGCCGGTCCGACGGGTGCTCGTGAACCCGATCGAGGTCACCCCGAACGAGTCGATCCCCGAGGACGTGTGGGACAAGCTCCTGTCGTTACCGTCGCAATCACTGCCCCAACGAACGGCCAAGCCAGTAAAGCGCCTCACCGCACTCGCCCACGAGCTCGCCGTCGACGGCCTGCTGCCGAACGCCGGCAAGAAGGCCCACGCCGAGCTGCACAAAGTCCTCGACGCTGCCCAGGCCCGCTACGCCACCGAGATCGCTGTCGCCCGCTCCTCGGTCCTCAGCGTCGAGGGCAAGACCCTCACCGCCGACCTGGCCTCCGGCTCTAAGACCTTCGACCAGTTCGTCGCCGCCGCCGACCACGTGGTCATCGAGGACGCCTACCGCCGAGCTACCCGTGCGCTCAGCCCCGACGTAGCCCGGACCTACGCCGAGCGCCTCGCAGAGGCCGACGAGGACGCAGACAGCATCGAGGACGCACTGCTTGAAGCCCACGCGACCGTCGCCGCCCTCGGTCTAGTGGCCGACGTGAAGGACTACCTCGACGACGAAGCCGACAAACTCGCCAAGAAGTGGCTCACCGAGCACAGGGCCGCCATCAAGACGCTCGGCGATGAGCGCCAGGACATCTACCGCCAGCTCCGGGAGATGAGCGCCGAACCTCAGGACCTCGATCTCGCCAAGCCCACCTCGTGGCTCGTCCCCACCACCGAACGCCACGGCGACACCGAGACCCCGCTACCTGGGTACCGGATGCACCTCCTGGCCGACGAGGACGGGTTCTTCCCCCTCGACCCCAACGAGTGGGAAGCCGAGGTCCTCGACCGGGAGCACGACCGGCCGGGGTTCATCAGCTGGTATCGCAACCCCTCACGCTCCAGCCAGGACTCCCTGGCCATCGTCTACGAGCACGGCGGACGGGTCCGCACCGTCCGCCCCGACTTCGTGTTCTTCACCGAGAACGACGATGGCACCATCGGCGCTTCCATCGTCGACCCCCACTCGCACCACCTCGGCGACGCCCTCCCCAAGCTTCGAGGCCTCGCCGATTACGCCGAGTGCCACGGCGCCCATTTCCAGCGCATCGACGCCGTGTCCAAGATCGGCGACACCTTTCGGGTTCTCGACCTTGCCGAGGTATCCGTACGAGCCGCCGTCGCCAACGCCACCGATGCGGCAACGCTGTACCAGGGCGAGCACGCCAACGACTACTGATCCGACCGACGAAGGCCGCTCAGTCCAGGACACCGAGACCGTGGCGTAGACGGATAGGGTCCGTGGTCACTGCACCTAGAGCCGCGGGGTTGTCGGCGCCATCACGTTTCGAGGTAGGCGGGGATCTCGCCGCCGGGTGCCACGTAGGTAAACGTGAGGACCGAGTCGCCTGTGACCGTCAGTATGAGGTCGAGCGTGCCGAGGTTGAACTCGGAGCGGCGCTCGGTGATATTGCCGAGCGATGGCAGAACCTGGTCGTCGAAGGCCGCAACGACGTCTCCGGCCGCATCGTCGAGGCCGAGCGATGCGCCGGTAATGAGCCTTGTAGGGGTCTGCCCGCCCGTAATATCGAGGTCGACGACCACCGCCACGGCCGTCACCTTCGATGTTGGCGACTCCGCGAAGACGAGCACGGTCGTGCCGAGATCGACGGTGCTGCCGTAGACCCCATCCGTGACGGGATCGAGCTGCAGACCGGCCCCATCGAGACCTAGGAGTGGAATCTGGGCGTTGAACAGCCCGAGGTACTGAGTCGCCGTGGGATCAAGTGGCTCCGCTGGAGCCGTGGTCGCAGTGACCTCGATCGTCGTGTCGGTTGTAGTGGCTCCGCCGGCCGTGGTCGTCGACCTCCCTGTTGCCGGCTCGTCGCCCCCGCTGCCGCAGGCCGCCAAGATGAGCGCTGCTGCGATGGCGACGATCCACACCCTCGGTCGATTCGTCATCGAGGGCTCCCCAGTTCCGCTGATGCGGGGACCGTAGCCCGGCTGCCCGTAGCGCATCCGCCAGCGCCTCGTCTACGTCCTCAGGTTTCGCCGGGACCTTGCGGGGGGCCGAGGTCGTTGACGATGGGCCCGATGGATTCGTGATCGAGGATGCGCTCCGCCATGTCGCGGACCTACGCCGCCTTTCCGACCGTGGGGCCGGGACGGTTTGGGGCCGGGCCGACGTACCGTCGGCGGAGCGATGAAGAGCGGAGCAGCGGGAGGGCGATGGTGGGTCGGTGACGGTGCCAGCCAGAGCGACAGCGAGGTCGTACGCCTTGATGGCGGCGACCGGGTAGCCGGTGCATGTCGGCGACGACGCTGGTGGGGAAGCCCAGAGCGTTGACAGCTCGAGCGCTCTGGCGCGACCGATGCGTTAGTGGGCCTGGATTTAGTCCAGGTCGCCCAGGACCGGACCGCGGGGTGGGCGCGTCAGCGCAGAGTTGATGGCATGTGCGCCGACCGTCCTCACGACCCCGGCCGGTGGATGCGCGGCACACTTCGGGAATGACACCGCCACGCAGCGTCCGCAATCTTTGCCCTGACGTTTGTGCCCAACTCGGCGCCAGTTGGCCGAGATCGTTGCGGGGCAGTGGCTTCTGACGTGCAGGTGCATCTGGTCGACGGCACCTACGAGCTGTTCCGGCACTTCTATGCGGTGCCGTCGCGCACCAACGCCGAGGGCCAGGAAGTCGGCGCGGCTCGGGGGGTGCTCACCAACTTGCTGACCCTGCTGGCCGAGCCGGCGGTCACCCACATCGGCGTCGCCACCGATCACGTCATCGAATCGTTCCGCAACGACCTCTACCCGCTCTACAAGGACGGCTCGGGCATCGAGCCGGCCCTGCGCAGCCAGTTCGACCTGCTCGAGGACGCGCTGGCGGCCGCCGGCATCGCCTGCTGGGCCATGGTCGAGGACGAGGCCGACGACGCCCTGGCCGCCGCCGCCCAGGTGGCGGCGGCCGACGACCGGGTCGAGCGGGTGCTCATCTGCACCCCGGACAAGGACCTGGGCCAATGCGTGGGCGGCAAGGTCGTCCAGCTCGACCGGCGCAAGGGTGAGCTCCGCGACGCCGCCGGGGTGCGGGCCAAGTTCGGCGTCGACCCCGAGTCGATCCCCGACTACCTGGCCCTGGTCGGCGACAGCGCCGATGGCTTCCCCGGCCTGCCCGGGTGGGGGGCGAAGTCGGCCGCCACGGTGCTCGGCCACTACCGCCACCTCGAGGCCATCCCGGTGGCACCGGGCCAGTGGGAGGTGACGGTGCGCAACAGCCCGACCCTGGCCGCCACCCTGGTCGCCCACCGCGACGACGCCCTCCTGTTCCGGACGCTGGCCACCCTGCGCACCGACGGCGAGGTGGGCACGGTCGACGACTGGCGCTGGCGCGGGCCGACCGCCGACTGGCCGGCCATGTGCGAGCGGCTGGACGCGGCCGACCTCGTCCCGCGGGCCGAGCGTCTGGCCGCCAGCCGGCGCCGGGCCGCCGACTGAGCGGCACTCGACCGCTCGGCCGGCCAACCGGAACCACATCGCCGCTCCGCACGTCCAACCTCCTGACGCAGCGACCAGGAGGAACCTCCGTGCACCGATTCCCGATCCGCATCGCCACCCCGGTGGCCCTGGCCCTGGTGGCGGTCCTCGCCCTCGGGGCCTGCGGGAGCGACAACGACCAGATCACCGTCACCCCGGCCGAGGAGGCCCCGGTCATCACCGGGACCGGCCGGGGGGTGGTCCGCGGGGTACCCGACACCGCCACCGTGGTGATCGCGGTCGACACCCAGGCCGCCAGCGCCGCGGCCGCCCTCGACGACAACAGCACCCGGACGAACGCGGTCATCGACACCCTCAAGGCGGCGGGGGTCGCCGACGCCGACCTCCAGACCTCGAACCTGTCGATCTACCCGTCCTACGACCAGCGGGGCCGCATCAACGGGTACCAGGTGTCGAACTCGCTGACCGCCACCATCCGAGACGTCGACGCCGCCGGCGCCGCCATCGACGCCGCGGCCGAGGCCGCCGGTGACGCCGTGCGGGTCCAGGGCATCACCTTCTCGATCGACGACACCAGCGAGCTGGTCTCCGCGGCCCGGGCCGAGGCCGTCGAGGAGGCCCGCGGCCAGGCCGAGGAGCTGGCCGACGGCGCCGGGGTCGACCTCGGGCGGGTGCGCTCGGTGGCCGAGGTCAGCGAGCCGGTGGCCAGCGACGGCGACTTCCGGGCCTCGAGCGATGCGTTGGACAGCGAGTCGGTGCCGATCGAGGCCGGGAGCCAGGAGCTCACCGTGACCGTGACCGTCACCTTCGAGGTCGACGCCTGATCCCACCCCCGGCCGGGATGCAGGGCTTCCGGAATCCGACAGCCATGCATCCCGGCCCGAGCCAGACCCGGCCGAGCGGCCGAGCATCCCGGCCCGAGCCCAGACGGATAGCGGTACTACCGCGAAATTCGTGGCTATCGGTCATTAAAGGCTTGTTGTTCACCTGTCCGTTTGGATGCTGGC
>JANNNX010000079.1:0-5833 GCA_031398745.1 Actinomycetes bacterium
TCGACCACCACCGCGCTGCTGGCCGGGCGCTTCAACATCCGCCACGGCGCCCGCCGGGTGCTGCTGGTCTCGATGGCGCTGTTCGCAGCGGCCTTCGCGGCCATGGGCCTGGCGCCGGCGGTGGTCCTCCTGTTCGCCGGCTCGCTCCTCTACGGGGCGGCCGAGGGCTTGATGGTTCCCACCACGCAGAACCTGGTGGCCGGGGCGGCCAGCGACCGGGCCCGGGGGATGCTGGTGGCCGTCAACTCGGGGGTGAGCCGCATCGGCCAGACCGTCGGTCCGGTGGTCACCGGGGCTGCGGTCGGCGCCTTTCAGGGGCGCACGACGATGTTCGCCTCGGCTGCCTTCGCGGCGGTGGCGCTGGGACTGCTGGCGGCGAGTCGCCAACCGGCGGCCGACCCGGTCTGACCGCGGCCGCGCTGGCGACGCCGCCACTGCGGCCGGCGCCTACCGTGGCGCTACCGGTGGCGGGTAGTTCAACCGGCAGAACGCCTGACTTTGGATCAGGAGGTTGGAGGTTCGAGCCCTCCCCCGCCAGCTCGGAACGTGCAGGTCATGGGCTTGCAGGTCGACCTTTGGCAACTCGAATCGAGCCAGGGGTAGCCATTCGGGTAGCCAAAGTCCTAGGAAACGGTCCGATAGAGCACGTCGAGGGTGCTCAGGGCACGGCGCTTGGAATCGGCGCTGACCCGGGCGTAGACGTCGGCCGTGATGCTCAGCGAGGCGTGGCCGAGGATGGCGGAGACGACTTCGAGCGGTACGTCTCGGTCGAGCAGAAGGGTGGCCGCCGTGTGCCTGGCCGCGTGGATGCGTCGTCTGCCAATCCCGGCTCGGATGGTCAACTCGTGCCACCACCGCAGGACGTTGGAGGGGTCGAGCGGGGTACCGACCGGGCTGGTGAACACGAAGTCATCCTCCGCCCACCAGGAAGCCGCGAGACGCTCTTGGGCCTGGCGTCGGCGGTGCTCCTTCATGACATCGGTCAGGCCGGCCACAAGGGGAATCGTGCGGGCCGCTGCGGCGGTCTTGGGTGTGTCGATGACGAGTCCGACGCCGGGACGACGACTGAGGGTCCCGGCGATGGTCACTTCGCCCCGGTCGAGGTCGACGTTGCTCCACCGAAGCGCCAGGGCTTCGCCACGGCGCAGGCCGAGGGTGAGGATCAGGTAGGCGAAGGCTTCGAGGCGGTCACCGGCGGCGGCATCGAGCACGGCTTGGGCTTCGCTGGCTTCGAGGGCGTCGTCGAGTCGGGTGGTGGCCTTGCGAGGGCCTTCGACGATGGAGGCAACGTTGCGGGCGACCAGGCCCCACGCCTCGGCTTGGCCGAGGGCACGGCGAAGCACCGCACGGGCGTATCGCTGGGTGGCAGGGGAGAGGCCCCGGTGGTCGAGGTCAGCGAGCATGGCTCTGACGTGCTGGGGTCCGAGCTTGGCCAACGGCACCGAACCGAGGCTCGGCTCGAGGTAGCGCCGGATGACCTGCCGGTAGTCGGCGGCGGTGGACTCCTTGACGGTTCCCGGCAGCGCCGTGTCGGCCCACCAGTAGAGGTAGTCGGCGGTCGCTCGACGTTGGTCGACCACCGGTAGTCCGTCGGCGACGTTGCGTCGGACCTGTTCGAGCGCGTCGAGCACCTCGCCCTTGGTGCGGGCCTTGACCACCTTGCGTCGGCGCCGCCCACTGGGGTCCCGGCCAATCTCGACGGTTCCTGCCCATCCGCCCTCGGGGCGGCGGTAGACCGACCCTTCGCCGTGTCCTCGGCGCCGGGTCATCGGGTGGCCTCCAGCGCCTGGACCTGCCCGGCCAGGCGTCGAAGTTCGGTGGCCAACTCGTCAGCGCTGCCAGCGCCGGCCCGGTGCTGGAGGGCTTCGTCGACCGCTTGGCGAACCCAGGTGCTCACGGTGGAGCCTTCGGCTTCGGCGACGGCCCGTACCGCGTCGAGCTGGTCTTGGCGGAGCCGGATGTAGAGCGCCCGAGCGAAGGGACCGGCGTCGGTCGGGCGGGGCGGTCGGCGCACTCGTGTTCCGGGCTCCGGGCGACGGTTGTCCGGGTTGTCGTAGTGCTCGATGGCTTCGGCGTCGCTCATGGGTACGGCACATCGTCGGCGCACATCTGCTGGCCGAACGTGTTGGTGTCGCAGTCGGTGCCCTCTCCCAGGTCAGGGAGCCTTCCTGCTACGGCCAGCGAAATGACTAGCGCAACGGCGACGACTTTTGCCCAGTGAACGAACCAATCCCGGAGCGTTTGCTCAGGCTCGAACGACAGTTCCCAGAGGTCGAACCGGGTGCCCGTGTTCTCGTCCATGACTCGGTGGACCTTGGCGCCGTCCATCCTCACGATTCGTCGGTATCCCATGGTTCCACCAATCTGGTCGAGTGATGTACATCGTACCTCACGACCGACTAGGCTGCACGGCGATGGATCGCCACGGACCTACCAGCGCTCCGACCTACGGTGCTGAAATGAACGCGTTCTCTGTCGGCTCGGACCTGGCCGGTGGTGGCCTAGGGCACGTCGAACCCGCTGCCGATTGGTCGTCTTTGTCACTCGCTGAGCTCGCCGACTTGAACGGCGGGGCTAGGGAGCAGGTCGACTCAACGACGGGTGTCGAGCAAGTCGTCTACCTGTCGATGTACTGCCTGGGCTTGGTCGAGTTGATCGATCGAGTCGACCCGACCCTCACTGAGCAGCGTGCTCGCTTCAAGGGGTTGGAGGCCGTACTCAACCGACTGGGCTTCGCAGCCCTCCAGGGCGTAGAGCTGCGATGGGTACTCGACCGCACCACTGCGATTGTCGATGCCGTCGCAGATGGTCGCCTTGACGATGCAACTCGTTTGGGGAGCGACGCCCGCTACTCCGAGGCCTGCTTGCGAGCATTCGCGCAGGGGTCGGGTTGTTTCGGTGTCGCCGCGGTCGGTCTCGCCGACATCCACCGTCGGTGGGCCGGGCGGGCATTCCCGCCACGCGTGCTGGCGTACTTCGTAGAGACGGTGCTCGAGCCAACTCGGCGCCCAATCGACGACGCCCGCCCGCCACCTGGCCATCTCGTTGCCACCCGTCCAGCCGCAGCCCACGCCCCGCCCGAATGCCTCGTGCATCTCGGGATGGCGGCGCGCGCGCGCCATGAGCACACCTCCCGGTTCCGATTCGTGCCCGAGGTAGCCGCGGCCTGAGGTCGCCTCCGAGGGCTTCGTGCCCAAGGAGGCATTCGTGCAAGTCGAACCAAGCCCGACCAATGAGGTCGGCGTCAAGCACTACAACTTCGGGAAGGTGTTCCGGGCCGAGGAGGCCGCCGACGCTCTCGGAATCTCCCGATCGAGCCTGTTCGAGTTGGTCCGACGGGGCGAGCTGGCTTCGTTCAAGGTTGGCGCGTCCCGGAGGATTCCCGGGTCGGCCATTGAAGCGTTCATCGCGGCCCGCCTCGTTGGCGGCCAGTCATGACGCGGGAAAGCGGCCCCGAAGGGCCGCCCTCCACCACCGCCGGCCAGCGTACCTTCGGGGCCGGACTCCTTGCCTGCGCTGCGCTGGTCGAGCGCATTGGCTGGCCGGCGCTACCCGACTTGGCCGCTGCACCCTTCGAGGGCTGGGCCGGTCGGTGGCCATGTCCTCGATGCTCCGACTGGGGTTCGCTGGTTGAGCACGAGCCCCCGGCCGTCGAGGTCGCGGGCGGACGAGCGCTGCGCTGTCTCGATTGTGGCGGCGAGCCGACTGCCGACGGCCTGCTGGCTGAGCTTCGCCGGACACTCGCCGGCCTGGCGGCTCTCGCCGCCGTCGCCAGCCTTGAGGAGGTGGCCGCATGAGGGGGCTCACGGATGGGGGGCTGATCGACTTCGGCCGCAGCCTGGCCGCTACCGGCGAGGGCAAGCATCGCCTGCCGTCAGGGGACGGTCTGGGCGGGGAACCGTCCGCGTTGCTCGACGGCAGTGTCTCGGCGCGCCTCGACGAGCTGCTCCGGTCGAAGGGCTTTGAACGGTGGCGCTCGGATGGCGAGGATGACGGGCCCGACCGCCCGGTGCTCGAGGATTCGGCGCGCTACGGCCTTCCCGGGGAGATCTTGCGGGCGATCGAGCCGACATCGGAGGCCGACCCGGCGGGGTTGCTCCTCGTTGCCCTGGCGCTGTTCGGCTGGGCGGCGGGCGCCGGGCCCCATGCCCGAGCGGACGGCGCGAACCATCCGGGCCGCTTGAACGTGGCCCTCGTCGGGGCCACGAGTCGGGCCCGCAAATCCTCGGCGCTGCGCAACGTCGAGCGGGTCTTCGAAGCGGCGGAGCCCGAGCTGATGCGAACCCGCCGGGTGTCCGGGCTGGGCTCGGGCGAGGTGCTCGTAGACGCAGTGTCGGATGCGCAGGACGGGGAGGGGAGGGTGCCGGACCGGCGATTGCTGGTCGTCGAGGACGAGCTGGCATCCATCCTGCAGGTGGTCCGCCGCGAGGGATCACGGCTCTCGGCCGTGGTTCGAGACGCATGGGACGGGAGACCCCTGGCCGCTCGTTCTCGGGCAGCCGGTCAAGTCACCGCGACCGGGGCGCACGTGGCGATCGTCGCTGCGATCACGGCCGAGGAACTCGGTCGGCAACTGACCTCGACCGAGCAGGCCAACGGCTTCGGGAACCGATTCTTGTGGGTTCATGTCGGCCGCTCGAAGCTGCTCCCGCATGGTCAGGGGCTCGACGAGGCAGAGGTCGCCCCGCTTGCCGAGAAGGTGCGGCGGCGCCTCGGTGAAGCTCGCAAGCTCGGGCGCCTCTCGTTCGACGAGGCGGCGCGGGAGATGTGGGAGTCGATCTACGCGAAGTTCGCCGAGGACGCACCCGGCGGCGTGGTCGGGGCCTTGACGGCCAGGGCCGAGGCACAGGCGTTGCGACTAGCGGTGGCGTACGCAGCCAGCGACGGCAGCCGACTCATCCAGGCGCCCCATCTGGAAGCGGCCGTAGCCGTGTGGGCCTACTCCCGTCGGTCGGTCGAGGTGATCTTCGGCGAGGGGCTCGACGGCTCCGACGAGGGTCGGCTGCTTCGGGCCATCCGGGAAGCCGGCGCCGAGGGGTTGAGCACCACCCAGCAGCACTCGGTGTTCGGTGGCCATCGCTCGGCCCGGGATCGGGCGGCGATGCGTGCTGTCCTGGAACGGCGCCGGGCGATCGTGACAGTCGAAGAGCCCACCGAGGGGCGGACCCGAACCGTGTCCTACGCAGTGCGCAAGAGCGCAAGAAGCGCAATAAGCCTTGGGAAGGGCCAGCCGGGGGGGCTTTCTGCTCATGTTGAGCTTCTTGCGCAGTCCCGGGAGCCCTCCGAGGGGGCTTGGTGGGACGCACTCGAGGCCGTAGCGGAGGCCGGCGGGCTCGACGAGGAAGCCGGATGACCGGCGAGCTGGGGGGCGTCGTCTGGCAGTCGCTGATCCAGCCGTCACCTGAGGGATCGTCCACCGTTGCGAGCGAGGTGAGTAGATGACCTGGGCCCAGGTCGCGGTGGACGCAGCTCAGGTGACCGAGGATTTCGAGTGGCCGCTCACCTTGAGCCAGGTCCACCACGAGTTGGCCAGGCGACAGCTCGTGCCAGATACCAAGTCCGCCCACCGGAGGCTCTCGTCGGTCCTTGCCGGCCCACGAGCGGCCGGCGAGGTCTACATCGCGGGGCCGGCCTTCCGCCCCCAGCGCCGGCTGTCGTGGCTCAGCGCCGACGACGCCCGACGTTGGCTTCACGAGCACTTCGCTCTCGACCCCACCGAGGGCCAAGAGTGGGCCGTCTACCTGGCCACCGACCACGTCCCGCTCGTCGAGGTCCTGGACCAATGGTTCGGCCCTCTCGGCGTCACCTCCTTCGCAGTCGACGGGTACCAACC
>JANNNX010000082.1:0-1939 GCA_031398745.1 Actinomycetes bacterium
GCAGCTCCTCGAGCGGCTCCCGACCGCGACCGTGGTCGCCCTCGACGGGTCCTCCGCCATGCTCGACGCGGCCCGAGCACGTCTGGCCACCTACGCCGACCGGGTGCGCTACGTGCAGGCCGACTTGGCCGGGCCGCTGCCGGTGCCCGACATCGGCATCGTCGACGCGATCGTCTCCACCGCCACCTTCCACTGGATCGCCGACCACGACGCCCTCTTCCGCCACCTGGCCGGTGTCGTCCGACCGGGCGGCCAGCTCGTCGCCCAGTGCGGCGGGGCCGGCAACATTGCCTCGGTCACCCGGGCCCTGGGCCAGGTCGGCGACGGGTGGCCCGGTCCGTGGACCTACGCCGGCGCCGAGGAGACCGAGCGCCGACTGACCGAGGCCGGCTTCGTCGAAGCGGAGGCCTGGCTCCACGACGAGCCGACCACCTTCGAGTCCGAGGCAGCGTTCCGCCAGTTCCTGGAGACGGTGGTGCTGGGCGCTCATCTCGAGCGGCTGGCTGCCGATGACCGGGTGGCGTTCGTCGATGCGGTGGCCACCCGCCTCCCGGGCCGCACCCTCGACTACGTCCGCCTCGATCTCAGCGCCCGCCGCGGCGCAGGGCGATGACCGCGGGGAGGCCCCGCTAGCGTCTGGCCTATGAAGAAGCTGCTGTTCCTCCTGGTGCTCATCGCCCTCGGCGTCGTGGCCGCACGCCGCCTCCGCGAGCTCTGAGCCGAGTCGCCACCTCGGTCGGGGTAGCCACCGGTGGCGGCGTTGCTGGCGCTGCCACCCGTCGCCTCGACCACCACCACCAGGCGACGCCCGCCACCACCAACAGCCCGAGGCCGCTACCGGCGGTGGCGGTGGTCGCCGGTCCGGGCATCGACACCCGATCCCGCAGTCGCACCGGGTGGACGAAGCGGCGAACCTCCCAGCCCCGTTCCCGGGCGATGCGGGCCAGCGCCCGGTCGGGGTTGACCGCCACTGGGTGACCCACCGTCTCGAGCATGGGCACGTCGGTCGCCGAATCGGAGTAGGCGTGGCTGGCGTCGAGGTCGATGCCCCGCTCCTCGGCCAGCTCCCGCAGCACGACCGCCTTGGCCGGCCCGTAGACGTAGCGGTCGACCTGGCCGTTGTAGCGGCCGGCCTCGTCGAGCTGGGCCCGAGAGCCGACGGCGACGTCAGCCCCCAGGTAGCCGGCCAGGGGAAGCACCACCTCTTCGGGCGACGCCGACACGATGACCACCAGGTGGCCCTGGGCCTGGTGCTGGCGGATCAGTTCTAGCGCCTCGTCGTAGACGATCGGCTCGATCACCGACACCAGGGCGTCGGCCACGATGGCCTCGACCTCGGCGTGGTCCCACCCCTTGGTCAGCACGAGAGCGGCGTTGCGGACCCGCTCCAGGCGGTCCTCGTCGGCGCCCAGGTACCGGAAGACCATCTGGTCGTAGATCGAGCGGATCAGCGGCCAGCGGCTCAGCAGCCCGGCCCGGTAGAGCGTGGGCCCGAACGCCACCATCGACGCCTGGGCGATGACCGTCTTGTCCAGGTCGAAGAAGGCGGCGATCACCGCACGCCAGGGTAGGAGGCCGCCCGCCGCCCCTTGCGGCGCGTCGCCGGCGATGGCTACGGTCCGGCCGCCACTCCCCCGGCTCCGTCTGTCGCGTCCGAGGAGTGGCCCGTGTTGGTCGCCTGCTGGTCGGTCAAGGGCGGGAGCGGCGTCACCGTCGTCTCCGTGGCCCTGGCCGGTGTCCTGTCCCACCACGCGCCCCCGGGGCGCGGTGGTCGCCGACCTGGCCGGCGACGTGCCGGCGGTGCTCGGGCTCCCCGAGCCGTCCGGTCCCGGTCTCGTCGACTGGCTGGCGGCCGCCGACGACGTGCCCGCCGATGCCCTCGGCCGGCTCGAGCTCGCCGCCCCCCACGGCGTCCGGGTGCTGCCCCGCGGCGGTGGGC
>JANNNX010000008.1:0-68283 GCA_031398745.1 Actinomycetes bacterium
GGGGGGGGGGGGGGGGGGGCCCCCCCCCCCCCCCCCCCCCACGACCGGAGCAGACGGGAGCGCCGCCGACGGGTGGGGCAAGAGCGGCGGCGCTCCCGCCATCAACCCCACTCGTACCCAGAGGTACTCGATCGTAAGCGCGGCTGTCTGTGCATCCCGCCGGCCGGGTACGGGAGCGCCATGACCGACGCCGACGACCCAGACCGATACCCCGACGAAACGACTGGGGCCAGCCCCGAGGGTGACGACACGCTGGCCGTCGACCAGCCCCCTCACCGACCGCCGCTCCCCGAGGAAGGATCGTCCGATGGCGGCCTAGGAGACGGTGAGCCGGCCCGAGCCATCCTCGAGGAGTCCGAGGAGAGGATGGCGGCCGGCCACGACGGCGCCGTCGAGCGTCGACGCTCCGAAGAGACCGTCGACGAGACCTAGGCGGCGGCGGCCCGAGCGGCCTCCATGCGCTCGCCGATCTCCCCCAGCGCCTTTCGGCCGAGCGCCGTGCGCACGGCCGGGAACATCTCCTGTTCCTCTTCCTCCACGTGGTGCCGGACGAGCTCGGTGAGGACGGTCACCTTGGCGTCGAAGTGCTCGTCGGTGGCTTCCAGGGTCGCCAGCTCGGCGAGGAGGATCTTCACCAGGTGGTGCTCCTCCAGGCTCTCGAGGACGATGTCGTCGGTGTCCTCGACCCGAGCGCGGACCTCGGGGTAGAAGATCTGCTCCTCCACCGACGCGTGGGTGGAGAGGCCCTCGATGATCTGATCGACGATCGTGCGCTTGGTGGCGACGGCCGCGTCGCCCGCCTTCTCGTACGACTTGAACAGGCGCTCGATCGACTTGTGGTCTGCCTTCAGCAAGGTGATGCCGTCCACGTTCGTCCTCTCTCTCGGTCCAGCGGTGGCGGACCGTTACCCGGGTGACGACCCGCCCGAAACGCGGCACAGCCGGCTGGCGGGGTGCACCCGCCAGCCAGCTGCGTGTCGGACTTCAGGGCCGATCGTTGTCCAGGCGATCGCGACCCCGATCGATGAGACCCTCGACCTTCTCCTTCACGTCGTCGACGACCTCCTTGACCTTGCCCTCGGCCTGATCGGCCTTGCCCTGGCGTTGGAGCTCGTCGTCGTCGGTCAGGTCGCCGACCGCCTCCTTGACCCGGCCCTTCGCCTTGTCCACTGCGTCGCCCATGGTCGTCTCCTTGGTCACGCTCCGGGCGCCGCCGGAGCTGGGGCCCGGTGATTACCCACCCACCCCGACGGCCAGACCGGTTTCGGCCGATCCCCGGCCGGGTACACGGAGGGCACGCGGACACCACCGGCAGGAGCAAGCGATGGGTGACTTCACGCCAACGAGCCTGAACGACCACGAGCGACGGCAGCTCGACGCCATCGAGACCATGTTGCGGACGGACCCGCGCCTGGTCGCAGCAATGGACCCGCGAGGTGCCGGGTCCGCCATCGGACCGCTCGCCTGGAGGCCCACGCAGCTGGGGACGAGAAGTCGCCTCGCCCTGGGGTCGGCCTTGGTGCTGGTCGGTGCGGCTGCGGCCCCGCTCACCGTGGCCCGCTCGGTGCTGGTGTCGTTCGCCGCCTCCCTGCTCGTCGCCGGCGGCACCGCCCTCGTCGTACGGGCCGACCCTGGCGTCGCCCGGTCCGTGAGGCGTCGGCTCGGCGCCGGTCGCCCACGCCGCCAGGAGGCAGACCTCGACCTGCGCCACCAGGGCTGACGGCGGCCCGGAGGTTTCACGGCGCCCGCAGGTGGCTATCGCTCCCGGACACCGCCCCGCCAGGAGGATCCGCCCGTGGAACCCCGCAGCCGTACCCAGAATGACGATGGCGCCCGTCGATCCAACGACGCGACGATCGACGCCCTGTTCCGCCAGTACCGCGACACCGGTGATCGACGGCTGCGCAATCGGCTCGTCGAGGAACACCGATGGGTGGCGACCACCGCCGCCCGGCGGTTCGCCAACCGAGGCGAGCCGTTCGACGACCTCTTCCAGGTCGCCCAGCTGGGCGTGCTGAAGGCGGTGGAGCGGTTCGACCCCGACTACGGCTCGGCGTTTGCCACCTTCGCCATCCCCACCGTGGTCGGCGAGCTCCGGCGGCACTTCCGCGACGCCACCTGGGCCATGCGGGTGAGCCGGCGGACCAAGGAACTCCACCAATCCCTGGCCGCGACCACCGAGGCGCTCTCCCACGAACTGGGACGATCGCCTCGGCCCGACGAGATCGCCCGCCGGCTCGACGTCCAGGTGGACGACGTGCTCGAGGCCATGTCGGCCGGGGCCGCCTACCGCCCGGCGAGCCTCGTGGCCCGGGACGGCACCGAGGAGCCCGACAGTTGGGCGTTGGCCGAGATTCCCATCGGCGACGAGCTCGACACCCGACTGGCCATCCGCCAGCACCTCGTGGCGCTACCGCCACGGGAGCGGCGCATCGTCTACCTGCGCTTCTTCGAGGACCTGACCCAGGGCGAGATCGCCGAGTTGGTGGGCGTGAGCCAGGTCCACGTGTCCCGTTTGCTCCGCGCCACCATGGACCAGCTGCGCGCCGAACTGGCCCCCCTCCACGACGGCAGCCGGGCCGAGGTGACCGTCGGATCGTCTCCCCAGTTCGCCGCGGCCGTCGCCTGACCGTCGGACCGGGCCGCCGCGGCGGTCGTCCGGAACGCCCGGTACGGTCCCAGGGGTGGGCCGAACTCGACGCACTCGACGCACAGGCGGAGTAGCCCTGTGCGGACGTGTCCTTCGAGGATGAAGCGATCACCTTCGGCCCGGGGGACGTGGCGATGCCGAGCACATCGCCGAACGCCTGGAACGCTCGCTCAACGAGCACCACGCCGACGTCGCCCACCGCGACGACACCGCGCTCATCGTGCTGCGCTGCACCCCCTGGGTCGACGCGTAGGCGTCGTGGAGGTCCGGCGTCAGGTCCGCTCGTCGAGCTCGGCCGCCCCGAAGGGTCCGTCGATACCGGGAGGCCGAGCGTCGCCGGTGTCGAGGTCGATGTCGACCTCGACACGGGTCAGTGGCCCGGCCCCCTCCTCCGGGACCGACCACGGCGGGGGGCTGGGCGCAGCCGAGCGGACCCCGCGGCCGACGTCGGTCAGCGTGGCCAGGTGGCCGCCCAGGTAGGCACCGCCGGTCGCCGCCGCCCCACCGGCCAGGGCCCAGAGCGCTCCTCGGTAGTGCGCCCCGAGGTGACGGGCTCGCCACGACCGGGCGAAGAGCACCCAGGCCATGGCGTTGGCCCCGGCATGGACCACGCCGATGCGCTTCGCCCGAGCGTCGGCCTCCCCCCACTCGGCGACCCCGGTGGCCATGGTCGGGAGGGCCGACACCAGACCGAGGCCCACCAGGCGGGTGGCTGCCTTGCGGCTGGACCGGCCCCCGGCCAGGTCGAGGACCAGGGCACTGGTCCAGCACCCGAGAGGGAGGTCGGTGAGTGCAGGGTGCAGCGCATGGCCGAGCCAGCCGCCCCGCAGCGCCTGGTAGGCGGCCCCGCTACGCCGAAGGCGCTCGACGAGGGGCTCGACCTGGTGGACGATCTGGTCGAGCCGTTCGGACCGGCCGAGCTGCGCAGTCAGCGCGGCCAGCGCGCCGGCAGGGTTCGAGGTATCGGTGACGGGCTCCGAGGCCTGGTCGCTCATGAGCAGCTGGTACCCCTCCCCTCGGCCGCTCAACCCGGACAGTCGGTCGAGCACCCCTCAGCGCAGCGAGGGTCCGGTGAAGCCGGGAGGGATCGGCATGTCCGGCGGCGGCATCCGGCGCTCGGGGTAGTCGAGGAGCTCGGATTCGAACGCCTCGTAGGCCGCGATCAGCTCGGCCGCTACCTCCGGCGCCAGCGCCAGCTTGTTGGCGTGCTCCCGGGGGGCGTCGTCTCCGAAGTGGTACAGCCGATCGACCGGCGTCTCGGTGTCGCGCCCGAAACGCACCAGCTTCCAGTCGCCCCGGCGCAGGGCCCCCTGGGTGCGAGTCCGCCAAGCCAGGTCGTGAACCGGCGGCTCGGCTCGGTCGAAGAGCCAGGCGGCCAGGCTGACACCGTCGAGCGGATGATCGGGATCCGGGTCGACCCCGGCGAGGTCGAGGAAGGTGGCGGTCCAATCCTGGGTCACCACCGGGAAGCCACTGACCTGACCGGCCTCGATGTGCCCGGGGAACCGGACGATGAGGGGAACCCGTACCCCACCTTCGGTCAGGTCGCCCTTCTCGCCGACCAAGGGCCACATGTGCGACCAGCGCTCGCCACCGTTGTCCGAGGTGAACACCACCAGCGTGCTGTCGTCATAACCGTTGCGGGACAGCGCCTCGAGTACCCGGGCCACGCAGGTGTCGAGGTCGGCCACCATCTCCGCGTACTTGGCCACGGTGCCGCCGTCCTGGTGGACGATGGCCGGCGGGAACCCGCCCCGCACCAGCTCAGCGATGCGATCGGACTCGGCCCGGTCACCCGGGCCCTCCCAGGGCCAATGGGGCGACGTGAAGTTGACGTGCAGCAGGAACGGGCGCTCGTCGCCGCCTCGACCGTCTAGGAAGCCCTCGACCTTCTCGGTCACCAGGTGGGTGTAGTAGCCGTCGACCTCGACGGGCTCCTCCCCCTCGTAGGTATCGCGCTGGCCCCGCATCCCGGTGTGGGTGAAGTAGTCCATGCCGCCGTCGTGGTTGCCCCAGAAGACCTCGAATCCGCTCTTGGTCGGACCGAAGTCGGGGGCGAAGCCGCAATGCCACTTCCCGAACATCGCCGTCTGGTAGCCGGCTTCGGCCAGCCGTGAGGGCATGGTCGGAGTTCCTGGGCCGAGCCCGATCTCGGGACCCGGCATGAAGATGGGCTCCTCCAAGCCGCCTCGGAAGCGACCGGGGTAGCGACCGGTGTAGAGCGCGAAGCGGGTCGGCGAGCACACCGCGGCGGCCGAGTAGCCGTCGGTCAGGCGCAAGCCCTCGGCGGCCAGAGAATCGATGGCCGGCGTGGCGATGTCGGGCGAGCCGTAGCACCCGACGTCGGCCCACCCCAGATCGTCAGCCATCACGAACACCAGATTGGGCCTCGACGGTCGCCCGCCGGCCCCCCGCACCGTGTCTGTCATCTCGCTATTCACCCACCGCGTCCTCGGTCCGTCAACCGCGCGCCGCGCCCCGTGTCTGGCGCCGGCCGCTGTGGGGAACCTTCCCACCGCCACATCGGCGACCGGGCCCTCCCGTCGCCTCGGACATGGAGGAGAACCATGGGCATCGGAGTGAGCATCTTCCTGATTGCGGTGGGAGCCATCCTGGCCTTCGCCGTCAACACCGCGGTCTCGGGCCTCGAGCTCGCCACTGTCGGCTGGATCCTGATGGGGGTCGGCGTGCTTGGCCTCCTCTTCACCCTCCTCTTCCTCGACAGCTTCACCGCCCGTCGGACCGGTCGGGTGGGAACGGTCGTGCACGAAGAGCGCGAGATCCTCTAGGAGGCGGCCATGTACATCGGGTTGGGGACCCTGCTCGTGATCATCATCCTCGTCCTGCTGTTGACCTAGGGAGGGAAGGCCAATGAGCGCAGAAGTCTCGTTCTGGTTCTACGTCGCCGCCGCGGTCTGCTTCGTCTTGGCGGCGTTGGGCGAGGGATGGAAGTACGGCATGCGCAGCCGGTCGGGGTTGGCTCCCCGGCTGGTACTGCTGCCGCTCGGTCTGTTCCTGTGGTTGTTCCCCCTCCTGTGGACCACCGGGAAGGCCGCCTACTAGCGGCTCCGACGCAGACCACGCAGCCCCGCCGGGCGCATCTGACGACCACCGCCACGGTCGTCGGATGCGCCCGGCTCGGTGTATCTGGCACTGACAGGATGGCCGGATGCAGGACTGGCGACGCCTCCACGACGAGGCCCCCGACCTTGCCCGGCGGGTCGAAGCCCTCCTCCGATCCACCCCCCACCACATCCTCGCCACCGTGCGGGCCGACGGCTCGCCCCGCGTGAGTGGCAGCGAAGTCCAGATCGTCGAGGGTGAGCTGGCCATCGGGATGATGCATGACTCGCGAAAGGCCCGGGACCTGCGACGAGACGGCCGCTTCGCCTTGCACGCCAACCCCGGCGACGGCTCCATGGAGGGGGGCGACGCCAAGGTGGCCGGCACCGCGACCGAGATCGTCGATCCCTCCGAGCTGGCGGCCTACGTCGAGGTGGTACACCCTCCCGAGCCGTTCCACGTCTTCCGGCTGGGGCTCAGCGAAGTGGTGGTCACCTCGTTGCACCCCGAGGGTGATCGCCTGGTCATCGAGATCTGGCGGCCCGGCGAGGGGGTACGCCAGATCGAGCGGCAGTAGGCAGCACCCGACCCCGCGCCGCCACCGAACGGCTTCAGGTCGTTCCTCTGGGTGCCGAAGATGTAGCAGCCAGGGGAACCCCCCTAGGGGAGGCACCATGACCCGCCACCTGCAGCCTGCCGAGCAATCGGCCCTCCCGGCCGCCTCGTACCGGGCCATGGTCGAGCGGTCCTCCGACCTCATGGTCGTGATCGACGCCGAGGGCGTCACCCGTTACTCGAGCCCGGCCGTCCGCACGATCCTCGGGCGGGAGCCGGAGGAGATGGTGGCCTCCGTCGACCTCATGCACCCCGACGACCGGGCCGCGATGATCGAGAACTGGACCCTGGCCTCGACCCGACCCGGGCCGGCGCCTGTCCTCGAGCTGCGCATGCGCCACGCCGACGGCACCTGGCGCTACCTCGAGTCGGTCGGCATGAACCTGCTCGACGACCCCGAGGTCAACGCTTTCATCGTCAACATCCGCGACGTCACCGCCCGCAAGCTGGTCGAGGAAGAACTGCGCCACAGCGAGGAGCGCTACCGGCTTCTCTGCGAGAACCTGCCCGAGGCAGTGCTCGTCCACCGGGCGGGCGTCCTCCAGTGGGCCAACCAGGCCGCGGTGCAGCTCCACGGCGCCTCGAGCCTCGACGAGCTGGTGGGGCGGGCGATGGTCGACTTCGTCGACCCCGCCCACCGCGAGGCCGTGGCCGAGCGGCTCAACAAGCCCGAGAACTCCAAGCCCGTGCTGCTCGAGCAGCGGATCATCCGGCCGGACGGGACCTCGGTCCCGACCGAGAGCGTGGCCATGGACATCGTCTACCGGGGCGAACCGGCACGCCTGGTGGTGGTGCGCGACCTGACCGAGCGAAAGCGGGCCGAGGAGGCGCTCACCCACGCCGCCCTCCACGACCACCTCACCGGCCTGCCCAACCGGGCCCTGCTCCTCGACCGGCTCGACCGCTCCCTCGCCCGGGCCGCCCGGGAGGGTACGACGGTGGCCGTCCTGTTCCTCGACATCGACCGGTTCAAGCTGGTCAACGACAGCCTGGGCCACAACTCGGGTGACGAGCTGCTGGTCGTGGTGGCCCGGCGCCTCGAGCACATCCTCCGGCCGACCGACACGGTTGGCCGGTTCGGGGGTGACGAGTTCGTGGTCGTGTCCGAAGTGGCCGGCGGCGCCCCCCAGGCCATCGGTCTCACCGAGCGGCTGGGGGCCGTGATCTCGTCGCCAGTGGAGATCGGTGGGGAGGAACTCGTCGTCACCGCCAGCATCGGGGTGGCCCTCGCCCCCGGTGGCCACGGGCTGCCCGACCAGCTGCTGCGCGAGGCCGACGCCGCCATGTACCGGGCCAAGTCAGCACGAACGGGCTACGAGCTGTTCGACGAGCACATGCGCGACGCGGTCCACGGTCGGCTCCAGTTCGAGCGCGAGCTCCGCCACGGGCTCGAGCGGGGGGAGTTCGCCGTCCACTACCAGCCGGTGGTCTCCCTGCTCGATCGCCGGGCCCGAGGCGTCGAGGCGCTCGCGCGTTGGCATCACCCGACCCGGGGACTGGTCGAGCCCAACGACTTCATCCCCATCGCCGAGGAGACCGGGCTGATCACCGCTTTGGGCTCGTGGGTGCTGGGGCAGGCCTGCCGCCAGTCGCTGCAGTGGCGCGAAGAGCTCCCTCACCCGATCGAGATAGCCGTGAACCTCTCGGCGGCCCAGCTCCATGCCGAGGGGCTGGCCGAGAGCGTGGCCGGCATCCTGGCCGAGTACCAGCTCGAGGCCAACCAGCTCTCGCTCTGCTTCGAGATCACCGAGAGCGTGGTCATGCAGGACCCGGAGCGGGTCACCCACACCCTCGAGCGCCTCAAGAAGATGGGGCTGAGGCTCTCCATCGACGATTTCGGCACCGGGTACTCCTCGCTGGCCTACCTCAAGCGCTTCCCGGTCGACACCCTCAAGATCGACCAGTGCTTCGTCGCCGGCCTGGGCACCGACTCCAACGACGAGGCCATCGTGTCGGCCGTGATCAACCTGGCCGGGGTGCTGGGACTCGAAGCGGTGGCCGAGGGCGTCGAGACGGCCGAGCAGGCCGATCGGCTGGTGGCACTCGGCTGCTCCCTCGCCCAGGGCTTCTACTTCGCTCGGCCCCAGCCGGCCGAGGCGCTCACCCCCCTGCTCGGGCAGCCGTTCCCGTCTGCTGCCTGACCCCTCGATATCGTCCGAGCGTGGACGACGCCTTCCAGTCGATCGTCGGAGCCCTCGAGTACCCGATGATCATCGTCACGACCGCCGCCGGCGAGCGTCGGGCCGGGTGCCTGGTCGGCTTTTCGACCCAGGCCAGTATCGAGCCGCCCCGGTTCCTGGTGTGCATCTCGCGAAGCAACCACACCCTCGCAGTGGCGGCCGACGCCACCACCATGGTCGTCCACTTCCCGTCCCGGGCCGAGACCGAGCTCGCCGAGCTGTTCGGCTCGCAGACCGGCGACGAGGTCGACAAGTTCGCCCGCTGCGCCTGGCACGAGGGACCCGGCGGGGTGCCCGTGCTCGACGCAGTACCCAACTGGGTCGCCGGTCGGATCGTCGATCGACTCGACCTCGGCGACCACGTCGGCCACCTGCTCGAGCCGATCGCCGGCGAGCGGGGAGACGAGCCGCCCGACCTCGACTTCCAGCAGGTGCGAGACATCGAGGCCGGTCACCCCGCGTGAACCCGGCGAGCGAGAACGCGCGGCGCGAGGTCGACCGCCTCCTCGCGGCCAACGCCACCTGGGCCGAGTCCACCGAGCTGGGCGACGTCGGCGATCCGCGGCCGAGGAGGCGCGTCGCCGTGGTGACCTGCATGGACGCCCGGATCGACGTGTTCGCGGTCCTCGGTCTGCGACTGGGCGAGGCTCACGTGCTCCGCAACGCCGGCGGTCGGGTCACCGACGACGTCCTGCGCAGCCTGACGTTGTCGTGCCACGTGCTGGGCGTCGACACCGTGGTCGTGATGCAGCACACGGCCTGTGGCCTGGCTGGCGTCACCGATGCCGAGTTGCGCGCCCGCACCGGGGCCGACCTCGAGTTCCTCCCCATCGGCGACCACCTGGCCGCCCTGCGCGAGGACGTCGATCAGCTGGTGGGCACGCCCCACCTGGAGCCGATTCGGACGATTGCCGGCCTCGTGTACGACGTCGCGACCGGCCGAGTGGCCGACTCGGTGCGCTGGGAGCGGCCCGGCGCAGAGGGGCCGCCGCTCAGCCGGTGACCCTCCGCCGGCCGAGACGCGGGCTTCAGGACGGGGGATCCGACTGACCGGTCATAGAGGTGCCCGATCATCGCGGCTCGGCGCGGCGGCGCCGGAGCGTTCGGTCTCTGGCTCACGAGCCAGATCGATGTCGGCTTCTCGGGTCGCTCGAGTCTCCTCGAGAGGGACCTCCGACGCCGTGGCCCGGGCCGCCCGATCCTCGGCCGCCCGATGCGCCTGATCCGCCGCCGCCGCCTCTCGGGCTGCCGCCTGGCGGGCCTCGGCCTCGGGACCGACCTCGGGGTCGATGGCCCGGGCCAGGAGGCGTGCGTGCCACCGCTCCCCGACGAGTCCGCCGACGGCCGCCCCCAGAAAGGCGACCACCAGCGAGCCGATACCGACCAGCGAGTCGACCGCCCGCCACTCGTCCTCGGTCCCGGGGATCCCGAGGTCTCGGAGCTGCAGGACGCTCCGAGACCCATCGGTGACCGAGTCGGCGAACAGAACCGACAGTCCACCGACCACGACGCCGAGCGCCGCCGTCGCCACACCATGGATGAGCCCGGAACGCCTGGCCATCCGACCGGCGCCGTAGCCGCCGAGCAGGAAGGCCAACGCCATGACCGCCACGGTGGCGATGGCCGGACCGTCGGCCATGGCGGCCCAGTCGCGTTCGAGGTAGTCGTCGTCGGCATCGACCCAGTCGGCG
Source organism: Actinomycetes bacterium (assembly GCA_031398745.1). GTDB lineage: Bacteria > Actinomycetota > Acidimicrobiia > Acidimicrobiales > CADCSY01 > JANNNX01. The sequence goes on from JANNNX010000008.1 coordinate 10,200, forward strand.
ACCGCCGCCACCACGCCGGAGAGCACCACGAAAGTGCCGAACGCGGCCATCGTGCCGGTGACCACACTGGGAACCGACAGTCTCCGGAACCCGGCGTCGCGTGCCAGGCGAGCGCGGTCGCGGCGGGTCTCGACCCCTCGCGGCATCGAGTCGTCGCTCACCACTCGGGCGGCTGCGCTCACGCCGTCCACCCCCCGGCCGGGCTTCGCCGCGCCGCCTGCGGCTCGACCGGGCGCGGCGCCGGGGCCGGAGGCGGCAGAGGTCCGGGGTCGGGGTCGCCCGGGGCCGGTGACGGTTGCGGTGCCGGCATGGGTGTCGGTGTCGGCTCGGGCGGAATCACCACCGCCTCGATCGGTCGGCGGAGGTTGGCATCGTGCATCGCCTCACTCATGGCGCCTGCTCCCTTCTTCGTACGGTCGGCCCATGGCTACGACGGGCCTGGCTGGTCGATCGGCTCGTGGGGGGCCCGGCTCCCGTCCAGCCCCGAGCCGCCAACGTCCCGTGCATCGCCGAAAGCCACCAGCGCGCGACCCTCCCCGGCTGTGGCCTCGGGGCCGAAGGTCAGCACCGCGGTGCCTCGGGCTGAGCAGGCCGGGCAGGTGAGAGCAACCACGGCCAACATGTCGGCGGGGTCAGAGGCTCCTTCGAGGCGACGCAGCGAGTCCATCGTCAGGGCCTCGGGGTCATGTTGGGTGTCGCACTCGCCGCAGCGAATCTGCCCTTCCTCGTCGACCAGAAAGTCGGTGACGAAGCCGGCGCTGGCGTAGCCGTCGAGGATGGCGATCAGGGTGGTGCCGTCCGATGGCCCGGTGCCGGCCTTGGTCGCTTCGTCCACGGGCTGCCTCCGGCTCGCGTTCGTGTCACGCAGGCCGTACCCGTCCGAGGGTCAACGTCAGACCTCCTCCGGGAGGCGCCGCCAACAGCCCGACTAGCCCACTTCGTCGGCTCACGATGATCCGAGGAGGGTTCGGACCTGGTCCGCGATCTGGAGGTCTTCGCGGGAGGTGACAACCACGGTTTCGGCGCGGGCCCCAGGTCGAGTGATCACTGCGTCCCCCTCGGCTCTGTCGTTGCCGTCGGCGTCGACCGCGACGCCGAGGTGCGCGAGGCGCTCAGCGGCGGCGGCCCGCACCGCGGGTGCATGCTCGCCGACGCCGCCGGTGAACACCAGGACGTCGAGCCGGCCCAGGGCCGCGGTCATGCCCGCGATCTCGCGACCGAGCCGGTGGATGTAGACGTCGAAGGCCGCCGTCGCCGCCGCTTCGCCCTTCTCCCGACGGGCGAGCACCTCGCGCATGTCCCCGCTGCCGGCCAGGGCCAGGAGTCCGCCGTGGCGCTCGAGCCCGTCCTCGACCTCCTCGACGCTCAGCCCCTGGCGGAGGAGCCAGAGCACGAGCCCCGGATCCACCGTGCCGCTGCGGGTCGCCATGACCAACCCCTCCAGCGGAGTGAACCCCATCGTGGTGTCCACCGATGCCCCTCCCGCCACCGCGCACAGCGAGGCGCCGGCACCCAGGTGGCAGGTCACCATGGCCAGCGTCTCGACCGGGCGGTCGAGCAGCACCGCCGCCCGGCGAGCGGCCCAGCGATGTGAGAGGCCGTGGAAGCCATAGCGCCGCAGCGCCCACTGCTGGCGCCACGCCGCGGGCAGGGCGTAGGTGGACGCGGCGACTGGCATCGACGCATGGAAGGCGGTGTCGAAGCAGGCCACCGAGAGGAGGTCCCCCAGAGCCTGACGGGTCGCGTCGATCGCGGCGAGCGCCCGCGGCTGGTGGAGTGGCGCCATCGGGGTGAGCGCCGCGATCGCCTCCCGGGTGCCCTCGTCGAGGACGGCGGGCCCGGCGAAGCGATCACCTCCGTGGACGATGCGGTGGCCGACGGCATCGATCTGCTGCCCACCCACGAACTCCCGAATCACGACCGAGTCGTGGGGCTCCCACTCCTCGAGGGTGGCGGCCGCGACCGGGCGGTCCTCTCCTCTGGCCAAGACGCACAGCTTCAAGGTGCTGGAGCCGGCGTTCACGACCAGGACCCGGTCAGCCACCGGGCCAACGCCAATCCCTGACCTGGGGCATGTCCTCGCCGTGTTGGCGGATGTAGCGCCAGTGCTCGGCCCGCCTGTCCACCATCGCCTGGTGCACCAGGGCCGCGTGCTCACCCAGGCCGGGCACCCGGTCGATGACGTCCATGACCAGGTGGAAGCGATCGAGGTCGTTGCGCACGACCATGTCGAACGGCGTGGTGGTGGTCCCCTCCTCGATGTAGCCCCGTACGTGGAGGTTGTGGTGATTGTGGCGCCGGTAGGTCAGGCGGTGGATCAGCCACGGATAGCCGTGGTAGGCGAAGATCACGGGCTTCGTCAGGGTGAAGATGGCGTCGAAGTCACGGTCGGCCAGCCCGTGGGGGTGCTCCGCCTCGGGCTGGAGGCGGAGGAGGTCGACCACGTTCACGACCCGGACCTTCAGTTCGGGCAGGTGCTGGCGCAGCAGGTCGGCGGCCGCCAGCACCTCGAGGGTGGGGACGTCGCCGGCGCAGGCCAGCACCACGTCTGGGTCTCCGTCGTGATCGGTGCTCGCCCACTCCCAGATCCCCAGCCCCCGAGCACAGTGCAGCGCCGCCTCCTCGATGCCCAGCCAGGTGGGAGCGAGCTGCTTGCCGGCGACCACCACGTTGACGTAGTTGCGGCTCCGCAGGCAGTGGTCCATCACCGACAGCAGGCAGTTCCCGTCGGGCGGGAAGTAGGCGCGCACCACCGCCGCCTTCTTGTTGATGACGTGGTCGACGAACCCCGGGTCCTGATGCGAGAAGCCGTTGTTGTCCTGGCGCCACACGTGCGAGGTCAGCAGGTAGTTGAGCGAGGCCACCGACCGCCGCCACTCGATCTCGTTGCTCACCTTCAGCCATTTCGCGTGCTGGTTGAACATCGAGTCGACGATGTGGATGAACGCCTCGTAGCACGAGAACAGACCATGGCGGCCGGTGAGCAGGTAGCCCTCCAGCCAGCCCTGACAGGTGTGCTCGGAGAGGATCTCCATGACCCGACCATCCCGGCCGAGGTGCTCGTCGACCGCGAGCGTCTCCGCATTCCACGCCTTGTCGGTGGCCCCATAGACGGCGTCGAGGCGGTTGGAGGCGGTCTCGTCGGGTCCGACCAGGCGGAACCGATCGGGGTTGGCCGCCATCACCTCGCGCAACCAGGTGCCGAGCACCCGGGTCGCCTCGGCGAGGGGCTCCCCCGGGGTCTCCACCGCGACCGCGTGGTCCCGGATGTCGGGGAGGTCGAGGTCGCGCAGCAGTAGTCCGCCGTTGGCGTGGGGCGAGTCGCCCATCCGCTTGGGCCCGACCGGCGACAACGCCAGCACCTCGGGCCGAGGCGCTCCCCGCTCGTCGAAGAGCTCACCCGGGCGGTAGCTGCGTAGCCACGCCTCGAGGGCCGCCAGGTGCTCCGGGCTGGTGCGGACCTCCCCCAGCGGAACCTGGTGCGAACGCCAGGTGCCCTCGACCGGAAGGCCGTCGACCACCTCCGGCCCGGTCCAGCCCTTCGGCGTGCGCAGGACCAGCATCGGCCACGTCGGGCGAGCGGTCGAAGCCCCGGTGCGCGCCAGGCGTTGGATGTCGGAGATCTCCTCGAAGATCGTGTCCAGCGTCGCCGCCATCGCCTGGTGCGTCGCGGTCGGATCGTCGCCGGACACGAGATGGGGCCGGTAGCCGTAGCCCTCGAGCAGGGAGAACAGCTCGTGATCGCCGATCCGGGCGAGGATCGACGGGTTGGCGATCTTCCAGCCGTTGAGGTGCAGGATCGGGAGCACGGCGCCGTCACCGACAGGGTCGAGGAACTTGTTCGAGTGCCAGCTGGTGGCCAGGGGGCCGGTCTCGGCCTCGCCGTCGCCGATCACGCAGGCGACGACCAGGTCGGGGTTGTCGAACGCGGCGCCGTAGGCGTGCGACAGGGCGTAGCCCAGCTCACCCCCCTCGTGGATGGAGCCCGGGGTCTCCGGCGCGGCGTGGCTCGGGATCCCACCCGGGAAGGAGAACTGGCGGAACAGCTCGCGCATCCCGACTCCCTCGCGGGTCAGGCTCGGGTACCGGTCGGTGTAGCTCCCCTCCAACCACGTGTTGGCGACCATCCCCGGCCCGCCGTGGCCCGGCCCGCACACGTAGAGAACGTCGAGGTCGCGCGCCTTGATGACCCGGTTGAGGTGGGCGTAGATGAAGTTCAGGCCCGGAGTGGTCCCCCAGTGCCCCAACAGCCGGGGCTTGATGTGCTCCGGTCGCAGGGGCTCGGTGAGCAACGGGTTGTCGAGCAGGTAGATCTGGCCCACCGACAGGTAGTTCGCCGCTCGCCACCAGGCGTCCAGCTGCTGGAGCGAGGTCTCGGTCAACGGCGTCATGGGATCTCCCGGTCGGCTCGGAGGCGCTGCGGGGAGCCAAGGGGCTCCACGTTGTAGGCGATGTCGTCGACCTGGAAGTCGATGTAGGGAAACTCGCCCTCCGGGGCGGGAGCGTGCCATCGCCCCTCGCCGAGGGTCGCCAGGCGACGGGCCCCGAAGGTGCGGTAGCGCTGTAGGGGCGTCGACCAACGTTGGGGGACGAAGCGACGCCCGTCAGCAGAGGCGCGCAAGCGATCGTCGGAGACGAAGTCCACCAGCTCGTGGGCGTCGTTGAAGGTCAACTCCGCGGCCACGGTGTGGACACCTCGGGTGAAGCTGCCGCGCACGTGGTGGCGGTCGAGGGTCTGCCAGACGACCGGCGCGTCGAGCAGCGCCGCCGGAGCCAGCACGCAGAGGTCGTTGAACACCGTGACGGTCTCGCCCTGGTCCATCTGAGGACCGTGGGCGTCGATGAGGCGGAGGAGGGACGCGACCTTGACCCGCATCGTGGCCGACGGTCCGGCGAACACGTGGAGCACGTCCACCGGGACCCCGCGGGCGGTGGCGTCGATGAAGAAGAGGCGATCGAACTCGGCGCCGAAGGTGCTGACCTGCTCACCGCGGAACGTCATCCATCGCTCGGTCGGGGCCCCGCGCAGTCGCCCGGACACGTAGGCATGCAGGTTGCGGACGTGGGCCTGGCCGACGGCCCCCGATGCCCGAACGTACGCCGCCACCGGATCCGGGAGCCGGGCCAGGTCGGCTTCGGAGACCGCCACGTCGGGCACCACTCGGGCGAGGGCCGCCTGGCTCCGGCGCCGGAACTCGGCGCGGTAGCTCCTGCGGCCCGACGAGGCCCCGCCGTGGACGACGGCCGCCAGCAGGACGGCGTTGGCGACGGTCCCCACGCCGGCGTCGGTCCACGAGGTGAGGATCGACACCTGCGACGCGACGAGCGCGACCGCCCCGATCCTCCACCACCACTCGACCGAACTCGCCCACAGGAGGGCGGTGCCCACGAGGAGCGACGCCGCGGCCAACCAGACGACGCCGGCGCCGGATCCGATCGGCTCCCCCAACTGCGAGACCTCGGCCCCCCCGAGGCCCTTGGCCGCGCCGAGCAGGTGGACGAGGCCGTGCAGCGCGACCACGGTGATCAGGATCCAGCGGACGGCGACCCTCATGTGTCCATCCCGCCTCGATCGTCAGAAGGTGGTCGTTCGGGTCCGGGCGGGGTCGGCCAGACGCTGCCGACTTGACCGTACCCACCGACGCCCCCGACCATTCGGGCGGCACCAACCCGAAGCGCTGGCGCCGCGGTACCGTGGGCTTCGACACGACACATGCCCTGCACGTGTTGGCCAGCGTCTCTCGCTGGTCAAGGGAGCGATGCTCTGGACCCCGGTAGCGCCGACAGCGACTCCGGAGGTCTGCCATGAAGGCGCTCGTGTACCACGGTCCCGGCCACAAGGCCTGGGAAGATGCACCGAAGCCAGCGATCATCGATGGCGGGGACGCCATCGTGCGCGTCGACGTGGTGACGATCTGCGGCACCGATCTGCACATCCTCAAGGGTGACGTCCCGGCCGTCACCGACGGTCGGATCCTCGGCCACGAGGCGGTCGGGACCGTCGATGCGGTGGGCCCCGGGGTCCAGACGCTGGCGGTCGGGGACAGGGTTCTGGTGTCGTGCGTGACGTCGTGCGGTGCCTGCCGGTTCTGCCGGGAGGGGCGCTACGGGCAGTGCCTCGGGGGCGGCGGCTGGATCCTCGGCAACACCATCGACGGCACCCAGGCCGAGTTCGTCCGCGTCCCGTTCGCCGACCACTCGACCTACGCCGTGCCCCCGGGCGTGGCCGACGAGGAAGTCCTGATGCTGGCCGACATCCTCCCGACGGGCTACGAGGTCGGCGTCCTCAACGGGGTCGTGCGACCCGGTGACGTCGTCGCCGTCGTCGGCGCGGGCCCCATCGGACTCGCCGCCATCATGGGATCTCGGCTGTTCAGCCCGAGCCACATCGTGGCCATCGACCTGGCCGACAGCCGTCTCGACGCGGCCAAGCAGTTCGGGGCGGACATCGTCGTGAACAACACGCGGGAGGACGCGGCCACGATCGTCGCCGACCTCACCGGTGGCCTCGGCGCCGATGTCGCCATCGAAGCCGTCGGCACCCCGGCCACGTTCGAGCAAGCGGTCGGGCTGGCCCGTCCCGGCGGCCACATCGCCAACATCGGTGTCCACGGCAAGCCCGCCACCCTGCACCTCGAAGAGCTCTGGAGCCGTGACGTCACCATCACCACCGGGCTCGTCGACACCTACACGACCCCGACCTTGCTTCGTCTGGTGCTCAGCCGACAGCTCGAGGCCAGCCGGTTCATCACCCACCACTTCACTCTCGACCAGTTCGAGGAGGCCTACGACGTCTTTGCCCGGGCCGGCGAGACCGGGGCGCTGAAGGTGGTCCTGACCCGGGTCTGACGCCCGGGAGCAGCACCCCGGTCCTCGGACCGCTACTCAGATCGGCGGGGCGGGCGTGTCCCGGGGTGGCCCCCCCAGCAAGTGCTGGTGGAGGTCGCCCGTCAGCGTGTAGATCGCCCGCGTGAGGTCGGTGTTCGTACCGAGCTCCTGAGCCTCGGTCGTGAAGTCATGATCGGCCTTCGCTCGCTGGAACTCGGCTTGGCGGTTCTGGCCGATCATCACGAACGTCGACAGGAAGATCGCCTCGAGCGAGACGATCAACGTGAGCCTCGGCCACGGGTCGGACTCGACGAAGAGCATCCAGTTCGCGAACGCGACCGCGTGGAGGTACACGAACGGCATCGACCCCGCGAAACCCGTGATGCGATCGGCGATCCGGAGCTGCAGGTCCCCGGCGCGTCGAGCAGCATGCTCGAGGACGACGGGGTGATGGAGCGGGGGCGGCGGCGGACGGAGCCGGTCCGGGCCGCGAGGGGCGAGTTCCCTCGCGTCTGACGAGGAGCTGTTCATGATCACCGCGCCACGGGAATCACCAGGGCCGGAGCGCTCGATGCGTGCACGATGTCAACCGCCCCCGACCCGCGCACCAGGTGGGGAAGCCGGTCCCGAAGACGGCTGGTAACGGCGACGAGCCCCGTGGGATGCGCCGCGAGGTAGTCCCTCATTCCGGAACCCACCCCGATGGGGTCATAGACGACAGACGTGTCGAGCCCGGGTGCCTCGAGCGCCCATGCCTCGCCGAGGCGGCGAACGTACTCGTCGGCGTCCTCGTCGGGTCCGTGATGACGACGCCACGGCGCGCCGATGCGAACCGGGGGCGGGCAGGGCTCCGCCACGGTGACCAGGGTGAGCTTCATGTCGAGCGCATGCGCCCAGGCCGCAGCGACGGACAGGCCCTCCTCGGAACTCGGGGTGCCGTCGACGCAGGCGACGAGATGGTCGACCTCGAGCGGCGCGGTCACGGTCCTGTCTTGCGGATCGAGGTGGACGGCGAGCGGTCCGGCGACGACCACGGGTTGGCGACGGCGTTCGATGATGTCGCGGGCGCTCGATCCGAGCAGCGTGCCGTCCACCCGTCCGCGCCCGTGGGTCGACAGGCAGATCAGGCAGGCGTCGAGGTTCGAGGCACAGCGAAGGATGGCGGCGGCCACGTCGGTGTCGACCTCGACGTGGATACGCGGGTCATCCGGATCGACTCCGAGAGCGTGGGCCCCTTGGGAGCGGATGCGGTCGAGCTCGAAGTCGGAGACGACGACGCTGACGGTGTGGAGCGCGGCGCCAAAGCGCGCCGCGAGGGCTCGGGCGGTCCGGACGGCACCATCGGCGAGGCGGGTTCCATCGAGCGGAACGAGAACGGTTCGATAGACGGGGTCGGGAGCCCGGCGGGCGGGGTTGCTCATGGTCCCTCCTCCGGGAGCGAGTGGTCGCCGCGAAGGATCGTGACCGCGAGGGCACCGACCCACACCCCGACGAGGAGCCAGGCACCGGCTGCGACCGGGCCACCCGGGGCCAGCCAGCCACGATCGACGAACGACGCAACGCTGGCGACGGCGGCGAGCACGGCGATCTCGATGTCGAAGCGGAGCAACCACTGGTCTGGTCGGCGCTGGGTCATGGCGATGACACGGGCGTTGGCGGCCACGACACCGGCCACCGGAAGGAGCGCCAACGTGGACACGAGCTTGGCGGCCACGAAGACGGCGAACACCGATGCGTCGGCCGTTGGAGGTTCGGCGAGCAGGGTGGCCGTCGCCAGCAGCGCCCCCGCCAGCGTGAGCAGGGCGATGCCGATGGCTCCCATGACGAGCGTCACGGTCCACCGCCACTGGGCGACATCGGTCCGGCGGGCGGTGAAGGTGTGCAGGCTCGCGAGGAACGGAACGAGCAGGAGACCGCCGACGACGATCGTGTATGCCGACACCATCACCGATGTGGCGTGGTCCGACAGGTGGGCCCGTACCACCTCCGGCGTCGAGTCGATGCTCGGCGTCGAGGACAGCAAGCTGGTGGCAAAGACGAGCGCGACCACCCCGACGACCCCGAGCACCGCGCCGGCGCGTTCTCCCGCCGCCGGCGCTAGCCGGCGGCGGGAAACGAGCGGCGCCATGGTTGTTGCCGCAGCCTGGGTCACGTCAGCCCACCGCGTGTCCGGGCCGGGAAGCGCCGAGGCTTCTCGGGTCGGTCAGGTCGCTGGTCTCCTGGCGGACGACCGAGGCAAGCCACAGCTCGTGGCCCCCGAAGAAGACCGACAACCAACCGATCGCCCAGGTGATGCCGATCGCTCCGGCACCCGGGTCGATGACGAGGAGCACGCCCAGGAGCACCAAGGCAACGCCCCCGAGCGCGATCGACCACGTTCCGCTCAGCTGCCTGCGAGTGCTGATCGCGAACGCGATCCGCGATCCACCGACGACGAACGACCAGGTCGCGATCACGACGAGGAGCGCCAAGGCGGTCATGGACGGCCACAGGAGCGTGACCACCCCGGCCCCGATGCCGGTCAGGCCCCAGAAGGCGACCCATCCTCGGTGAACCAGCACCCGATCGGTGATCGCAGCCGATAGAGCCGTGATCCCGTCGACGAAGGCGAATGCACCCCAGAGCACCACGAGGGCCCAGAGCGTGATGGAGGGCCACACGAGCGTGGCCAACCCGAAGAGCACTGCGGCGACGCCGTGGACCGCGAGCCGCTTCCAGCTGCCGATGAAGGGCCGCATCATGACGTCGCTCCTGCGGTCGCAGCCTTCGGCCCGACCGCCAGGTCGTCGGCCGCCATTCGGGCGAGGGTGGCGTCGATGACCGCGTACTCGGCGACGTTGAGGAAGTACGCAGCCAGCTCGATCGCGGCTGCGGCGTCCTCTTCGGCGGCCTCGGCCACGCGCGCCGCCCGGTTCACCTCGTGTTCCGACTGGCGCTTCTCGACGCGAGCGCGCAGCTCGTCGAGTGGTCGCCTCATCGACACCTTGGTGTCGTCCCACCATGTGCGACCGGCCGCCGCGGCGTCGCGCACCGCGGACTCGATCTCGCCGACGTCAGACCTGAGCGCCTCGTCGATCTCGTGACGGCGCTGCTCGAGCTTGGCCCGATCAGCCTCGAACGTGGATGTCGCCGAATCCTCGAGGACCTTGACGCGAGCGGCGAGGTCCTCCAACGACTGTGACAGTTGCTTCATGACTCCTCCTATGGGTTGGCCTACGAGGCGAACGTAAGGCGGAGTGCCAGCGCATCGAATCCCAGAAAACCCCAGTCTTGGGCGGTGTCAGCTCGGGAGTTCGGCCTGCGCGAGATGGGTCCGTGAGGACACGCCGAGCTTCACGAAGACCTTGCGCAGGTGGTACTCGACCGTGCTCGTCGAGATGTAGAGCTGGGCCGCGATCTCGTGGTTCCGCTCGCCCGCGGCGGCGAGTCGCGCGATCTGTGCTTCCTGAGGGGTGAGGGCCGCCCCGGAGGGCTTGGACCGCTTCCGCACGTGCTCGCCCGTCGCCGCGAGCTCCCCTGCGGCACGGGTCGCGAAGCGCTCGGCCCCCATCGCCTCGAATGTCTCGAGCGCGTCCTGCAGTGGCTGCCGGGCGTCGCGACGGCGCCTCGCCCGCCGCAGCCACTCTCCGTAGAGGAGGTTGGTTCGTGCCTGCTCCGTCGCCAGCGTCGACCGTGAGATCTCCTCGCGCGCGGACCGGAACAGATCGTCCGCCTCGTCGCCGTCCGCCATGAGCGCTCGAGACCGGAGCAGCAGCGCTCGCGCCCAGGACGTACAGGACGCGTCGACGTGGTCAGCGAGTTGCACGACCGCTCGCTCGGCCACGTCCGCCTCGCCGCAGCGCGTCGCGGCCTCGGCGAGGTCGGCCAGAGCGACGGTTCCAAGGCCCACGCGGCCATGCCCCACACCGTGTTGCGCGGTGCGGAGGGCGGCCTCGTAGTGGCCACCACCGATCTCGAGCACCGTCAGCGCCGCGTACGCCTGATCGATGGCGACCCCCCTCCCCTGCTCGTGCCCCTCCTGCATCATTCGGCGCGCTCCGACTCGCGTCGCGTCCTCCCTTCCCTGCCACGCGTCGGCCATGACCTGCGCAGCCGCCGGTGACCCGAGCAGACCGCGGACGCCCGTGAGCGCGACGAGGTCCTCGGCCTCGGCGAGGTGCGAGGCTGCCGATCCGGGCCGCCCCTGCAGGACCTCCAACCAACTGCGAAAACCAAGTGCGAGGGGGAGCGCGGCGAGCGCTCCGGTGCCGCGGGCCAGCTCCACCCAGGCCCGCGTGAGTTCGTCCCATCTCCGGTCGTCGAGGATCCCAACGGCCGAGAGAACCGTGCCGAAGTAGACGACGTGGACGTGGTGTCCAGCGGCCTGTTCGAACCGGGTGCGGTCTCTGGCCGCGTCGGCCACCGCGGCGCGCAACAACGGCACCGCTTCCCGGGCTCCGTCCGCGAGCTGGAGGGCGACTCCCCCGAGGAGCTGGCGCAGTGGCGCCGGCACCTGCGGCTCGGCCCCGAGACTCCGGGAGGCGTCCGCCATCGCCAGTCGGGTGCTGTCGTCGAGGAGGTGGGTGCCTCCCAGCGCGATGGCGTCCGCGGCCACACAGATGCCGAGTGCCAGTTCAGCGTCGTCGAGACTCACGTCGGACAGCGCTCGGGCCAGGAACTCACCCGCCTCTCGGACGTCCCCGCCGACCAGATGGATCAACGCGGCGGTCCACGCGGCGTTGCCGCGATGCCGTACGTCCAACCCCGTGGCCGTCGCCCGATCGAGCATCTCCTGGGCACGGTGGCTTCGGCCCGCGGTGAGCTCGGTGCGGGCCGCCTCCAGGAGCCGGTCGGTGGCGCGGGACTGGTCGGGCGTGAGCTCGGCGGCGCGCCAGAGATACGCCGCCGCCACCGAGGCGCCGCCCTGTCGCCGGAGACGCTCGGAGGCCGCTTCGAGCTCGACCGCGGTCTGCTCGTCGGGTCCAGCGGCGGCCGCCCCGAGGTGCCAGGCGCGTCGGTCAGCCTCACCCTCGGCGTCGAGCACGTGGGCCAGCGCCGCGTGCGCGGCGCGGCGCTGTGCGGGGGTGGCCGAGTAGTAGACCGCGGAACGTACGAGCGGGTGCCGGAACTCGACCTTCGGCGTGAAAGACACGAGGCCTGTCGCCTCGGCCACCTCCACCGCGTCGTCCCACGGCGTGCGTACCAGCACGTTCGCCGCCCGTCGCAGCAGGCCTGGGTCTCCCATCCGCTCCGCGCTCGCCAGCAGGACCAGCGTGCGCCCGTCGTCGTTGAGCTGGTGCAGCCTCGACTGGAACACCCGGGAGAGGCGCGCCCCGATCGGCAGCGGGTCGGGAAGCGGTACCGCGCCCCGCAGCTGCTCGGCCGACAGCACACTCGGAAGCTCAGCCAGCGCGAGCGGATTGCCCTCGGTGGCGGCAACGAGTCGATCGGCGACGTCGGGATCGATCGCGGTCTTGACGGAGGACGTCAGGAGCTCGAGTGCCTCGACGGGGGCCAGCCCGGCCACCTCGAGTCGGGGAACGCCTTCGAAGCCGTCCCAGCTGGTCGGTGTCGTGCGCGTCGCCGCGAGGAGCACGACGCGCTCGGCATGCAGCCTCCGAGCGACGAACGACAGAACCGTCAGCGACTCGTCATCGATCCACTGTGCGTCGTCGACCACCACGAGGACGGGCCGAAGCCCGGCGGCATCGGCCAGCAAGGTCAGCACGGCCAGCCCGACGAGGTAGGGGTCGGGCTGGTCGTGCGGCACCGTACCGAGCACGGCCTGCAGCACACGACGTTGCGGGTCGGGCAGCGCCTCGAAGGCGCTGACGAGTGGGAGCACGAGCTGGTGCACGCCGGCGAAGCCAAACGCCATCTCGGACTCGACCCCCGTGACGTGCAGCACTTGGAAGTCGCTCGCGGCGTCGACCGTGTGGCGTAGCAGCGACGACTTGCCGATCCCCGCCGGGCCGGAGAGGACAAGGGAGCCGCTCCGGCTGCGAAGTGCATCCTGGAGCAGCGCGTCGATGACCCCACGCTCTCGGGCGCGGCCACCGAAGACGGGGTGCAGTGTCTCCTGTTCCTGGCCATTCCCGTTCGACACGGCGCCCTCCTCGCCAGGCGCGACCCTCGCACCACCGACGATTCATCACACCACCGATCGAGCGACGTTCGCCACGGACGAACGTCCCAGTTCCAGACGGTTACTCCTCTCCGGCAAAACACGACCTAATCGGTCGACATTACGGGGTACGCTGGGTCGGTGCTTCGGCGCGACGGCGGTGGGCCTGCCCACGACCCCGCCGATCCCGAGACGAGAGTGGACCCACATGTCGGTCACTGACCACCCGATCGCCAACAACGACGCCAAGGCCACGGGGTTCACCCGTCAGCAAGAGGCCAACCGCCCGATCGCGGCCCACGCCCCCCGGAGCTACCGGCTCTTCGGGTTCCCCGACCCGGTGAGCGAGACCTCGGCCCGGCTCGTCGCGGGTGGCGTGGTGACCATGGTGGTCGTCGCCCTCGCGTTCGAGTGGCGGTGGCTCACCGCCGTCATCGCCTACGGGTTCGTCGCCCGCGTCCTCACCGGGCCCAAGGCCAGCCCTCTGGGCCTACTCGTCACCCGAGTCATCGCCCCCCGGCTGCCCGTCGCCACCAGGTTCGTGCCTGGCCCACCGAAGCGGTTCGCCCAGGGCGTCGGTGCCGTGTTCTCGCTCACCGCGCTCGCCCTCACCCTCACCGGGCACTGGGGCGGTGCCCAGGTCGCGCTCGGCCTCCTGGCCACCGCCGCCTTCCTGGAGGCCGCCTTCCGGCTCTGCCTCGGCTGCACGGGGTTCGCGCTCCTGATGCGCGCCGGCATCATCCCCGACGAGGTCTGCGAACGCTGCGGCGATCTATGGGGTGCCCGGGCACGCGCCGCCTGACGTCAGATCCCGATCAGCGCGCCGGGGTGATCGGCGCGAGGACCGGGTGCTGGCCGAGCCACGACGGGAGACGGCGAACCAGGTCTCGCGGGCCGGTGGAGACGATCTGTCCCTGGCGCACGGCGGCGTCGAAGGTGGCGTCGCCCATCCACACCTGGGTGAGGGTCCGCAGGTGGGCGGCGACGGTGACGTCCACCTCCCGGCGTGGGTCCACGTCGCACAGATCGACGGTGCCGGCATCCACCACGAACCAGTACGGCTTGCGGCCGGCGTCGGGTAGCCCGAGGTCAAGCAACACCACACACGAGTCCCGCCCCAATCCGGCAGGGTCGAGGAATCGGCGCACGTCCCAGAGCAGCTCGTCGGCGTCGAGGTCGCGGTCCGAGTAGGTGCTGCGAGACCATCGCTGACCCCACTCGCCGAAGGCCAGGACGATCGGGAAAAGCTCCTGGCCCGCCTCGGTGAGGGTGTAGCGGACCGAGTCTCGCCCCTCGAGCCGCTCGACGACACCAGCCTGCTCGAGCTGCTTGAGGCGCTTGGACAGCGTGGCCGGCGGGCACGCGGGAATGCCCTTGCGGAGCTCGGTGAACCGGCTGCTGCCGGACAGGAGCTCACGCACGACCAGGATCGCCCACCGCTCACAGAGGACGTCGGCGGCCTTGGCCACCGGGCAGAACGACGGGTACTCGGGCACGCCCGCACGGTAGCCACATCGGCCCGGGCGAGCTGGTTCAGACGTTGTACCGGGTTGGTACACACCCTGAACTGGAGGCAGGCGCACCGCGCTCCCGACGATGGCCTGACCGTCATCGAAGCCAGGAGCGCCGGATGCCCGAGACCGCAGTCATCACCATCGGCAGGCGAGAGCCCACACCGACCGAGCCCGAACCCGTCGTCGCCCTCGAGGCGGCGTCGCACCAGCGGGGCGGCGTCACCCTGCTGGCGGACGTGAACCTGGCCTTGGCCCCTGGCTGCCTCGTCGCTCTGGCGGGACCGAGCGGGGCCGGAAAGACAACGCTGCTGGCGGTGCTCGGCGGACTGGTGGCGCCGTCGGCGGGTCGGGTGGTCCATCGACTCGCAACCGACCAGGGGGGCGGCGGACAGCTCGGCTATGTCCCCCAGGACGACATCGTCCCGCTCGACCTGACCGTCGACCGCGTGGTCGCATCGGCGGCCGCGCTCGTGCTGGCCGACCCGCCGGAAGATCGTCGGCCACGGGTCGACCAAGTGCTCGCGGCCATGGGCCTCACCCACCGCCGTGACACCGTGGTGAGGCGACTGAGCGGCGGGGAGCGCAAGCGGGTCAGCGTCGCGGTGGAGCTGCTCAGCACCCCGCAGCTCTTCCTCCTCGACGAGCCGACGTCGGGTCTCGATCCGGCCGCGTCGGCGGCGCTGCTGGCTCGACTCCGCGGCCTCGCCGCCGAGGGATCCACGGTCGTGGTCACCACGCACTCCCCGGTCGACATCGATCGCTGCGAGGTGGTCGTGTTCCTCGCGGTGGGCGGGTCGGTCGCCTTCGTCGGCACGCCTCACGACGCTCGACGCCACTTCGGTGTCGACGACCTCGCCGAGGTCTACCCGATGTTGGTGGCGGCGCCGAAGCCCCCGACGCCCGCTCCGGTCGGGGCCAGGCGTGGTCCGGCCACCTCCTCGCCGAGGGTGGCGCCCCGGCGACCGACGACGTCCTTTGGGAGGCAGTAGGGGGCGCTGACACGACGGAGCGCGGCGCAACTGGCCCACAGCCGCCTGACGCTGGCCATCCTTCTCGGCTCGCCGCTGCTGGTGACCCTGATGATGGCGACGTTGTTCCCGTCGGGCGGTCTCGACGGGGCGACGCGGTCGTTGACCGCGGTCCAGGAGTCGTACTGGATCTGCTTCGCGTCGTTCTTCTTCGGTCTCACCTATGGGCTGCTCCAGGTGGTCACCGAGATGCCGATCGTGCGCCGGGACCGACTCAGCGGGGTCCGGACGAGCGCGTATGTGGCGGCAAAGGTCGCGGTGCTCGTGCCGGTGCTGCTCGCGGTCAACGTGAGCATGCTGGCGACCCTCAGGGCGACCGACCGGCTGCCCACCCTCGACCCCGCCACCTGGCTCCAGCTCGGCGTGACCGCGTCGTTGATCTCGTTCGCGGCGCTGGCCACCGGGCTCCTGGCGTCGGCCGCGGTGGGGGACACGACCCAGGCGACGCTCGCGCTGCCGATGATCTGCTTCCCGCAGGTGCTCTTCGCCGGGGTCCTCGTCCCGAGGGCGGCCATGACCTCGGTGGGCCGGGCGATGAGCGACGTCCTGGTGACCCGATGGGGGTTCGAGGCGATCGGCGGTGCGCTGGGCCTCGGCGGGCGAGGAAGCTCCCGTCCCGACCCCTACGCCACCACCTTCGCCGGCACGGTCAGCCACGACTGGGTCGTGTTGGCAGCGATCGCGGCGACGATGCTCGCCGGCACGGTGGTGGTCCTACGGCGGCGATCGCAGTTTGCGGGCGGGCGGTGAGAAGGGAGTGGCCCGTAGGGCGCTCAGCTGATCCGGGCCCGGATCACCCGTGCGGTCCCCACGGGGTCCACGCCATGGTCGTGCGACTCGGGCACGACCACGAGATCCGCTCCCGGCATGGCGGCCGCCAGTCGCTCCACAGCCGTGGCCAGCACCGGCATCGTCGGGTCGCCGCGCAGGATGGTGGTTGGCAGGTCGACCCCGATCATCGCAGCCGTCGGGGTCGAGACGGCTGCGACGAGGCGGTGGTCGTAGACCGCGGTCGGCGCGAGGGAGACGATCCCGGCGAAGTCCTCGGTGGCCCGGAGCCCTTCGATGGCCGCTTCCGGCAGACCGACGTCTTCCCGCAGGAACGCCAGGACCGCCTCCTCGTTGTCGTCGTGGTCCACGAGGGCTTGGAGTCGCTCCGAGAGGTCGGCGGGGGGCTCGTCCTGTCCGAACCGCAACGGGGGCTCGGACAGGAACAGCTGCCTCACCGGTACTCCGAGGCCCGCCGCGAACAGCGCCAGCACCGCACCCGAGGAATGGCCGAAGACGCCGGCGGCATCGCCGACCGCGTCGATGACGGCGCGCAGGTCCTCGGCTTCCCGCTGCGGTGCATAGGGCGCGGTGTCGCCACTGGCGCCACGTCCACGGCGGTCATAGGTGACGCCTTGCAGGCCCGCATCCGCGAACGCGGCGGCCAACGGCCCTCCCGATGCCGAAGTCGCAAACGCCCCACCGACGATGACCACCGGCGGTCCCGAGCCGACGGACCGGTAGGCGATCCGCGTCCCATCGGCCGATTCCGCCTGTCGGCCCTGGGAGTCAGGCATTGGACATCTCCTCTCCAGTGCTGATGGCCGCGGAGTACCCCACCCTCAACGGCCACTAGCCCGGCGGCCGATCAGCCGGAGCGGGGCGTGTCCAGGAGCAGGCCACCCCTTCCGAGGCGGGCGGGCAATGGAACTCCCAGCCGGGAGGCAAGGGGACGGTGACCTCCCTTCCGGCATCCAGCTCCGTCGCATAACGGTCCCAGTCGAAGTCCGGGAACGGCGTCCGCGCCAACGGCGGGGCCAATGCGACGGCACTCACCAGCAGCGCGCCGACGGTGGCCGCGTTGGCCAGGGTCACTCGACGCCAGATGGCGATCAGCGCCAGCGCGGCGAGCCACCAGAACGCCGCCTTGGGGAGCACGAAGTACCGGTCTCCTCCGGCCAGGTTGACGAGTGCCGAGCCGCCGGCTCGGGGAATCGTCACCGCGAGCCCGCCCGCGACGAACACCACGAACCCGACAAAGGCGGCCCGCTGCCCGGTCGGGGACCGTCGGAACCGCCACGCGGCCAGAACACCGAGCGCGGCACAACCCAGGAGGAAGAGCTCGGTCGGTAGGACGCTGCGGCCGAGGACGTGGGGCTGGAGCGAAGCGCCGAGGCCCTTGACGGCGTCGAGGCTGAACCGCAGTTGCTCGCCCGCGGGCGAGCGCGAGATCACGACGGTTTGGACCGCGCCGCCCACGGCCAGCACCGCCACCTCGAGGCTGGGACGGGGCAACCACGCCCGGCCCCGGCGCCGCTCGTCCAGGTAACGCGCCCCGTAGCCCGCCGCGATCGCGCCCGCGGCGAGCACCGCCATCGGGCCAGTGAAGGCAACGACCGCCATGACCGCGGCCCGGGCTGCGGGGTGCCGGGAGGGCGGCTCCTGGAGGTGCCGCACGACGGCTGCCAACAGGTAGAACTGGGTGAACCACTGGACGTTGGTGATGGTTCCGAAGACCTCGCCGTTCGTCGGTGTGAGGATCACCGAGGCGACCAGTAGGGGGAAGGACAAGCCCCACCGGCCGAGCACCCGCAGCGACGCGATGCTCATCGCTCCGAGTGCGACCGCGGCCGTGTTGTAGATCAGCGGCGCCTGGCTGGCGGGGGCCAGCGTCGCCACCCAGGCGACCAGACGGGGAATGGCGAGCAGGTAGCCGGCGTATGGCTCGGCCAACTGCGGCAGGTCATGGCCGTGCTGCCCGGCAAAGAAGATGACGCCGTCCTCCGCCCAGAACTGGGGCAGCGTGAACGCGTCGGGCGACTTGGCGGCGAGCGCGACGAAACTGACGAGCACAGCCAGAAGAGCAGCCCATCGCCGGCGCCTCCACAGCCCCACGGGAGCTGCTCCAACGAGGCCGGGGACCATAGCGAGGCGACGTTAGCGACGGGCACAGGAGCCCCCGTCCGTATGGATCCACCGGGGGATCCATACGGAGATGGATGAGGTCTCCTCAGACCTCGCCTCCGTCGAAATCCTTCCGAGATCATCGACATGACGATCGAGGTCAACCCATGAGCATTCGGCGGAGTAGACGGCCAGGTGGATGGCCCGTCAGAAGGCGGTTTCGGACGTTTGACGACCGCTCTCGATCGCCCGGCGCCATCGGCGTTCAGAACGCCTCGTGTACGCAGGTCGTGCCGATACCAGGGCGCCGCTCGCGGGCGCGCGAATGACGACGTAGCCGGGTACCGGCCCCGCCACATCGAACTCGCCCGCAGTTGGGAAACCGAGTCGCCCGACGCGCCACCGGGGCATGGAGACGAAGGTGAGGACGTGCCCCTCCGGGGCGTCCTTCGGACGTAGCAGGACAACAGCTCGGATGGATCCCCGGAAGCCTGGGATCACGACGTGTCGACCGTCGAGTGGTCGCCACGAGAACGTTGACAACATCGCTCGCTGCCGAGCGCTCCTGACGAGCCCCCATATCCCCGTGATGAGGGCGAGCACAGATCCCGCGAGGGCAAAGCTCATCGGCCACACCGTCAGCGGCGACTGATTCGTCTCACCAGGCACGCTGACGTGGTCCGGGTCGTCTGGATCCACGAGAACAACGATGGCTTGGCCTGGCCGGTAGAGCGGACTCTCGGCATCGAGGTGGATCCGCTCGCGGCGACCATCACCTCGCCACACGAAGGACACCTCGATCGCGCCACCGTCGCCTTGAATGATGTTCACGACGGTTCCTGGAATCCGCTCGCCATGCGCTTCCAGATCCTCTGCTCGGTTCTCCACGACGATGGCTGCGACGGTGAACACCACCAGGAGGACGAGGCCCCCGCCAGTCCAGACCCAGCATCGCTGCCGATACCGACGCAGGAAGGCCGAGGCGTTGGCGTCCATCGCCGGCGGCCCGTCCGGGCCGGCATCGGTCCCGGGAGAAACGCGTCGCCACCACTTCCGAGCGACGCGCGACCCAAAGACGAGTGTCGCCCCCAGCGCCCCGGACGTGGTCGCACCGAGGGTTTGGTTGAAGGACTCGGTGCGGCACTCACCATCGTCGTGTGTCACGACGGCGACGAGCGATACCCCGCAGTCGAGGTCCCGTTCTTCGATCTCCACAGAGACAACCAGTGCGACCGCGACGATGAGAAAGAAGGCTCCGATGAGCAAGCGCAAGCCGGTGAGCAGGAGGCGTCCGGCTCGCGGGAGCACCGGTCCACCATCGGGCAGGCTCGCAGTCGTCACGTCAGGACCGGGATTAGAAGCAGGGCCACGTGGATCTCGCGTCGATCATCAGTCGGATCGGCGAACGTGAGCACCGCCCGGGCACCGCGCTCAGAGACCATCCGCAGAGCAGAGTACGAAACCGGCGCGCTGAAAGCCGCGAGCGCGGGCCGCGCTTCGCCCGGAGGCGCAGTGACAGATATGTTACCGCAGGTGGTAACATCAAGTGCGTGTCGAGGGTCCGGCGCGGCGGCTTCGTCTTCGTAACGTGGGTCGGCGACCACGCTCCTCGGCATGTGCACGTGTTCGGGACAGTCGGCTGGTCGTGAAGTGGGATCTGCACAGCGGCCAGGCGATGGAGGGAGCCACGACCAGGGCGGTGCGCAAGCTCATCGACGCTCTCGTGGAAGAGGGACTGCTGTGAAGATCCAGAAGGTCGAGCCAGACAAGCGGCGGCGGCGATTCGACGTGACCACGCGTCGCGGTGTCCTGCCGTTCCCCTACGGCCGTTGTGACCCGGCGCCGTCACCGCACGACCGGCTCGTGGAGGTGTTCGTCGACCCAGACCTCGGGCGCGAGGCCTTCACCTATCGCCTGGAGTCCGGCGCGGAAGGAAGTGTGCACGTCGACTCGGTGCTCGACGTGAACGCCGACCCCGACTACCTGGCCCGGCTCGAGCTGTATCGGCTGACGCTGGAGGCGAAGGAGCGGCTGGGGGCTTCGGGCCTGTCAGTGCGAGACGCCGCCGCTCGCATCGGGACGAGCCCACCGCAGCTCTACCGGCTGCTCGATCCGACGAACTACTCGAAGTCGGCGCGGCAGTTGCTCGCGCTGCTCGCCCTCGGCGGGGCCTCGGTGCAGGTCACCGACGGCCTGCCGGGGCGCCACCGCTCCGTGCCGGCGTGATCGGTCCCTCGATGATGTTGCGTGCTGTCTCGTCGATCACGCGAGTACTCACACAACTTTCCCAATCCCGATGACAACATCTGACACGCCTGAACACGACGAGAGGAGGAGGCGAAGCGAGAACCAGCAGTGCAACCGGGGCTTCCTGGGTGAACCGGCTGCTCGGGTGTGGCGCGCTCGGAGGGATTCGAACCCCCAACCTTCTGATCCGTAGTCAGATGCTCTATCCGTTGAGCTACGAGCGCCGGGTGGACGGGCGAGTGTAGTGGCCGCCCTTGCCCGGGCTCCCGGCCGGAGCTGTCTCCTCGGCGACCAGCTCGGCCAGCTCGACCGGCGCACCGAAGTGGAGCAGCCGGCCCCCGAAGGCGATCGAGCACAGGGCGAACCAGGCCCAGCCGATCAGCAGGCCGGCGACTACGTCGGTGAACCAGTGGACGCCGAGCAGCACCCGGGTCGAGGCCACCGCGGCCGCCACCCCCGCCGCCACCCCGGCGAGCACAGCCTGGGTCCGCCGGGAGCGACCCCGGCCGAGCACCAGGGCCAGCGCCGCGCACGTCGCCGCGGCGGCCACCGCATGGCCCGAGGGGAACGACGTCGAGGAGAAGCCGGTCAGCTGGTTGAGGTCGGGCCGGGCCCGATCGATGCCCCACTTGATCGAGTTGGCGATCAGCACCTGGCCGGCCACCACGACGGTGAGGAAGGCGAACACCGCCCCGCCTCGTTGCCGACGTCGCTCGAGCAGCCACACCACCACCGACCCCGCGATGACCGTCTCGCTGCCCCCGGGCCGGGTCAGGATCCGCAACACCTCCGACGATGTCTCGGTGGCGTGCCGAGCCGCCCACTCGGCGATGCCCAGGTCGAGCTCGGCCAGGCCCTCGTTGCTGCGGACCATCTCCAGGATGACCCCGGCGCCGACCGCTCCCACCACCACCGTCGCCCCGGCCACGGTGAGCGCCAGGCCCGTTGTCCGCCCCGGGTCGAGCCGGCGGCGGAGGTAGCCGGCCAGCCCCGGATGGCGCTCGACCTCCTCGACCACCCCCGGGCCGGTGAGGTGGGGCGACTCGATGGCCGGCCAACGCAGGGCCAGCACCGCCGCCGCCAGGCCGGTCGCCACCCCGACGGCCAAGGGCACCAGCACAACCACCATCTCGTCCTCCTCGAGGCCCGGTCTACCCTCCGATCCCGAGGGGGTAAACGAGGGCCGAGCCAAACATGGACACCACCTCACGCCACGATGGCGGGCCTATGACGAGCCCGCTCCACGCCCCCTACGAGGCCACCGCCGCCGGCCTGTCCGGGCCTCGATCGGAGCCCACGTGACCACGGTGGCGGTGGTCGCCCACCAGCGCAAGCACCTCGGCGGCGGGCTGGGCGAGCTGCGCTCGGCTCTGGCCGCCGAGGGCGTGGTCGAGCCCCTGTGGTTCGAGGTGCCGAAGAGCAAGAAGGCCCCGGCCCGAGCCCGCGAAGCCCTCGAGCAGGGTGCCGACCTGGTCTTCGTCTGGGGCGGTGACGGCATGGTCCAGTGCTGCATCGATGCCTTGGCCGGCACCGGCACCACCGTCGCCATCGTTCCGGCCGGCACCGCCAACCTCCTCGCCACCAACCTCGGCATCCCCCAGGACATTGGCGCCGCAGTCTCGATCGGTCTCCACGGACAGCGGCGGCGCCTCGACGTCGGTGTCGTCAACGGCGAGCGGTTCGCGGTCATGGCCGGAGCCGGCTTCGACGCCCACCTGATCGGCCGGGCCGACGCCGGCCTCAAGGACCGGATCGGCCGCGCCGCCTACGTGCTGACCAGCCTCCAGGCCATGCGGGCACCCAAGATCGGGATGCGCATCGACGTCGACGGTGACCGGTGGTTCGAAGGTGAAGCCGGGATGGTCCTGGTCGGCAACGTGGGCACGGTGATGGGCGGCCTCGAGGTGTTCCCCCATGCCCGACCCGACGACGGCCTCCTGGAGGTGGGGGTGGTGACCGCCGGCGGCCTCCGCCAGTGGATCGGCGTCATCGGCCACACGCTGCGGCACCAGGCCGACGGCTCGTCGCTGGTCCACATGACCGTGGGTCATGAGGTCGACGTGCGCCTGGACGCCAAGACGGCCTACGAACTCGACGGCGGTGCCCGCGCCAAGGTCACGCGGCTGAGGATCGAGATCGAGCCCGCCGCCATCGCCATCTGTGTGCCGGCCGAGGGTGACCAGTGAGCGCTCTCGGGTCACCAATAGCTGCCGGGCAACCCGTGGTGACCCCGGAAGCGGGGTTCAGGGGCGGGTGACGACCGTGTCCCAGCCCTCGACCGCGTCGGGGGGGCGGGTTGCCGGGCCGACGTAGCGGGCCGAGGGACGGATGAGCCGACCCGTCCGCTTCTGCTCGAGGATGTGGGCCGACCAGCCGGCGGTGCGGGCGCAGGTGAACATCGGGGTGAACATGTGGGCCGGCACCTCGGCGAAGTCGAGGATGACCGCCGCCCAGAACTCGACGTTGGTGGCCAGCACCCGGTCGGGGCGGCGGCTGTGGAGCTCGTCGAGGGCGGCCTGCTCGAGGGCGACCGCCACCTCGTAGCGGGGAGCACCCAACTCCTCGGCGGTGCGTCGCAGCACCCGGGCCCGGGGGTCCTCGGCCCGGTAGACCCGGTGCCCGAAGCCCATGAGCCGCTCGCCCTTGTCGAGCACGCCCTTCACGTAGCCGGCGGCGTCGCCCGAGTCCTCGACCGCTTCGAGCATGTGGAGCACCCGCGACGGCGCACCCCCGTGGAGCGGGCCGGACATGGCGCCCACCGCGGCCGACAGCGAGGCGGCCACGTCGGCACCGGTCGAGGCGACCACCCGGGCGGTGAAGGTCGAGGCGTTCATGCCGTGCTCGGCGGCCGAGATCCAATAGGCGTCGACCGCCTTCACGTGGCGGGGGTCGGGCTCGCCCCGCCAGCGGATCATGAACCGCTCGACGATGGTCGTGGCCTGGTCGACCAACGACTGGGGGACCATGGGCTGGCCGAGGCCACGGGCCGACTGGGCCACGAACGACAGCGCCATGACCGAAGCTCGGGCCAGGTCGTTGCGGGCCTGGGCCTCGTCGATGTCGAGCAGCTGGCCGAAGCCCCAGGCCGGAGCGAGCATGGCCAGGGCGCTCTGGACGTCGACCCGCACGTCGCCCGAGTGCACGGGCAGCGGGAAGGGCTCGGCCGGGGGCAGGCCGGGGGCGAAGCGGTTGTCGACCAGCAGGCCCCACACGTCGCCGAAGCTGACCCGCCCGACGAGGTCCTCGATGTCGACGCCCCGGTAACGCAGGGCGCCACCCTCCTTGTCGGGCTCGGCGATCTCGGTCTCGAAGGCGACCACGCCCTCCAAGCCGGGGGAGAAGTCAGACATCAGTGGCCCCTTGCGATGGATTCCTGGTGGAAGGCCCATTCTCGCGGCTCGGCCCCGATGGTGCACCACCGGCCTAGTCGGGAGGATCGGCTCCGCGGCGCGGCCGCCGGCTCTCCAGGTGACGGGTGGCCAGCGCGGCCGGCGCGCAGGCCAACCAGCCGTCGAGGATGGCCTCCCGGACCGCCCGCCGGCCCGCCACCCGCAGCTCGATCAGCACCGCGGCGTAGCCGTCGAAGTGGGGGATGGTGAAGACGCCGGCGGTCCCGGCGGCCAGGATCGCTTCCTTGTCATCGAGGTCCTCGACCCGGACGGCCAGGATCGGTTCTTCCGGGGGGACGACATCACCGAAGCGCCGGAGGTCGGCCTTGCTGTACGGCCGCTCCCAGGCGAACGCCTTGCCGCCCACCGACCAGGTCCGGTGCCCGTGGCGCTCGCCCTCCACCGTCTCGGGCAGTGCCAAGGCCATTTGAGCCACGTCCTCGAGCCTGACCACGGCCGAGACCGTATCGGCGGTTGGACCACAGATCGACGGGGCGCCGCCACGCCCCGCCCGCCTACCGTCGGCGACAACACGAACGACTCGGCAAGGAGCACCCGATGCCCACACCTCTGCTCACGGACAGCGGATTGGAGACGTGGCTGATCTTCCAGCGCGGCGTCGACCTGCCCGATTTCGCCGCCTTCCCGCTCGTGGAGGACGACGCCGGTCGGGACCTCCTGGCCGAGTACTTCCGGGACCACCTTCAGATCGCGACCCAGGCCGGCGCCGGGCTGGTCCTCGAGACCCCGACGTGGCGGGCCAGCGCCGATTGGGGAACACGGCTGGGCTACGACGCGGCCGCCCTCGACCGGATCAACCGCGCCGCCGTCGCCTTCCTCCGCGAACTGGGCCACGAGTTCCACGGGCTCGACCTGACCATCAGCGGCAACCTCGGCCCCCGAGGCGACGGCTACAGCCCGGCCAACCTGCTCACGCCGGACGAGGCCGCGACCTACCACCGGGCCCAGATCGAGTCACTGGCTGGTGGCGGCGCCGATCGCGTCACGCTGTTGACGGCCACCCACACCGGCGAGGCCACCGGCGTGGTGCGGGCCGCCGCGCAGGTGGGCATCCCGGTGGTCATCTCGTTCACGGTCGAGACCGATGGCCGACTGCCCAACGGGCAACCGCTGCACCAGGCGATCGCCGAGGTGGACGAGGCGACCCAAGGCGCCGCCGTGCACTTCGGCGTCAACTGCGCTCATCCAGACCACTTCAGCTCGGCCCTCGACGCCGACCCGGGCGCGACCGCCCGGGTGGCGCTGCTGCGCGCCAACGCCTCGCGGGCCAGCCACGCCGAGCTCGACGAGGCCGACGAGCTCGACGCCGGCGACCCCGAGGAGCTCGCCTCCCTCTACGGGGGACTAGTCGCCCGCCACCCGCACCTCGCGGTGCTGGGCGGCTGCTGTGGCACCGACGGACGCCACGTCGAGGCCATCGCCCGGGCCTGCATCCCGGCTACCTGAGCGACGGTCGGTCCCGCCTCCGAGATCCGAGGTCGCCGACCGGACGCTCAGGCCGGCGACCGCCAGACCTCGAGGGTCCGCTTGCCCCCGAAGGCCATGCAGTCGGCGTAGGTCGGGAGCCAGATGTCGAGGCGGTTGCCCCGGATGGCGCCCCCGGTGTCGTTGGCCTTCCGCCAGCCGACGTCGTCGATGTAGATCCAGGTCCCGTAGGGGATGACCCGGGGATCGACGGCGACCCCGCTCTCGCTGACCCACTCGCCCGTCGACGTGCGGCCCTGGAGGATGTAGCAGGTGACCACGTAGCTGCCCATCGATTCGAGGGCGGGCTCGATGACGACCTCGACGACCGGCTCCGGCTCGATGCCGGTGACCATCAGGTACCCCTCGTCGTCGGTGGTGGCGGCCACCCCGACCACGTCCGGCTCGGCGGTGTCGGCGGCCAGGGCGCCGAGGAAGTCGGCCGCCCCGAAGGAGAACACGCCCCCGTCGGCCGCGACCATCCAATAGCCCCGGCCGTCGGTGGTGGCAGCCATGCCGACGATGTCGGCGGCCAGCGTGGTGGCGCCCATCGACCCGATGAAGCCCGCATCGCCGAAGGCGAAGATCCCGCCGTCCGACGCCACCAGCCAGTAGCCGTCGCCCGATGGCGTGGGGGTCACGTCGACGACCGGTCGGTTGAGTGTGGTCCCGCCCATCGAGCCGAAGAAGCGGGCGTCGCCGAAGGCGAACACCCCGCCGTCGGCCGCCACCAGCCAGTAGCCACGGCCCGACGGCGTCACCGAGCCGCCGACGATCTCGGCGTTGAGGGGCGTCGACCCCATCGAGCCCAGGAAGCCGGCGTCGCCGAAAGCGAAGATCCCGCCGTCGGCGGCCAGCAGCCAGTAGCCGGCGCCCGAGGGGGTGGCGGCGATGTCGACGACCGGCGAGTTGAGGGTCGTCCCCCCCATCGAGCCGAAGAAGCGGGCGTCGCCGAAGGCGAACACCCCGCCGTCACGGCCGACCAGCCAGTAGCCGTCGTCGCTAGGGGTGGTGGCGATGCCGGTGACGTCGGCCACGTCGGTGGCCTCGCCGTGGTGGTCGGCGTTGCCGAAGGCGTAGACCCGCCCGGGCTCGACGCCGGCCGCGGTCACCGCCGCCGGGCTGGCCTGGGCGGTGGCGCCCACTCCGCTCGACCCGACGACGAGCGGACCAGCGCCGGTGGCGACAGTGGCGGCGGCTCCCGCGCCCAACGCGAGGGTGGGTGCGAGAGCTGTCGCCACCAGCCGCCAGAGCGACCGGGATCGGCGGTGATGGTGACGGTGGTTCCAGGTCGAGCGGATCATCTGGACCGGACGTGCAGGGACTCTGGACATGTGGGCTCCTCTCCGCCCCGACCGAGCCCGGACGCGCGCCAAGAGAGCTGGCGAGGGTCGGGCACGGCTCCCCGGTGCTGGCGGCGATAACGGCTGCGTCAGCGGGGGAAGGGCGAGTAGCGGGGAACCGCGCGCCAGGGGAGCTCAGTCGAGACGTCGCCCCACCCGAGGCACGAGCTCCGCTCTCGTGCTGGTCGTGTGTGACGGGGACGTTACCCACGCCGTCATCAGTCCGTCACATCGCGCTGTGCCCGTCGTCACATACGCGGGCGAGGGGTACGGAGCGGAGAGGGTGGGATTCGAACCCACGGACGGCTTTGAGGCCGTCAACGCCTTAGCAGGGCGTCCCGATCAACCAGACTCCGGCACCTCTCCAGGTGGCCGGGCGATCGTACCGGTCAGCTCGCGACCGGGCCGTGGCCACGTCGAGCGGAGGGAGCGGGATTCGAACCCGCGGGGCTCATCGCCCAGAGGTTTTCAAGACCTCCGCATTCGGCCGCTCTGCCATCCCTCCGGGACCAGACCGTACCGGTGAGTCAGTGGTCGGCGACCCGGTCGCGCAGCCCGGCCAGCCAGAGGTCGGCCGACCGCCAGGCGGCGTCGGCGTCGCGGCGCACGGTGGCGCCGTGGGCTCCGGCGGCCGGGTAGGACCCGAGGAACTTCACGTCGGCCACCTTGGCCTTGAGGTCGCGGAGGCAATCGGCCACCAACTCGTCACCGATGTGGCCCTCGAGGTCGATGATGAAGCAGTACTCGCCGAGGCTGCGCTTGGTCGGCCGCGACTCGAGCTTGGTCAGGTTGAGGGCCCGGGCCGCGAACTCCTGGAGGATGGCCAGCAGGCTGCCGGGCTTGTCGGCCTCCTGGAAGCAGACGATCGTCGTCTTGTCGTGGCCCGTCGCGGCCGGGATCGGCCCTCGCCCCACCACCAGGAACCGGGTGGCGTTGTCGGGGTGGTCCTCGATCTCGGCGGCCAGGACGTCGAGGCCGTAGAGGGAGGCCGCCAGCCGGTTGCCCACCGCCACCACCCCCCGGTCCTCGCCCTCGGCGACCAGCTGGGCGGCCTCGGCCGTGGAGTTGACGGGCACGATCTCGGCCCCCGGCACGGACTGGTGCAGGTACCGGCGCACCTGGGCGGTGGCCACCGGCATCGACAGGACCGTCTTGACCCCGTCGAGGGAAGTGTCGGCCAGGCCCAGCAGGTTCATCGAGATCGGCAGCACCACCTCGCGCTGGACCACCAGGTCGACGTCGAAGGCGAGGGTGTCGAGGGTGACGTTGACGGTGCCCTCGATGGCGTTCTCGACCGGCACGAACCCCAGGTCGACGTCGCCGTCCTGGGTCGCCGCCAGTACCTCGGCGATCGACGCCAGCGCCACCAGCTCCATGGCGCCCAGGTCGGGCTGGGTGAGCAGCGCCTCCTCGGTGAAGGTGCCGGCGGGTCCCAGGAAGCCGATGCGGGGCATGGCCGCTCAGGCTACGGCCCGGCGATCGGGCGGCCGGTCCAACTCGGCGCAAGGATGGTCCGGTGGACGAGGCCGCCCTGCGCACGCTGCTGGCCGACGTCAGCGCCGGCCGGCTGCATCCCGACGAGGCCGTGGCCCGGCTGCGTCGACTCCCCTTCGGCGACCTCGGATTCGCTCGGGTCGACCACCACCGGGCCCTTCGCCAGGGGGCGGGCGAGGCGGTGTACGGCCCGGGCAAGTCGCCCGCCCAGTGCGCCGCGATCGTGGCCGAGCTGCTGTCGGTGCCCGGCGGCCCGGTGGTCCTGACCCGGGCCAACGAGGCCCAGGTGGCCGCCGCTCGGGCGGCCAACCCCGGCGCCACGGTCACCGAATCGGTCCCTGCGGGACAGGACGCCCGGGCCACGGTCGCCTGGCGGACGGCGACCCCTCGGACCGACCGGTCGGTCGTCCTGGTCACCGCGGGCACGGCCGACGGGCCGGTCGCCGCCGAGTGCGCGGCCGTCCTGACCGCCCACGGGCTCGGTCCCACCCGGGTCGACGACGTCGGGGTGGCCGGCCTGCATCGGCTGTTGGCCGAGATCGACACCCTGTCGACGGCCGACGCAGTGGTGGTCGTGGCTGGCATGGAGGGGGCGCTGGCCAGCGTGGTGGGAGGCATCGCCGCGGCCCCGGTGGTGGCGGTCCCGACCAGCACCGGCTACGGCGCCGGCCTGGAGGGGATCACCGCCTTGCTCGGGATGCTGGCATCGTGCGCGGCCGGCCTGACCGTGGTCGGCATCGACAACGGCTTCGGCGCAGCCATGGCCGTGGCCCGCCTCCTCCCCGCGGGGACCCGACCCGGCACCCCCACCGCCTGGGACGATGACCGCACGCTTTCCGTGCGCCCCTCGTCCCAGAGTCACCGACCGTGAGCCCGTCGTCCCAGACCCAGGTCGGGACACGGCACCGGGTGGCCTGGTTCCACTGCTTCGCAGGGATCGCCGGCGACATGGCGCTGGGTGCCCTCCTCGACGCCGGCGCCGACCTCGACGAGGTCCGTGCCCTGCTGGCTCGCCTGCCGGTGGATGGGTGGGCACTCGAGGTCGAGGCCACCAGCCGCAACGGCATCGCCGCCACCCGGGCCGTCGTCACCGCCGAGCCGACGACGGCGGCGCGCACCTACGCCGACATCGTCGGGATCGTGGACGACGCCAACCTTCCCGACCGGGTCGGGCGGCGGGCGCAGGCCGCTTTCTGGGCGCTGGCCGAGGTCGAGGGCCGTATCCACCGCCGACCCCCCGAGCAGGTCCACTTCCACGAGGTCGGGAGCATCGACGCCATCGTCGACGTGGTCGGGGTCGCGGCCGCGCTCGAGGTCCTGGGGGTCGACGAGGTCGCCTCCAGCCCGGTCACCAACGGCATGGGCATGATCCGGGCGGCCCACGGCCGGCTGCCCAACCCCGCCCCAGCGGTGGTCGAACTGCTCATCGGTGCCCCGACCGCAGGCGTCGACATCGCCCTCGAGCTCACCACCCCGACCGGGGCCGCCCTCCTGGCCAGCTCGGTCAGCCGCTGGGGGCCGCTGCCGGCGATGACCATCGTCGCCGCCGGGTTCGGGGCCGGCACCCGCGAGCTCGACGAGCTGCCCAACCTCGTCCAGGTGGTCGTCGGCGACGCCCGCCCCGCCGGCACCGACCTCGACGGCCAGCCCGTCCTGCTGGTCGAGGCCAACGTCGACGATGCCACCGGCGAGACCCTGGCCAGTGCGGTCGCGGCCCTCCTCGACGCCGGTGCCCACGACGCCTGGCTGACACCCGTCGTGATGAAGAAGGGCCGCCCGGGCCACATCGTCAGCGCCCTGGTCGACCCCGCTCGACTGGCGGCCATCCGCTCGGTGATGGTCGCCGAAACCGGCTCCCTCGGCGTCCGCGCCAGCTCGCTCGAGCGCTGGCCCCAGGCCCGCCGGGACGGCACCGTCGAGGTCGAGGGCCACCCGGTACGGGTGAAGGTGGCGGCCCAGCGGGTCAAGGCCGAGCACGACGACGCGGCGGCCGTGGCGGCCCGCACCGGTCTCCCCCTGCGCGAGGTCCTGGCCCGGGCCGAGGCCGCCTGGCGAGCCGGGCCACCCGAGCCCGACGCCCGCTGAAGCCCAGGTCAGCCAACGAACGGTCGGCACCGAGAGGGCCGAGCACTACCCTCCTCACAGATGCGCCGCACCCCCCGGACATCGCTGGCCGCGGCTCGACGCCAGGCCCGTCGCTGGATCGCCGCCTCGGTCGTGCTCACCGTCCTGGCCCTGCTCTTCGGCCCCGTGCCTCCCTCGTCGGGCGCCCCCGGCCAGGGCTACCGGCTGGTCACCGCCGACGGCCTGGTCTTCGACTTCGGCGAGTCGCTCGACGTGGGCGACACCGGAGGGGGCGAGCTGCCGTCGCCCGTGGTCGGGATCGCCTCGACCGTCAGTGGCGGCGGCTTCTGGCTGACCACCGCGTCGGGCGTGGTCTTTCGCAGCCCGCGGGGCGACGCCACCTTCGCCGGAAGCGCGGCGGCGGTGCCCCTCAGCCGGCCCATCGTGGGCATCGCCGCCGACCGCGACGGCGGCGGCTACTGGCTGGTGGCGTCGGACGGGGGGATCTTCGCCTTCCAGGCCGCCTTCTACGGCTCGACCGGGGGCATGGCCCTGAACCAACCGATCGTGGGGATGGCGGCCACCCCCACCGGGGGCGGGTACTGGCTGGTGGCGTCGGACGGAGGGATCTTCTCCTACGGCAACGCCGCCTTCCACGGCTCGACCGGCAGCATCGCCCTGAACCGGCCCATCGTGGCCATGGCCGCCACGCCCAGCGGCAACGGCTACTGGCTGGTGGCGTCGGACGGAGGGATCTTCTCGTTCGGCGACGCCCGGTTCTTCGGCTCGCTCGGGTCCACCCCGCTGAACCGACCGATCGTGGGGATGAGCGTGACCCCGAGCGGCAACGGCTACTGGCTGGTGGCGTCGGACGGGGGGATCTTCGCCTATGGCGACGCCGACTTCCTCGGCTCCACCGGCGCCAGCCCGCCGGGCTTCCCGATCGTCGGCATGAGCGCGAAGTAGGGCGCGTGAGCGATCTCGCCTACGTCGCGGCCATGGTGCTAGCGCTCGTGCTCGGATGGGCTGGCCTCGTCAAGCTCCGATCGACCACGACCACGGCCGCCACCTTCGAGGGACTGGGGCTGGCCGCGCCGCGGGCTCTGGCCCGGGCGGTGCCGCTGGTCGAGCTGGCCCTCGCCGCCGGTCTGGTGGTCGCCCCGTCGTGGGCTGCCCCTCCGGCCCTGGCCCTGGTGGTGGCGTTCAGCGTGGTGCTGGCCCGGGCCGTCCGCGCCGGTGCCACCGTGGGCTGCGGGTGCTTCGGGTCGGCTCGTCACGACCCGGTGTCGTGGGTGGAGTTGGTGCGCAACGGGTTCCTGGCCACGGCCGCGGTGGCAGCCCTGTGGGCGCCGGGTCCGAGCGTGCCCAGCGTCGAGGCCGTGGTCGCGGGGTCGACCGCGGCCCTGACCGCGGCCGTGGTCGTGGCACTGGCCGACCTGGGCCGCCGGACCGGCCACCTCTTCAGCGTCGATACCACCACGGGTGTCGCCCGGTGAGCGGAGACATCTGGGTGCTGTCCTACGTGCTGCTGTGGCTGGCGGTGCTCGTTCTCGGGGTGGCCGTGGTCGCCCTCCTCCGCCAGATCGGGGTGCTCCACGCCCGGGTGGCACCCATGGGCGTGCACCCGGCGGGCGAGGGCCCCGAGCTGGGCGCCGACGCCCCGCTGGTCAAGAACCTCCCCTACAGCCGCGCCGCCCTCACCCTCCTCGCCTTCACCTCACCGACCTGCGAGGTCTGCGCGGTGCTGCGTCCGTCGCTCCAGACCCTCGGGCGCCAGTACCCCGACGTCCGCCTCGAGCTGGTCGACCTCGACGCCGACACCCGCCCCACGTTCGACGCCTTCAACGTCCGCTCGACCCCGTACCTGGTGGCGGTCGATGCCGGCGGCGTGGTCCGGGGTCGGGGGGTGGCCAACACCCTCGAGCAGATCGAGGAGCTGGTGGAGACGGCCCGGAGCCCGGCATGAGCTTCGACACCATCACCGAGCGCCTCGGCCGGCGCCTGGCCGCCCGGTCGAGCCGCCGCAGCTTCCTCGGACGGGCCGGGCAGGTCGCGGTCTTGGTCGCCAGCGGACCCACGCTGGCCACCCTGCTGGTCGAGCGGGCCGAGGCCCGGGTGTGCGGCCAGTCAGGGGTGAGCCCGATCTGTCCCACCTTCGACTGCGAGGGAGCCGACGACGTGTGGGGCTGGTGCTGGTACGCCAGCCCCGGATGCTGCAGCAACGGTGGCCTCAAGAAGATCTGCGACTGCTGCACCTACAACTGGCCCAACGTCCACGGCTACTGCCCGGCGGGATACAACGTGCGCTGCGCGGTCGAGAGCTGCGCCGCCGACCCGCGGGTGCAGCACCGGCCCATCGAGCGGGTGGCCGGCTTCAGCGCGGTGGGCATCGCCGCCAACCGCAGCCGACGCCTCCCGTCCGGGTGGGGCGGCACGGTCGTCGTGGGCGACGCCGACGACGCGGTGTCGGCCTCGGTGGCCGGGCCGGTGGCCGCTGCCGCCGGTGGCCAGCTCCTGCTCTCGGGCCGGGAGCGGGCGTCGGGGGCACTCATCGCCGAGATCCAGCGGTTGCAGCCGGCACGGGTGCTCCTGGTCGGACCGGCCCTGTCGAGCGCGGTGGACGCGGAGCTGGCCGGCTACGGCTACGCCGTGAGTCGGCTCCACTCGGCCGCCACCCTGTCGGCCGCGTCGGTCGAGGTCGCGGCGTGGATCCGCAGCCAGACCGGCAACCGTCGGGCGATGGTGGTGGCCGAGTCGGGGGCCTCGGCGGTGGCGGCGCCGGCCGCGGCGATGATTGCCTCGGCGAAGGGCATGCCGGTGCTGGTCGGCTTCGATGCGGCGGTGGCTGCCACCAGCGGAGGCGACCCCGTGACGGTCTGTTACCTGGTGGGCGACGAGGTCGCCGGGCGGGCCGGTGAGCTGTCCGGCGGCTTCCCGATCTGGGGCAGCGACCCGGCGGCGCTGGTCACCGCCCTGGCCGGCGTCGGCCTCGATACCGAGCACATGGCCTCGGGGTCAGTGGTGCTGGTCCCGGGAGGATCGGCGAGCCTCGCGGCCGGGTTGGCGGGTGAGCCGGGCGTGCTCGTGCTGCATCCCGATGGCGCCCTCGGCGGCTCACTGTTCGGCTGGATCTGGGAGCGCCGGGGCTCATTCGTGCGGGCGGTGACCGCCGGCTCGATCGGCGCCCTGGGCGACGACGGCCGCTACGAGCTCCAGTCGGCCCTGAACGACTACGGCACCCAGTGGCTCCAGGGGGTCAGCGGCCAGGGGCTGCCGGTCATCTCCCAGCCCAACGCCGAGCGCGAGATCGGCCGGGCCCGGGTGGCGGGCGCGGCCGAGGAGCCCTTCGGCACCTACTGGTCGTCGCGAGCCAATCCCCAGCGATGACCGACGTCGGCATCTCGGCCGCTACCGCCGCGATCGTGGCCCTGCTCTGCCTGGTGGCCGCGACCCGGTCGCTGTGGTCGCCTTGAGGCCTGTCGGTCGCGGAGACCGTGCGCCCCTCGGTGCGGGGGGCAAGAGGCATCCTGGTGGTGGGCCTGCTGGCGCTGACCGGCGCCGCCACCGGCGCGCTCGTCGGGCTGGTGGTCGGCGCCCTGTGGCGGGCGGGAGGGTGGGGCCCACTGTCGAGCCGGGCCGCGGCCGCGGTGGCGGTATCGGCGGTGACCCTCGACCTGCTCCGGGCCCGCACCGGCTGGGCCGCCCTGCGGCCCTGGGCGGTCCACCGCCAGGTACCGATCGAGTGGGGAACGATGTTCCCGGCGCCGGTCACCGCCGTGCTCTACGGGGCGCGCTTGGGTGTGGGCCCGCTGACCATCCTCACGTCCTGGACGTGGTGGTCCATGCTCGGAGTCGGCGCCTCCTTCGGCCCGTGGTGGTCGGCACTGGTGGGCGCGGCCTTCGCGGTGGCCCGGACCGCGATCATGACCCTGGTGGTCTCCGGGGCGACAGGTGACGGGCGAGCGATGAGCCGCCGCATCGCCCGGGTGACCGGGGCCGAAGGCCGGGTGCGGGGCGCCACCGCGATCGCTCTGGTGCTGGTGGCCGCGCTGGCCCTCGCCGCCTGCTCGAACGACGGTGACTCGTCGGCCGACGGGTCAGCCGGCGAGAGCACCACCTCGGTCGGCTCGCTCGACCTGGTGCCGGCGACCACCACCACCACGACCCCGGAGGCCAAGGCGTTGGATGCCCTGCTGCTCGACGATCCGCTCACCGGCTTCAGCCGGGACGACCTGGCGGTGGGCGCGGGGCCCCTCGACCTCGACGGAGCGGCCGCACTGGAGGACGACGAGGCCGCCGAGCGGGCGCTGCTCGAGACTCGGCGCTTCGTGCGGGGGGCGTCGCGGGCCTGGACCAACGCCGGCGACGACGTGCTCCTGCTCACCGTCTACGAGTTCGCTGACGTTGGCGGCGCGGCCCGCTACCTCCAGGACGGCGCCGAGGCGTTGGAGGCCCGGGGCGCGACCGGCTTCGAGGTCCCCGGGCTGGACGGGGCGATCGGCTTCTCGACCGTGGAGGACACCGGCAGCGGCAGCTTCGTGGCCCATGCCGTGGCCTTCTCGGTCGGCACCCGCTGGTGCCTGGTGCTGGTCGGCTCGTCGAGCTCGGGGAGCACCCCCGACGACGTTCGCACCGTCGCCGCCGCCCAACACCAGCGGATCTCAGCCGCGGGCTGACGCCGACTCCGCCTCCGGCTCACGGGGCCAGGCTGGCCACCTCGGCTCGGCGGCGACGCAGGAAGCGCTGCTCGGGTACAGAGGGGTCGCAGGCCAACGCCGCCCGGTAGGCCTCGACGGACTCGGACCACCGGCCCAGTCGGCGCAGCAGGTCGGCTCGGGTGGCGTGGAACAGGTGGTAGCGGTCGAGGCCGGCGAGGCTGTCGACCAGCGCCAGCGCGACTTCCGGACCCTCGGTCTCGGCCACGGCCACGGCCCGATTGAGGGTGACCACCGGGGAAGGGTGGCGGGCCTCCAAGTACCGGTAGAGGACCTCGACCTGGCGCCAATCGGTCTCGCCGAACGACGGCGCGGTGGCGTGGCAGGCGGCGATGGCGGCCTGCAGCTGGTAGACGCCGGGCTGTCCGGCCGAGCGCCGCCGGGCCCATTCGACCAGCGTCGCCCCCTCGTCGATCAGCGCCCGGTCCCAACGGGTGCGGTCCTGGTCGGCCAGCAGGACGAGATCGCCGACCGGGTCGAGCCGGGTCGCCCGGCGGGCGTCGGTGAGCAGCATGAGGGCGAGGAGCCCGGCCACCTCCGGCTCGTCGGGCAGCAGCTCACGCAGCAGCCGGCCGAGGCGGATGGCCTCGTCGCACAGGTCGACCCGCACCAGATCGGAGCCGGCGGTGGCGGCATAGCCCTCGTTCCAGACCCCGTAGACCACGGCCAGCACGGCCGGCAGGCGGTCGGGCAACTCGTGGTCGGCGGGGACCCGGTAGGGGATGCCGGCACCGGCGATCTTGCGCTTGGCCCGGACCAGGCGTTGGGCCATGGTCGCTTCGGGCACCACGTAGGCCCGAGCGATCTCGGCCGTGGTCAGGCCACACAGCGTCCGCAGGCTGAGGGCGACCCGAGCCTCGGGCGCCAGCGCCGGGTGGCAGCAGGTGAAGACCAGCCGGAGCACGTCGTCGCCCACCGCCGACCCGTCCTCGTCGGGCCGCTCGTCGTCTCCCTCGTCGAGTGATCGCACGGCGGCCACCTCCTTGTCGGCTCGCCGGCCCTCGCGGCGCATCCGGTCGAGGGCCTTGCGGCGGCCGGTGACGGTCAGCCAGCCGGCCGGGTTGGTCGGCCGGCCGTCGACCGGCCAGCGTTCGAGGGCGACGACCACCGCGTCCTGCACCGCATCCTCGGCCAGCTGGAGGTCGCCGAAGACGCGGGCGAGGGTGGCCAGCGCCCGGCCACCCTCGACCCGCAAAACCTCGCCGAGGTCGTCGGACCCGGCCACTACATGGCGATGGTCGGACGCACCTCGACCTTGCCGTGCCAAGCCCCGGGGATCTGGGCGGCCCAGCTGATGGCCTCGTCGAGGTCCGCCGCCTCGATCAGATAGAAGCCTCCGAGGACCTCCTTGGTCTCGGCGAAGGGGCCGTCGGTGGTGACGACGTCGCCCCCGGGCCCGCCACTGACCTCGATGGTGGTGGCGGTGGCCGTGGGCTGGAGGGCCGAGCCACCCCGGATCACGCCGGCGGCGGCTTCCCCGAAGGCGTAGTACTCCTTCATCTGGTCGGCGTGGGCGGCGTCGGTCCAGTCGGCGTCCTCGCCGTAGATGAGGGCGGCGTAGAGCGGCATGGCAGGTCTCCTGTGGGGTCGTCGCGCCGGCTGGTCCGACGTCGTCACCGTGATGACGAACGCGACCCGGCCAGATCGACAGGCGAGACCGAGATCTTTGTCGACCGGCCGCCTACCGGTGCGGCGTCCCTACGACCCGGCGCCGGAGGCGGGCAGTGGCCAGCACGGCCAGGCCGCCGAGGGCCGACACCCCGACCAGGGCCAAGGCCCCGCCGGCCGTCCCCGAGGGCACCCCGGCACCGTCGATGCTGAGGGTCAGCACCAGCGGGTCGTGGTCGCTGACCTTGTGGCCGTCGGTGGCCACCCGGCGGTCGTGGTAGTCGTTGTCGAGGTGCACGTAGCGGAGGTCGGCGGTCAGGGCCGCGATCTGGCCGGTGACGGCCACGTGGTCGAGGGTCTGGAGCAGGCCGTCGAACTGGAAGCTGTAGGCGACCCCGGCGGTGACGTCCTCGGTGAGGTTGTCGAGCGTGCCGCCCTGCTGGAGGTGAGCGATGGGCGTCTCGTCCTCGAAGGCATTGAGGTCACCGAGAACGATCACCTCGTCGCCGGCCCCCTGGAGGGCCTCGGCCTGGCTGCGGACCCAGTCGGCCTGGGCGTCACGGCACGAGTCGGGGGCCGACTTCGACGACCAGTGGTTGCTCACCAGCCAGGTGGTGCCGAGGCCGGCGCCGAGGTCGACCTCGAGGAACAGCGGGGGACGGTCGAAGAGCCGCCCGGCGACGTCCGAGCAGGAGCCGGCGGCGGTGTCGCCGCCCCTCTGGCTGGGGCCGGACACGACCGTCACCGTCGACTTGACCAGGAAGCCGACGTCGATGCCGCGGGTGTCGTTGCCCTCGATGACATAGGCGGTGTAGGTGCCGTAACCGAGCTCGCCGAGGCGGACGGCGAGGGCGTCGAGGGTGCCCTGGGAGGTGGTGGTCCCGGTGGCCCCTAGGTGCTGGTTGTCGCCGATCTCCTGGACGGCGACCACGTCGGGGGCTTGCAGCAGCCGGCCGATGGCGTCGGCGGCCCGGTCGCGCTTCTCGGCGAACTCGGCGGCCGACACGATCCCGCCGTCGAGGGCGCCGCCGGTCGGGAAGTAGTTCTCCAGGTTGAACGACACGATCCGGCGCTCGTCGGCCTCGGCCGGGGCCAGCTCGCTGTTCGGGTAGGCCACCCCGGTGTCGGTCACCGTCGGCAGGGCGCCGACCTGGGGCACGATCTTGTAGTTGCCGTAGCTGTAGCCGAGGGGCCCGACCAGCTCGGACACGGTGTCGAACTGGTCGGCGGCGACGTAGGTCGAGCTGGGGGCGGCCGGCCGGTAGGGGTTGGCCGGGTTGCCGGAGCCAGCGTCCTCCATGGTGCCGAGGAGGCCGGGCTCGGCCGGGGAGGTGCGCAGCAGGACCGACGCCGGGCCGGTGCCGGGCACCACGTAGAGCTCGCCGAACTTGTTGGTGCCGCCGCTGCGGGCCACGCCGCTGACCAGCCGCACCCGCATGTTCTCGAGGGTCTCGTAGTACGAGCGGCTGGGGTTCGACTCGGAGCCGATGCTCTGGCTGTTGGCCGCCGACTCGTCGATGGTCACGACCGTCGGCAGGGGTTGGCCTGTGAGCAGGGTGGTGCACGAGCTGGCGACGATCTTGGTCAGGCCGAAGGACGGTGAGGACTGGCTGTCCCGCACCGTGCCCGTCACCTGAACCTTGGCCCCTACCACCGGCAGCGTGGTGCTGGCGCTGGTCAGGCCGATGAAGATGCCTTCGCTGGTGGCGGGGTCGGTGTCGGCGTCGGTGTCCTCCTCCTGCACGAAGAAGCCCCGGTCGTTGGGGAAGGTGTCGATGGTGTTTCCCGATCCGAAGCTCGAGCCGACCTCGTCGTCGAGGCCGGTGACGATTCCCTCGACGGTGCGGACCTGGCCATTGGCCGAGGAGGCGACCCCGGAACCTTGGATGGTGCTGATGGTGGTCACCGTGCCGGCGGCGGTGCCGGCCGGGCAGGCCTGGCCCGGAGGGGGCGGCGTGCCGGCCGGGCACGGAGTGGTGGGCGTGGTCGCCCCGTTGGGGGCCAGCGCCAGGTCGTCGATACCGATGCCGTCGTCGGCGCCGGTGTTGTTGGGGTCTTGCCAGCGCAGCACCAGGGTCGCGGCCGGCGCCAGCGACAGGCCGGTGAGGGTGGCGGTGCGGGTGGCCTGGTTGGCCGCCGCGTTGCCGTCGCGGGAGCCGGAGGTGCCGCTGGCCAGGGGGGCCACCACGTCGAGGGCGGTCACCGAGGTGAAGCTGCCCGAGGCCAACGAGGTGGCCGAGGTCGAGTACGAGAAGGGCGACGTGTTGGCCGCGTTGTCGCCCCTGCGCCACTGCTCGATGCGGAACGAGAGGGTGAGCGACGTCATGGTGACGCCGGTGTCGTTGCGGATGATCGCCCCGTAGGTGCTCTGGTTGGTCCCCGAGGCCACCGAGCCGAGCGCCCGCTCGGTGGAGCCGGTGGCGCCGTAGCTGTAGGTGTTGCCGGCGTTGGAGCCGCCGTCGTTGGCGCTGTAGAGAGTGTCGCCAGAGGTCTCGGACAACCCGAAACCGGGCGGGAAGGCCGACGAGGTGCCGCTCGAGGCCAGGCTGTCGAAGGACTGCACGCAGCCCGCCCCGTCGAGACCGAGCGGCGTGGCCGCGCTGACGTCGGCCGCGGCGATGCCGCTCAGGGGGCCGAAGGAGGCCAGGGAGGCGGCGACGAGACCAGCCGCGGCGGCGGAGCGGAGCAGGGCGAGGGGGCGCATGGTGTCGGAACCTAGAGAGGTGATCTGTCGCTCTCGTAGCGCTGATCTGGCGGTCAGATGGCCCTTCGGCAGACGATGGGCGGGCGCCGGCCCTAGGGTGCCGCCGACCGGAGGAAGCGATGACCGAGCGCCGCAGGACCACGACCTCCGCCTTCGGGGTGGGGGCCCGCGAGAGCCACGACGCGACGCCGTTCTACGACCGCTTCCGGGCCCCCGAGCTGTCGGCCGACGACACCGTGGTCGAGCCGGTGGCGGTAGCCGAGCCCTTCGTCTGCGGCGACGCCCGGAGCATGGGAGCGGTGGCCGACGGCTCGGTCGCCCTGGTCGTCACTTCGCCGCCCTACTTCGCGGGCAAGCAGTACGAGGAGGAGCTCGAGCGCGACGGCGTGCCGTCGTCGTACCTCGAGTACCTCGAGATGCTCACCGAGGTCTTCGCCGAGTGCGTCCGCACCCTCGAGCCCGGAGGCCGCATGGCGGTGAACGTCGCCAACCTCGGGCGCAAGCCGTACCGGAGCCTGTCGGCCGACGTCATCCGCATCTTGCAGGACG
The DNA here is from genome assembly GCA_031398745.1 of Actinomycetes bacterium. Lineage (GTDB taxonomy): Bacteria > Actinomycetota > Acidimicrobiia > Acidimicrobiales > CADCSY01 > JANNNX01. The sequence goes on from JANNNX010000008.1 coordinate 50,163, forward strand.
ACCTCGGCCTGCTGCTGCGGGGCGAGCTGATCTGGCAGAAGGGCGACGGGGCCAACGGCTCGTGTGCCTGGGGGTCGTTCCGCAGCGCGGCCAACCCGGTGCTGCGCGACGTCACCGAGCGGGTGGTGGTGGCCAGCAAGGGCCGCTTCGACCGGGCCCGCACCGTCAAGCAGCGGGCCGCGGCCGGCCTCCCCCACCGCAGCACGCTGCTGACCGACGACTTCCTGGCCCTCACCCTCGACGTGTGGGAGATCCAGCCCGAGAGCGCTCGCCGGGTGGGGCACCCGGCGCCGTTCCCGGTGGCGCTGCCCGAGCAGCTGATCCGGCTCTACACCTACGCGGAGGACCTGGTCCTCGACCCGTTCATGGGCAGCGGTGCGGCGTTGGTGGCAGCGGCCCGGCTGGGTCGGCGCTACGTCGGCTACGACCTCGACCCCGCCTACGTCGAACTGGCCCGGGCCCGGGTGGGGGCGGCGGTCGACGAGATCGAGGCCTCAGGCCGCGCCGAACCGACCTCCGGTGCCAGCGACGATGTCGATGACGATGACGGTGTCGACCTTCCGACTCGGGCCCGGGCCGAAGGCTGGTCGGCGATCCGGCTGGCCGAGGAGGTGCTCACCGAGGCCGGGTTCACCATCACGGCCCGGGGTCGCCGGGTGGCGGGCACCGGGGTCAGGGTCGACCTGGAGGCCGCCGATGGCGACGGCGCCCCCTGGTTCTTCGATGTCGCCGGGCCGTTCACCAGCGGCGGCGGGGGCCTGGCTCGCACCGACACGGTGTGGCGGACCCTGGGCCGAGCCGCCGCCCTGCGAGCGGCCCGGGGTGACATGCCGCTGGTGGTGCTGACTACCCGCCTCCCCCGCCGCCCGAGCGAGGGTGACAGCGCTCTGCGGGCCGCCGGACCGAGCGTGGTCTTCGACGTCGTCGACCTCCTGTCGACCGATGGCCGCCAACGCCTGGCCATCGCGGCCAAGGGCGGCACCAGCGCCCGGCCCGAGCCGGGCTTCTGGACCCCGGCCGACCTGGCCGCCGGCGGCGGCTGAGCCCGGCCGCCGCAACCGAGCTGGCCGCTCCCGGCCGCACCGGCGGCCCGGCACCCGCGGCGAACCCTTCCGCCCGGACGTGGGGACCCGACGTCCGCCAGGTCGTGACGTCGCGTCCCCGCGTCCGGCCAAGACCCCGCGAGTCGGCGGGCGGGGAGGCCTCGACATTCGATGCCTGGGCTCTTGCCAAGCGACCCAGGCCACGGTAGACCTACAACTGTATGGTTGTAGATAAGTGGAGCCCACGGGAGACAGACCGGGTCTTCCACGCCCTGGCGGATGCCACCCGCCGAGACATCGTCCGGACGGTGCTGGTCCAGGCGCGCTCGGTCTCCGCGCTCGCCCGGCAGTACCCGATGAGCGTCGCCGCGGTGCAGAAGCACGTGACCGTCCTCGAAGAGGCCGGGCTGGTGTCCAAGCGACGGCATGGCCGGGAGTCGCTCGTGCGGGGCGACATCGACCGGGTGCGTGACGCCCGGAGCGCACTCGATGCCTTCGAGCTGCTGTGGCGCCACCGCGTCGCGCAGATGGACCAGATCCTCGCCGAGGATCCCTGAACCAGGAGAGACCCATGCCCATCACTCGCGTCGACACGGACATCGATGCCCACACCATGACCGTCGTCGCCGAGTACGACGCGCCAGTCGAACGGGTCTGGCAGCTCTACGCCGACCCTCGCCAGCTCGAGCGGTGCTGGGGCCCTCCCACGTGGCCTGCCCGCGTCGTCGAGCACGATCTCCGGCCCGGCGGCAGGGTCAGCTACGTGATGACCGGGCCCGACGGCGAGAAGTCGGCCGGCTACTGGGACGTGCTCGAGGTCGAGGCACCGCGCCGGTTCGTGGTCGACGACGGGTTCGCCGATGACGCCGGGCAGCCGAACCGGGAGCTCCCGACCACCCGCATGGAGCTCGAGCTGGGCGAGCGCGCCGGCGGGGGCACCACCCTGACCGTGACCTCGACCTTCGCCTCCGCCGAGGCGATGCAGCAGATGATCGAGATGGGCATGGAGGAGGGCATGCGCGAAGCGATGGGCCAGATCGACGGCATCCTCGCCGGGGTCGCCTAGGCGTCGGCGTCGTGGCGATCGAACGGACGCTCCTACCGAAGAGCCCCGACCCGCCGGCGGCGCTCTGCTTGACAAGAGTATGATTTCGTCAAGTCGAAGCCGAGGGGGCCGCGGGTGACCCGCCCGATCTACCAAGTGAAGGCCGAGTTCTTCAAGACCTTGGGCCACCCAGCCCGGATCCGCGTTCTGGAGGTCCTCCGCGACGGAGAGCGCCCGGTGAACGAGCTGATCCCCGAGGTCGGGATCGAACCCTCGCACCTCTCCCAGCAGCTGGCGATACTGCGGCGCGCGAACCTCGTCCGGTCCCGCAAGATCGGCTCCTCGGTGCTCTACTCGGTCTCCGAGCCCAGGGTGTTCCAGCTCCTCGAAGTCGCCAAGGCGATCCTGACCAGCTCGTTGACCGAGACCCGGGAGCTGCTCGAGGAGCTCGAGGGCTTGGACTTCGTCGACACCCCCAAGCCTCGCCGCCGCAAGGCCAGCTGACAGGGCGACGCAGGCGCCGCCTGGGTTCGCCGGTGGCTCAGCCAGGCGAGGCGATCGCGTCGCCGGTGCCCGCGAGGGGGTGGGCCACGCGCTCGACGTGGGCGCGGGCGTGGACCACCGCCTCGTCCAGGTTGGTGAACACGTGGTTCTCGTGCGCGAGATGGCGGAGGGCTCCGACGGCCTCCAGGATGCGGCGGTGGGGTGGGCGGGGGCCCTTGAGGAGCACGGTGACGTGTCGGTGCTCGAGCTCCTCGATGATCTCGCCGAGGGCGTGGGCACCGGTGGCGTCGAGGACCTGGAGGTCCGGGAGCCGGAGGATGACCACACGAACATCCCCGACGGCGACCAGCTCGGTGAGGAACCGCTGCGCCGCGCCGAAGAAGAGGGCGCCGTCGAGCCGGTAGGTGGCGATGTGGTCGTGCAGCAGGCGCCGCTCGTCGTCGACGCCGACCTCGACGGTGACGGGCTCGCGGGTGATGGAGGCCGAGCGGGCGATGTGGCGCAGGGCGAGGACGGCGGCGATGGCGATGCCGATCTCGACGGCGACGATGAGGTCGAAGGCGATGGTGGCGGTGGCAGTGGCGATCAGCACCAGGGCGTCGGAACGGGTGGCGCGCACCACGGCCCGGATGTTGTGGATCTCGACCATCCGCACGGCGGTGACCATGAGGACCCCAGCCAGGGCGGCGAGGGGGATGCGGGCGACGAGGTCCCCACCGAAGAACACCACCAGCACGAGCAGCAGAGAGTGGACTATCGCGGCGACCCGAGTGCGGGCCCCGGCGCGGACGTTGACGGCGGTCCGGGCGATGGCACCGGTGGCGGGCATGCCGCCGAACAGGGGTGAGACGAGGTTGGCGAGGCCCTGTCCGAACAGCTCGCGGTCGGGGTCGTGGCGCGGCTGGTCAGCCATGCCGTCGGCGACCTTGGCCGACAGCAGGCTCTCGAGGGCGACCAGGGCGGCGACGGCGAGCGCGGCGCTGAACAGCTCGCTGATCCGGGTGGGGGTGAGCGACGGCAGAGTCGGCGTCGGCAGCGACGACGGCAGCGCCCCGATGCGGGCGACGTCCAGGCTGGCCAACTCGGCCGCCACGGTGGCCGTTGCGACCCCGATGAGCGATACCGGAAGGCTGCGACGCAGCCGCGGGCCGAACACCATCACCAGCGCGACCAGTGCCACCAGGGCGAGAGCCTTCGGGCTCGTGTCCGTGGTGGCGTGACCGATGGCCCGAGCGGCGACGACCGCGGTGTTCTCCCCTTCGGGCTTGGCGACACCGAGTGCGGCGGGCACCTGCTGGAGCAGGATGATGACGGCGATCCCCACGGTGAAGCCTTCGATCACCGGCCACGGGATGAATGCCACGTAGCGGCCGAGCCGCAACGCGGCGGCGATGACGACGAGGGCACCGGCCACGACACCCACGGTGAAGAGGGCGTCGGTGCCGTAGCGGGAGACCAGGGGTACCAGAACGACGGTCATGGCGCCGGTCGGTCCGGACACCTGGACGTGCGACCCGCCGAAGATGCCGGCGACGAGCCCGGCGACGATGGCGGTCACGAGCCCGGCCTGGGCGCCCAGCCCGGCGGTGATCCCGAACGCAAGGGCGAGCGGGAGGGCGACGACGGCGACGGTGGCGCCGGCCACGAGGTCGCCGCGCCAGCTGGTGCCGAGTCCCGAGTAGTCGGCGCGGCGGGGCAGGAGCTGGCGCAGCGAGGCGAGCGAGGCGAGCGGCGCGGTGCCGGTATCGGCCGTGCCGCTGGGCGACGGCGTCGCCCGAGAGGGCTCCGGAGTGCTCATCGGGTGGGGTCGGTGCCGACGAGGGCGGGGTACGCGAGGGCCATGGACGACACGGCCTCCCCGGTTAGCACTTTATGAGATTAGCAATTCACCAGACTCTCCTTCGCTCGGTCCTCCCTTTCCACACGCCAACGGGACTGCCGCGCCAACCGCGATGCCGTCGAGCGCCCCACCTTGTTGGCAGGCTGGCCGCGAACTACACCGGTGCAACTGTGGTTCGGTTCGTTTAAGTGATCCCCAGCCGAACACTTTCTGAAAGTGTTCGGTACACTTCGATCTGCGATGAGCGAACACTTTTCGGGTCGGCGGGGTCGCCCTCGACGTGAAGCGGTGTACGAGCGGCTCGACCTGCAGATCGCCGAGCTCTGGCAGCGCCTGGGCGGCCTCCCCCACCCCGTCGAGGCCCAGGACATCTGGCGTGGGCTCTGGTACGAGGAGGCCCACCACTCGACCGCCATCGAGGGCAACACGCTCGTCCTCAAACAGGTGGAGGTCTTGCTCGAACAGGGGCGCGCCGTCGGAAACAAGGAACTGGCCGAGTACATGGAGGTCAAGGGCTACGCCGACGCGGCTGAGTGGGTCTACAACCAGGCCATCCGACCGGCGATGACGAGCGGGACCGACACGATCTCCCTCGCCGAGCTGCGTCAGATCCACCAGATGGCGATGACCCCGGTGTGGGACGTCGCTCCCCACCCACAGGCGACACCCCGCCAGCATCCCGGTGCGTACCGGGAGCACGACATCCAGCCATTCCCGGGCGGGATGACCCCTCCGACCTGGCCGCTGGTCCCACCCGCAGTCGACACCTGGGTCAGCCGAGCCAACGCCCTCGGGGCCCGATCGGCGCGCTTTCCCGAGGAGCTGGCCGAGATCCATGCCGAGTTCGAGCGCATCCACCCGTTCTTCGACGGCAACGGCCGGACCGGCCGCCTCGTCCTCAACCTTCTCCTCGTCCGGCTCGGCTACCCGCCGGCCATCGTGTACAAGCGGCAGCGTTCGCTCTACCTCGCGGCGCTCCGTCGCGCCGACACCGGCGACCACGGCGCGCTCGGAGAACTGCTGGCGCGGGCGATCCTCGACAACCTGTACCGGTTCATCGTTCCCGCGGTTGCCGGGCCAGCTCGGCTCGTGCCCCTCGCGGCGCTGGCGAGCGATGAGATCGGCGCCCCGGCGTTGCGGACCGCTGCCAACCGGGGCCGGCTCCAGGCCGTGCGAGGCGCCGACGGCGAGTGGCGAAGCTCCCGGAACTGGGTCGAGGAGTACCGCGTCAGCCGCTACCGACGAGACTGACGGGCCCATCCCGCCAGCTCCGCAGATGGCCCCTGCTCGGGTCACCTGCGGTACTCCCCGACGGTCGGTGGGCGCCGCCTACCATCCGATCCCGATGCGTGACCGCGGCGGTCGAGGAAGGTCACGGCCCTGGCTGCCGAGGGACTGACCAAACGCCCTCGTGGCGGTGCCGCCTCGTCGCTCGCTTGGTTCGCAGTGACCGCGGTGACAGGCACCGTCGCGCTCATCGTGGCCGCTTCCGCCGCCAGCGCGCAGGCGCCGCCCCTCTCCAGTTGGGTGGCCGTCGGCTTCGGCTATCTGGGCCTGATCGGCATACCCGGTTCGATCTCCCAGCTGGCCGCCCGTCTCGGGGCGACGCACATCGCCTGCTTCGTCGTCGTCACCGCCACCGCCGTCGGGGCTGGTCTGGCCATGGGATCCAGCGAGGATGCCCAGGCCGGTCTGGCTGCCCTTCTCGTTCCGTCCGTCGGGATCCCGCTGGCCTGCGTCGTGCTCGTCGGCGAGAGCGTGCTCATCCGACGGTCGGTGGTCGTGGACCCCGAACCCCTGGTCATGAGGGACCAGCGGGCCGCCCTCTCCGAGCGGCTCGCGGCGCTGCTGGTCGACCTCGTGCTGGCGGCCGCGGTCTTGGTGGTCCCGCTGACGATGCTCAGCCATCGCGACCACGAGGTGATGGCGATGATGCTCGGCTTCGTGGTCGGGCTGACCTACCTGGCCGGGACCTGGCTGACCACGGCCGCCACCGTGGGGCAGCGCCTGCTGCGGGTGCGCGTCGTCGACCGGTCCGGGCACCCGCTCACCCCGATCCAGGCACTCGGAAGGGCCGCCCTGGTGATGGGGGAGATCATCGGCACGGCGACCGTCTTCTTGCTGCCGCTGGCGGCAGTCGACATCGTGCTCGCCGCCAGCGCCAGCGGCCTGACCATCGTGGACCGGCTCACCCGAACCGCAGTCTCCGCTCAGCACTGAGATCGCCACGAGTGCTTGGGCGCGGTGCCGAACCGGAGAGCTCCCTGCCAACCAGTGGGCGAGGGAGGACTTGAACTCCAATTTCCGGGTGTTCATCGATGATGGTCGATGTCGACCCGTCCGTTAGAAGTCTCGGTGGAAGTCGGCCGGCTCCCAGGGTCGCAAGCAGTTGCTGGGGCCTGGCAGCAGCGCAGCGCGGCGCGGCTGTCGAGCTGCAAGTGGCGCAGCTCCCGGAGCTGGGTCGAAAGAGTGCCGCGCGAACCGCGCTACTCCCGGTGCTCTTCGCGGACGGGTCGCACGTCCACGGGAACTTCGCCGGCGAGACACCGGCGCTCCTCGACCGTGAAGGACCCGCGGTAGCCGAAGAGTGGACCGAGAACCTTGTTGGCGACACGAACTTCGATGCGGAAGCACCCCGCCGCCTCGTCCCACCACTCCCGCACGTCGGCGACGCCGGACAGGATCATCGGGAAGCGGAACGCCACCGGACCTTCGTAAAAGCGTTGCTCGCCGCTGCGGAGGCACAGGGCGCCGTCGTCATCGACCCAGCACTCGAGGTCGACCGCGAGGTGTTGGTGTGTCCCGAGGTAGTCAACGATCGTGTGGCGTTTCCTGCTGAAGATCATCGTGGCGTCGAACGCACGACGCCGGCGCGGGAAGTGGAACCGACGGGCCCACGTGACCGTCTCGCGACCAAACCGATCGACGTAGGCGTAGTTGGCGATCGTGAACGGGACGCTCTCGCCGCGGCTCGGGAACAGGACCCGCCTAGAAGACCCGAGTAGAAGGAACGGGAGCGTCCACCACGGGCCCCGCCAGACCTCGTCCATGACGCCGCGCCCGAGGTGGCAGGTCTCGTCGTGGGAGGAGAACCCGAACCGCCATTGCATCTGGCGGTGGAGGCGGTCGAAGTCGGTGCCGAGGGCCTCCCGGTAGATCGAGGTCATGGAAGGTCCTCCACCTCTGGCTGACGGTCGGGGGCGCGGCGCAACGGTCGTCGACCACTCGGGCGACCCTCATTGGTGGCAAGCGCGACGCCGGCGAGCGCGGCGACGGCAAGGCCGAGCGATGCGGGATTGAACGCCTTCGCGAGGATCGAGCGATCAGCTTTGGCGGCGCCGACCGCCAGCGTGGGCATGGCCGCCAGCGCGATCACGAAGGGCCACCGCGTGTTCGACCGGGCGATCGTCGTCACCGCGAACGCCGCCTCGACGGCGCCGACGGCGCGCACGACTCGCCTGGCGCGAGGTTCCGGAAGGCCGAGTCCCTGCCAGATCGCGACCTCGCCGCCGTCGACCTTCCAGACTTTCGGAACCAGGCCTTGGTAGGCGAAGACGCCCGCAAGGCCGCCCACGGCGATGGCGTGCGCGATGGCGTGGTTCCTGGCGTGGTCGGGGGGCGTGCCCTGCTCGAGCCAGAGGCGCAGGCGGTCGAAGCTCCAGGCGGTGGCCCAGCCGAAGATCGGCCGAATCATCCAGCTGTCGACGAGTTCGCCGAGACGACCCCATCGGGGCCGATAGTCGTAACGCGTCAGGAAGCGCACCCCGTCGTCGGTGGGGATGTATCGCCAGTACCCAGCGCCCGACTCGATGATCGACCGCTGATCGGCCGCCCAGAACCTCAGACCGGACCACCGTGTGCCGTCCACCCGGTCTCGCTCGCCGAGCGATTCACCAGTGCCAGCGACGGTCAGACCGGGGACGATGGTGGTGGCGTAGGTGAAGCGTTGCGGCTCGCCGTCGGCGCGCGGGAGGTACGTGATCGCGCCGAAGCGCAGGTCCCAGCGTTGGTGCTGATCGGGCTGCTGCGTAGCGTCCCAGACGCGCTCGAGAGGGGCCTTGATCCGCGACTCGACGTAGATCGGTCGCCGACGGCGAGGGCTTCCGTTCGCCTTCATGACGCGATCAGCTCGCCGAGCCGCTCCCGGCCGAGACGGGCGACGCTCGCACCGAGCGCAGCAGCAAGGACCTGGCCAGCCGTGGACTGGAGGCGGGCAAGCGTCTGGGCCAGCTCTCGGGTCTCCTCCGTGTCGAGACCCTTCTGCCAGTCAGCCGGTGCGAGGTGCGTCTCGAACAAGGCGATGAAGCGCTCCGCGATGTCATCCGTGTGGACGATCAGTGCTTCCCACTCGTCGAGGATCACGTCGACCGGGATGCCGAGGTGGGCCAGATCGGCCCCGGTCGCCAGGAATCGACGATCGGCCACACGAAGCCGACCGTCATCGGTCGGCTGCACCAATCCGAGCGCCAGTGCCCGTTGCATCACCTCGGGCGTCAGTGCGTCATCGGGGAACCGGCCGAGGAGCTCGACCGGGTCGAGGATGACCGCGGCCGCATCCCCCAACAGCGAGTCGAGCTCGGCTTCGACACCGACGACGGCATCGAGGCTCCGCCCCTGCTCCCACTGCTCGAGCAGGTTGGCGATGCCGGCGAGGGAGTGGCCCTCGCCCTGGAGGCGAGCGATCAGCCTCAGCCGGCTGAGGTGCGACTCGTCGTACCAGCCGGTCCGGCCCTCGAGTCGAGGTGGGGCCAGCAACGCACGGGTCTGATAGAGGCGCACGGTGGTCGAGGCCACGCCTGCCTCTCTTGCCAACTCGTCGAGTCGATAGTCGTTGCCCACCGAGACCTCCATCCACTTGCCGTTGGTCTGTGAACAAATGATAGCGTATCGACTATGAGCGGATATGGGGCCGGTCAGCCCGCGGATGAGCGACGTCGACGTCACATGGACGCGGGGGGCCTGCGGCGGCTCGCACAGAGGGAGGTGTACGCATGAAGGTCGTGATCGCGGGCGGCGCGGGCGCCTTGGGGCGACGGCTGGCCGACGACTGCGCCCAATGCGGCGACGACGTGACGATCCTGACGCGCGCACGGCGCGAAGGGATCGCCCACCGGCAGGTCATGTGGGACGGCCGCACCGTCGGGCCTTGGCGCGCCGAACTCGAGGACGCGGTCGTGATCAACCTCGCCGGCGAGCTCGTCGACAAGCGACCGACGGCGAGGAACATCGAGCTCCTGCGGCGCTCCCGCATCGAGCCGACCCGCGCCCTGGTCGAGGCAGCCTCGATGGTGACGACTCCGCCCTCGCTGTGGCTGCAGATGAGCACACTCGCCATCTACGGCGACGCAGGCCAGGACATCGTCGACGAGGAACATCCCGTTGCCGACACTCCGCCCCAGATGCCTGGTGTGGCGCGCCCGTGGGAGGAGGCGGCGCGGGACGCAGTCGCCGACCGGCTCGTCGTCATGCGGACGGGCATCGTTCTGGACCACGGCACGCCGGCCTTCGACCGGCTCGTGCGCCTCACGAAGCTCGGACTCGGCGGGCGGATCAGCACCGGTCGGCAATGGACCAGCTGGATTCACGTCGACGACTTCCTGCGGGCGGTGCGCTTCATTCGCGATCACGACGAGATCGCCGGGATCGTCCACCTCACGGCGCCGAACCCGATCCGCAACCTGGACATGATGGCGAGCCTTCGTCACGCCCTTGGTCGGCCGTGGTCGCCACCGACGCCGAAACCGCTCGTACACCTCGGCACGCTGTTGATGCAGACCGATCCAGCGCTCGCTCTCACCGGCCGGCGCTGCGTACCGCGCCGACTCTTGGCGGCCGGCTTCGACTTCGACCACCCGACGTTCGAATCAGCGGTGGAAGGCTTGCTCGAAGCTAGGACCGTCTAGGCCGGGCTCTTCGAGGAGATACCGCACCGCCGGAAGGACGTCAGCCTCTCCACGGAGGACCAGCTGAGACTCCACCGCGTCGAGATGGTCCGCCAGCTTTCGATCGCTTCCCTGCACCATCCGATAGAAGCTTCGGTAGAAGGCTGGGTCCCGGTCAGGGCGCGAGTGCGCCGATCGGGATCACGGCGATGCCGTCGGGTCGGACGTAACCGAAGCCCGTCCCAGCGATGACGCCAAGGACCGACGGCTCCCCGCTCTTGCGGGTGTCTATCGAGTCGCGGAACCGCAGGAGTGCCTCAGCGCCTTCGTCGACCAGGCCGGCGCCGAGCTTGACCTCGAACGCTCCCCACCGGCCATCGGCGAGCTGCACGACGGCGTCGGCTTCCACGCCGTAGTTGTCGCGGTAGTGGAGCACCTTCCCGTCGAGCGGCTGGGCGAGCACTCGAAGGTCGCGGATGACGAGCGACTCGAAGAGCAGGCCGAGGAGGTTGAGGTCGCCGAGCAGACGCTCGGGCCCGGCCCCGAGCGCGGCCACCGCCAGGGACGGATCGACGAAGTGGCGTTTCGACGACGTACGGAGGCTGGCCCGCGAGCGCAGGTGGGGCGCCCACGCCGGCTGATCCTCGATGACCATCAGGCGATCGAGGATGTTGAGGTATTCGGCGACGGTGTGGCGATCGAGTGGCCCGTCACCCCCACCGGCGTCGGCGGCCAGCACGGTTACCGCCACCTCGGTGGCCGTGTTGCGAGCCAGGGAACGCAACAGCCGGTCGACGCGCGCCGGATCGCGCCTGGAGCCCGCGACGCGGGAGACGTCGACCTGCCGGACCTGTTCGAGGTAGTCGCGCGCCGCGCGGGCGGCGCTGGCGACGCGACGTCCCTGCTGGGCCGGCCAGCCACCGGCGGTGATGCGATCGGCGAGGTCGGCCACCGCCAAGCCTGGGTCGTCGGACCGGGGAGGTTCGCCTGCCAGGAGCGCGGCGAGTGACACTGCGCCGTTCGTGTGCCCGCTCTCGAAGAGGGTCATGGGTCGCATCCGCAGGAAGGAGAAGCGGCCGGCGCCGGTGTGCCTGGCGACGTCGTCGGCTGGCACCGACGAGCCGGTGAGCACGAACTGGCCGGGCAAACCCCGATCGTCGACGGACCGGCGCACGTGGTTCCACAAACCGGGTTCGACCTGCCACTCGTCGATCAGCCGCGGGGTCACGCCTTCAAGCACCAGTGACGGGTCCACCGCCGCCGCTCGCCGGGCGTTCTCGTCTACGTCGAGCAGGACCGAGCTCGCCACTCGCTGTCGCGCCGTTTCGGTCTTGCCGCTCGCCTTGGGCCCCTCGATGACGACAGCGCCTGCGGCGGCGAGGCGGACGTTCAGCTCTGCATCGACAACTCTGGGCAGGTAGGGCAACAGCAGGCTCCAACTCGCGGCCAATTGGGGCCCCAGATTGTAGGCACTTTGATCACCACTTTGTAGGAGAAGGAGATCGGGACGCTGCGTCGCTCGCTCCATCAACCCCGAATCTGCCGAGGGCAAGAAGATCCGGCCGGGACGTAGCGACCGCGGCCAGATGCTCTACGAAGGGGCGGGGCTTCGGCCTCGGCCCTTCGCCGCGTTCGGCGTCCTCGACTGAGTTCACGTGAACTTGTGTCGGTTTGAGCACCGACTTCGGTCGGTACTCAGTGGTGGGCGAGGGGGGACTTGAACCCCCACATCCTTTCGGACACAGGAACCTGAATCCTGCGCGTCTGCCAATTCCGCCACTCGCCCGTGGGGGGACGGTCACGTTAGCCCAGCCCTCCAGCGACCCGGCCGGTCAGGGGCCGGCGCGTAAGCTCGCCTCGATGGGCCTCAAGGGTTTCGAGCGCCGTCTCGAGCGGCTCGTCGAGGGGACCTTCGAGCGCGTCTTCCGCAGCTCGGTCCGCCCGGTCGAGCTCGGCCGGCGCCTCACCCGGGCCATGGACGACGCCCGCACGGTCGACGTCCGGGGCGCCACTGCCGTCCCCAACGAGTTCACCTTCTCCCTCGCCCCCGACGACTACGAGCAGTTCGTCCCCATCGAGGCCGGCGTGGTGCGCGACCTGGCCGAGGCCGCCCGCGAGCACGCCCGCGCCGCCGGCTACACCTTCAAGGGCCCGGTGCGGGTCCACCTGGTCGAAGACCCCGCACTGCGCACCGGCTCCTTCGACATCGAGGCCCACCTTCACGAGGGCCCCGGCGGCCGAGCCGGCGGCCTCCTGCGCCTCCCCGACGGCACCCGCATCGAGCTGGCCGACACGGTGGTGGTCATCGGCCGCTCCTCCGACGCCGACGTCCACCTGCCCGACAGCAGCGTCAGCCGCCGCCACGCCGAGGTCCGCCCGGTGGGCAACGGCTACGCGGTGGTCGACGTCGGTTCCACCAACGGCACCCGGGTCAACGGCAACCGCCTCACCGGCGAGCACCCCCTGGCCCAGGGCGACTCCATCTCGGTCGGCGACGTCCAGCTGCACTTCGAAGCCTCCTGACGCCCGTGCCGGCGGCACTGCTCTCGTTCCTCACCGTCTGCTGCGTTCTGCTCCTCTACCTCTTCCTCTACCGCGTCGTCCGGGCGGTGTGGGCCGAGCTGGCACCCCCGGCGGCGATCCCGGCCGGCGGCGCGGCGGCGGCCGGCGCCGCCCCGACCCCCGGACGCTTCCGGCGCAACCGCAACGGCAGCCGGTTGGTCGTCCTCGAGCCCAAGGACCGGCGAGGCCAGAGCTACGAGCTGGTCGACGAGCTGACCGTCGGCCGGGCCCCGGGCTGCGCCATCCTCCTCGACGACGGCTACACCTCGGCCCTGCACGCCCGGATCTTCCTGCGTGACGGTCGGCGCCTGGTCGAGGACCTCGGCTCGACCAACGGCACCTTCCTCAACGCCGCCCGGGTCGACTCGGCCTCGGTGATCCGCCGGGGTGACCGGGTCAAGATCGGCGTCACCGTCCTCGAGGTCGACTGAATGACCGCCCTGCGAGCGGGTGCCGCCACCCATGTGGGCCGGGTCCGCGCCGCCAACCAGGACGCCTACCTGGTCGGCGCCAACGTCTACGCGGTGGCCGACGGGATGGGCGGCCACGCGGCGGGCGAGGTGGCCAGCGCCATCGCCATCCAGGAGCTGGGCGCTCGGGTCGAGCTGTCGCTCGACGGCGTGGTCCGGGCCGTCCGCTACGCCAACCGCGCCGTGTGGGCCCGGGCCGAGGACGACCCGGCCCTGCGGGGCATGGGCACCACCCTGTGCGCCATCGCCCTCGTCCCGGCCGACCCGTCACCGGCCGGCCCCGTCGGCGCCGACGCCGACCGCGACCCCGACGCCACCGGCGTGCTCGGCGGTGACCGCGTGGTGGTGGCCAACGTCGGCGACTCGCGGGTCTACCTGTTCCACGACGGCGTCCTCGAGCAGATCAGCGAGGACCACTCGCTGGTGGGCGAGCTGGTGCGCGACGGCCGCCTCAGCTACCTCGAGGCCCGCAGCCACCCCCAGCGCAACGTGCTCACCCGGGTGCTCGGCCACGACACCGACGTCGACGTCGACGCCTGGGAGATCGTCCCCTACGTCGGCGACCGCTTCCTCCTCTGCTCCGACGGCCTGTTCAACGAGGTCACCGACGAGGGGATGGTCGGCGTCCTGCGCCGCCTGGCCGACCCCGGCGAGGCCGCCCACGAGCTGGTCCGGCTGGCCAACGACGGGGGCGGCCGGGACAACATCTCGGTGGTGGTAGTCGACGTCGTCGACGGCGACGACGGGACGGCCGCCGCCCTGCACGCCCCCGGCAGGCCGAGCCCAGTGGTGACGCCTGCCCCCCCGCCCGCGCCCCCAGCCGCGCCCCCGGCTCCGGCCGTCCGACCCGACGAGGCCGCCCCCGCCCCGGCTCCTACCCGCCCGGCAGCCCCCACCCGGGCGCCCCGGACTCGGGCGTTGACCTGGCGGGTAGTGCTCTACGTGCTGCTCGTACTGGCCGTCGTCGCCGCCGGGGTGGCCGCAGTGCTCTGGTACGCCCGAGGGACCTACTTCGTGGGGGTCGACTCGGGTGAGGTCGTCGTGTTCCAGGGCCGGCCCGAGGGCGTGCTGTGGTTCGAGCCCACTGTCGAGGAGCGCACGGGCATCGACGCCGACCAGCTCCCCAGCGCTCTCCAGGGCGACCTGGCCGACGGCAAGCTCGAGCCGTCGCTGGCCGAGGCCCGGGCCTACGTCGACACCCTCGAGGAGCGGGCCGCCGACTTCGGGGCCCCGGTGCAGACCACGACCACCACCAGCCTCGGCACCTCGACGACGGTCGGGGGCGCCCCCGGCACCGACACCACCACCGCCCCGTGATCGCCGCCCGGCGGCGGACCGAGCTCGGCCTGATGGTCATGGCCGCCCTCATCACCGCGATCGCCTACACCCTGGCCAGCCTGGGATCGACAGCCAGCATCCCGGCCGACATTGGCCCCATCCTGGCCGTCATCGTCGGCCTCCTGGCCGCCGCCCACCTGGCCACCCGCCGCCTCGCCCCCCAGGCCGATCCGGTCCTGCTCCCGGTGGCGGCCGCCCTCAACGGCCTCGGCTACGTGATGATCGCCCGCCTCGATGAAGACCTGGCCGCCCTCCAGGCCACCTGGACCGCGGTCGGCATCGGTGCCTTCGTGGCCACCCTGCTGGTGGTGCGCGACGCCCGCACCCTGGCCCAGTACCGCTACTCGTTCCTGGCCCTGGGCATCGCCCTGCTGCTCGCCCCGCTGGTGCCAGGGCTCGGCACCGAGATCAACGGCGCCCGCATCTGGGTCCACCTGGGGCCGCTCAGCTTCCAGCCCGGCGAGCTGGCCAAGATCGTCATCGCCCTGTTCCTGGCTGCCTACGTGGTCGACCGGCGCGAGCTCCTGGCCATGACCCGCCGTCGACTGGGCCCGATTTCCCTCCCCGACCTCCGCCACTTCGGCCCGCTACTGGGGGCCTGGGGGCTGGCCATGGTGGTGATGATGGCCGAGAAGGACCTCGGCTCCTCCCTGCTGTTCTTCGCCCTGTTCGCGGTCGTGCTCTGGGTGGCCACCGACCGGGCCGCCTACCTGCTGCTCTCGCTGCTGCTGTTCGCGGCCGGGGCCTACGTCGCCTGGCGGATCTTCGACCACGTGCAGGTCCGCATCGACACCTGGCTCAACCCGTGGACCGACGTGTCGGGCAAGGGCTTCCAGATCGTCCAGGCCACCTTCGCCCTGGCCTGGGGCGGCCTCACCGGCACCGGCCTCGGGGTCGGCCACCCCGACCGCATTCCGGCGGCGTCGACCGACTTCATCTTCGCCGCCATCGGCGAGGAGATGGGCCTGCTCGGTGCCACCGCGGTGCTGGTCGCGTTCGTCCTGTTCATCGGGGGCGGGCTGCGCATCGCCCTGCGGGCCCGGAGCCCGTTCGAGCAGCTGCTGGCCGCCGGCCTCACCGCCATCGTCGGCATCCAGGCATTCATCATCGTGGGCGGCGTCACCCGGCTGGTCCCCCTCACCGGCATCACCCTGCCCTTCGTCTCCTACGGCGGGTCGTCACTGGTGGCCAACTACATCCTCCTCGCCCTCCTGCTGCGCATGTCCGACCGGGCCAACCAGGCCGACCAGGCCGACCGGGCCGACGCCACCCAGCTGGTGGAGCGCTGAGCCCCGGTGGCCCGCCAGATCCGCCGCCTCGGGGTGGTCCTCCTCGTCCTCTACGGGGCCGTCTTCGTGCAGCTCAACCTCACCCAGCTGGTGCGGGCCGACGGCTACGACGACAACCCGGCCAACACCCGGGCCGTGCAGCGCGACTACAACGAGCCCCGGGGCCAGATCGTGTCTCGCGAGGGGGTGGTGCTGGCCCGCTCGGTGGCGGTCGACGACCCGACGGGCCAGTTCGAGCGCCAGCGCGAGTACCCCACCGGCGACCTGTTCGGCCAGATCACCGGGTACTTCTCGTTCACCGCGGGCTCCGACGGGGTGGAGAAGACCTACAACGACGACCTCGCCGGGCGCACCCAGCGCGACACCCCCGAGGGCCTGAAGGACGCCCTGCTGGGCGAGACCCAGACCGGTGATGTCGTGCTCACGCTGTCGGCCGAGCTGCAGCAGCTGGCCAAGGACCAGCTGGCCGGGCGCCGGGGAACGGTCGTGGCCATCGACACCCGCGACGGCTCGATCCTGGCGATGTACTCCAACCCCTCCTACGACCCCGGACCCCTCTCGCAGGTCGACCAGCGGGCGGCCGACACCGCCCGCCAGGCCCTGCTGGACGACCCGGCCAAGCCACTGTTGGCCCGGAGCTACCGCGAGACCTACTTCCCGGGATCCACCTTCAAGGTGGTCACCGGCTCGGCCGGGCTGACCAGCGGTGCCGTCACCCCCGACGACCCGTCGTACCCGTCCTCGGGCAGCTACACCCCGCCCCAAACGACCAGCGCCATCTCGAACTTCGGCCGCTCGGTGTGCGGCGGCACCCTGTTCGAGATCCTGGTCGTGTCGTGCAACACCGCCTTCGCCCAGATGGGCGTCGACATCGGCGGCGAGGCGCTCTCGGCCACCGCCGAGGCCTTCGGCTTCAACGACGTGCCGCCGCTCGACCTGCCCAACGGCGCGTCGAGCCCCATCGCCAGCGCCGCCACCCTGGAGGCCGACCCCCCCGTACGGGCCCAGACCTCCATCGGGCAGAACAGCGTGCGGGCCACGCCGCTGCAGATGGCCTTGGTGGCGGCCGGGGTGGCCAACGACGGCACGATCATGACCCCCCACGTGATGGCCGAGGTGCGCGACGACGAAGGCACCACGGTCCGCACCTACGAGCCCACCCAGTGGCGCCAGGCGGTGTCGTCGGAGGTAGCCGCGACCATGACCGAGGCCATGGTCCAGGTCGTCGAGCGGGGCACGGCCACCCGCCTCCAGGTGCCGGGGGTGGCCACCGCCGGCAAGACGGGTACCGCGGAACGGGGCGACGGCACCTCCGAGGCCTGGGTGGTGGGCTTCGCCCCGGCCGACAACCCCCGGGTGGCGGTGGCGGTGATCATCGAGGGAGAGCCCGGCGCCTCGGAGGCCACCGGCGGGCGGGTCGCGGCCCCCGTCGGCGGGGCCATGCTCGAAGCCGCCCTGCGGGTGGTGCCGTGACCGGCGATCGTCCCTGCCCACCCCCTCGGGTGGGACCAGCCGGGCACCGGCCTCCCCGTAGGCTCTCGCCCCGATGACCGACGCTCCGCCCCAGGTCTTCGGTGGCCGTTACCGCCTCGACCGCCACCTGGCGCGCGGCGGCATGGCCAACGTCTACCTGGCGCACGACCTGTCGCTCGACCGCCCGGTGGCGGTCAAGGTCTTGTTCCCCGAGTTCGCCACCGACCTGTCCTTCGTCGAGCGCTTCCGGCGTGAAGCCCAGGCCGCGGCCAACCTCAACCACCCCCACATCGTCTCGGTCTTCGACTGGGGCGAGCAGGCCGGCACCTACTTCATCGTCATGGAGTACATCGAGGGGCAGAGCCTGGCCGAGCTGCTGCGAGCCAACGGCCCGTTCCCCGCCGCACGAGTGGCCGAACTCGGCGCCGAGATCGCGGCCGCCCTCGACTTCGCCCACCAGCGCGGGGTCGTGCACCGCGACGTGAAGCCGGGCAACGTGCTCGTCGCCCCCGGCGGCGAGGCCAAGGTCGCCGACTTCGGCATCGCCCGGGCGGTGTCGACCCAGGAGAACCTGACCCAGGCCGGCTCGGTCATGGGCACCGCCACCTACTTCTCGCCCGAGCAGGCCCGGGGCGAGATGGTGGACGCCCGCAGCGACGTCTACGCCCTCGGCGT
>JANNNX010000058.1:0-2085 GCA_031398745.1 Actinomycetes bacterium
TCGCCGCCGTGCACCGGCTGAACGCCGACGACGCGGTCGACGCCCTACTCGTGCAGCACCCGGCGCCGCCCCAGATCGACTTCGACGCGGTGCTGACGGCCGTCGACCCCGACAAGGACGTCGACGGTCTGCACCCCACCAACGTGGGCCGCATGGCAGCGGGCACGCCGGGCCCGGTGTCGTGCACCCCGGCCGGCATCGAGGCGCTGCTGGCCCACCACGGCGTGGCCGTGGCCGGGCGCCACGTGTGCATCGTGGGCCGGGGCCTCACCATCGGCCGACCCCTCAGCATCCTGCTGTCACAGAAGCGGCCCACGGCCAACGCGGCGGTGACCCTGGTCCACACCGGGGTGCCCGACTGGGCCGACCACACCCGCCGGGCCGACATCGTGGTGGCCGCGGCCGGGGTGCCGGGCATGATCCGGCCCGAGCACCTCCGCCCGGGCGGCGTCGTGGTGGGCGCCGGCGTCCGCTACCAGGGTCGCACCCTGCTGCCCGACGTCGACGAGTCCTGCGCCGAGGTCGCCGGGTGGATCACCCCCCGGGTGGGCGGGGTGGGGCCCACCACCATCGCCATGCTGTTCCGCAACCTGGTCGAGGCCGCCGAGCGCCGAGCCGGCCTGGCCTAGCCCGCAGGGTCGGAGTCGCCCGGGGGCAACTCGCACCCCGTGACGCCGCCGAAGGCCGGGAAGTACTTGTTCTGGTCCGGGACCCAGGGGTCCGACCCTTGGATCACCGCGTAGAGCACGGCGTCGGTATCCCGCCGCAGGTAGGTGGTGCGGGTCCACTCGACCTGATCACCGCGGTGTACCCCGACGGCCAGCTGGAGATCGCGGCGCCCGTCGCCGTCGACGTCGGGGCAACCCCAACGCTCGAGGGTCGCTCCCTGCCCCCAGCTATCGCCATCCTCGCCGACGTGGGTCAACCCCGCGACCAAGGTCAGTTGACCGTCCGGGGCCGACAGGTAGACGAGGGCCTCGCCGTCCCAGACCAGCACCTGCTCGGCGTGCACGCTGCCCGACGAGGCACCGACGAGCACCTCGGACCGCCCGTCACCGTCGAGGTCCCTGATCCCGAAGCCGGACATGCCGCCCCAGCGGTCGGCTTCGGCGATGGTGCCGTTGGCGAAGCACACTCGGATGAGGGGCTCCGTCGCCTCGCCCGGTTGCGGCCAGTGCTCGCTCACCCGATCGGGCCGGCCGTCGCCATCGATGTCGCCCGTGGTGTTCGAGGCGCAGGGGTCGACGGGCCCAGCGGTCGTGATCGTCGTCGCCGGCGCTGGCGCCGTCGCCGTGCTCGTGGTGGAAGCGGGCGTAACCGACCGGGCCTCCTCCGACTCTCCGCGTCCCATGGCGAAGGCGACCCCGGTAGCGACCACCGCGGCCGCGCCCATCAGGGCCACCCCGACGATCACCCGCCGACGTCCGCTGCCCATGACCCAGACCCCCCGTCCGAACTCTCGGTGACGGTAGAGGCCCACCGGGTGGACGACCAGAGGCGAAGCCGGTCACGAGGCAAGCGTGCCCGGTACCGTCTGGGGCCATGGCCCGCATCGGTGACCTGCTGCTCGACGGCCCGACCTGCTCGTTCGAGTTCTTCCCGCCCCGCACCCCCGAGGCCGAGGAGGCCCTGGCCAAGGCCCTGGTCGAGCTCGAGCCGCTGCACCCCAGCTTCGTCTCGGTGACCTACGGCGCGGGGGGCTCGACCCGGGAGAAGACCCGCGAGATCGTCGTCGACATCCTCGACCGGGGGGCGATGACCCCCATGGCGCATCTCACCTGCGTGGGCCACGCCCGGGCCGAGCTGGACGACATCGTCGACGGTTACCGGGCCGCTGGCGTCGAGAACCTCCTGGCCCTGGCCGGCGACCCCCCGGCCGACGCCGGACCCGACTTCGCCCCCGGCGACCTGACCCACGCCCTCGAGCTGGTCGAGCTCATCCGCCGGCGCCACCCCAGCGCCTCGGTGGGGGTGGCCGCCCACCCCGAGCTCCACCCTCGTTCGCCCGACCGGGCGTCGGACCGCCGGCACCTGGCCGAGAAGCTCGACTTGGCCGACTTCGCCGTCACCCAGCTCTTCTTCCGG
>JANNNX010000021.1:0-2400 GCA_031398745.1 Actinomycetes bacterium
TTGGCTCGACCGGGGCGATCTCGCTCAACCAGCCGATCGTCGGCATGGCCGTGTCCACCTCGGGCGCCGGCTATTGGCTGGTCGCCCGCGACGGCGGGATCTTCTCCTACGGCGACGCCGAGTTCTTCGGCTCGACCGGCGACATCGGCCTGAACTCTCCGGTCGTGGCCATCGCCATCAAGCCGAAGCCGGCCCTGAGCTGACGGCTAGCTCGGCTCGACGCCGAGCTGGTCGAAGAGGAAGGCGGCGACATCGGCCAGCTCGTCGGCCTGCTTGCCCACCGGCTTGCCGGCCCCGTGCCCGGCCCGGGTCTCGGTGCGCAGCAGGATCGGCCGTTCCTCGGGACACGAGGTGGCCTCGGCCAGTCGGGCCGCGAACTTGCGGGCATGGGCCGGATCGACCCGGCTGTCGCCCTCCGCGGTGGTCACCAGCACCGCCGGGTAGCACGTCCCGTCGACCACGTGGTGGTACGGGGAGTAGGCGTGGAGCCAGGCGAAGTCATCGGCCTGGTCGGGGTCGCCGTACTCCGGGATCCAGAGCCGGGCGATGAGGAAGCGGTGGTAGCGGACCATGTCGGTCAGCGGCACGGCGCAGTGCACCGCCCGGCACAAGTCGGGCCGCTGGGTCACCGCCACCGCCACCAGCAGCCCGCCGTTCGAGCCGCCCCTGATGGCCAGCCGCGCCCGGCTGGTCATGCCCTGCTCGACCAGCCAGTCGGCGGCGGCGTGGAAGTCGTCGAACACCTGCTGCTTGCGCCCGAGCATCCCGGCCTGGTGCCAGGCCTCACCGTGCTCGTCGCCTCCCCGGATGCCGGCCACCACGAACAGCCCCCCGGCGTCGGCCACCACCTGGGCCAGAGGGCTGTAGGAGGGCCCGTAGGAGATGGCGAAGCCGCCGTAGCCGGCCAATACCACCGGGGTCTCGGGCGAGGGCGTGACCTCGCGGCGACGGACCCAGAACACCGGGACCTCGACGCCGTCGGTCGACGGGTACGCCGCCTGCTCGACCACGTAGGGCGACTCCCGCGCCAATGACTTACCGGGGAGCTCGGCCCAGCGCTCCACGCCACCGTCGGGCGTCCAGCGGTACAGCGCGGCGGGCTGGGCCACCGACTCGAAGACGAGGAAGGCCTCTTCCCGATCGGGCTCGGTGTCGAGCCCGCCGAGGGAGCCCAGCGACGGGAGGGAGACCTCCTCGAGCAGGGGCCCCTCCGTCCCGGGCGCGTCGATCGGGGCGGCGGCGTCGAAGGCCCGTCGGTGCAGGTGACTCACGCCCACCACCGATGTCGCCACCAGCAGCCACCGCCCGGCGACCGCCACCCCGGCCAGCACCCATTCGCCCTCGGGCACCACCGTCACCCACTGCTCGACGCCCGGGTCGTCGATCGGGGCCACCACCACCCGGCCCCGGGAGGCGTCGAGCGTGGTGGTGCCGAGTAGCCGGTCACCCACGACCTCGAAGCTGGAGCGGGCCTCGACCCCCTCCACCACCGCGGTGCGGGCGCCGGTGGTCCGGTCGATCAGCCAGACGTCGGTCCGGCTCCATCCCCATGACACGTGCACCAGCAGCCAGCGTCCGTCGCGGCTGACCGACACATCCGGCCACGCCGCCGGGTCACCACCCGTGTCGGCGTCGCCGAAGAGGGCCACGTCGGTGGCGGGGTCGGTACCGAGCTCGTGCCACCAGATCGCCCGGTGGTAGTTGGCCTCGTCCTGGCCGACCTCGAGGGGGTCCGGGTAGCGGGTGTAGGCAAAAGCGGAACCGTCGGGTAGCCAGCCGACCGAGGCCGCTCGGGTCCGGGTGAGGACATCGTCGAGGAGCGCACCGCCCTCGACGTCGAGCACCCGCAGCGTGCTCTGCTCGTCGCCACCCTCCGAGGTGCCGAAGGCGACGAACCGCCCACCAGGGGAGGGGTGGAACCAGTCGAGGGCGGCGGCGGCGTCGGTGACCCCGGCGGCCGGGTCGACCAGCGGCCGAGCGGGGCCGGCGGGGTCGTCGATCGACCGGACACACAGCACCGGCTGGTCGGCGTCACCTGATCGCTCGAGGGTGAAGAGACGGTCACCGGCGACCCGGGGCGCCCGAGTCGTCCGCACCCGCAGGAGCTGGTCGAAGCGGGCCCGCAGCGGGGCCCAGTGGGCCAACGAGCCGAGGTGGCGGCGGGCCTCGTCGTCCTGCGCCGATGTCCAGGCCTCGACCCGGGGGTCGGCACCGTCCTCCAGCCAGCGATGGGGATCGGCGACCTCGACGCCATGGACCAGGTCGACGGCGCCGCCGTCGGTGGGAGGCGGCACCTCGGCGTCCAGGGTCAGCCTCGGCCGGCGTTGGGCTTGGTGCCGTGGTTGGCCTTGGACTTGCGGGCCTTCATCTTGTGCTTGCTGGTTCGCTTCGACATGGGCC
>JANNNX010000023.1:0-2255 GCA_031398745.1 Actinomycetes bacterium
GTGTCGCTGGGGAACGCTCCGAAAAGCTCGGAGCGGGCAGCGCTGGCCAGGTCGATCATGGAGTCGCGGATGCTAGCCAGCAGGGGCCGGGCTGGGCGCTGCGGCCCCTGACCCCGTACCATGGGTTCCCCTCCGAGCGAGTCCCTCGACCCAGGAGAAGCATGGCATTCGACGTCGGTGACAAGGTCGTCTACCCGCACCACGGTGCGGCCGTCGTCGAGCGACGGGAGAAGCGGGTGGCCTTCGGCGAGGAGCGTGAGTACCTAGTGCTCAAGCTCGCCTACGGCGACCTGACGTTGATGGTGCCGGCCGACAATACCGACGAGGTCGGCTTGCGGGAGGTCATCAACGACGAGGAAGTCGAGGAGGTGTTTGCGGTCCTCCGCAAGAAGGAGGCCCGGATGCCGACCAACTGGTCGCGGCGGTTCAAGAACCACGTCGAGAAGCTCAAGTCTGGCGACATCTACCAGGTCGCCGAGGTGGTGCGGAACCTGTCCTTGCGGGACAAGGACAAGGGCCTGTCCGCCGGAGAGAAGCGGATGCTGACCAAGGCTCGCCAGATCCTGGTGTCGGAGCTGACCTTCGCCATCAACGTCCCCGAGGACGAGGCCGAGCAGAAGCTCGACGAAGCGCTGACCTGAGTCGGCTCGCCGGGTTCAGTCGGGCCCTGCGCCTGCCGATGAACTCGGCATGACGTCGGCCCGCTCCGAAGGGCCAAGGGTCGCTCGCTCCGAGGGCGCGGCCCGGATCCCCTCCGACCTCTTCGTCGAGGTCGTCCGGCTGCTCGTCGTCGCGCTGCTGACCGCGGTCGGCCTCGAGATCGGGCGTCGGAGCGATGGGGTGGTGGATGGCTCCCGGGCCGTGCTGGGCGCCACCCTCGGTGCCTGCCTGGGCTATGTGTACGGCGGGGTCACCGGTCGGTACCTGCGCCGGGCCATGGGCTCCTTCGAGGACAAGGTGGAGCGGGCCCCCACCGCCGCCATCGTCGTCGGGGTGCTCGGCGCCACGGCCTGCGGGGCGTTCGGCGCGTTCGTGGGCGGCGCCGCGGTGCTGGTCCTGCCGGCACCGTTCGGGTGGCCGGTGTTCGGCCTGTGCACCTGGCTCGGCCTCTACGCCGGGTTCTCGATCGGCGCCCGCAAGGGTGAGGATCTCCTCGACCTGGTCCAACCCCGGCTGGGTCTGGGCTCGTTCGGCGAGACCCTTGCCGGGCCAGCCGAGGCGCAGGTCGGCGATGGCCGGCGGCTGGTGCTGGTCGACTCTTCGGCCGCCATCGACGGGCGGCTCCTCGATCTCGCCCGCAGCGGCTTCCTCCCCGGGGCGCTGGCCGTGCCCCGCTTCGTCCTCGACGAGCTCCAGGGCATCGCCGACGCCGCCGACCCGACCCGGCGTCGGCGCGGGCAGCGCGGACTCGAGCTGCTCGAGTCCCTGCGCCTCGACGCCGGGCTCGGTCTGGCCGTCCTCGACGACGAGGTTCCCGAGCGGGGCGAGGTCGACGCCAAGCTGATCGCACTGGGCCAACGACTCGGCGCCGCGATCCTCACCGTCGACGACGCGCTGGTCCGGGTGGCCGAGCTGCAGGGGGTCCGCTGCCTGGCCGTCCACCGCCTGGCCGAGGGGCTGGCCCCCCGCCTGCTGCCGGGCGATCTGGTGCGCCTTACAGTGACCAAGGAAGGTCGTGACCCGGGTCAGGGCGTCGGTTACCTCGAGGACGGGACGATGGTGGTGGTGAACGACGGGGCCGAGCTGGTCGGCGAGGACACCGACGTGTGCATCGTCTCGGCCGTCCAGACCGCACGAGGCGTCCTGTACTTCGCGTCCCAGGCGGCGTGACCGTCTGGGCGGTCGTGGTTGCCGCCGGGGGTGGTGCTCGCTTCGGGGGGCCCAAGCAGTTCGAGGTGGTGGCCGGCCGTCGGGTGCTCGACTGGTCGGTGGAGGCCGCGGCCCGCACCTGTGACCGCGTCGTGCTGGTCGCTCCCGCCGATCGGGTCGACGAGCTGGTCGGATCGACCGCGGCCGATGTGGTGGTGCCCGGGGCAGCCACTCGTTCGGGCTCGGTCCGGGCCGGGCTCGCGGTCGCAGCGACCTCGGGGGCCGATGCCGACATCGTGGTGGTCCACGACGCGGCTCGGCCGCTCGCTTCCGACGCGCTGTTCCGAGCGGTGGTGGCGGCGGTCGCCGCCGGGGCCGCGGGCGCCGTTCCCGGCCTGCCCATCGCCGACACGGTCAAGCAGGTGGCGGGCGACGAGGTGGTGGCC
>JANNNX010000026.1:0-28600 GCA_031398745.1 Actinomycetes bacterium
GCGAATTGGACGACGCACGGAGTGGCGTCATTTCACCGGGCGGCGCACGGGCCCAATGGCGTACAGGGCACGGCGCTGGTAGGCTCGCCGCGCCATGCTCCCCTTCTCTCGCCACGCGGGCGCTCTTGCCGAATCCGAGACGCTGGCGATCACCGCGCGCGCGAACCAGCTGCGCAAGGAGGGCATCGACGTCGCTCCCTTCGCCGTGGGCGAGCCCGACTTCCCCACGCCGGCCCACATCGTGGAGGCGGCCAGTGCCGCCTGCTTCGACCCGGTGAACCATCGCTACTCGCCGACGCCGGGCCTCCCCGAGCTGCGCCAGGCGGTGGTCGACAAGTCGGCCCGCGACTCGGGTCTGGCGCTGACCCCGAGCCAGGTGCTGGTCACCAACGGCGGGAAGCA
Organism: Actinomycetes bacterium; assembly: GCA_031398745.1. Taxonomy (GTDB): domain Bacteria; phylum Actinomycetota; class Acidimicrobiia; order Acidimicrobiales; family CADCSY01; genus JANNNX01. The sequence goes on from JANNNX010000026.1 coordinate 403, forward strand.
CGCGGTGGCCACCGCCTTCGAGGTGCTCTGCGATCCGGGCGACGAGGTCCTCCTCCCGGCGCCGTACTGGACCACCTACCCCGAGGCCATCCAGCTCGCCGGGGGGGTGCCGGTGGTGTTGCCCACCACCGTGGCCGACGGCTTCCGGGTCGGCATCGACCAGCTCGAGGCCGCCCTCACCCCCCGCACCAAGGTCCTGGTGTTCGTGTCGCCGTCGAACCCCACGGGGGCGGTCTATCCCCCGGCCGAGGTCGAGGCCATCGGTCGGTGGGCGCTGGCCAAGGGACTCTGGGTCGTGACCGACGAGATCTACGAGCACCTGACCTACGGCGATGCCGTTCACGCCTCGATGCCGGTGCTGGTGCCCGAGCTGGCCGAGCGCTGCCTCGTCCTCAACGGCGTGGCCAAGACCTACGCCATGACCGGCTGGCGGGTGGGGTGGCTGGCCGGCCCGGCTGACGTGGTGACGGCCGCCACCAACCTGCAGTCGCACACCACCTCGAACGTGTCCAACGTCGCCCAGCGCGCCGCGGTGGCGGCGCTGGAAGGCGGACTCGACGACGTCGTGCGCTTCCGGGAGGCGTTCGACCGTCGTCGCCGGGTGATGCACGCCGGGCTGGCGGCGATCGACGGCGTCACCTGCCTCGAGCCCGAAGGTGCCTTCTACGCCTTCCCGAGCTTCGAGGGCGTGCTCGGTCGCCGCATCCGGGGCCGCACCCCTACGACCACCCTCGATCTGTGCGATCTCCTGCTCGACGAGGCCAAGGTGGCGATGGTGCCGGGCGAGGCGTTCGGCGCCCCCGGTTACGCCCGCCTGAGCTTCGCCCTGGCCGACGACCAGGCGGCCGAGGGAGTCCGGCGGGTCGCGGCCCTGCTGGAGGAGTAGCGGACCCACCTCGGCCCGGCGACAGCGAGCACCCCGGTCCCTAGTGTGACCCTGCCCGGGGCGACCGCTACCGGGTCGAGGGAGGGGCGATGAACGATCTGGTCAAGGACTTCAAGGCCTTCATCACGCGGGGCAACGTCATCGATCTGGCGGTCGCGGTGGTGATCGGCGCCGCCTTCCTGTCGGTGGTGAACAGCCTGGTGAACGACGTCGTCCTGCAGATCGTCGCGGCCATCGGTGGGCAGCGCGACTTCTCCAGCCTCACCATCGAGCTGGGCGACGGCCGCATTTACTACGGCTCGTTCCTCACTGCCCTGATCAACTTCGTCGTCATCGCAGCGGTGGTGTTCTTGCTGGTCCGCCTGGTGGTCCGGCTCCAGAACCTGCGGGGATCGACCGGGGTGGAGGAGGCGGTGAACGAGGAAGTGCAGCTCCTCACCCAGATCCGAGACGAGCTGCGGGCTCGCCCCTGACGCCGACCGGTCGGCGGCTCACAGTTCCCTGACACCCCGCCGATCGCCAGCTCACAGGTGAGGCCGACCATGGCCCCATGGCCAACTCGACCTCCCGCTCACCCCTCCTCCTCGTCGCCGCGGTGGCCTCGGCCGGTGCCGGCCTGGTGCACGCCGCGGCTGCCGGTGGACACGGGGCCGACCGCAGCCTGGTGTGGCTCTTCGCCCTGACCGCGGTCGTCCAGCTCGCGTGGGCCGCCGCGGTCGTCGTGCGACCGACACGGCGGAGCCTGGTTGCGGGCGTCGTTCTCGGAGTGGGGGCGATGGGCGCCTGGCTCCTGTCGGGCACCATCGGGATCGCGCCGGTGGGCGCCCTCGCCGTACCCGAGCCGATCGGGGCCCAGGACGCTCTAGCCGCGGCCCTCGCCCTGATATCGGCCGTGGCCGCGGGCGCCGCGGTCCTGGTCCTCGGCGCCGGTCGGACAGGGGCCCTCCCGACGCCGCTGGCCGGTGTCGCGAGCCTGGTGGTGGTGGCCTTGGCGGTCGGTGGGATGGTCGCGCCCCACGCCCACGGCGATGCTCATGCCACCGGCGACCACCAGACCTCCGGAGATGGCCACGCCTCCGGAGATGGCCACGGCGATGGGGAGGCTCACCCCGACGCCGATCCGGTGTTCCGCGGGGTCGACGTCTCGGGCATCCCCGACGACCAGCTCGCGGATGCCAAGTCGTTGGTCGAGGAGACCCGGGCCGTGGTGTCGGCGTCGTTCAGCGATGTCGCCTCGGTCGAGGCCGCCGGCTACCGGTCGATCGGTGACGGTCGCCGGGCCACCGGCGTGTCCTACGAGCACTTCGTGAACTCGACCTACCTGGTCGACGGGCACGAGCTCGACCCCGAGCACGTCGAGTCGCTCGTGTTCGAGGTCGAGGATGGCCACAAGCGCCTGGTGACCGCCATGTACGTGCTCGGCTGGGGTTCGACCATGGACGACGTGCCCGAGGTGGCCGAGGGCCTCACGATCTGGCACGACCACCAGAACCTGTGCTGGGACGAATCGACCCGTCAGCTGGCCGGCGTGCTGGTCGACGGCCGGTGCACTCCAGGCGGGACCCTCCGGCCGACCTCGCCGATGTTGCACGTGTGGCTGGACGAGCACCCGTGCGGGCCCTTCGCGGGCGTCGAAGGCCACGGCCGCGACGAGCAGGTCGAGTGCCCCTCGAGCCACGCGCACTGAGCGCGGGCGGAGTGGAGGGGGTCACCGCCGGGCTACGGGCCACCGCGACCATTCGGCCACCGAACCGCCGGCCACCACCCCGGCGACCAAGCCGGCCAGCCCGCCAACGCCGAGGTGCCGGAGCACCCGAGCGGTGACGGAGCTGGCGACGGCCTGCTCGGTGCCGACCGAATCAGCGGGCGTCGATGACACCGCAGCCGATGCGGTCACCGGCGTTGCCGGTGTTCTGGGTCTTGGTCGTGGCATCCGCCGAGTTGGGCGTGTACTGGTCGGCGGCCGCGCCGGTCGGGACGTTGCCGTAGTTGTCGGGCTGGGCGTGGAAGATCACGACCTTGCCGTCCAGGTCGGCCAGGCGCACCCGGTCGATGCTGAAGCGGGCTTCGGCGGTGCCGTCGGGGTTGACGTAGACGGTGGCCAGATCACCGACATGGGCCCCGTGGCTCTGCGTGCCGTCCTTCCAGTGCCCGTCGGCCGACACGAACCAGGTGCTGGCGGCCAGGGCCGGATCGGCCACGCACCCCTGGCCGTTGGCCGGGTTGTCGTTGGCGTGGATGTGGAAGCCATGGAAGGCGTCGACCGCCGCGCCCGCCGGCATGCCCGTCAACGTCACCCGCACCTCGGTATGGCCCCCGACGCTCTTGAAGCTGACCTTGCCCATCTCGGTGTCGTCGGCCGCCACCAGGGTCGCCCGGGCCCGATGGTCGCGGGCCGAAGCCAGGGTGGCGAAGGCCACCGCGACCCCGCCGACGAGCCCTACCACGCCGATGGCCGCCCAGATCTTGCGTCGTCTCATGTCGATCCCTCCCTCGTTGCCCGCGCGCTCTCGCGCCGGCGTCACCCCGTCTGTCGCGTCGAGTGGCCCGATCGGTTCGGTGGTGAGCGGCCGGCCGACACGGCCGTGGTGTGGGGCGGGACCGCGGCCTAGCGTCGTGCCTCGTCCCGCGCCGGTGCGGGGCCAGGAGGGAGGACCCGTGTTCGTGCAGGTCTGGGAGGGACACACCACCGACCCCGTGGCGCTGAAGGCCCAACTCGACCGGTGGGTGGCCGAGCTGGCGCCCGGGGCGGTGGGCTACGAGGGCTCCACCTCGGGGGTGGCCGACGACGGCACATTCATCTCGATGGCCCGCTTCGCCTCCGAGGAAGCCGCCCGGGCCAACAGCGACCGCCCCGAACAGGGCGACTGGTGGTCGGCGACGGCCGTGCTGTTCGACAGCCCGGTCACGTTCCACGCGTGCCGCCGGGTCGACATCGGCATGGTCGGATCGGACGAGGCCCGCTTCGTCCAGATCATCCAGGGAACGGTGCGCGACCCGGACCGCTGGATCGAGTTGGCCGAGAGCGCCCTCGGCGACCTGCGCCGGCTGCGGCCCGAGCTGCTGGGCTGGTACGCGGCGTGGGACGGGAATCTGGTCACCGAGGCCGCCTACTTCACCGACGCCGAGGCGGCCCACGCCGGCGAGCAGCGACCCCTGCCCGAAGAGCTGCGAGCCCGGTTCGAGGAGCACTCCGCCCTGCTGGAGTCACCCCGCTATCTCGACCTCCACGACCCCTGGCTGGTGTCGGCCTGACCTTGTCCCGGGGGCCCGCGTCGGGCCGGGGAGGCCGTGAACCGTTCGAGGCCCCTGGCGCGACAGTGAAGGTGTGACCGAGGTGGGGGACGTCGAGCTGCTGGCCCTGGTGGCCGGCGGCGACCGGGCGGCCCTGCGGTCCCTCTACGAGCGCCACGCCCCCTGGCTGGTGGCCCGCCTCGGGCGCCGCTGCGCCGACCGCCAGGTCGTGGCCGAGGTGGCCCAGGACACGTTCGTCGCGGTATGGAGAGCCGCACCCCGCTACGACGGCCGGGGCGAGGTCGCGGCGTGGATCTGGGGCATCGGGATCCGCCAGCTCATCGGCCAGCTCCGCAAGCACCACCCCGAACCGGTCCTGGTGGTCGAGGTCGAAGGGGCCGAGGTCTCGGCCGAGGAGCGGGTACTGGCCGGCGTCGAGCACGGCGCCCTGGCTGGTGCCCTCAACGGTTTGTCTCCCGAGCTGCGGGCCGTGGTCCAGGCCACCGTCCTCGACGGGCTGACCACCCGCGAGGCCTCCCGTCTGCTCGGTATCCCCCAGGGCACCGTCAAGACCCGCATGGCCCGCGCCCGGGTCGAGCTGCGAGGAGCGTTGGCATGAGCACCCCCCGGTCGGACCCCACCCGCGGTTGGCACGCTCCACCCGAGCTGATCGAGCGCTACCTGACCCAGGCCGTCGACCCGGCCGGGGCGGCCTCGCTCGAGGCCCACCTGCTCGAGTGCGGCCGCTGCCGCCAGACGCTGGCCGACGCGGCGGCGATGGCTCCTTCCGGCGCGGCCACCGCGGCGGCGTTCGATCCCCGGACCTGGGCGGGCATCATCGACGTGCTCGACCAGCCCCGGCGGGGCTACGTCGAGCGGGCCATGGCCGCCCTCGGCGTGCCCGGCCACGTGGCCCGATTGGTGGCGGCCACCCCGGCTCTGCGCTGGTCCTGGCTGGCGGCCATCGCCGCGGTGTTGGGTTTCGTGGTCCTGGTGGCCGAGACCACCAGCGGCGCCGGGCCCGAGGTGACCTTCTTGGTCTTGGCCCCGCTCGTGCCCCTGGCCGGTATCGCCGTGGCCTACGGACCGGGCGCCGATCCGCTGTCGGAGATCGCCGCCGCCGCCCCCTTCCCGGCCTTCCGCCTGTTCTGCCTGCGGGCCGCGGCCGTTCTGGTCACCTCCCTGACGCTGCTGGCCCTGGCCGCGCCCTTCGTCGATGCCGGCATCCTGGCCGCGGCCTGGGTGCTGCCGGCCCTGGCCGTCGTGTCGGTGGCCATGGCCCTGGCCACGTGGCTTCCCGCGCCCAGCGCGGCGGCCGCCGCCGGCCTGACCTGGCTGGTCACGGTGGCCACGGTCACCGGGGCCACCCTTCGCATGACGTCGGCCACCCGCCTCGACGCCGTGCTCGGCACCTTCGCCCCGCCGGGCCAGCTCGTCGCCGTCACCGTCCTGCTCGTCGCGCTGTTCGTTCTCGTCCGCCGGGCACCCGGCCTCGAGCTGGCTCCGTCCACCAACTTCTCGGAGGTGTCGTGATGACCTCGATCGCCGTCTCGGTCGTCGGGCTGCGCAAGCGCTACGGGCGGACGGTCGCCCTCGATGGCGTCGATCTCGACCTGGGGCCGGGCGTCACCGGTCTGCTCGGCCCGAACGGAGCGGGCAAGACCACGTTCCTGCGCACCGTGGCCACGGTGCTGGCCCCCGACGACGGCACCATCCGCCTCCTCGGCGAGGACCCGTCGACCGCGGCCGGCCGCCATGCCATCCGCACTCGGCTCGGCTACTGCCCCCAGGAGCCGGGGTTCTACCCGGGCTTCACCACCTTCGACTTCGTGGACTACGTGGCCATCCTCAAGGAGATGACCGACCGGCGGGCCCGCCACGACGAGGTCCGGCGGGTGCTCGGACTGGTCGGGCTCGACGAGGTGTCGGGCAAGAAGATCCGCTCGCTCTCGGGGGGCATGCGCCGGCGGGTGGCCGTGGCCCAGTCCCTGCTCGGTTCGCCCGACCTGCTGGTGCTCGACGAGCCCACCGCCGGCCTCGACCCCGAGCAGCGCCTTCGCTTCCGAGAAATCCTCAGCCGGCGTGACCCGGGCCAGGCCGTGGTCCTCTCGACCCACCAAACCGAGGACGTCGCTGCCCTGTGCCAGCGGGTGGTGGTGCTACACGGGGCCAAGGTCCACTTCGACGGGACCACGGCCGAACTCGCCGGCGTGGCCCATGACCGGGTGTGGCGGGCCGGAGGCCCGGACCCGACGGCCCGGGTGAGTTGGATCGACGCCACCGGGCAGTACCGCCACGTGGGCGACCCGCCGGCCGGGGCCGACCTGGTCGAGCCGACCATCGAGGACGGCTATCTGCTCCTGGTCGGCGCCGCCGCCCACGCCCCGGCTGTTCCCGAGACCGGCCCCGAGGCCGAGGTGGCCTGACATGTCCCGCTCCCGCCCGGGGCCCGGATGGCCCGACGACCGGGCCGTGGCCCTGGCGACGGTGGCCCCGCTGGGCCGGCGCGAGGCCCGGGCCCTGGCGCTCCACCCGGCCTTCCTGATTGGGCTGATCGTGCTCCCCGGCCTGATCCTGCTCATGGCTGGCGCCGAACCCGACCCCGAGGCCCGGCCGATCATCGACAACCGCGACCTTGCCCTGGTCCCGGTGCTCACGGCCTGGGCCGTGATCGTGGCCAGCGGCATGGCCGTGCTGCGCAACCGCCGCTACAGCACCGAAGAGCTCTGGGCCAGCCTGCCCACCACCCCGATCACCCGCACCAGCGCCCACCTCGTGGCCACCCTGGTCGGGCTCCCGGCCGGGCTGGCGGTGCTGGTGGCCTCACTGATCCTGGCCTGGGCCCAGGGTGAGACCGGCTCACCCCTGTGGACCGACATCCTGGTGGCGCCGCTGATCGTCATGGGCGCCGGCGTGGTGGGCGTGGCCGTGGCCCGATGGCTGCCCCGAGCCGTGTTCCTCTACGCCGCCATCCTGGCCGTCACCGTCCTGCAGACGAACCTTTGGTACGGCGACGACCGCTGGCGCTGGCTGCACTTCTCTACCTACGGCAACGACCCGCCGGTGGCATTCGACGCCCTTTACGGCCGGGTCGAATGGCACCTCGTGTACGTGGTCGGCCTCATCGCCTTCGCCGGCCTGCTCGCCCTGGTCCGCCACGGGTGGTCGACCGCCGCCACTGGCGTGGCCATCGCCGCCGCGGTTCTCGTCGCACCCGCGGCCTGGGTCCAGACCCGGCCCTACGCCGAGGCCGACGTGGCCCGCATCCTCAGCCGGCTGGAGGAGCCCGACACGTACCAGGTGTGCCAGGTCCATGGGGGCGTCACCTACTGCGCCCACCCTCGCGAGGTTGCCGCTATCGAGACCTGGACCGGACCCGTCGGCAGTGTGCTCGAGCGGGTCCCGGCCGATGCGGTGCCCGCCGACTTGGAGGTCCGCCAGCGGCCCACCATCGAGCTGCTCGACCAGGCCATCCCCGACGGCGTGCGACGGCCGCTGGAGGCCGATCCGACCCGGGTGTGGATCGACGACGGCCACGTGCACCCCTCCGGGTGGGTCGACGCCTCGTACTTCGGCGAGCTTCGCCTGGCCTACCAGGCCGCGAGCGCCGTCGTCGGCCTACCGGTGACCTGGACGGCCGGCACCGAGCAGTGCCTGGCCTCGGGCCAGGCCCGCAGCGTGGTCGCCCTGTGGCTGGCCGGATCGGCCAGCACGGGCAGCACCGACAGCCTGAGGAACCTGGCCGCCGAGTCGGCCCCCGGTGAGCCGGTCCACCTCGACGACACCAACATCGACACCACCTCGCTCGTCCTCGAACACGGCTCGGTGCTCGACCCGGCCGACCTGGTCGCGGCGGTGGCGCTGGTCGACCTCGACCTCAGCGCGGCCCAGGTGCACTCGCTGCTGAGCCAGCACTGGGACGAGGTCGTCGACCCGGCCACTCCCGCCGATCGGGTGCTGGCCTGGGCTGGGGCAGACCCCGCCCGCGCGGTCGAGCCACTGAGCGGTGGCGACGCTCGGCCCTGCCCGTCCACTCGAGGGGTCGAGGGGGCCTGACATGGAGATCGCGATTCTGCTCCTGGTGGCGGGCGTCGTCGTCTTCGTCCAACGGCACCGGCGGCGCTCCTCGGTCGGGATCGAGGCGGGCGGTGGTGGCTCGACCCTGCGGGCGTCAAAGGCCTCGGCCTGGCCGGTCGACACCGCGATCCAAGGCCGTACCGCACTCGCCCTGGCCCGCCGTGAGGCCCGGCTGCTCGTCGCCCATCCAGCTTTCGTGATCGGAGCCCTGGTGCTCCCGGCGCTGGCCCTGCTCATGGTGAGCCGGTTCGAGGCCGACGGCTACGAGCCCATCGCCGGGGACACGACTCCCCAGCTCATGTGCGTGCTGGCCGCCTGGGGAGCCATCGTGGCCGCCGACCTGGCAACGTTGCGCAGTCGGCGCTATCGCACCGACGAGCTGTTTGCCTCGCTCCCCTCCACCCCGGCGACCCGCACCGGGGGACACCTGTTGGCCGGCATCGCCGGCCTCCCGGTGGGCGTGGTGGTGCTCGGCGTCACCGTGGTGGGCGGCCGGTTCGTGGGCTACACGGGGTGGCCTCTCTGGCTCGACGTGGCCATCGGCCCCCTCCTGGTCGTGGGGGGCGGGGTGGTCGGCGTGCTGGTGGCCCGGTGGCTGCCCTGGTCGGGGTTGGCCTATGCCGCGGTGGTGGCCACCATGGTCTTGCAGGCCAACATCTGGCACCAGGACGACATCGGCCGCTGGCTGCACTTCTCCCGCCACACCGCCTACTCGGCACCTCTGTACCTCGACGATCTCGCCGGCCGGCTGGGGTGGCACGTGGTCTACGTGGTCGGGCTCATCGCGTTGGGGGTCCTGCTGACCCTGGTGCGCGACGGCTGGTCCCGGGCCTGTGGTGCCGTGGCCGTGGTCGCCGCCGTGCTGTTGGTGCCGTCGGTGGTAGCCCAGGTCCAGCCCTACTCCGACGCCGACGTCGCCCGCATCGTCGCCCGCCTCGAAGACCCCGAAGCCAACCAGACCTGTGTGGTGCGGGCCGGCGTCACCTACTGCGCGGTGGGTGATGCCGCGGGCTACGCCGACAGCTGGGAGGGTCCGGTCTCGGCCGTGTTGGCCAATGTCCCCGCCTCGGCCCGACCGACCGGACTAGTGGTGCGCCTGCGACCCACCGAGGAGTTGCTCGACGACACCCTGCTCGACGGCGTCCGGGATTGGATCGAGGCCGACCCGGCTCGGGTGTGGCACGACGACGGCGAGGTCCACATGAGCGGGGGCGTGGGCGACGAGCCGGGTGTCGCGTTCCGGCTGACCTATCGCACCGCCTCGGCGGTGGTCGGACTCCCCGTGTCCTGGACCGCCGGCGTCGACCAGTGCGTCGCCGCGGGTCAGGCCCGCAGCGTGGCCACCCTGTGGCTGGCCGCCATGGCTGCGCCGTGGGGCACCGAGAGCCTGCGACAGCTGCTCGACGAGGGCGACGGTCGGAGCCCCCTCACCCTCGACTACGCCGACACCGACGGCGCCTGGATCGTCCACGAGCAGGGCACCGTGGTCGACCCGGCGGACGCCGAGGCGGCGCGGCGGCTGACGGCCCAACCCGTCGCCGACGTACGAGCCGCGTTGGCCCGGCACTGGGACGAGGTCGTCGACCCGGCCACGCCGGCGGCAACCCTGCTGGCGTGGGCCGGCGCGGACGGGACCGGACTGGGCGAGCCGGTGGGCGGGGCCCCGACGTGTCCGACCCGGTGACGGCGATGGTGGGCCCGGCCCGATCCGGCCAGGTGGCCCTGGTCCGGGCCCAGGTGCGGGCGGCCCTTCGGGTCTCCGGTGTGGTGCGGGTGCCGATGGTCGCGGCGGTGGTGGTGGTCGTGGCTCGGGTGACCAAGAACCCGACTGCGGTCGACCTGGCCCTGGTGACGCTGGTGGTGGCGGCGGCGGCCGGGGGGATGTTCGCCGACCCCGCTGGCGGGCTGCTGGCCTGCTCGCCCACCGGTGTCCGGGTCCGTCGCCTGGTCCGTCTCGGTCTGCACCTCGTCGTCCTGGCCGTGACCTGGCCGGTGGCCATGGCGCTCGCTCGGCCCGGCGGCCACGGGTGGGACCTGGCAGCCGCCGACGTGGTTATGTTCGCGGCGTTCGTCGCCGTGGTGGTGGCCGTGGCCGCCGGGGTCCCGACCGACGGTCACCTCCTGGCGCCGCCGGTCCTGCTGGTCCTAGCCGGGGTACCGGTCATCTGGCCCCGGCTGGGCTACTACCCGGTCGATGCCCATCAGTGGCGCTGGCTCGCCGCCGCCCTGGTGGCGCTCGCCCTGGCCTGGAGGCTGTCGCCTGACCCCATCCGGTGACCAGCCGTGGTTCCGGGGGCGGCACCGGCCATGGCTTGATGGCCCGCCGAGAACGGGGAGGGACGCCGACCCCCGCCTACCATCCGCCCATGGCCCGGATCCTCGTCACCGAGAAGCTCGCCGAGTCGGGGTTGGACGGGCTGCGCTCGGCCGGCCACGACGTCGACGTGCGGCTCGACCTCACCGCTGACCAGCTGCTGGAGGCCGTGGTCGGGGCCTCGGCGCTCATCATCCGGTCGGCCACCCAGGTCGACGCCGAGGTGCTGGCCGCGGGGGTCGATCTGGTGGTGGTGGGCCGGGCCGGGATCGGGCTCGACAATGTCGACGTCGAGGCAGCCACCCGTCGGGGCGTGATGGTGGTCAACGCTCCCCAGTCCAACATCCTCTCGGCCGCCGAGCAGACGATGGCGCTGCTGCTGGCGGTGGCCCGCAACGTGCCCCAGGCCCATGCCGCCCTGGTGGCCGGCAAGTGGGAGCGCAGCCGCTGGGAGGGCGTCGAGCTGCACGGCAAGACGCTCGGCATCGTCGGCTTGGGTCGCATCGGCACCCTGGTGGCCCAGCGGGCGCTGGCCTTCGGCATGCGCCTGGTCGCCTTCGACCCCTACGTGGCCCCCGAGCGGGCCCGCCAACTGGGCATCGAGCTGGTGACCCTCGACGAGCTGGTGGCCCGGGCCGACTTCCTCACCCTCCACGTGGCCAAGACCCCCGAGACGGTGGGTCTGGTGGGCGCCGAGCTGTTGGCCAAGGCCAAGCCCGAGCTCCGGGTGATCAACGTGGCCCGGGGCGGCATCGTCGACGAGGCGGCGCTGGCCGAGGCCATCGCCGAGGGTCGCATCGCCGGGGCCGCCCTCGACGTGTTCGCCAAGGAGCCGACCACCGAGTCGCCGCTCTTCGCCCTGCCCTCGGTGGTCGTCACCCCCCACCTCGGGGCGAGCACGGTCGAGGCCCAGGACAAGGCCGGCCAGACCATCGCCGAGCAGGTGCAGCTGGCGTTGGCCGGCGAGTTCGTGCCCTTCGCGGTGAACGTCAGCGCCTCGGAGGCATCGGAGACGGTGCGGCCCTACCTGCCGCTGGCCGAGCAGCTGGCCACCCTGTTCGCCGGCCTGGCCAGCGGGGTACCGGCGGTGGTCGAGGTGGAGTACCAGGGCCAGATCGCCGACTACGACACCCGGATCCTGACCCTGTCGGTGCTCAAGGGCCTGTTCTCGGGGGCGACCGACGAGCCGGTGTCGTACGTGAACGCTCCCCAGCTGGCCGAGGAGCGGGGCGTCGAGGTCCGCGAGACGAAGACGTCGACCGCGGTCGACTTCGTCAACCTGGTCACCGTGCGGGGTGGGGGCCACGAGCTGTCGGGCACCCTGGCCGGGGCCAAGGGTGAGCCCCGCCTGGTCGTGCTCGACGGCCACAGTGTCGAGGTGCCGCCGGCCCACCACATGCTGGTGGTCCGCAACGACGACAAGCCGGGGATGATCGGGCGGGTCACCAGCGCGCTGGGCCGCTCGGGCATCAACATCTCCGACATCCACGTGGGCCGCTCACCCGCCGGCGACGCCGCCCTCATGGTGCTCGCCACCGACGACGTGGTGGCCCCCGAGCTGCTCGAAGAGCTCCGCTCGCTCCCCGGCATCACCTCGGTCCACGCCCTGGGCTGAACGCTCTCGGGGACGGGACGGGGACGGGTCCTCAGCGCTTGGCTGGACGGAGGCCGTCGGCTTTGGCGGCCGCCGGGTCGAGGTAGCAGCGGTCGGGGCGGGTGCGCTCGTAGGCGGCGTTGCCGGGAGCGTGGAAGATGCCCGACGCCAGCTTGGCCTTGACCGGGTGGGAGCCGGGGCAGGCGCCCCCGACCGGCTCGACCCAGGGGGCCGAGGGCGGGCGGGGGGGCAGGCCGCTCCCGACCGGATCGCCCATCGGGGCCGGGTCGAAGGGCCGGAGCCGGAGGGCGATGTTCCAGGCCAGCGCGGCCAGCGCACCGGCACCGCCGGCGAAGAGGCCGGCACGGAGCGCACGTCTGCCCATGTGCCCCGCGACCCTAGCTGGGGGTCGAGTTTTCGGGCTGACCTGCCGATCAACACGGAGACGTGAGCACCCGACCCGACGACCGATTGGACGACCCCGTCGACCACGGCGCCCACCAGGGCGACGACCACCGTTTCGTCGCGCTCGTCGCCCACGAGCTCCTGTCGCCGCTGACCGTCATCAAGGGCTGGCTGGCCGTCCTCGACCGGCCCGACGTGGGCGCCGAGCGGGCCGCCCAGGCCCGGGCGTCGATGGCGGCCTCAGCCGACAAGATCGAGCGGCTGGTCCGCGATCTGCTCGACCTCAGCAAGGCGGCCGTGGGCGAGCTCCGGGTCGAGGTCGCCCCGGTCGACTTGCGAGCAGTGACCGTCGCCGTCGTCGCGGCTCTCGACGACCCCCGGGTCGTCGTCGTCGATAGCGCGCCGGTCGCGGTAGTGGCCGACGCCCAGCGGATCGATCAGCTCCTCACCAACCTCATCGGCAACGGGCTGCGCCACGGCGATGGCACCGGGGTGGAGGTCGCCCTGGTCTCCGACCCGGGTGTCGGGGTGGTGCGCCTGACGGTTGCCAACGGGGGCCCGGCGGTCGACCCCTCGGTGGCCAGCGAGGTCTTCGAGCCGTTCGTCCGAGGGGCGACGTCGGCCGGTTCGGGGCTCGGCCTGGCGGTCTGCCGGGCCATCGTCGATGCCCATCGCGGCACCATCGCCATCGGTCGGATCGGCTCCCGCACCGTCGTCGAGGTCTGCTTCCCGACCGGCTGACCGCGGGCTCAGCCCACCGAGGTGGTCGGGAGCCAGCTCGGCCGGGCGGCCTCGTAGGTGTCGATGTCGTCGGTGTGGCGAAGGGTGAGGCCCACGTCATCGAGGCCCTCGAGGAGGCGGAAGCGGGTGAAGTCGTCCAGCGGGAAGGTGGCCTCGATGCCGGCTGCCGGTGCCGACACCGTGCGGCGCTCGACGTCGATGGTGATCTCGAGGCTGGGGTCGGCCTCGACCGCCCGGAGCAGGGCGTCGGCGACCTCGGGCTCCACCACCACCGGCACCAGCCCGGCCTTGGTCGAGTTGTTGCGGAAGATGTCACCGAAGCGAGCCGAGATCACCGCTCGAAAACCCCAGTCGGTGAGGGCCCACACCGCGTGCTCCCGGGACGAGCCGGTGCCGAAGTTGGGTCCGGCGACGAGGATGGTGGCCCCGGCGTGCTCGGCTCGGTTGAGCGGGAAGTCGGGGTCCGACTCCCGCCACGACGAGAACAGTCCGGCCCCGAAGCCGCTGCGCTCGACCCGCTTGAGCCACTCGGCGGGGATGATCTGGTCGGTGTCGACGTCGGAGCGGTCGAGGGGTACGGCCCGGCCGGTGATGATGTTGATCGGTTCCACGGGTCGGGCCCTTCGTCAGTCGAGGTCTGCAGGGGTGGCGAAGGTGCCGGCCACCGCGGTGGCGGCGGCCACCTCGGGCGACACCAGGTGGGTGCGCCCGCCCCGGCCCTGACGGCCCTCGAAGTTGCGGTTGGAGGTCGAGGCGCAACGCTCACCCGGGGCCAGCTTGTCGGGGTTCATGGCCAGGCACATCGAACAGCCCGCCTCCCGCCACTCGAATCCCGCGGCGGTGAACACCCGGTCGAGGCCCTCGGCCTCGGCTGCGGCCTTGACAGCCATCGACCCGGGCACGACCAGGGCCCGCAGCCCCGAGCGGACGTGGCGCCCGTCGAGCACTGCCGCGGCCGCCCGCAGGTCTTCGATGCGGCTGTTGGTGCAGCTCCCGATGAAGACGGTGTCGGGGGCCACCTCACGCATCGGGGTGCCGGCCTCGAGGCCCATGTAGGCCAGTGCCCGCCGGGCCGCCTCCCGGCTGGCCGGGTCGGCGAAGCTGTCGGGATCGGGGACCACGTCGTCGATGGTGACGACCTGACCCGGGTTGGTGCCCCACGTGACGTGGGGGAGCAGGGCCGAGCCGTCGAGCACCACCTCCTTGTCGAAGGTGGCGTCGGGGTCGGTGGCCAGCGAGCGCCAGTCGTCGAGCGCCCGCTCCCAGTCGGCTCCCCGGGGGGCGTGCGGGCGCCCCTCGAGGTAGGCGAAGGTGGTGTCGTCGGGGGCGATCATCCCGGCCCGGGCCCCGGCCTCGATCGACATGTTGCACACCGTCATCCGCCCCTCCATCGAGAGCGCTCGGATGACCGACCCCCGGTACTCGACCACCGAGCCCACGCCGCCCCCGGTGCCGATGCGGCCGATGATGGCCAGGATCACGTCCTTGGCCGTGACGCCGGCGGCCAGCTCGCCCTCGACGGTCACGGCCATGGTCCCGGGCCGCACCTGGGGCAGGGTCTGGGTGGCCAGCACGTGCTCGACCTCGGAGCTGCCGATGCCGAAGGCCAGGGCTCCGAAGGCCCCGTGGGTCGAGGTGTGGGAGTCGCCGCACACGATGGTCATGCCCGGCTGGGTGAGCCCCTGCTCGGGGCCTATGACGTGGACGATGCCTTGCCCGGGGTCGCCCATGGGGAACAGGCGGATGCCGAACTCGCTGCAGTTGGCGGTGAGGACGTCCATCTGTCGGGCCGAGATGGGGTCGGCCACGGGCTGGTCGATGTGGGTGGTGGGCACGTTGTGGTCCATGGTCGCCACCGTCAGGTCAGGGCGGCGGACCGGGCGGCCGGCCAGGCGCAGCCCGTCGAAGGCCTGGGGCGACGTCACCTCGTGGACGAGGTGCAGGTCGATGTAGAGGAGGTCGGGCTCGTCGTCGGCGGCGTGGACGACGTGGCGGTCCCAGATCTTCTCGGAGAGGGTATTCGGCACGGCGTCGATGCTACGTGGGGCCTGCGCCGCTCCCCGATGTCTGAAATCTCGACCAGATGTCAACCGTTCCCTCAGGTCACTCCGGAGACCCCCCGACCGGAACGTCTCAGACGAAAGGCGCGCGCCAATGAGAGCAGCCACACGAACCCTCGGTGTCCTTCTGGCCTTGACGGCCTTAGTGGGTGCCTCCATCCACCCGGCCACCGCCGCCGAGACCGAGGCCGCGGCGGTCGGCTCGGGGAGCCCGATCCTGCTGGTGGACGCCGACAACGACCTGGTGGTCGTATCGGCGGGAACCCCAGGCACAGTGATCTCCCAGGTCCCCATCACCGGGCTGGCGGTCGGCGAAACGATCCTCGGGATCGATACCCGTCCGGCCACCGGTGACCTCTACGGGCTGGGCTCGAGCAGCCGCCTCTACCGCATCGGGCTCTCGGGGGTGGCCACCGCGGTCGGCTCCGGGCCGTTTACGCCGGCCCTGAGCGGCACGTCGTTCGGCTTCGACTTCAACCCGACGGTCGACCGGATCCGGGTCACGAGCGACACCGGTCAGAACTTGCGGCTGAACCCGGTCACCGGGGCCACCGTGGCATCCGACACCGCGCTGGCCTATGCCCTGGGTGACGTCAACACCGCAGCCACCCCGTCGGTGGTGGCGTCCGGCTACACCAACAGCGTGGTCGGAGCGACCAGCACCGTGCTCTATGACATCGACAGCGGACTCGACGTACTGGCCACCCAGTCCCCGCCCAACGACGGGACGCTCAACACCGTCGGCCCGCTCGGGGTCGACACCACTGCGGTGGCCGGCTTCGACCTGGAGCCCGGCGGTGACGCGGTAGCGGCGCTGACCGTGGGCGGGATGGAGCGGCTCTACCGCATCGACCTGGCCACCGGGGCAGCGTCGCTGGTGGGGAACCTGCCCGAGACCGGCGGGGCCATCGTCGGGCTGGCCCTCGGGGTCGGCGCCGGCACCGGCGACGGCTATTGGTTGGTGGCGGCCGATGGCGGCGTCTTCTCCTATGGCAGTGCCCAGTTCTTCGGGTCGGCGGCCAACCTTCCCCTCAACGCCGAGGTCGTGGGGATGGTCGCCACCCCCAGCACCAACGGCTACTGGCAGGTGGCTCTGGACGGCGGCGTGTTCGCCTACGGCGATGCCGGATTCTTCGGTTCGGCGGGCGCCCTGCCGCTGAACGAGCCGGTGGTGGCCATGGCCCCCACCCCCAGCGGCAACGGCTACTGGCTGGTCGCGACCGACGGCGGGGTGTTCTCCTACGGTGACGCCGCCTTCTACGGGTCAGTTTCGGGCAACGTTGCGGTCGACCTGGTCGTCTCGCTGGTGGCGACCGCCACCGGCCGGGGCTACTGGCTGGTCGATGCCGACGGCGACGTCTTCGCCTTCGGCGACGCGGTGGACCACGGCGACGCCGGGTCCGTCGCCCTCTCGGACGCGGTCATCGGCGCCACCGGGGCCCCGTTCGGGGGCGGCTACCACCTGGTGACCCTGGATGGCGACGTGCTGAGCTACGGACCTCTGGCCAGTGACGCGGGGTCGGCCGAGGCACTGCCCCTCAACTCGCCGATGGTCGGGATCGCGGCCGACACCGACGGCTCCGGGTACTGGCTGGTGGCGGCTGACGGCGGCGTCTTCGCCTACGGCAGCTCGTTCCACGGTTCCACGGGCTCGCTGACCCTCAACGAGCCGGTGGTCGGGATCGCCTCCGCCGGCTGAGGTCCCCCCCCGCTTCCGGGGTCGCCGGTGGTTGCCTGGCAACCGCTGGTGACCCCGGTGCGGGGGGAGTGGCACGCGGTCAGGGAGCGATGCCGATGGCCACGATCTCGACGGTGAGGGGATTGCCGTTGACCTCGTACGTGCGCTGTTCGCCGACCGCCGCACCGAGCAGAGCGGCACCCAGCGGTGAGCCGGGCGACACCACCTCGACCTCCGCATGGTGGCGCTCCTCGATGGAGCCGACCAGGTA
This sequence comes from Actinomycetes bacterium, assembly GCA_031398745.1. GTDB lineage: Bacteria > Actinomycetota > Acidimicrobiia > Acidimicrobiales > CADCSY01 > JANNNX01. Next base: position 17,663 of record JANNNX010000026.1, read on the forward strand.
GCGCTCCTCCTGGTCGTCACCCTCGAAGCGGATGGCGACCACCGAACCCACCCCGACCGCCTCGACGGAGGTGGGTCCGTCGACGATCACCGCATCTTCGACCAGCGCCGTGAGGTGGCGGATCCTGGCCTCCATCTGGCCCTGCTGGTCCTTGGCGGCGTGGTAGTCGCCGTTCTCCGACAGGTCGCCGAGCGCTCGGGCGGCCTCAATCTTCTGGGCGATGTCGATGCGACCGAAGGTCGTCAGCTCCTCGAGCTCGGCCTTCAGCCGGTCGTACGCGACGCGGGACAGCTCGCTGGTCTCTGCCATCCGGAAAGGCTACCGGGGCCGGCGGACCGGCTCAGAGGACCAGCACCGGCTTGACCGCGGTGCCGGCCTCGGCGCCGGCGACGGCCTCGTCGATGTCGTCGAAGTGGAACGTGCGCACCAGCCGGTCGAAGGGGAAGCGCCCCTGCAGGTGCAGCTGGAGCAGGGCGGGGATGAGCTCGGCGGGGTTGCTGTCACCCATCACCGTTCCGACCACGTGTCGGCCGCCGTCGATCAGGTCGAGGACGTTGGCCCGCAGCTCGGCACCGAAGGGTGCCGCCCCGATCACCACGCAGGTGCCGTTGGTGTCGAGGAGGCTGATCGCGTCGTGCAGGACGGCCACGTCGCCGGTGGTGTCGATCGCTCCGTCGGTGCCCCGCCCGCCGGTGAGGTCGAGCACGGCGGCGGCCACGTCGTGCTGAGAGGCGTCGATCACGTCGGTGGCGCCCAGCTCGGTGGCCAGGGTGAGCCGTTCGGGCACCCGATCTACGGCGATGATGCGACCGGCGGCGGTGAGGGTGGCGGCCATGACCGCACTGAGACCCACCGCACCGGCGCCGTAGACGATCACGGTCGCCCCCGGCTCGGGCGCGAGCACGTGCAGCACGCCTCCGGCGCCGGTCTGGATGCCACAGGCCAGTGGTCCGACGAGAGTCAGGTCGATGCCGTCCGGCACCGGGATCACCGACCGGGCCGAAGTCAGCAGGTGGCTGGCCATCGACGACTGGCCGAAGAAGTGGCCGGCCACCGGCTGGTCGCCCCGCCACAGGGTGGGGCTCCCGTCGAGCCGGGACCCGCCCCGTAGGTTGAGCTGGCGGAAGTGGTCGCAGTAGCCGGGTCGACCGGCTCGGCACCGTCGGCAGCGGCCGCACCAGGCGAAGCTGACCACCACCCGGTCGCCGGGGGCCAGATCGTGCACGTCGTCACCGATCGCCTCGATCACCCCGGCCCCTTCGTGGCCGAGCACCGCCGGCAGCGGATAGGGCATGGCCCCGGCCCGCACGTTGAGGTCGGTATGGCAGATGCCGGTGGCCACCACCCGCACCACCACCTCGTCGGGTCGAGGGTCGTCGAGGCGCAACTCCTCGATCCGGAACGGCCCCTGGGGTTCGTGGACCACGGCGGCTCGCACGAAGGTCATCGCTGGACGCTCCCCTCCGATCGTCGTCCCCGAGGATGGCACGGACCGCGACCCGCCGGTCGAGCGAGCGACGGAACGGGGAGGACCCGTACCCTCCAGGCCATGGGCGAGACCGTGACCGGCCTGGTCACCATCGACGTGTTCTCCGACCTGGTGTGCCCCTGGTGCTACATCGGGAGGGCCAACCTGCTGCGGGCTCTGGAGGCCGAGTCACCAGACCTGGTGGCGCCTCCGGTCCAGCTGCACTGGCGCGCCTACCAGCTCGCCCCTGACACCCCTTCCGGCGGCGTGGGCCTGGCCGAGTACTTCCAGGCCCGGGGCGCCGACCCCGACCAGCACCGCCAACTGCAGGCCCGGGTCACCGAGGTCGCGGCGGCGGCCGGACTCGACCTGCGATTCGACCGCCAGGAGCGGATGGTCAACACCCGCCTGGCCCACCGGGCGGTCGCCTTCGCGGCGACCGGTGGCCTGGGCACCGAGGCCACCGGTCAGCTGATGGCCGGCTACTTCACCGACGGTCGAGACATCGGCGAGATCGAGGTGGTGGCCGACCTGCTCTCGGCCGTCGGGGTCGATCCCGACGAGCTGGCGTCGTGGCTCGCCCATGACGGGGGTGAGGGCCAAGTCGACGCCGACCTCCAGCTCGGGCGCCGCCTCGGAGTTCGGGGGGTGCCCCACTTCGTGTTCGATGGTCGAGCCGAGCTGTCGGGGGCCCAGCCGGTCGAGGCCTTCGTCGAGGCGCTGGCCTGGGTGCGCGATCCCGCCCACCGGGAGGCCACCGGCTGACGCCTCAGCTCGACCGGTCCGGGCCCCCGGCTATTCCTCCCCGAGCTCGCCCAAGAAGGCCAGGAGGAGGTCGTTGAAGACCTCGGGCTGCTCCCAGTGGGGACTGTGGCCGGCCTCGTCGATGACGTGGACCTGGGCGCCGGACAGGTGCTGGGCCTGGAGCCGGATGATCGACGGCGGGGTGTAGAGGTCGGAGTCGCCGGTCATCAGCAGGGTGGGAGTGTCGATGGTCTCCAGCCGATCCCAGGTGACCTGGGCTGCTCGACCCTGGAGGACCCGCTCGCCGGGGATGGCGGCGTCGTGCAGCGCAGTCCACTCGGCTACGCCGTCGGGGTTACCGGCCCGGTAGGAGGGGGATAGTTCCAGGAAGGCCGCAGGCAGGTCCATGAAACCCGCGGGCAGCAGGCGACCGGTGGCCTCGGTGTAGTCGGGTTCGCTGATGCCCATCAACGACGAGATGAAGGCGACCGACCGGACATTGTCGGGTTGGTCGAGCACGTAGTCCACGACGGTGGATCCCCCCGCCGCAGTGCCCAGGAGATCGACCGTGTCGAGCCCCAGGTGTTCGATCAACGCGCCGAGGTCGGCGACCGCAGTCCCCGTGTTCGCCGGGTCCGTCGTCTCCGAGCGAAAGTAGCCCCGTCGGGAGTAGGCGATGACCCGGTGCCCGGCGTCGGCCAGGACGGGCTGCTGGTAGCCCCAGGCCGCCGCGCTCTGGGACGCGGCGTGGAGCAAGACGATCGGATGCCCGGTGCCACCGGTGTCCCAGTAGTAGAGCTGCGCCCCACCCACGTCGACCATGCCTTCGGTGACCTCGACCTGGGTCGGGACCGGCACGGGGGTCCAGACCGGTCCCGGCTCCTGGGTGGCGGCGACGGCACTGTCGGCCACGCTCGTCGTGCTGTTGCCACTGCTGCTGTCGTCGTCGGAGCAGCTCGCGAGGAGCACACCCGCGGTTGCGGCCGCGGCGGCACCGACGCCGAGCTGACCAAATCGTCGGCGGGTGATCCCCGCGGAGAAACCCACTTCGCTCGATCCCATCGTCTGCCCCCAAAACTAGTTGCGGATGTCTACTATCGACGCCGGGGGACCCTACAGGCGACGTCGCCCCGGCGCGGGCAGCTCGACCCCGCGAGGCTCGAAGCCCACGTCCGGGCGCCTGGAGCTCAGCTCGGACTCGGGCCCCGGGGCGTGGGGTCCGGGCGCTCCGGCCCGCCCAGTCGCAAGCACCGGCTCTGGGCCACCGCCACCAGCCGGCCGTCGCCATCGGTGACCTCGACGGCGAACACGCTCGATGTCCGCCCGTCGTGGCGCCGGCGGGCCACGGCCGTGAGGACAGTCCCCACCACCGCTGGGCGCAGGAACTCGATCGACGCCGACGCCGTGACCATGGGCTGGCGGTCGTTGGCCAACACCCCCTGGACGGTGTCGACGAGGAACATCAGCAGCCCACCGTGGAGGAAGCCATGGACGTTGGCCATGTCGGCCCGCACGAGCATCGCCAGCACGAGGTGCTCGTCGTCGATCTCGACCAGCTCTATCCCGAGGCGCCCGGCCACGGTGTCGTCGGCCAGGAGGGGCCGTGACCCGGGCCAGTCGTCGGCCCGGGTGCCGTCGTCGGATTCGGCCACGTCCCGATGCTGCCACCCCTCACCCGTCCGAGCGCGGCGGGGGTGGCCTACACTTGCCCATGATGCACGCCCGCAACGCCTTCGTGTACATCATCACCTAGCGCACGTCGTCCCCGACGTGCGCTTCCGACCGCCCCGAGGGGCGGTCTTTCGCTTGTCAGGGACCTTCTCTCGTCAAGGAGCACCCCATGGCCCACCGGGTCGGGATCATCGGTGGAGACGGCATCGGCCCGGAGGTCACGGCCGAGGCCCTGAAGGTGGTGGCCGCCTCCGGCGTCGCCCTCGACACCGTCGACTACGACCTCGGTGGAAAGCACTACCTGGCCACCGGCGAGATCCTCCCCGACTCGGTGCTCGAGGAGTGGCGGGGCCTCGACGCCCTCCTCCTCGGGGCGATCGGTACCCCCGAGACGCCGCCCGGCATCCTCGAGCGGGGCCTGCTGCTCAAGCTGCGCTTCGAGCTCGACCTCTACATCAACCTCCGCCCGTTCTCGGGCCCGGCCCGGCCCCCCCAGCAGGAGCCCCGTGAGGTCGACTTCGTGGTGATCCGGGAGAACACCGAGGGCACCTACGCCGGCGAGGGCGGGTTCCTGCGCAAGGGCACCCCCGAGGAGATCGCCACTCAGGGCTCGGTCAACACCCGACACGGCGTCGACCGGGTTGTGCGCTTCGCCTACGACCTGGCCGCCCAGCGTGACCGCCACCACCTCACGCTGGTCCACAAGACCAACGTGCTCCAGTTCTCGGGAGACCTCTGGCAGCGGACCTTCGACGAGGTCGGGGTCGAGCACCCCGGGATCGATACGGCCTACCAGCACATCGACGCGACCTGCATCCACCTGGTCCAGGACCCGGGACGTTTCGACGTGATCGTGACCGACAACCTCTTCGGCGACATCCTCACCGACCTGGCGGGCGCGGTGACCGGGGGCATCGGGTTCGCCAGCTCGGCCAACCTCAACCCGGCTCGGACCGGGCCGTCCATGTTCGAGCCGGTTCACGGCTCGGCGCCCGACATCGCCGGCACCGGGACGGCCAACCCGATCGCCGCCATCCTGTCCGCGGCGCTCATGGTGGAGTACCTCGGCGAGGCCGACGCCGCCGCCCGGATCCGCAAGGCCGTGGCCGCTTCCAAGGACGTGACCGGTTCGACGGTCGAGATCGGCGACACCGTCGCAGAAAGGGTCTGAACGATGCCCATCGAGAAGAGCGACAAGATCTGGATGAACGGCGAGTTGGTCGACTGGGACGCGGCCACTGTCCACGTCCTCACCCACTCGCTGCACTACGGGCTGGGTGTGTTCGAGGGGATCCGGGCCTACGAGACGTCGCAGGGCACCGCCGTGTTCCGCCTCACCGACCACATGCGCCGCCTCGAGCGCTCGGCCAAGATCTTCGATCTCCCGATGCCGTATGACGCCGGCCAGCTGGTCGACGCCACCAAGGAGCTGTTGCGGGTCAACCAGATGGGGGGGTGCTACATCCGTCCGATCGTCTACATCGGCTACGGCGAGATGGGCCTCAACCCGATCGGGCTCCAGGTCGACACGGCCATCGCGGCCTGGCCCTGGGGGCTCTACCTGGGCGAGGACAGCGTGGCCCACGGGGTGCGCATGAAGATCTCGAGCTGGCAGCGCCACAGCCCCAACACCATCCCGCCGGCGGCCAAGGGCACGGGTATGTACATCAACTCGATCCTGGCCAAGGTCGAGGCGGTCAGGGCCGGCTACGACGAGGCGATCCTGCTCTCGCCCCAGGGCTACGTGTCGGAGTGCACGGGCGAGAACATCTTCATCGTGGTCGACGGGACCATCGTGACCCCGCCGGTCTCGGCCGGCGCCCTCCAGGGCATCACCCAGGACTCGATCCTCACCGTGGCCCGAGACCTCGGGATCGAGTGCCGCTTCGACAACATCCTGCGCTCCGACCTCTACACGGCCGACGAGGCGTTCCTGTCGGGCACCGCGGCCGAGGTGGTGCCGATCCGCTCGGTCGACGAGCGGGGCCTCGGGGAGCCAGGACCCATCACCCGCCAGATGCAGGAGACGATCTCCGCCGCCTGCCGGGGCGAGATCGACCGCTACAAGGACTGGAACGAACATGTCTCATGACACGGGGGGCCGCTCCCGGGTCCCCGACGAGGTCGAGGTCTTCGACACCACCCTGCGCGACGGCAGCCAGCTCGAGGGCATCTCGCTGACCGTGGAGGACAAGCTGCGGGTGGCCGAGCAGCTCGACCACCTCGGCGTCGACTACATCGAGGGCGGCTGGCCGGGGGCCAACCCCAAGGACACCGAGTTCTTCGCCCGGGCCCCCGAGGAGCTCCACCTCGAGACCGCCACCCTGGTCGCCTTCGGGTCGACCCGTCGGGCCGGGACCCGGGCCGAGGACGATCCGGTGCTGGCCAACCTGGTGGCGGCCAACACCTCGACGGTGTGCATCGTGGGCAAGAGCTGGGACCACCACGTGACCGAGGCGCTGCGCACCACCCTGGACGAGGGTGTGGCCATGGTGGCCGACTCGGTGCGGTTCCTGGTCGACGCCGGCCTCACCGTGTTCCTCGACGCCGAGCACTTCTTCGACGGGTACAAGCGCAACCCCGACTTCGCCCTCCAGGTGCTCGACGCGGCGGCCGATGCCGGGGCCGCCTGCCTGGTCCTGTGCGACACCAACGGCGGGTGCCTTCCGCACGAGGTCGAGCCGATCGTGGCTGCCGTGGTCGACCGGTTCGCCCCGCTGTCGATCGGCATCCACACCCAGAACGACACCGGCTGCGCGGTGCCCAACGCCATCGCTGCGGTGCTCGGGGGATCGAACCACGTGCAGGTCACCATGAACGGTTACGGCGAGCGCACCGGCAACTGCGACATCACCCAGCTGGTCCCCGACCTCACCCTCAAGATGGGCATCCGGACCCTGCCCGAGGGCCGGCTCGAGCGGCTGACCGAGGTCAGCCACCACATCGCCGAGCTGGTCAACATGCCGCTGTCGGCGCACGCCCCCTACGTCGGGGCATCCGCCTTCGCCCACAAGGCGGGGTTGCACACCTCGGCCATCGCCCGGGGGGGCAGCGACGTCTACGAGCACGTCGACCCCACCGTGGTCGGCAACCACACCCGGATGCCGGTGTCGGAGTACGCCGGTCGGGCGTCGGTCCAGCTGAAGGCCAAGGAGGTGGGGATCGACCTGAGCGACGAGGTGGTGACGTCGGTCCTCGAGCAGCTCAAGGACCTGGAGAACCGTGGCTACCACTTCGAGGTGGCCGACGGCTCGCTCGAGCTCCTCATGCGCCGGGCCGCGGGCTGGGAGCAGTCGTACTTCGAGGTCGAGTCGTTCAAGGCCTCGGTCGAGCACCGGCCTGACGGGACCTACCTGTCGGAGGCCACCGTGCGGCTGGTGGTCGACGGCGAGCGGCTGATCTCGACCGCCGAGGGCAACGGCCCGGTCAACGCTCTCGATGCCGCGGTGCGGGGCGCCATCGGCTCCCGCCACCCGCAGCTGGCCTCTCTGCACCTGGTCGACTACAAGGTTCGCGTGCTCGACACCGGCGCCGCCGGGACGGGGGCGGTGACCCGGGTGCTCATCGACTCGACCGACGGCGAGCGGACCTGGACGACCATCGGGGTGTCGGAGAACCTCATCGAGGCGTCGTGGCAGGCACTGTGCGACTCGTTGGTCTTCGGACTCCTGCACGCCTCGCCCCGTCGCTGAGCGGCGTGCGATCCTGACCCGATGGCCGCGCCCGAGCACGTCCCCGTCCTCGACGATCCCCGTCACACCGGCCTGGCCCTCCCGCCGGCGGTCGAAGTCCCCCGACCGGGTCGACCGGCCGAACCGTCAGCCGCCGACCCCCGCCGGTCGGGGATGGGATCGCCGGGGCCGGATCAGGGCTACGCCCTGCTGCTGGCCCAGCGGTTTCGCGACCGGCTGCACCTGGTCGAGGGTGAGCACGCCGCCGACGTCCTGGCCGGGGCCGTCGCGGTGGCCACCGTCCGGGCGTCGCTGTTCGGTCGGGCGCCGGTGATCCACGACCTCGACCTGGCGCTGACCCTGTGGGGCTTCCTCGTCGCTGACGCCCCCGACGACCTGGTGGCCGAGCGCCGGGCTCGCTTCGCCGGTGCGTCGCACCACTACTGGGATCGCCGGACGTTGGTGGAGTCGGTGCCGGTGGCCACCCTGCGCCTGACGCCGGACGAGGTGCGGCGCCTGGCCGGCGCCGACTGGCGCTCGCTGCTCGGCCGGTAGCGTCGGCGCCCGCATGGCGACCCCGACGGCGATGCTCACCCATTGGCGCCGCTGGCCGGCGCGAGCGGCCGACTGGTTCGACGCCGACGAGTTGGCCCAGGCCCGGGCCTACAACCGCCCGGCCGACCGCTGGCGCATGGCCCGCAGCCTGGCCAGCGGGGCGGTGCTGGTGGCCTGGATCGTCGGTCAGCTGGCGCCGCGCCTGGTCGACGCTCTCGACGTGACCAGCTGGATCGTGCAGCTGGTGGCGGTCGCCATCGCCCTCGAGCTCAGCACCCTGGTGGTGACCATCCCCTTCGACCTCTGGCGCCAGCTCTCCTACGACCGGCGTTGGGGGCTGTCGAACCAGACCGGCCGAGGCTTCCTCGTCGACCTGGTAAGGGAGCTGGCCGTCGGCCTGGTCATCAACCTGGTGCTGCTGGTGCCGCTGTGGGCCGTGATCCGGGCCACCGACCTGTGGTGGCTCTTCGGCTGGGTGCTCTTCGCCACCTTCACCGTGCTCCTCGGCCTCCTCTGGCCAGTGGTCATCGCTCCCGTGTTCAACAAGTTCACGCCGCTGGAGGGGGGCGAGCTGGCTGACCGCATCCTGGCCGTGGCCCGCCGGACCGACCTCCCCATCTCCGGGGTCCTGGTGGCCGACGCCAGCCGCCGGTCGAACGCCGGCAACGCGTATGTCGCCGGCCTCGGCCGAACCCGGCGGGTGGTGGTCTTCGACACCCTCCTCGACTGGCCGGTGGCGACCGTCGAGCAGGTGGTGGCCCACGAGCTCGGGCACTGGCGCTTCGCCCACCTCCGCCGCAAGCTCCCGGTGCTCATCACCGCCGAGCTCGGCCTGTTCGTCCTCACCTGGCTGGTCCTGCGTTGGGACGGGCTCCTCTCACTGGCCGGGGTCGACTCGGTGCGTGAACCCGCGGCCTTGCCCCTGTTCATGGCCGTGTTCCCGCTCGGCTACGTCCTCCTCCAGCTGGGGTCGTCGTACCTGTCCCGGGCTGACGAGCGCCAGGCCGATCTCTACGCCCTCGAGGTGCTGGCCGCGCCCGAGGCCTTCTCCGACGTGTTCCGCCGGCTGGCCGAGGTGAACAAGGCCGACATCGACCCGTCGTGGTGGAAGCGGGCGACGGCGACCCACCCGCCGATCCCCGAGCGCCTGGCCATGGCCCGGGCCTGGGCACAGGCCGGCCCCCGGTGACCGGGCCCCGGCTGCGCTTCGCGCCCTCACCGACCGGCTTCCTCCACGTCGGCTCGGCTCGGGCCGCCCTCTACAACTGGCTCTTCGCTCGCCAGCAGGGCGGCGAGCTGCTCCTGCGCATCGAGGACACCGACGAGGCGCGGGACCGGGAGGAGTGGGTGGAGGGCATCTTCGAGGCGCTGCGGTGGCTCGGCCTCGACTGGGACGGCGAACCGGTCCGCCAGTCGACCCGCGCCGCCCGCCACGCCGAGGCGGCCGCCACCCTCGAGGCGGCCGGCCGCACGTACTGGTGCGATTGCACCCGAGACGCCATCGACCAGCGGGCCCATGCCGCCGGTCGCCCCCCGGGCTACGACGGGTTCTGCCGCGACCGGGGTCTGGGCCCGGGCGAGGGTCGAGCGATGCGCTTCGCTACGCCGACCTCGGGCGCGACGGTCGTGCACGACCTGATCCGGGGCGAGCCGACGTTCGACAATGCCGTCATCGACGACCCGATCATCGTGCGCTCGACCGGCAAGGCCATGTTCGTGCTGGCCAACGTGGTCGATGACATCGACATGGCCATCACCCACGTGGTCCGGGGCGAAGACCACCTGCCGACCACGCCGAAGTACCTGCTGCTGTGGGAGGCGTTGGGCGGCGGCGAGCTGCCGGTGTTCGCCCACCTGCCGATGCTGGTCAACGAGAAGCGCCAGAAGCTGTCGAAGCGCCGCGACTCGGTGGCGGTCGAGGAGTTCCGGGCCGAGGGCTTCCTCCCCGAGGTGATGGTCAACTACCTGGCGCTCCTCGGGTGGGCGCCGACCGACGGACGAGAGCGTCTGTCGGTCGACGAGCTGGTGCGGGAGTTCCGCTTGACCGACGTGAACTCCTCGCCCGCGTTCTTCGACCTGGCCAAGCTCCGGGCATTCAACGGCGACACCATCCGAGCCATGGCCCCCGACGACTTCGCCCTGGCCGCTGGTCCGTGGCTGTCAGGGCCGCTCGACCCACGGCTGGTGCCGTTGGTCCAGGAGCGGGTGGTCACCCTGGCCGAGGTCGCGCCCATGGTCGACTTCATCGACGCCGAGCCGGTCATCGACCCGGCGTCGTGGGACAAGGCCATGGCCATCCCCGCCGCGGCCAGCGTCTTGGAGCGAGCGGCCGACGCCTACCAGGCCCTCGACGACTGGCAGGCCGCCACTCTCAAGGAGGCCCTGGTGGCGGTAGGGGAGTCCCTCGATCTGAACCTCAAACGGGCTCAGGCGCCCGTCCGGGTGGCGGTCACCGGCCGGTCGGTGGGGCCGCCCCTGTTCGAGTCGCTCGAGGTCCTGGGCCGCGAGGTCACGCTCCGTCGCCTGCAGGCGGCCCGGGCCCGGCTCGGCTGACTCGGCGCGTGTTCCTCCTCCGGTGGCCACGCCGACTGGCCAAGCTGGCGGTGCTGGCGGTCCTGCTGTACGGGTCGGTGACCTTCGCCCAGGTGTGGTGGGCCAGCCGTCAGGACCACGCCCGGGCCGCCGACGCCATCGTGGTCCTCGGCGCCGCCCAGTACTCGGGGACGCCGTCGGGCGTGCTGCGGGGTCGGCTCGACCACGCCTACGAGCTGTACCGCGAGGGGCTGGCGCCGACCATCGTGCTCACCGGGGGCGGCCTGCCCGGTGACG